>UBJO01000010.1 GCA_900465665.1 Hyphomicrobiales bacterium
CAGGGCAGAGGGGGGTATCATCTGCACCACCGCCCGAAGCCGACCGAAGCACCAAACCGAAAACGAGAGCCCGCCTTGGCAGTCTACACCGATATCTCCGAAGACGATCTGAAGTGGTTCCTGACGGAATATGACGCCGGCACGCTGTTGTCCTACAAGGGCATCGCCGAGGGCGTCGAAAACAGCAACTTCCTGCTGCATACCTCGAAGGACCCGCTGATCCTGACGCTCTACGAAAAGCGCGTCGAAAAGACCGATCTGCCGTTCTTCCTCGGCCTGATGCAGCATCTCTCCGCGCGCGGCCTGTCCTGCCCGCTGCCCTTGCCGCGCAAGGATGGCGCGCTGCTCGGCCAGCTGTCGGACCGCCCCGCGGCGCTGATCTCCTTCCTCGAAGGCATGTGGCTGCGCAAGCCGGAAGCCAAGCATTGCCGCGAGGTCGGCAAGGCGCTGGCCCGGATGCACATCGCCGGCGAAGGTTTTGAGCTCAAGCGCCCCAACGCGCTCTCCGTCGATGGCTGGCAGGTGCTGTGGGACAAGTCTGAAGCCCGCGCAGACGAAGTCGAGAAGGGCCTGCAGGCGGAAATCCGCGGCGAACTCGATTTTCTCGCGGCGCACTGGCCGAAGGATCTCCCCGCAGGCGTCATCCACGCCGATCTCTTCCCCGACAACGTCTTTTTCCTGGGCGACGATCTCTCGGGCCTGATCGATTTCTACTTCGCCTGCAACGATCTCTTGGCCTACGACGTCTCGATCATCCTCAACGCCTGGTGCTTCGAAAAGGACGGCGCCTATAACATCACCAAGGGCATGGCGATGCTCGAGGGTTATACCAGCGTGCGCCCGCTGAGCGACGCCGACTTAGCGGCGCTGCCGATCCTCTCGCGCGGCTCGGCCCTGCGCTTCTTCCTCACCCGCCTCTACGACTGGCTGATGACGCCCGAGGGCGCGATGGTGACCAAGAAGGACCCGCTCGAATACCTGCGCAAGCTGCGCTTCCACCGGCAGATCAAATCCGCCGCCGAATACGGGCTCATGCCATGAAGCACGTCGACATCTACACCGACGGCGCCTGCTCCGGAAACCCGGGACCCGGCGGCTGGGGCGCGGTGCTGCGCTATGGCGAGGTGGAGAAGGAGCTCTGCGGCGGCGAGGCGGAAACCACCAACAACCGCATGGAACTCTTGGCCGCCATCTCGGCGCTGACGGCGCTGAAAAGCGCCTGCGAGGTCGATCTCCACACCGACAGCAAATACGTCATGGACGGCATCTCCAAGTGGATCTTCGGCTGGAAGAAGAACGGCTGGAAGACCGCGGACAAGAAGCCGGTGAAGAACGGCGAACTCTGGCAGGCGCTCGACGCCGCCAACCAGCGCCACAAGGTCAACTGGCACTGGGTCAAAGGCCACGCCGGCCACCCGGAAAACGAACGCGCCGACGAGTTGGCGCGCAAGGGCATGGAGCCGTTCAAGAAGCGGTAGGGCGGCTTCTCTTTTTTGCGGGTAGGAGCTGGCCGCTTGCTCGACATTTCCTTCTCCCCAGCGGGGAGANNGGGGGGGGGGGGGGGGGGCTCCGGGCTCCCAGCTATCCGTTTGAAATTATTATCGTAGACCTCTCACCTCTGGCCCCCTCATCTGCCTGCCGGCATCTTCTCCCCGCTGGGGAGAAGGGACTCGTGGCGGGCCGCTCGCCCCAACCAAATTTCACCCCGCCACCGCCAAATAAGCCGAAATCGTCCCAATCGACAGCACCGTCGAGGCCAGCACCACGCGCCCGGTCAAACTCGCCTCCCGCCCATAAAACTCCGCCAGCATGAACGGCCCGGTCCCCGTCGGCAGCGCCGCCAAGAGAACGCAGGTATGCACCGCAACCGGCGGCAGCTGCAGCAGCGGCCCGGCAATCACCCAGGTCACCAGAGGCTGCGCAACCAGCTTCAGCCCGACCAGAATCCCCGCCGTCGCCGCCCGCTCGGTCGCCGCCCCCGCCTTCGATCCGGCCAGAAAGAGCCCAAGCGCGATCAGCGCGCAGGGCGAAGCCGCGCCGCCGAGAAGTTTTAGAAACGCATGCACCGGCGCCGGCAGCGAAACGCCCGAGACCATGAACAGCGCGCCCAGCACCGGCGCGATCAACAGCGGGTTCTTGGCCAGCGAGAGAAATGTCTTCCGGGCGATATCGCGCCGCCGTGTCTCCGATTGCAGCCCGCCCTCGATCAAGACGATAGCGACCGCGAAGAGCACGCAGACGGTGACGATCGTCGCGATCAGCGTCGGCGCCATGCCGTTGTCGCCAACGATCGAGAGCACCAGCGGAAAGCCGACGAACCCCGTGTTGGCGTAGCTGGCATTCAGGCTGTCGATCGCCGCATCCGCCAGGTGCCGGCCCTTGGACATCCGCCACCAGAGCGTCGCGCAAAAGATGATGGCGCAGCCGGAGGTGAAGGCGAGGATGAAGCCCGGCTGCCAGATCTGCGATAGTTTGGCGTTGGCCATGATGTCGAAGAGCAAAGCAGGCAGCGCCAGATAGACCACCAGCCGGTTCACCTCGCGCGTCGCATTGGGGCCGAGCGCGTCGGTCTTGCGCGCGATCCATCCGGTCAGGATCAGCGCGAATATGGGGAGCACGATGAGGAGATTGGTCAGCATTGGGGGAAGGAACTCAGGTTGCAAAGACCATTGTCTAGCCCCTGATATCGATATAATCCAATGTCGATATTGTCACTGATTGATACCTGAGGGGTATGAAATGGACACGCGCCACATGCGCTATTTCGTGGCGCTCGCCGATGCCTTGCACTTCGGCCACGCGGCAGCCCGCATGAACATGAGCCAGCCGCCCTTCAGCCGGCAGATCGCCGCGATCGAGAAGACGCTCGGCGCCCGCCTCTGCGAGCGCAATTCCCGCAATGTCGCGCTGACGGCGGCGGGCCGGCATTTTCTGGAGGAGTGCCGCGCCGTGCTCGCGCATTTCGACGCCGCCTGCCGCGATGTGCAGCTGGTCGCATCCGGCGTGAAGGGCGAATTGAAGCTCGGCTTCATGATGAACGCCGCCTATAGCGTCGTCCCGGCGCTGGTGCGGCTTTACTCCGAAGCGCGCCCCGATGTCCGCCTCGTGCTCGAGGAGCGCATACCGACCGATATCGAGGAGATGCTGATCGAAGGCCGCCTCGACGCCGCCGTCACCTTCGGCGGCAGCCCGGCCGCGCATCTGCGCACCACGCTTCTCGCCCGCGACCGCCTGCGCCTGATCGTGCCGCGAGATCACCGCCTGGCGAAACTCGACATCGCCGGCCCAACGGACCTCGCAAGCGAACGCCTGATCGCCGCCCCCGCAAGCGTCACGCCGACGCTCCGCGACGCCATACGCAACTACTGCGCCGCCCCGGGCGTCGTCCCGCATTTCGCGCTCGAACCCCGCCTGCAGCACACCATCATCCGCCTTGTCGCCGAAGGCCTGGGCATAGCGCTCATCCCGCAGTCTTTGTGCGCGGATCTGGCCGAAGGGCTGGTCTCGCGGCCGATCATGGATGCGCCGGAGTTCGACATCGTGCTCTGCGCCTCGGCTGCGTCGAGCAACCCGGCGGTGCCGGCGCTGTTTGAGGTTGCGGAGAGGTTGGGCAAACGCGCCGAAGGAGCTTGATCAAGCAGCTAACTCCGCGCCAGCCGCCCCCTCATCTCAGGTGCAACTTGTTGCACCTGAACCCTTCGGGCCACCTTCTCCCCGAGGGGAGAAGGTAGGGTGAGGGGGCGACACGTTGGAACCGACGATCAGTCAATCGGGCTCATTGTCATAGGCCTAATCCCAAGCAGCGTTTTGGAGTACGATTCTGTAGCCGTCTGGGTCTTCGAAGGTTTTACCATTTCGATCCCAATAGGGATTAAATGCGGCAACAGGCGGGAACCCAGACGCGACCATACGGTCGACGGATGCATTCCATTCAATCGGATCAGGAATATAGAAGACGATCAAGTTGTCTTCGGTTGGGGCACGGCCGACAGGGTGCCCTACCTTCTTCGTGAACTCAAAGTGATACGGAACCCCACGCTGGCCGACCATTATGCCGTCAAAGCCATCGTGTCCCGCGAACTCGTAGAGCAATTCAAGCCCAAGACCGGCACAGTAGAACTGGCGGAGGGCTTCCAAATCATCACTTGGCCGCGCCACGCGGATTGTCAAAGGTTGCAAATCTCAGGTTCCTCGCATGTCATTGATCCCCAGCATTTAGAGATCGTGGCGGCTTGATCGTCAATGAATTGATCGCCGCTTAGGCCCGGTAGTAATCATCACCAGCCGATCACGTCGCGCATGCCAGCGTTGCTCCTCGCAACCTCACCCTCACACCCCACAATATCAACTACTTACACCACACATTTTCCCCACGCCCACCTCCTGCGCCACACTCACCCCGTCCCGTCTTCGGATACACCGGTTGCGTTGCCGGCGAGGTGGGACCGGCGCTTTCGGGAAGCCCCTGACGCAGGGTGAAACGAGGGGCGTCGCGGAATGGTCCCGCCAGCGAAGAGTTGGTGTGCGGGTGTGAAGGTCGGTTCGCCGATACCACGCGCCTATGCACATAAGGGACGGCGACTGGCCGACCGTGAAGTCCGGAAGGGTTTTGCGGAACGGCGCCGGGGTGCCGCGGGCGACAGGTCCGCGGAGGCCCTCCCGGCGTCGATCAAGACGGCCCATTCGGGATGCCCGGGGAGCGAAAGCCTCAAGAACAAGAACAATCCCGCGAGCATATCTCTGAAAAGATGCCGATCACCCGGTAAAGGAACCAGGACACGATTGCAGACCGCCGAACGGGGCGCCGGAAGGTGTCAATAAAACTAAACTATTTACGAGGCAGCTTTTGGCGCCCCGTCCGTACCAGTGCCGTATCAACCGGGGGTAAAACCTGCCGGGGTAGAGGCATGTAGTTTTGCAGGTAGGAGTTTTGAAAGTGGCTAACGTCAGCGCCCGCAGCCCCCTCATCCGGCTGCCGCCACCTTCTCCCCACAGGGGAGAAGGGACTCGTGGCGGGCCTCTTGCTCCCCCTATCCCCAGCGGGGAGAGGGTAGGGTGAGGGGGCCACACGGCACGCCGCCGGCCACCCCCTCATCCTCATATCCCTCAAGCCGCCTTCGCGACATCCCCATGCGGGTCGAGCACGAATTTCGTCGCCGCCCCGTGGTCGAAGCTCTCGTAGCCCTGAACGGCCTCTTCGAGCGGGATCACCTTGGCGTTGACGATATCGGCGATCGGCAGACGGTCGTGGAGGATCGCCTGCATCAGCTGTCGGTTATACTTCAGCACCGGCGTCTGGCCGGTGTGGAAGGATTGCGCCTTGGCCCAGCCGAGGCCGAAGCGCAGCGACAGGTTGCCGGTCTTGGCGGCACTGTCGACAGCGCCGGGGTCCTCGGTCACGTAGAGGCCGGGAATGCCGATCGAGCCCGCCGCGCGGGTGATGTCCATCATCTGGTTGAGCACGATCGCCGGCTGCTCGCCGCCCGAATGACCACGCGCCTCGAAGCCGACGGCGTCGATGGCGCTGTCCACCTCGTTACTCCCGGTCACCTGCGCGATCATGTCGCCGAGACGGTCGCTCTTCGACAGATCGATCGGCTCGAAACCGACGCGGGGGGCATGCGCCAGGCGATCCTTGTTGAAGTCGCCGATCATCACCACGGCGGCGCCCAGGATGCGGGCGGAAGCGGCGGCCGCAAGCCCGACCGGCCCGGCGCCCGCGACATAGACGGTCGAGCCGACGCCGACGCCGGCGCGCACCGCGCCATGGAAGCCCGTCGGCAGGATGTCGGAGAGCATGGTGAGATCGCGGATCTTCTCCATCGCCCGGTCGCGATCCGGAATTTTCAGGAGGTTGAAGTCTGCATAGGGGATGGTCACGTAGCGGGCTTGGCCGCCGATCCAGCCGCCCATGTCGACATAGCCATAGGCGCCGCCGGCGCGCGACGGGTTGACGGTGAGGCAAACGCCGGTGTCCTGCGACTTGCAGCAGCGGCAGCGACCGCAGGCGACGTTGAACGGTACGGAGACGATGTCGCCGACCTCGAGCATCTCGACATCAATGCCCTTTTCGATGATCTGGCCGGTGATTTCATGGCCGAGAACCAGCCCCGGCATCGCCGTGGTGCGGCCGCGCACCATGTGCTGGTCCGATCCGCAGATATTGGTCGAGATCACCTTCAGGATCACGCCATGCTCGATGCGGCGCCCATCGGGTGCCTCGAGCTTCGGATCATCGATGTCATGGATTTCGACAACGCCGGGCCGCATGTAGACGACGCCACGGTTCTTGCTCATTTTCATCTCCTCCGTTGAAAATGCTGCGGTCCGCGCGGGCTCCTCTTCCCGTGCGGTCATGGGTCGCAGCTTAGAGGAGAATGTCGCCGGCGTCGTCCCGTTTACGACGCTTTGGCCGCCCGAAACGGTCGCTGACGAAGAAGTGAGGCGAGGGGAGCGCGCACTGGGGAGGGCCAATATTTGCATCTTGCCCATGGCCGCATTCCCACTATGCTTTGCGGATAACAACATGTCGGGAGGCAACCATATGATCCTGCACTCAGTGCTGATGCGGCTGAAATCGGCCATCACGGGCGAAGAGAAGCAGTCCCTGTTTGAATCTATCGTCGCGCTGAAGCAGGTCATTCCGGGTATTCTGGATATCAAATACGGCCCGAACGTCTCGCCCGAGGGCCTGCATGCCGGCTTCGTCGATGGCTTCGCCGTCACCTTCGAAAGCCCGGAGGCGCGCGACGCCTATCTCGTCCATCCCGAGCATGTCGCCGTCGGCGAGCGCATCGTCTCGTCGCTGGATGGCGGCCTCGGCGGCCTGATCGTCTTCGACCTGCAGGTCTGATCCCGCAGGTCGAACGTCTCGGTTTCCGTCGTCAACTGCCCTTGCGCATCGCGGCGGAGATCTGATCGACATTGTAGCGGAACATCTTCTCATAGGTGGATGCCGGGCCCTTGGCGTCCGACAGCGATTCCACATAGAGCTCGCCGCCGGGCTCTGCGCCCGTTGCCTTGGCGATCTGCTTGACGAGGCGCGGATCGTTGGAGTTTTCGAAGAAGTAGGTCTTCACCTGCTCGGCCTTGATCTGCTCGATCAGCTTGGCCACTTCAGCCGCCGACGCCTCGCTTTCGGTGGAAACGCCGAGCGGCGCCAGGAAGCTCACATGATACTCCCGACCGAAATAGCCGAAGGCGTCGTGGCTGGTCAGCACCTTGCGATGATCTTCCGGGATCTTTTCGAACTTCGCCTTGGCATAGGCGTCCATCTCGTCGAGCTTCTTGGTGTACGCCTCGGCATTGGCCTTGAACGCCGCCGTATCGGCTGGATCGGCAGATGAAAGCGCCTTCTCGATATTGGCGACCCAGACCTTGACGCTGACCGGGCTGTTCCAGACGTGCGGGTCGGTCACCGTCTTGCCGTCTTCTTCCATGGTGCGCGTCTTCACGCCCTCGGAGACCGTCACCGGCGTTCCCTTGTAGCCCGAAGCCGCAATCAGCCGGTCCATCCAGCCTTCCAGTCCTTCGCCGCTGACGAAGGTGACCTTCGCCGCCTTCAGGTTCTTGGCGTCGGTGGGCGACGGCTCGAATTCGTGGGGGTCGCCGTTCGGCCCGACGAGGCTCTTGACCTCGACATGGTCGCCGCCGACTTGGCTGACGACATCGGCAAGCACGGTGAAGGAGGCTACGACCTTCAGCGTTTCGGCCGAGGCCGGCATGGCCGAGAAGGCCATCAACGCGGGAAGCGAGGCGGCAAGAAGCAATCTTCTATGGGGCATAGAAGGATCCTTTGGTTAGCCCTTGAGATGGGCGCGGGGGAAGAGACGCCGGGCAAGGCCCGACGGTGCGAAAAAGATGGAAAAGCCGTAGATCGCCGCCGCCGTCATGATGATCGTCGGCCCGGAGGCGAGCGCGAGATGGTAGGAGGCGATCAGCCCGAAATAGCCGGACGCCGCGGCACTCAAGGCAGCCACCAGCATCATCGAGGGCAGGCTGCGTGACCAGAGCTGCGCGATCGCGGCCGGCAGCATCATCAGCCCCACCGCCATCAGCGTGCCGAGCGCCTGGAAACTGGCGACCAGATTGAGCACGACGAGCAGCAGGAACAGGAAGTGATAGACCGGACCGCGCCCGCCGATCGCCCTCAGGAAACTCGGATCGAAGCACTCCGCGATCAGCGGCCGGTAGATCGCGGCAAGCACGATCAGCGTCAGCGTCGTGATCGCGCCGATCTGGTAAAGGGCAGGGGGATCGATGGCGAGGATGGTGCCGAACAGCACATGCAGCAGGTCGATGTTGGAGCCCCTCAGCGAGACGATCAGCACGCCGAGCGCCAGCGACGCGAGATAGAAGCTGGCAAAGCTCGCATCCTCCTGCAGCACCGTCACCCGGCTGACCGCACCCGACAGCAGGGCGACGGCAAGCCCCGCCACCAGCCCGCCGATCCCCATCGCCGTCAGCGAGAGCGATCCGGCGACGAGATAGCCGATCGCCGCCCCCGGCAGGATCGCATGGCTCATCGCATCTCCCATCAGGCTCATGCGCCGCAGCATCAGGAACACGCCGATCGGTCCGGAACCGAGCCCGAGGCACAAGCACGCAACCAGCGCCCGACGCATGAAGCCGTAATCGACGAAGGGCGCGAAGAAGAGATCGTAGATGGTCATGCGGCGGGCGCGCAGGCGTCTGCGTCCTCATCCCAGCGCTCGGCCATCGCCCTTGCTTTCAACAGGTTCTCGGCAGACATCGCGGAAGCGGTCGGGCCCCAGTCGATCATCTCGCGGGCGAGAAGCAGCGTCTGCGGGAAATGCGCGCGGATCTGCTCGAAGTCGTGCAGCACCGCCACGATGGTGCGCCCGTCGCCATGCCAGGTCAGGATCATCTCGATCAGATCGCGGGTGGTGCGGGCGTCGATCGCGGTAAAGGGCTCGTCGAGCAGGATCACTTTGGCGTCCTGCAGCAACAGCCGCGCAAACAGCACCCGCTGTAGCTGGCCCGATGACAGCGACCCGATCTGCCGCCGCTCGAAACCCTCCAGCCCAACGGCCGCGATCGCCTCCCGCGCCTTCACCATCTCCGCACCCGACACCCGCGAAAACGCCCCCGCCTGCCGCCATGCGCCGAGCAGCACGGTATCGAGCACCGAGATCGGAAACCGCCTGTTGATATCGGCCGCCTGCGGCAGATAGCCGAAATCGGTGCGCTGCAGCCGATGCTCCACGCACCCCTCGCTCGGCCTGAGCTCACCCATGATCGCCTTCAACAGCGTCGACTTTCCCGCCCCATTCGGCCCGGCAATGGCCGTCAGGCTGCCGGCCGTGATCGCGCCGGAGACATGGTGCACGGCCGGGTGCCGGTTATAGGCGACGGTGAGGTTGGAAAGCCGGATCAGCTCTTCACTCATGGCAGCAACACCGCCCATGCGATGGCGACCCAGAGCAGGGCGGCGACGACAACGGCGCCGATCACGCGGCTCATTGCCGAGGTGCCCATCAGGCCGGCGGCGAGGTTGTTCAGGAGGGTCATTGCGGGTACTCAATATGTAATAACATTACTTTGTAACGTTATAACGATAATTTTAGCCTAGACGCAAGCGGCCAAGTGCGAAAAATATCGACGATCGAAAGCGGTTGTGGAGAATAGGGAAGGGGAATGGGAAATGGGGGTGGGCGCATCGCCACGCTCTCGGCGTCATCCTCGGCCAACGTGCCGAGGATCTAAGCACGCCTCCAGGAATACAACGGTGCAATGGAGGTGTGAGGAGCCGGAGCCACTGGAATAAGCGGGAGGATGTGTGTTGGCGCCTAGGCACCCGCAGCCCCGTCCTCGCCCAGCGTCCATAGACGTCGAGCCAGTTGCACCTGCAGCAGATACTCGGGACAAGCCCGAGTATGACGGTCGTGGGGATGCGGCGTCGCTTCCCACACTCTCGACGTCATCCTCGGCCAAGGTGCCGAGGATCTAAACACGCCGCCAGGAACGCAACGGCGCAGCAAAAACGCAAGAGAGCCAAAGCCCGCCGCAACCGCCACGCAAGCCAGCGCGTCAGCGCGGCCAAGCGCCGGGCGAAACCACCACGCGGCCCCACCCCGCAACATCACCTCAAAGCTGCTCGATCATCGTCGCAGCGCTCGAAACCGTCGCCTGGCCGGGGTTGTCCTCGACGTTGAGCGACTTCACGACGCCGTCTTCGACCAGCATCGAGTAGCGCTTGGAGCGCACGCCGAGGCCGCCGCCGGAGAGGTCGGCGTCGAGGCCGATGGCCTTGGTGAAGGAGGCGTCCCAGTCGGGCAGGAAGTGGATCTTGCCCATGCCGCCGGAGGATTGCGCCCAGGCGCCCATGACGTGCCAGTCGTTGACGGCGATAACCGCGATGTCGTCGACGCCCTTGCCGAGAATGGTGTCGCGGTTTTCGAGATAGCCGGGCAGGTGGTTGAGCGAGCAGGTCGGCGTGAAGGCGCCGGGCACGGCGAATAGCACCACGCGCTTGCCCTTGAACAGAGCCTCGGTCGTGGTCTCGACCGGGCCGTCAGCCGTCTTTTCCTTGAAGGTCGCGGAAGGCAGCGTGTCGCCGATTGCAATGGTCATGACTATCTCCTGGTTATTGTTTGGCAGGCGCCGCCGAGGGCCGCCTAAGTTGAGATCAATGGCAGGTGTGAATGATAGGATCGGCCTATTTGAAAGCAAGCGGGCTTTCGATGGCGCGCGCTCCGTCGATCACAAGCGCGCTCCAGCTTTTGCCGGATATGTCGTAATTCTTGGGCAGCTTGCCGATCGCAACTGTCGTCGTCAGCGACGTGCCATCGCGCTTGCTCATCAGCTGCTTGGTGAAGACATAGCCGCTCGGGCCGGCAATGACGACGTCGGGCGTCGTGTCGCCGATGTCCGGGAGCGTGATACTGAGCGTCAGTTCCTTCTGGTCAGCCGACAGCGCATGCTTGCTCACCTTGAACTTAGACGACGGCGCCTCCGGCAGCCTGGCGTCGGCGGCGTCAAGAAGGGCCTTTTCCTCCGGCTGCGATTGCCCGGCCGTCGAAAGCGCGACGGTGAGGTCAGCCTGGAAGGGCACGCAGATATCCTTGCAGATGCCGATGAAGGCCTGCGCCTTGATCTCGGTGGCACCGCTCTCGGCCGAAAGCGTGAGCGGCAGCGTCACCGGCGCGTCGTAGCCGATGTCGTCGAGCCTGTCGTCCTTGATGTGCTTCGGGATCGGGTAGCCGATCTTGTCGAGCGTCACGCCCGTCTCGGGCGCGATCGTGATCTGCGGGGGGATGCCGCTATTGCCCGGCTCGCGCCAATAGGTGATCCATCCGGCATTGGGTTCGATCTGCAGCCCGGCGCGGATCTTGCCGTGCGCGTCGGGCGCCATCGCCACCAGCCGCATCCGCCCGCCGGCATTGTCGACCCATTCGCTGGTTCCCGCCTGCGCTGCGGAGAGCGTGGCTGAGGACAGGCCAAGAGCCGTGGCGATGATCAGGACGAGGCGTCTGTTGTGCGGGGCAAAGGTCATGCGGCAATGGTTATTCAAATCCGCTGCCCTTCGCCAGCAGCCGCATCCGATTTAATTTTCATTTTCAGTTGATTGAAACAGGACATTGGCCCATGTTTCTCTTGTCGGCGCCTCGAGCGGTCTGGCATCAGGAGGTATCATGTCCCTGTCGACCCTGAAAAACAGACGTGAACGCGGCTTCTTCGACGGCCAGTTCCTGATCGCCATGCCCGGCGTATCGGACAGCAATTTCGCCCGCACGGTGATTTACGTCTGCGCCCATTCCGACGCCGGCGCCATGGGTTTCATCATCAATCGCTCTCAGGAGCTTTCGTTCACCGACGTGCTCATGCATCTCGACATGATCAAGAGCGACGAGGCGATCCTCATGCCGCCGCCATCCGGCGACCTGTCGATCCAGACGGGCGGACCCGTGGAAAGCGGCCGAGGCTTTGTTCTGCATTCCGACGATTATCTCTGCGATTCCAGCATTCCCGTCAGCGACGATATCTGCATGACGGCGACGCTCGACATCATCCGCGCCATCGCCAAGGGCGAGGGCCCGAAGCGCGCCACCATGCTGCTCGGCTATGCCGGCTGGGGCGCTGGCCAGCTCGAAGCCGAGATCGCCAGCAACGGCTGGCTGAATTGCCCGGCCAATGACGCCCTCATCTTCGATCCCCATCTCGATGATAAATACGAGCGCGCGCTGGCCGGCATGGGCATTTCGGCGGCCATGCTCTCCACCGAAGCTGGTCACGCCTGAAGACGCAAAAATTCGCGGAACGAATAGCTGCGAACCACGTTCTCTTTTCGCACCGGGCACGAGGCCCGTACCAAAAGGAGACATCAGATGGGTAGCACCAGCGACAAGATTTCCGGCAAGGCCAACGAAATCGCCGGCAAGGCGAAGCAGGCTGTCGGCAAGGCGACCGGCGACAATTCGACCCGCGCCAAGGGCGCCGTCCAGGAAGCCAAGGGTAAGGCCCAGTCCGCCAAGGGCGATGCCAAAGGCAAGATCAAGGATGTCGTCGATCGCATGTGATCGAAAGCATCCCCGCAATGGCCCGTCGCGCATCCGCGCTGCGGGTCGTTTTGTATCAACTCCACGCTATGGGGCGTTCCATGCGGCTTTTCGCCTGCGATAACTGCGATCAGGTCGTGCACTTCGACAACCGGCAATGCGTACGCTGCAACCATCGCCTCGGCTTCTTAGCCGATGATCTCTCGATGCGCGCGCTCGAGCCGCGCGACGAGACGCTGTGGCAGCTGACATCGGAGCCTCAGCGCGCCGTACGCTTCTGCGCCAATGCCGGTCTCGATATCTGCAACTGGCTGGTCAATGCGGATGACGAAAATCCGTTTTGCATCGCCTGCCGCTATAATCGCCTGGTGCCGAATACCCATACGCAGGAGGGTATCGATCGCTGGCGCCGCATCAGCCAGGCGCAGCGCCATCTCTTCTATTCGCTGCTGCGCTGGCGCCTGCCGCCACCCGATCGTATCGAGGATCCGCAAGGCGGGTTGGTATTCGACTTTCTCGAGGATGAGGTGCAGGTCGACGGTAATGTCATCCCGGCCATGACGGGCCACGACGAGGGCGTCATCGCCATCCGCGCCGCCGAGGCCGACGACATCACCCGCGAACTCGCCCGCGCCTCGATGAACGAACCCTATAGAACGCTTCTCGGCCATTTTCGCCACGAGATCGGGCACTTCGTCTGGAACCGCCTGGTCCGCGACCGCGATGCTTTCGACGGCTTCCGCGCCGTCTTCGGCGATGAGCGACAGGATTATGGTCAGGCGCTTCAGAACCATTACCAGAACGGCGCGCCTCTCGGCTGGCAGCAGAGCTTCATCAGCGCTTACGCGGCGGCCCATCCCTGGGAGGATTTCGCCGAGTGCTTCGCGCACTATCTGCACATCGTCGATACGCTGGAGACCGCGCGCGGCTTCGGCATCGCGATCGATCCGCGCGGTCATGAGGAAATGGCGTCCGAGGTGGATTTCAACCCTTATCGGGCGGCAAGCGCCGAGCAACTGGTCAGCGCCTGGGTGCCGCTATCGGTGGCGATCAATGCCATCCAGCGCAGCATGGGCCAGCCGGATTCCTACCCCTTCGTGCTGTCGAACGCCGTCGTCGAAAAGCTCGAATATCTGCACCGGTTGATCCAGGATCGCGTCGCCGAACCCCGGCAAGCTGCCGCTTGAAGTTCAGCGGCCTGAGAGACCTCAGGCGCGCTTGGTCAGCGGAAACCGTTCCTTCAACAGCCGCAGCACCGATTCCGACGCCATCGGAGGACCGAAGAGATAGCTCTGGCCGTAGGTGCAGCCCATCTTCGCCAGTTCGATCGCATCCTCGTTGGACTCGATACCTTCGGCCACGACCTTCATCTCCAGCTCCCGCGCCATGGAGATCACCGAACGCAGCACCGTCGATTTCCGGTCGCTGGTGTCGCAGACCAGGGTCTTGTCGAGCTTGATCGTGTCGAACGGGAAGCGGGTGAGGTAGGAGAGCGAGGAATAGCCGGTGCCGAAATCGTCGAGCGCCAGCCCAAGCCCGATCTCGCGCAGCTTGCCCAGCACCAGGCGCGCCTGCTCCGGGTTTTCCATCACCATCGTCTCGGTCAGCTCCAGCTTCAGCCGGGTCGGATCGCAATGGGTCTTGGCGAGGACCGAGCGTACGTCGTCATAGAGATCGTTGTTGAGGAGCTGGGCGCTCGAGAGATTGATCGACACGAAGATCGGCAGCTCGCCGGTCTGGCTCTCCCAAGCCATCAGATCGTTGGTCGCCTGTTCGAGCGCGAAGACGCCGAGCATGTTGATGATGTCGGAAGCCTCGGCGATCGGGATGAATTCCGACGGCGGGATGTTGCCGCGCTTCGGATGCTCCCAGCGCATCAGCGCCTCGAAACCGGCGATCTCGACATCTTCCAGGCCGGCGATCGGCTGGTAGACCATCGACAGCTCCTTGCGCTCCAGCGCACGACGGAGATCCGATTCCAGCTGCAGTCGGTCGGCGCCGAAGTCGCGGAAGGCAGGCTGGAACGGCTCGACGCGGTTGCCGCCGGCGCGCTTCGCCCGGTACATGGCAAGCTCGGAATCGCTGAGCATCCCGGTCGCGTTTTCCTGCTGGTCGACGAAGGACGCAAGCCCGATCGACGCCGTCAGGATGATCTCGCGGTTGGCGAAGTTGATCGGCACCATGATCGCCTTGCTGATCGCGTCGGCGAAGTCGGCGATCTTGGCGGGATCGCGTTCGGACACGAGGATGAGGCCGAACTGATCGCCGGAGAGACGCGCCAGCGTGTCCTGCGGCTTCAGCAGCCGGCGAAGACGCCGCGTCAGCGCGATCAGGATATTATCGCCGGCGGCAACGCCCAGCGCGTCGTTGACCAGCTTATAGCGATCGATATCGATCACCATCACGGTCGGCCTCAGCGTATCGCCACCCGGTGCCAGCGCCAGCACGCCCTGCAGGCGGTCGAGGAAAAGCTGGCGGTTGGGAAGGCCGGTCAGGTTGTCGTGCAGCGCATCCTGCAGCAGCCGGTCGATCGAGTTCTTCTGCTCGGTCACGTCGATGACGGTGCCGACGCAACGGATCACTTCGCCGTTGGAATCGAGCACCGGCCGGGCGCGGATCAGGAGCCAGTGGAAATGCCCGTCCTCGGCGCGAATGCGGAACTCGTGGTTCAGCCGGCCGCGGCGATGTTCGAGCAGCACGTCGAGCGTGGCGCGGAAGCGGTCGCGATCGTCAGGATGCAGGCGCGGCAGCCAGTTGCGGGCGGCACCATGCATCGTGCCCGGCGAAAGGCCGAGCTTGACGGAGACATCGGGAATGGTGACGACGCGGTCGCGCGCCACGTCCCAATCCCACACCATATCGCCGGAGCCGGTCAGCGCCAGCGATTGCCGTTCGAGATCGGAGAACAGCCCCTGCTGGAACGTGCCACCGGCAAAGGCGTGCTGCATGACGGTGAAGCCGATCAGAAGCACGATTAGCACGAGACCACCGCCGAGCGCCGGCTGGATGATGTCGTTGTCGAGCTGGCCGGTGATCGTCAGCCAGCCGCCGAACAGCCATACCAGGATCAACGCCCAGGCGGGCACCAAGAGAATGGCGCGGTCGTAGCGGTTGAGGCCGAGATAGATGATGAGCAGCAGGCCCAGCGTCGCGGTGAGCGCGAAGGAGAGGCGGGCGATACCGGCGGCGATGGCCGGATCGTAGATCGCGACGCCGAAGAGCAGCGCCAGGCCCAGCACCCAGGCCAGCGTCACGTAGCCGAGATGCGTATGCCACCGGTTGAGGTTGAGATAGGTGAACAGGAAGATGACGAAACTAGATGCCAGCGCCACTTCCGCGCAGGCGCGCCATATTCGCTGGTCCGCCGAAGCGATACTGACGAGCTTGCCAAGAAAGCCGAAATCGACGCAAATGTAGCCGAGCACCGCCCAGGCGAGCGCTGCCGTCGCCGGTAGCATCGAGGTGCCCTTGACGACGAAAAGGATGGTCAGGAACACCGCCAGCAGGCCGGCAATGCCAAGCACGATGCCGCGATAGAGCGTGAACGCGTTGATCGTGTCCTTGTAGGCGTCGGGCTCCCACAGATAGATCTGCGGCAGTTCCGGCGTCGAAAGCTCGGCGACGAAGGTGATGACGGAGCCCGGGTTGAGCGTGATGCGGAAGACGTCGGAATCGTCGCTCGGCTGCCGGTCGAGCGCGAAGCCTTCGCTCGGCGTGATGGCGATGATGCGCTGCGACCCGAGGTCGGGCCAGAACAGCTTGGAATTCACCAGACGGAAATGCGGTGCGACGATCACGCGCTCCAGCTGTTCGTCGGATACGTTGGCGAGCGCGAAGACCGCCCAGTCGCCCTGGTGGTTGCCGGAGCTGGACCGCACCTCGATGCGCCGGCGGATGCCGTCGGCGCCGGCCGCGGTCGAAACCTGGAAGGCCTCGCCCTGGTTGGCGTAGATCTCGGTGGTCTTGGTCAGATCGAGCGCGGTGTCGTCGCGGGAAATCTTCACCGGTTCGGCCGCCTGCGCGACCCCTGCCATCAGCGCCAAAGCCGACAGGAAAAGCGCTGCGATCACCGCGACGAAACGTCCAGATGGTGATGGGTGCAGCATGCGTTTGTTGGTCATCGGCTGTCGGTTATCCTGCCTTTATCCGTATCGGTGGCGAGCAGTGAAAACATCACGTGATCATGCCACTGACCGTTGATCTTCAAGTATCCGCGCAGATAGCCTTCCCGCTGAAACCCGGCTTTTTCAAGCAGGCGGATGCTCCGAGCATTGTCTGGAATACAGGCTGCTTCGATACGGTGCAACTCAAGGCCTGCGAAGATGTAGGGTATAACCAATTGAAGTGCGGCGAACATATGGCCCTGGCCGGCATGCGTTTCGCCCATCCAGTAGCCGATCATGCAGCTCTGTGCCGCCCCGCGCCTGATATAGCCGATGGTGATGCCGCCGAGCAGCGTCATGTTTTCACGGTGGAAAAGCAGCAGCGGAACGGCCTGTCCGGATGCATATTCCTGCTTGCCGCGAATGACGCGCGCCCGGTACGAGCCTTCCGTCAGCTCGTCGCGTCGCCAGGTCGGCTCCCAGCGTTCGAGAAAGCCGCGGCTTGCCGACCGCAGCTTGTGCCACTGGTTGAAATCCTGGTAGCGCGGCAGCCGCAGCACATAATTGGCGTCTTCGATTTCAACTGCTTCCGGCTGCCGAGACAGGAACCGAAACACCGATTTTGGCATCGATCACTCCCGGCAACGCGAATGCAGGTTCAAAGTACGGCTTGCTTGCCCTGTGGGGCAGGCGAGGTGAGCGACGCGGCGATGTCTTCCATCGGCGCCAGATGCTCGAGCGGGCCGATTGCCGACAGCGTCGGCACGGTGTCGAAGAACAGCCGGCCCGCAAGGTCGGTCAGGCGTTCGATGGTGATGCCTTCCAGCCGCTCCATCATTTCAGGATTGGAGATCGGTCGGCCGTAGAGCATCATCTGCCGCGCCACCTGGCCGGCGCGCGCCGCCGGGCTTTCCTGACCCATCAGAAGCTGGGCGCGGATCTGGGCGCGGGCACGCTCGATTTCCTTCTGGTCGATCGAGGTCGCGGACTTGTGCAACTCGTCGATGATGACGGGCACCAGTTCCGGCAGGTTCTCGCCGCCGGTCGCGGCATGAATGCCGAAGATGCCGGTGTCGGAGAAGCCCCAGTGGAAGGCATAGATCGAATAGCAGAGGCCGCGGATTTCGCGCACTTCCTGGAACAGGCGGGACGACATGCCGCCGCCGAGGATGTTGGCGAGGATCTGCGAACAGTAGAAGTCGCGCGCGTGATAGGCCTTGCCCTCGAAGCCGAGCAGGATCTGGGCGTCCATCAGGTCGCGCGTCTCGCGGATATTGCCGCCGATATACTTGGCGGGGTCCATGACCGGCGGGGCGCTCGGCGCGGTCGGCAGCGAGGCGAATCGCTCCTCGACCATGCGCACGAACTCGTCGTGCTGCACGGCGCCGGCTGCGACCACGAACATGCGGTCGGTCGTGTAGTTGCGGCTGAGATAGCCGCGGATCTGCTGCGGCGTGAACGACACCACCGTCTGCGGCGTGCCGAGAATGGCGCGGCCGAGCGTCTGGTCGCGATAGGCGACTTCGGAAAACCGATCGAACACCACATCATCGGGCGTGTCGTTGGCTGCGTTGATTTCCTGCAGGATGACCTGCTTCTCACGCTCCAGCTCTTCCTCTTCGAAAGCGGATTCGGTGAGGATGTCAGCCAGGATATCGACGGCGAGCGGCACATGGTCTTTCAGGACGCGCGCATAGTAGGAGGTCGTTTCGGTCGAGGTGGCGGCGTTCACTTCGCCACCGACATCCTCGATCTGTTCGGCGATCTCGCGGGCGCTGCGGCGCGCGGTTCCCTTGAAGGCCATGTGTTCGAGCAGGTGGGCAATGCCATGCTCGTCTGTCGTCTCGTTGCGCGAACCTGATTTGATCCAGACCCCGAGTGCTGCACTTTCGAGATGCGGCATGGTCTGTGTCACTACTGTCAGCCCGGATTTGAGCCGGGTGCACTCAACTGTCATTGGCTATCTTTCTGCGCCTTCTGCCGATTAGGCCCGGGAATGCTCGTCGATAAATGTTTCTACCTCTTTGAGCTCGGGCTTAACGATCTGAAAGCGCTCCTCCTTGTCCATCAAATCAGCAAGCCACGTCGGAAGCGCGGGGTCAATACCGGATGCGGATTTTACGGCGGCGGGGAACTTAGCCGGATGCGCGGTGGCAAGCGTCACCATCGGCGAATTGGCCTTTTCATGCTTGTCGGCGACAAAAACGCCGATCGCCGAATGCGGATCGAGCAGGTAGCCGGTCTTTTCGAGCGTGGTCTTGATCGTCTCGGCCACCTGCTTTTCGCTGGCGCGGCCGGCGCGGAAATCCTTCTTGATGAAGGACATGGCATCGGCCGAAATATCGAAACCGTTCGACTGTTTCAGGCTGTCCATGGCGGCGCGGACCTTCGACGCATCGCGGCCATAGGCCTCGAACAGCAGCCGTTCGAAGTTCGACGAGATCTGGATATCCATCGAGGGCGAGGTCGTCGCCTTGACGTCCTTCATCTCGTAGCGGCCGGTCTTGATCGTGCGCGCCATGATGTCGTTTTCGTTGGTGGCGACGACCAGCTTGCCGATCGGCAGGCCCATGCGCTTGGCGCAGTAACCGGCGAAGATATCGCCGAAATTGCCGGTCGGTACTGTGAACGAGACCTTCCGGTCCGGTGCGCCCAGCGTGATCGCCGTCGTGAAATAATAGACGATCTGCGCCATGATGCGCGCCCAGTTGATCGAGTTGACGCCCGAAAGCTTCACCTTGTCGCGGAAGGCGCCGTCGTTGAACATCGCCTTCACGAGGTTCTGGCAATCGTCGAAATTACCCTCGACGGCGAGCGCATGCACGTTGGACGCCGTCGACGTCGTCATCTGCCGCTGCTGAACCGGCGAAACCTTGCCATGCGGGAAGAGGATGAAGATGTCGGTGCGCTCGCGACCGGCGAATGCGTCGATCGCGGCCCCGCCCGTGTCGCCCGAGGTGGCGCCGACGATGGTGGCGCGCTCGCCGCGCTTTTCCAGCGCATAATCCATCAGCCGCGCCAGAAGCTGCATCGCCACATCCTTGAAGGCGAGCGTCGTGCCGTGGAAGAGCTCCATCACGAAGCTGTTCGGGCCGGTCTGCACCAAAGGCGCGATCGCCGGATGGCGGAAGGTGCCGTAGGCTTCGTCGATCATCGCGCGAAACGTGTCGGCCGGGATTTCACCGTTGGTGAACGGCGACAGGATGGTGAAGGCGATCTCCTGGTAGCTCTTGCCGCGCAGGGCCCGGATTTCCTTCTTGGAGAACTGCGGCCATTCGCGCGGCACATAAAGGCCACCGTCACGCGCCAGACCCGCCAACAATGCATCGCAGAAACCGAGAGCAGGGGCTTTGCCGCGGGTCGAGATATATTCCACTGTCGTCATCCTTGATGTGCCGGGCCTAAATAAAATCCGGATTGAAGAGAAAACCTGTGTCGCGCCGCCCTTTGGCCGCAGCTCCGGCCTTCGCCGGCTGCAATCCCGAAATGTGCATCAAAACAGTGCTTACCCAATCGATTTTTGTTTGCGCCGCTGATATAGACCATCGCAAACTGTCACGAAAGGCCCTGTTTTCACTCAGCAGGCCTGGCAAAAAACTTTGTGAAGAGGGTGGAATAATCGTGCTCGGCAAGGTCTCTCGTCTTATCGCTTCCGTGTCCTTCGCGGCTGTTCTGGTCGGCTGCAACTCGCTCGGGATGGGCGGTGGAGAAACGAAGACGGCGGAAACGGCACCATCTGGCGCCACCGGCCAGATCATGCCGATGTCGCCCGCCAACCCGTCCTCCAACGACCCGTCGATCGGCACCGCCACCACGGCTTCCGGCAATACGGCGCGCGTCGTCCAGGGCGCTTGCCCGACCATCTACATGAAGGACGCCGACGCGATCCTCTACCGCTACGCCGGCGGCGCCAAGACCGGCGCGCCCGACAAGCTCTCCTTCCAGGCCTCCATCGGCAACTACACGCGCCAGTGCACGCTGAACGACCAGAACCTCGTCATGACCGTCGTGGCCCAGGTCCGCGTCGTCGCGGGCCCGGCCGGCACCGGCGGCAACGTCACGCTGCCGATCCGCATCTCCGTCTTCGACGGCGAAGACGCGCTCTATTCGGAAGTCACCAACTTCCCCGCCCAGATCGACCCGACCGGCGCCACCCAGGTGCTGTTCCGCAAGGACGACATCAAGCTTCCCGTCGGCTCCGGCGCACTGGTCCGCGTCAACGTCGGCTTCGACCAGGGCGCGCCTGCCAAGGGCAAGGGCAAGAAGAAGTCCAGCTAAGGTTTGGGGTAGGGGATCGCGGTTGCAGTTGCGTCGCGATTTCAAAGTTTGAGGTGGTGCCGTGTGGCCCCCTCATCCGACCCTTCGGGCCACCTTCTCCCCGTTGGGGAGAAGGGGAGGTTAGCGCAAGCGGCCCGCCACGAGTCTCTTCTCCCCAACGGGGAGAAGGTGCCGGCAGGCGGATGAGGGGGCTAACGGCACAACGCCTAAGCCCATTTCCATTCCCTCAAACATATCAATCCAAACTCACGCCACGCCTTCCCACTCCGCCAGCGCCGCAACCACACCCGGCAGATCCACCATCCGCGAAATCACCGTCTCGGCACCCGCATCCGTCAACCGGTCGGCGTGCGAGGGGTAGGTGTGCGAGGCGCCGGTGAAGCCGATCACCCGCATGCCGGCGGCGCGCGCCGCATGGACGCCGTGCACGGAATCCTCGACCACCACGCAGCGCGACGGCGACGCGCCCATCTGCTTGGCGCCGTGCAGGAAGATATCGGGCTTCGGCTTGACGCGGTCGGCGCCGAGGTCCTTGGCCGAGAAGATGTTCGGCGCGAAGAACTGGCTGAGCCCGACCTTGGAGAGCATCATGGTGAGCCGCGCGCTCGACGAGTTCGAGCAGATGCAGCGCTTGAGATCGATGCGCTTGATGGCCGCCTCGACGCCCGCGATCGCCTGCACGTCGGAAGCGAGCCGCATGTCGAGCAGCTTCTCGGACTTGTCGAGCAGCGAGGCCGAAAGCGGAATGCTGGCGTCGCGCTCCACTTCCATGAGGATGTTCTGCCAGGTCATGCCGGAGAAGCGCTCGCCCATCTCCTCGATGCTGATTGGGTAGCCGGCCTCCGTCAGAAGCTTGGACTCGACGTCTGCCGCGATGATTTCGGAATCGACCAGAACGCCGTCGCAGTCGAAAAGGATGAGGTCGAAGCCATTCATGTCTATCAAGCCTTGTTGGGGGATGCTGCGGCTTTACACGATGCCTCGCCCGATCTCAACCGGCCGGGCGTCATGGCTGGCCTGCGAGTGCCGGGTGGCTAGGGTTGCGCTCAATTGAAATGCCTGCGGATGCAGGCGCTTGCCGCCTCGACAAGCCATCTCGACAAGCCACGGCTCGCCCTCTAATGGATGAATATGGCCAAGGAACCGGAAGACACAATCGCAAGCCGCATCAGCCGCGTGCTCGCCGACCGCATCGTTCGTGGCGAACTGCCGGCCGGCTTCCGTCTGCGCCAGGATCATATCGCCGAGGAGTTCGGCGCGAGCCACGTGCCCGTGCGCGAAGCCTTCCGCCGCCTGGAGGCCCAGGGGCTTGCGATCAGCAAGCCGCGCCGCGGCGTGCGTGTCGCTTCCTTCGATATCAAGGAGGTCCGCGAGGTGGCCGAGATGCGGGCAGCACTCGAGGTACTGGCGCTGCGCCACGCCGCCAAGCATCTGACGCCTGCGATCCTCGACGCCGCCGAGGAGGCGACCCGCGAGGGCGATGCCGCGGCTGACGTTCACGCCTGGGAAGAGGCCAACCGCCGCTTCCATCGCCTGATCCTGACGCCCTGCAACATGAGCCGTCTGCTCGCCTCGATCGACGATCTCCACGCCGCCAGCGCCCGCTTCCTGTTTTCCGCCTGGCGTTCGGGCTGGGAGAAGCGCACCGACCACGACCACCGCGCCATCCTCGTGGCCTTGCGCCAGGGCAGGGCGGAAGAGGCGGCCGGCATTCTCGAACGCCACGTCCAGTGGATCGGCCGCGCGCCGAAATCCACCAACAAGGCTGGCGAAAACGGCGAAGCCTTCGCCATAGTCGGCTGACTTTCCAAAATTATAGATAATTTTTGCTCGACGTGATTTCCCCGGAGAATCGCGCATTTACGCCTGCTCTCATGGCTGATCGTGCGCATGATCCCTTTTGTCCGCCGCGCAATCGCATCGTGGCCGCTTGCCATCGCGAAAAATCTCTCTCATAAAATAGATGGGAATCAGAAATTATCTATAATTTAAGAAGGAAAGTTCATGTCCCTGTTCGATCAATCGTCCGACTTCCGTTTCGACCCGCTGCGCCTCGCCGCTCGCCCGGCCGCCATCAAGGCCGTCTTCATGCTGGCGGGCACGCTCATCCTGGCGCTCGCCTCGCAGATCTCGGTGCCGATGGTGCCGGTGCCAGTCACCATGCAGACTTTCGCGGTAACGATGATCGGCGCGCTCTATGGCTGGCGTCTCGGCGCCGCGACGGTTCTCGCCTGGCTGGCTGAAGCAGCCATGGGCTTCCCGGTTCTGGCCGGTGGAGCCGGCGGTCTGGCACCCTTCGCGGGCCCGACGGCAGGCTATCTCGCATCCTTCCCCGTGATCGCGGCCCTTGCCGGCTGGCTCGCAGCGCGCGGCTGGACCGGCGACGCCGTGATCCGCAGCTTCGCCGCCCACTTCGCCGCCAATATCCTGTGCCTGGCGATCGGCGGCCTGTGGCTTGCAAATATGCTGGGCATGGAAAAGGCCTGGCTGCTCGGCGTCGCTCCCTTCATCCTGGGCGCGGTGCTGAAGTCGGCGCTGGCGGCAGCCGTGCTGAAGGGTATCCGGATTTACGCCGGCCGCTGAAGTGACCATTCGCCTGCGCGCCCACCACCTGCTCTGCATGCTGACCTTCGTCGGTGAAGGCTACACGCCGGCCTTCACCGAGAATTACATCCGCATCGCCCGGCGCCTGTCGTCGGGGGAGGATATCGAGCTGGTCGACGGCCCCGACGATATTTGCGCGCCGCTGCTCTCAGGAGCGGCGGCGCATTGCCACAACGAAAGCGTCGTGGCGCGGGACAGGGCGGCGGCGCAAGCAGTCGGCCGTCTGTTGGGGATGGCGGTCTGGAAGGGTACCCGCATCTATCCCGACGCGGCGCTGCTGAAACGCCTGCGCCGCAATTTCGCTCTCGGCACGATCCGCAAGGCTTGCGAAGAGTGCGAATGGAGCGAACTCTGCAACGATATCGCCGAGCGCGGCTTTACCGATGTGCTGGTCGCGCCAAGCTGACGCATGTCTCCCGAAAGTGGTTCCCGGTTTCGGGACAAAGACATGCGCAAAAACAAGAGCCTGAAGCGCGTCGCGCTTCAGGCCGCGACCGGCGTCTCCACCGGAAACAGCGCCAGGAACTGCCGCTCGCCCTCAGGCGAAAAGATCACCGAGCGGCTGCCAGCCGTGCGCCGCGCCCAGCCCTTGTCGAAGAAATTCACCAGCAGCGCCTTGCCGAGACTGCCGGCCAGATGCGCCCGCCGCTCGCTCCAATCGAGGCAGGAGCGGCAGAGCGGCCGCCGCGATGCCTTGAGGTCAGCGACATTAATCCCGATGCACTGGAACGTCTCCTCGCCCTTCGCGGTCAGCGCCAAGCCGTCGCCCACGGCGTCGATCGCGCCCCTGGCAACGAGGCTATCCAGCATTCGCACCCCGTAATCGCCGGCCAGATGGTCGTAGCAGATCCGCGCCTTGCGCAGCGCCGGCTCCTTCGGGCCCGGCTGGTGGCGCAGATGTCCGCGGCTCGCTGCAAAGCCCATCATGCTTTCGATCGGCCGCGCCACCGTCTCATCGGCAAGGGTAAAATAGCGATGCCGCCCCTGTTTGCGGGGAAGGAGTAGCCCGCCGGCCTCGAGCTTGGCGAGATGCGCACTCGCCGTCTGCAGCGTGATACCGCCGACCGCGGCGAGCTCTGTCGCGGTCAACGCCTTGCCACCCGTCAGCGCGGCCAGCATGTTGGCGCGGGCGGGGTCGCCGATCAGCGCGCCGATCTGGGCGATATCAGGTCCTTCCTTCACCGCTCACCTCCTCAGGATGTCATCTTCCATACTTCGACCGTAGCCGAAGCATCTCCGTCCCGCAACATGGCAAAACATCCTGCAACCCCATCCTGCAACCAAGGAGAAAGAGTGATGATCACCTGCTTCATCCGCTATGAAATCGACCCGTTCAAGAAGGATGCCTTTACCGAATATGCGCGCAACTGGGGCCAGGCCATCCCGCGCAACGGCGCCGACCTCATCGGCTATTTCGCCCCGCACGAGGGTTCCGCGACCACGGCCTACGGCGTCTACAATACCGAAAGCCTCGCCGCCTACGAAGCCTACCGCGCCCGCCTTGCCGCCGATCCACTCGGCCGCGAGAACTACGAATTCGCAAGACGCGAGCGCTTCATCCTCAAGGAAGACCGCATCTTCCTGGCGAACGTCTCGCTCCCCCACGCTGCAAAGGTGTTGCCATGATCGCCGTCATCTTCGAAGTCCTGCCCTATATGGGCGAGCGCCACACCTATCTCGACCTCGCCGGCGAACTGCGCGCCGAGCTCGAGAAGATGGATGGCTTCATCTCGATCGAGCGCTTCGAGAGCCTGACCATGCGCGGCAAGCTGCTCTCGCTCTCCTTCTGGCGCGACGAGGAAGCAGTCAAACGCTGGCGCAACCTCGAACACCACCGCGCCGCCCAGGCCGCCGGCCGTGGCGGCATCTTCGCGGATTACCGTCTGCGCATCGGCCATGTCGTGCGCGATTACGGGATGATCGAGCGGGCCGAGGCGCCGGCGGATAGCCGGGCGGTGCATGATAGGGTGGGTTAGCCGGTCTCAATACTGGCTGCGGTCGTCGTTCTCGCTGTCATCGCTCATTTGCGCGCGATAGATCTCGCCCTGCCTTGCCTTGGCCCGCCACGGACGTGCCTTCTTGAGCGGTATGTCGTAGGCTGGATCATCCCGGTCTAATGTCGCCACGGCAAAACCGGGTTCTGGCGCCGCGGGGCATTGTACTACCCACTCTCCATCGGGGCCGATCGTGCCCGCCGGTCCCTTATGGGCTTTCTGAACAGGCGTGGCGGCGCCAATCCAGATGCAGTTCAAATCCGCGTGCGCTCTGAGGACTGTCTGGAAACGCGGCGGGACGCCGTAGGATGAAAACAGAACCGCGTCCACGCCGAGACGCTCATATTCGCTGAACACCTCCTGAAACTGTGATTCTATGCAGATCGCGCAACCGAAGCGATAGCCATCGACATCAAAAACGACCGGTGCTGTGCCGGGCGTATACCAGCCTTGGAGTTCCGAGTTGGAAAGGAAACGCTTGTCGTATCGATTGATCAACGCGCCGGCGTCGGAAAACACGTAGAGACTGTTGTGGGGCGGGCGGCTGTCGGAGAAGCGGTGTGCCCCACCCACTACCGCGAATATGCTAAGTTCGCCGCAGATTTCGGCGATGGAGCGGAGAGCAGCTCGCTGCGCCTCCCAATCGAATGTCGACCAGTCCTCGGGGCTCATGATCTGCATCTTGCCGTATCCGGAAAGAGCGCCTTCGCAAAAATTGATCAATCGTGCTCCGGCCGAAGCGGCTTGCCCGATCAGGTCTCGTATTGAGGCGACATTGGCTGCAATGTCGGATGACACGAAGGTCTGGGCCGTAGCTATTTGCAACTCTGCCTCCCTGAACGCTCGACTCACGCGTCTCAGCGTGACGAGCGGAGGAGAGCTTATATCTAAGACAAAGGCGAGCTACCTTTTTGCAAACAGGCTCAGCGGGTAGCGAAAACCTGCATCGCCGAGGATTCGATCCGCTCTCTCAAGCGCGGATGCAGACTGTCGCGGGTGGTGATGTCGACAGGGCTTCCGAGCTTTTCCTCGAGCATCAGCTTGATGCCGATAAGGTCGAAGGCGTTGAAGCGGCTCTTGGGGTCGTAATCGATGAAAAGGTCGATATCGCTTGCCTGTTTCGCCTCGTCGCGGGCAACCGAGCCGAACAGGCAAAGCGAGGTCGCGCCCAGCGCACGCACCGCCTCGGCATTGCTCTTCAGACGTTCGAGCGCTTCGCTTTTCCTCATGCCGCAAGCCTAGCGTATCCGGATGTACTTTGCCATTGGCCTGAATTTTTTCCCGAAATCGTACCCCGGTTCAGGCTTTGGTAACCAAGATGAGTAACCATAACAGACAGTAAAGAGCGTAATGTGTATGAGCGAGTTAAAAGATGGCGTCTGTATTTCCGCTTGCCGATCTCAAGGCCTCCGCAAAGCCGGATTCCTGGATCGACACGATCATCAAGGGCGATTGCGTTGCCGCTCTTGAAGCCCTCCCGACCCATTCCGTAGACGTCATTTTCGCCGATCCGCCCTATAACCTGCAGCTCGGCGGCAATCTGCATCGTCCCGATCAGTCGCTGGTCGATGCGGTCGACGACGAGTGGGACCAGTTCGCCTCCTTCGAAGCCTATGATGCCTTCACCCGCGCCTGGCTGCTCGCCTGCCGCCGCGTGCTGAAGCCGACCGGCACGCTCTGGGTCATCGGTTCCTATCACAACATCTTCCGCGTCGGCGCGACGCTGCAGGATCTGAATTTCTGGATCTTGAACGACATCGTCTGGCGCAAGACAAACCCGATGCCGAACTTCAAGGGCCGTCGTTTCCAGAACGCGCATGAGACGATGATCTGGGCGAGCCCGAACGCCAAGGCCAAGGGCTACACCTTCAACTACGATGCGCTGAAGGCCTCCAACGACGACGTCCAGATGCGCTCCGACTGGCTGTTCCCGATCTGCAACGGACACGAGCGCCTGAAGGGCGAGGACGGCAAGAAGGTGCATCCGACGCAGAAGCCGGAAGCGCTGCTTGCCCGCGTCATCATGGCCTCGTCCAAGCCAGGCGACATCATTCTCGATCCGTTCTTCGGCTCGGGCACGACGGGCGCCGTCGCCAAGCGCCTCGGCCGCCACTTCGTCGGCATCGAGCGCGAGCAGGATTATATCGACGCGGCCTCCGCCCGAATCGAAGCGGTCGAGCCGCTCGGCAAGGCGGAACTGACTGTTATGACCGGCAAGAAGCAGGAGGTCCGCGTGGCCTTCAACACGCTGGTCGAAAGCGGCCTCATCAAGCCCGGCCAGGTGCTGACCGACGCCAAGCGCCGCTATAGCGCGATCGTGCGCGCCGACGGCACGGTTACAGCAGGCGGCGAGGCGGGTTCGATCCATAGAATGGGCGCAAAGGTCCAGGGTTTCGACGCATGCAACGGATGGACATTCTGGCACTTCGACGATGGGCAATCCCTGCGCCCGATCGACGATCTCAGGGCCGTCATCCGCAGTGATCTGGCAAACGCGGGCTGATCCGCGAAAGGCCCGATCGAGACTGCCGTCGACCGGTTTTTGTACCTCCAGTTGCGGAAGACGGCAAAAGGCGCCCGGGATCATACCCCGGGCGTCTTCAGTTCCGGACTTCCAAGAAAACAAGAGACGCCCGGATCGCTCCGAGCGTCTTTTCAGTTCCTACGCTTCACCACTTAGCGGCGCAGCAAGGCCATCCGCTCTTCGTCCTCGTCGCGCTGGCGTCCGCCGATTGCGGCGGCGACACTGGCGATGAAGGCGCCGACGAACAGCGACAGCGCGCCGAACAGGGCAACCGCCGAAGCCGTCTTTCGGGCATTATCCGCAGCCTCCTTGGCAGCAAGCTTGGCGTCGTCGATCCGCTTCATGACGGCATCGACCCGTGCCTTGGCATCGGTCGCGGAAAGGCCGGTGCGGGCAGCAACCACCTGCTCGACAAAGGCCTGATCATCGGCCGAAAGCTTGCCGTCGACAATGCCGTTCACCAGCACGCGCGTCACCTGGGCATTGACCGCCTCATCACTCTGGTTGCCCGCTGCCGGCGCCGTATTGGTGGGGCGCAGCAAGGCGTCGGTGAAATAGGCCGGCGAGAAGCCGCTCGTGCCATCGCTGGCGCTGACAGCTGCCCCGGCACCTGCGGCGCCGACTGCTCCCACCGCTGTTGCGGTGGCCTGCGTACCGGTGCTGATCACCGACGACAGTGCCGATCCCAGCAATCCGGCAACGACAACGGTCGCTAGCGCCCAGGAGAGGAAGCCATGCGCGGTGTCGCGGAAGAAGACCTCGTAGGTGTGGACGCCGACCCATTTGGTCCGCAACCGGCCGGTCAGATAACCGCCGAGTGCGGCCGAAACCCATTGCACGACGATCAGCCAGATCGCGGCAGTCGCGCCGATCGTGGTCAGCGAGGCGTTGTCATGCGACCAGGGCGATACCATGGTCAGGCCAAGGCCGGAACCGATCAGGATGAAGATCAACGATATCGCGGTCGCGGCCAGCGTGCCGGCGATGATCGGCCCCCAGCTGACGGCGGGAGCCGATGATTCCAGTGGTGCGTCGGTCACCACGGTGGAGGAGGTAAAGGACATCGCCGACCCCCTAGTGCCAGAACAGCAGGATGATCAGGATCAGCGGGATCGGAACGCCCAGAAACCACAGCAGGATACCTCTACCCATCATAACCTCCCGTCAGCACGGCTGACTTATCGTTTGCTCGAAACCGCGTCATGCGCGGGTCCTCACAAAACCGTCAACGGCGCTGATTGTTCCTAAGGCGATGAGAGATTTGCGGTTTCTCTTCGCGCCGGGAGGGAGGCTCGGCAGCTTCTCCGGCTTAGAAGTCCTGATAGTCCTTCACGTCCACCCGCGTCACGCGTCCCTCTTCGTTGAAGGTGATCGTCTCCTCGCCCTCGCGCACCAGCGGCTTGCCGGTCTTGCTGTGGGTGGCGCGCACCGACCATACGGCGCGTCCGGCATAGGGGCTGACGCGCTCGACAAGCGTGTTGAAGGCCGTCTGGTCCGGGTAGTCGTCGAAATATTTGCGAAACGCCGTCATGATCGCGTCGCGGCCCGCAAGGCTGCCGACGCCGTTCGAGACATAGGTCGCGTCCTCGGCGAAATAGTCCTCGATCATTTGATAGTCGAGCCTGTTGATCGCGTCGTGAAACAGGGTGATTTCCTTGACTGGATCGAATGCCATGGTCAGACCCTCACGCCACGTTCTGCAAGATCGGCGCGTAGCTGCTCGGCGCCGGTAAAGAGCACCGCATCCCATCCCGCCTTCTTGGCGCCTTCGATGTTCGGCGCCGAATCGTCGATGAAGATCGTCGTCGCCGGATTGAGGCCGAAGCTCTCGGTGTGTGCTTCGTAGATCGCGATATCAGGCTTGATCAGGCCGATATCGCCCGAGACGGTGACGCCGCGCGGCTTGGTGAGGAAGGGGAAGCGCGCTTGAGCCTCGCGGAACGTGTCGGAGGCGAAGTTGGTCAGCATCGTCACGTCGCGGCCCTCGGCGATCAGCCCTTCCATGATCGCCACGCTATCGTCGTAGGAATGCGATACCATCTCGTGCCAGTGCTTGCGGAAGGCGCGGATGTGTTCCTCGCGATCGGGGTGCGTCTCGATCAAAAGCGCCTCGGCATCCGCCCATGTGCGGCCGCGGTCCTGCTCGATGTTCCAGTCGTGGGTGCAGACATTGTCGAAGAACCACTGCCGCTCGGTCGCATCCGGAATGATGCGGCTGAAGGGAATGTTCGGGTCGTAGTGGATAAGAACTTTTCCGATATCGAAAACGATATGATCAATAGGCATTTATCCGTCCTTGGACTGTTGAAACGCGCGTGGAATAGCCGATGTGATCGCTTTTTTCATGACTGTGGGCAATGCCTGGGCGTCAAGATTTGTAACCGGCTCCCACCATCCGTCATCCCCTTCGACCCTGCCGGGGATCGCCACGCGCCAGATCGATAGCCTGAGCTCGAAATGGGTGAAGACATGGGTGACGGTGCCCGATGGCTGCCAGTCGGCCGGGAAGGGGGCGGCGTCCGCCGAGGTCTCGCCATCGATGCGCGCCGTCCAGCCGGTCGTCGGCACCTCGGTCATCCCGCCGAGCAACCCGCTCTCGATCCTGCGCCGCAACAGCACCTCGCCATCATCAGTCACCGCCACGAAGACGGCGCCGACGCGAACGGGCTTGGCCTTCTTGGCGGCTTTGACCGGGAAATGCTCGGGATCGTGAAGCGCCAGGGCCTCGCACGATCCGTTGAAGGGACAGAGCGCGCAGGCGGGCCGCTTCGGCGTACAGATCGTGGCGCCGAGGTCCATCATCGCCTGGGCGAAATCGCCCGGCCGGTCCGCCGGCGTCAGCAGCGCCACCTTCTGCTTCATCAACGGTTTGGCAGCAGGCAGTGGCGTCGAGATCGCGTAAAGCCGCGAGATAACCCGCTCGATATTGCCGTCCATGACGGATGCCTGCCGGTTGAACGCGATCGCCGCCACCGCCGCCGCCGTATAATCGCCGATCCCCGGCAGCGCCTTCAGCCCTTCCTCGGTATCCGGAAACACGCCGCCGTGTTCGTACGCCACCGCCTCGGCACATTTCTTCAGGTTGCGGGCCCGCGCGTAATAGCCAAGCCCCGCCCATGCCGCCATCACGTCCTCGCTGGGTGCTGCGGCAAGATCATCAACTGTCGGCCAGCGCGCGAGGAATTTCAGGAAATAGGCTTTGACGGCAGGTACGGTGGTCTGCTGTAGCATGACCTCGGAAAGCCATACATGATAGGGATCGGCCTTGATCCCGCGGCTCGCCATCGGCGGCGAAACGCGCCAGGGCAGGTCGCGGTGATGGCGATCGTACCAGTCGAGCAGGGGCTTTGCTAAGGGCGCGGTGGTGGTCTTTAAGGTCATCATTTGCCGTGCGGAGGGGAAGTGCCCTATACTTGGCGAAGCATTGCCGCCCGATCAAGGCGGCGGCGCCCGATAGCGGCGGCATCCAAAGGTTTCCATGAGTTATCCACGCAAAGGTGAAAAACAGATCTCTGAACTGGCCAACGGCCTGATCGACCCCGTGCTTGCCAAGCGCGCCGGCATCAACACGGCGCTGCTCGGCTCCTGGGACGAGATCGCCGGCGAGGATTTCGCCGATTGCACCCGCCCGGAAAAGATCGCCTGGGCGCGCGGCGGCGATGACGGCAGCTTCCGCCCCGGCGTTTTGACCATCGCCTGCGAAGGCGCCCGCGCATTGTTTCTGACGCATGCGCAGGGCGAACTCATCCAGCGCATCAACAGCTTCTTCGGCTTCTCCGCCGTCCACCAGATCCGCATCGTCCAGAAGCCGGTCTCCCAAGCCTTCAAACGCTCCCGCACCCCGCCACCGCTGAAAGGCGAGGCGGCCCGCCGGCTGGAGGGGATGATGGAGGGCATCGACAGTGAGAAGCTGCGCGAGGCGGTGAAAAGGCTGGGTACGGCGGTGTTGGGGAAGAAGGGGCGATAGCCGCTCGGGCGCCAGTGTGGCGAGGAGATAAGAATGTCAAACAAGCGGTCAATTGGCACAACAGGCGAGACTACGCCTCTTTCAGATGAGGTGATGCGTAGAAAAATTCGGGAAGCAATCGACGACCCGAGCCCTGATATCGATGCCGACGTTGTTTTCGATCGCATCGAGCGTCGCCATGCTGAGCGCATGAGACGCGAAGGCAAGGACTAAACGCCGCCTTCCGCGCCAAATAAAATCAAGAGTTGCTTGCCACTCCGGCCCCTTCGTCCCATCAAGGTCACAATTGTTTGAAGAAACTCGTTCATGCGTGCCTTGTTAGCGGCGATCAGCCGTTATATCGCACTTCCAGCCGCTACTCTCATTTATGAGGAAATTATGCAGATGTCCGAAATGCAACTGACCAAGCGCCAGCTCCTGGGCGGCGTAGCTGCCGCGACCGCCGGACTGGCGGTCTTCAGCAGCGCCAATGCGGCTGTGGAAATTCCGAAGTCCGACGGCGATGTCGATATGGAAGCTGTGCTGAAGCCGGGCGCTCTGCCGGAAATGGCACTGGGCAAGGACGACGCCAAGGTCACCATCGTCGAATACATGTCGATGACTTGCCCGCATTGCGCGCACTTCCACACCACCACCTTCGACGAGATCAAGAAGAAGTATGTCGACACCGGCAAGGCTCGCTTCATCATCCGCGAATTCCCCTTCGACCCGCGCGCTGCTGCCGCCTTCATGCTCGCCCGCTGCAACCCGTCCAAGCCCGAAGATCTGAGCACGCCGGAGCAATATTTCCCGATGGTCTCGATGCTCTTCAAGCAGCAGCAGACCTGGGCCGCCGCCGAAGATGGCCGCACCGCACTTCTCCAGATGTCCAAACTCGCTGGATTTAGTGAGGAAAGCTTCACGAAGTGCTTGACGAACCAGAAGCTGCTGGATGAAGTGAACGCGACGCGGGAACGGGGTTCCAAGGATTTCGGCGTCAACGCCACGCCGACTTTCCTCATCAACGGGAAGCGCTACTCTGGAGACATGTCGGTTGACATCATGTCGGCCCTTATTGACAGCCTGCTTTAAGCTGAGCCGTTCCTATAAGACGGGCGACGGCGGAAGCCGTGCGCCCGTTTTTTCGTTGACGCATGGTTTGCGCTTGCGGCCCCCTCATCCGACCCTTCGGGCCACCTTCTCCCCGTTGGGGAGAAGGGGAGGTAGAGCGAGTGGCCAACTCCGAGTCTCTTCTCCCCAGCGGGGAGAAGGTGCCGGCAGGCGGATGAGGGGGCTCCGCGCTCCGAGGCCCACCACATGAAGTTCAACAAGCTCCGCCTCGTCGGCTTCAAATCCTTCGTCGAACCCGCTGAATTCGTCATCGAGCGCGGCCTGACCGGTGTCGTCGGGCCGAATGGCTGCGGCAAGTCCAATCTTGTCGAGGCCCTTCGCTGGGTGATGGGCGAGAACTCGTACAAGAACATGCGCGCGTCGGGCATGGACGACGTGATCTTCTCCGGTTCCGGCAATCGCCCCGCCCGCAACACCGCCGAGGTCGCACTCTATCTCGACAATGCCGACCGCACCGCACCTGCCGGCTTCAACGATAGCGACGAGATCCAGGTCACCCGCCGCATCGAGCGCGAGCAGGGCTCGGTCTACCGCATCAACGGCAAGGAAAGCCGCGCCAAGGATGTGCAGCTGCTCTTCGCCGACGCCTCCACCGGCGCCCGCTCGCCGTCGATGGTCGGGCAGGGGCGTATCGGCGAGCTGATCTCGGCCAAGCCGCAGGCCCGCCGCCAGTTGCTGGAAGAAGCCGCCGGCATTTCCGGCCTGCATTCGCGCCGCCACGAGGCCGAGCTTCGTCTGCGCGCCGCCGAAAGCAATCTCGAACGTCTCGACGACGTGACATCGCAGCTCGAAAGCCAGATCGAGAGCCTGAAGCGCCAGGCTCGCCAGGCCAATCGCTTCAAATCGCTCTCCGCCGATATCCGCGCCCGCGAGGCCATGCTCCTGCATATCCGCTGGGTGCAGGCCAAGGAGGCGGAAGCCGAGGCCGACAGCGCGCTCAACCAGGCCACCTCCATCGTCGCCGAAAAGGCGCAGATGCAGATGGAAGCCGCCAAGTCTCAAGGCATATCGAGCCTCAAGCTCCCGGAACTGCGCGAAGGCGAGGCCCGCGCCGCAGCCGCCCTGCAGCGCCTTCAGATCGCCAAGACCCAGCTGGAAGAAGACGCCAACCGCATCCTGCGCCGTCGCGACGAACTCACCCGCCGCCTGGCTCAGCTCGCCGAGGACATCAGGCGCGAGGAACGGCTCGTCGCAGACAACGCCGAAATCCTCCAACGCCTCGATGCCGAGGAAACCGAGATCAATGAGATCCTCGCCGATTCCGGCCGTTACGCGGAAGAGACCCGCGATGCCTTCGAGGAAGCCGCCGCCAAGCTTGCCGACAGCGAGCGTATCTTCGCCGGCCTGACATCGGAACGCGCCGAGGCTGCCGCCGGACGCAACCAGCTCGAACGTGCCATCCGCGACCTCTCCGATCGCAAGATGCGCCTTGAGCGCCAGATGGACGAGGCCAATCGCGAGCTGTCCGGTATCGGCGAGCGCATCGCGACGCTGCCCGATCCCGACGAGAAGCGCATGGTAGTCGAAGCCGGCGAAAGCGCTGTCGCCAAGGCCGAAGCCGCCATCCAGGCGGTCGAGCAGGCGCTGGCCGCTGCCCGCCAGACGGAGGCGATGTCGCGTGCGCCGGTCGATCAGGCCCGCGCCCAACTGAACGCCATCGAGACCGAGGCGCGCACCATTTCCCGCATGTTGGCATCCGGCGCCACCGCCGGCGAATTCGCGCCTGTCGCCGATGATCTCAAGGTCGATCGCGGTTTCGAGACCGCCGTGGGCGCTGCCCTTGGCGACGATCTCGAATCCCCGCTCGACCCGAAGGCACCGGCCCACTGGTCGGAAAACGGCGATGGCGCGGCCGATCCGGCGCTGCCGTCAGGCGTTACGCCGCTGATCACTCACGTTCGCGCCCCCGCCGCCCTTGCCCGCCGCCTCAAGCAGATCGGCCTCGTCCCCGACGCCGATGCGCTTGGCCTGATGGCGAGCCTGAAGCCCGGCCAGCGCCTCGTCACCCGCGATGGCGCGGTCTACCGTTGGGATGGCCACGTCACCGGTGCCGATGCGCCGAGTGCGGCAGCACTCCGTCTGGCCCAGAAGAACCGTCTCTCCGAACTCGAGAGCGAAGCATCGATCGCCCGCGATGTGCTGACTGAAGCCGAAGAGCAGCTGGCGATCGCGGCTGAAGCCATCTCGGGTGAGGAGCATCGCCTGGCCGAGGCCCGCGATACCGCGCGCATGTCGTCACGCCAGCTGGCGGAAGCCCGCGAGGCCTTGGCGGCCGCCGAGCGCGCCTCCGGCGATCTCATCCGCCGCCGCGATGTCATTGCCGAAGCCGTCAGCCAGCTGCAGAGCCAGCTCGAAGACATCGCCATCCAGGAAGAAAACGCCCGTATTGAGCTCGACGACGCGCCGGATCTCTCCGCACTTGACGAGCGCCTGCGGCTGCAGCAGGCCGATGTGGCGACCGATCGCGGTGCCCTTGCCGAAGCGCGTGCCCGCCACGAGAGCCTGAACCGCGAGAACGACGCCCGCCAGCGGCGCATCATCGCGATCGGCCAAGAGCGCGAGACCTGGCGCCAGCGCGCGGCAAGCGCCGAGGACCACATCGCGACGCTGCGCGACCGCGAGGAAGAGGCGCGCGAGGAAGCCGCCGATCTCGAAATGGCGCCGGACGAATTCGACGACAAGCGCCGTGGCCTGCTTAACGAGCTGCAGAAGGCTGACGACGCACGCCGCGCCGCCGCCGATCTGTTGGCAGAGGCCGAGCTGATGCAACGCGATGTCGATCACAAGGCGGCGATTGCGCTCTCCGAGCTTGCCGAAAGCCGCGAACGCCGTGGCCGCGCCGAGGAGCGTCTGGTCTCGGCCCGCGAAAAGCGCGTGGAGGGCGAGGCGCGCATCCGCGAGGCGCTGAACGTTGCCCCGCACGAAGCCTTCCGGCTTGCCGGTCTCGATGCCATGCAGGCGATACCTGACCTGCGTGAGGTCGAGCGCGAGCTTGAGCGGCTGAAGATGGAGCGCGAGCGGCTGGGCGCCGTCAACCTGCGCGCCGAGGAAGAACAGAAGGAACTGAGCGACCGGCTGGCGGCGCTGATCAAAGAGCGTGACGACGTCATCGACGCGATCCGCAAGCTGCGCGGCGCCATCCAGAGCCTGAACCGCGAGGGCCGCGAACGCCTGATCGCCGCCTTCGATGTGGTCAACACCCAGTTCCAGCGCCTCTTCACCCATCTGTTCGGCGGCGGCACGGCCGAGCTGCAGCTGATCGAATCCGACGATCCGCTGGAAGCCGGCCTCGAAATCCTCGCGCGCCCGCCGGGCAAGAAGCCGCAGACGATGACGCTGCTCTCTGGCGGCGAGCAGGCGCTGACGGCGATGGCGCTGATCTTCGCGGTGTTCCTGACCAACCCGGCGCCGATCTGCGTGCTCGACGAAGTGGACGCGCCGCTCGACGATCACAACGTCGAGCGCTACTGCAACCTGATGGACGAGATGGCGGCCTCCACCGAGACGCGCTTCGTCATCATCACCCACAACCCGATCACCATGGCCCGCATGAACCGCCTCTTCGGCGTGACGATGGCGGAACAGGGCGTGTCGCAGCTGGTCTCCGTCGACCTGCAAACCGCCGAACAATTGCGCGAGATCGCCTGAGGTCAAGGCGAAACACCCAAAAAAAGTCAGCCCTGAATGGGCTTCTCACCCAATAAGGTGATGCCTTTTTACCCATCTTGCATTAGAAGAAACTGTATGTGCGGTCCGCAGGGATCGCGCCACCGGTTTTGCGTACAGATTGCCGTGCGCATGTGTTGAGGCTTCCTCCACGTTGTATCGGCATGCTGAACCCCCCGTCCGGTTTTCCTGGCCGGACGGAAATAAGGCTTTGCGGGACTTTGTTGCGGTCCCGCAAAGCTTTATTACTCTTCCTGAAAATTCAAACGGCTTGAATACGCGGATGTTGTGCACTGCAACATTTTGGCCGTATTTGTGCGATTTTCATTTTAACACCAATGGATTAAGCTGATCCCGATTTTGGTGTTGGGGAGAGCATGACCAAGTGGGTCTATACATTCGGTAACGGCGCGGCGGAGGGGCGAGCGCTCGACCATGAGATGCTGGGCGGCAAGGGGGCCAATCTCGCCGAGATGTGCAGCCTCGGCCTGCCCGTTCCCCCCGGCTTGACCATCACCGCCGACGCCTGTTCCGCCTATTATCGCGATGGTCGCCGCATATCGGAAGAGGTGCGCGCGCAGGTTCTGTCGGGCATCGCAAGCATCGAGGCCGTCACCGGCCGCCGCTTCGGCGCGGGCGCCAGCCCGTTGCTCCTGTCGGTTCGCTCCGGCGCGCGCGTGTCGATGCCGGGCATGATGGACACGGTGCTCAACCTCGGGCTCAACGACGAGACCGTTCAGGCGCTCGGCCACGATGCCGGCGACGCGCGCTTCGCCTGGGATAGCTACCGCCGCTTCATCCAGATGTACGCCGATGTCGTCATGGGCCTCGACAACGAGGTCTTCGAGGAAATCCTGGAAGACGAGAAGGCCCGCCACGGCTACGAATACGATACCGAGATGACCGCGAGCGAGTGGCAACACGTCGTTCATCTCTACAAGGCAGTGCTGGAAGAGGAACTCGGCGAGGAGTTCCCGCAGGATCCGCAGGTGCAGCTCTGGGGCGCTGTCGGTGCGGTGTTTTCGAGCTGGATGAGTGCCCGCGCCGTCACCTATCGCCATCTCCACAATATTCCCGAAGGCTGGGGCACCGCCGTCAATATCCAGGCCATGGTCTTCGGCAATCTCGGCAATTCGTCGGCCACCGGCGTCGCCTTCACCCGCAACCCGTCGACCGGCGAAAAGTCGCTCTACGGCGAGTTTCTGGTCAATGCCCAGGGCGAGGATGTCGTCGCCGGCATCCGCACGCCGCAGAGCATCACCGAGGAAGCCCGCATCTCCTCCGGCTCCGACCGGCCGTCGATGGAAAAGTTGATGCCGGAGGCTTTTAGGGAGTTCGTGGCGATCTGTGATCGCCTCGAGGCGCATTATCTCGACATGCAGGATATCGAGTTCACCATCGAGCGCGGCACGCTCTGGATGCTGCAGACGCGGTCAGGCAAGCGCTCGACCCGCGCGGCAATGAAGATCGCCGTCGATATGGTGGATGAGAAGATGATCACCGAGGAACAGGCGGTGCTGCGCATCGAGCCGTCCTCGCTCGATCAGCTGCTGCATCCGACCATCGATCCCCGCGTTGCGCGCGAGGTGATCGGCACCGGCCTTCCGGCATCGCCGGGTGCGGCATCAGGCGAGATCGTCTTTACCGCCGAAGAGGCGGTCATGGCGGAAGAGGAGGGGCGCAAGGTCATTCTTCTGCGCGTCGAGACCAGCCCCGAGGACATCCACGGCATGCATGCCGCCGAAGGCATCCTCACGACCCGCGGCGGCATGACCAGCCACGCGGCCGTCGTTGCCCGCGGCATGGGCATCCCCTGCGTCGTCGGCGCCGGCACCATGCGCATCGATCTGCGCAACGAGCGGCTGATCGGCATGGGCGTGACGCTGAAGAAGGGCGATATCATCACCATCGACGGATCGGCCGGGCAGGTCTTGAAGGGCGAGGTGCCGATGGTGCAGCCGGCGCTCTCGGGCGATTTCGGCCGCATCATGGAATGGGCCGATCGCGTCCGCCGCATGACGGTGCGCACCAATGCCGATACGCCGGCCGACGCGCGGGCCGCTCGCTCCTTCGGCGCCGAGGGCATCGGCCTTTGCCGCACCGAGCACATGTTTTTCGAGGGCGAGCGCATCCACGTCATGCGCGAGATGATCCTGGCCGAAGATGAGGCGGGCCGACGCACGGCGCTCGACAGGTTGCTCCCCATGCAGCGGGAGGATTTCGAGAGCCTTTTCAACGTCATGCACGGCCTGCCGGTGACGATCAGATTGCTCGATCCGCCATTGCACGAATTCCTGCCGAAGACCGACGAGGAAATCGCCGATGTCGCGGCCGCCATGAACATGGAGGCAACGGCACTTCGCCAGCGCGTCGATGCGCTGCACGAGTTCAACCCGATGCTCGGCCATCGCGGCTGCCGCCTGGCGATTTCCTATCCCGAGATCGTCGAGATGCAGGCACGCGCCATCTTCGAGGCCGCCGTCCATGCGGCCCGCGAGACGGGCGCCGCCGTCGTGCCGGAGATCATGGTGCCGCTGGTCGGCCTGCGCTCCGAGCTCGATTACGTCAAGGATCGCATCGACGCCATCGCCCGCGATGTGATGACGGAAGCCGAGATGCAGATCGATTATCTCGTCGGCACGATGATCGAGCTGCCGCGCGCGGCACTGCGCGCCCACATCATCGCCGAAGCCGCCGAGTTCTTCTCCTTCGGCACCAACGACCTGACGCAGACCACCTTCGGAATTTCGCGCGACGACGCCTCGGCCTTCATTCCGACCTATCAGCGCAAGGGCATCATAGAGCATGACCCCTTCATCTCGCTGGATTTCGACGGTGTCGGTGAACTCATCCGCATCGCCACCGAGCGCGGCCGGCGCACCCGCGCCGACATGAAGCTCGGCATTTGCGGCGAACACGGCGGCGATCCGGCCTCGATCCATTTCTGCGAGGGTATCGGTCTCGACTACGTCTCCTGCTCGCCCTTCCGCGTGCCGATCGCCAGATTGGCGGCGGCGCAGGCTGCGATCAAGGAGCGGTCTGTCGGGTAAAGGCTACCGGTAACGGTAGTATGGGCCGCCGTAATAGGGGCCGCCCATGCGCCATGACATGTCCGACATCACGTAAGCGCTGTCTGCCCGCGCCTGCGCCTGCCGGTTGAGGTCGATGCGCTGCAGGCAGGTGGCGAAGCCTTCTGTGCCACGCTTGAAGCCATAGCCCAGGCACTGCCGCTCATCGGCCGCGCGCCGCTCTTCCGGCGTCATCGTCTGGCAGGCCGAAAGGCCGATCGCAATGGCGGCGATGGTGAGCGTCAGCGGGAGAATACGCATGGTTTAATCTTCAACGGATTGATCTTGCTGGAAATAGCAGACGCCAAGCCCGACCACCCGTCAACTAAAAACTCCGTCAGCCGGAAAACTTGTCACGCGGCGCCGGCGGGATCGCCGATCGGCAAAAGCGCCGGATCAAGCGTCGGGTCGTTCGGGTTCTTGCTGTCGCCGGGATCCTGGGCCGGCGTCAGCGGCGGCTTTTCCTGCACGCGGTCCGGAATGCCGGGTGTCGGTGTCGGGCCGCGCGGGGTCTCTGGCGTGGGCACGGGGATCGGGTCGCGATTGGGCATGATTGTCTCCTTTCAAGGGAAAACGATGCCCCCAAGCTTTGGTTCCGGCTTTCGCCCGGATGAGAACCGCTATAAGAAGACGCCTCACGGAAATGGAAGCGACTGATGGCACTGCGTGATCGATTCTCGAAAAAGCTGACCTGCCCGCAATGCGGCAATAGCGGCTTTGCCGAAGCCTCCGAGACGGACGATCCGAAGCGCAAGCATCCGGGCTTCAACATCGACCAGCTGCCGCGCGGGCTTTTCGTCCAGCGCCAGACCAATTTTCAGGAAACCAGTGTGATCAAATGCGAATGCGGCCGCAAGTTCGCCTTCCGCACGCTGGCGGAAGCCGCATCCGGCCGTGACTGAACGGGACTAGAACCGCTCCAGCACCTCGATAAAGGCATCGGCGAACTGCGCGATATGGGCGGTCTCCGGCGCCGGGCTCTCCATGCGGATATCGGTGCCGTTTTGGTCGAGCACCGCAAGCACGATCCGCATGTCGGTGGAAGCGGACGGGATACGCAGCACCGCGATCCGCTTGCAATCGTCGATCAGCCCTTCGGCAGGCAGATCGAACAGGAATTCGCCGCCGCTCTTGCCCGCTGCCGTGCGCACCGCATCGCAAAAGTCGCTGTCGCCATCATAGCTTTCGAGCGAAAGCTCAAGCTCCAGAAGCTCCATCGGCAGAAGCGGATCGCTCGCATCAGCCCCGGCAAGCGTCGGCATGGGGCTTTCCACTGCAAGCTCGGATGCGATCATTGCTCTTCTCCTGTTCGTCCGTGACCGATGAACATGCTGCAACTGCGGGAAAACAACTCAATATCAGAAAATGCTCAAGTAGGCCATGCCCGCTTTGGTGGTCTAAAACGTGGGTTCATCGTGGATTGGACACGCTCGCGTAAGACAACAGTTTCAATTTAGGCGAATCTTGCACTAAACAAGTGCTTGGGCGATTTGCGCGTTCATGCGGGACGCGCCGCTTGCGACTAACCGGTAAGTTTGATGGCAATCCGTTTCGACCGCCCCATTTCCAGTGCCGCCCGCTTTTCCAGGCGGTTCGCGGCCTTTGCGCTGGTCTTGTGCCTGGCGGCGCTGATCGGTCACCGCTTCGCCGGCCTCGCCACGCCCTATCTCGTCCTCATCCTCATCGTCGCCACCGGCTTCAGCATCCTGGCGGCAGTGCTCGCCGCAGCCGGCCTGCGCAGCCTGTGGCTGACGGGCGCGGAAGGCGGGCATGATGCGCTGAAGGCGCTGATCTTCGCGGCATTGCCGCTTTTCATCGGCGGGCTGGCGGTCGAGCGCTATCTCAGCATGCCGGTCATCTACGACGTCTCCACCGATCCCGTCTCCGTGCCTGACTGGCTGAAGACCCCAAGCGCCGACCAGATCTGGCTGAAGCGGGTTCCGGTGACGCCGGAGGATCGCGAAAAGCAGCTGGAAGCCTATCCGGAACTCACCGGCCGCCGCTACGACGGCGCCATCGACCGCGTGCTGGAAGCCGTCAAGAAGGTCGCCAAGCTGAACGGCATCCGCATCACGCGCGCCGAAGGCGACAGCGTGCCGACCCGCGACCCCGAGGACAAACCGGCAGGCAAGGCCCAGCCCCAAGCCCAGCCGCAAGTCGCCGACAACACCGCCGTTCCCGACGAGGCCCCCGACGTCGTGCCCGTCCCAACGCCGCGCCCCTATGACGACGACGTCGCCCAGTTGATCCGCCGCGCCAATGGCGTGACGCTGCAGGGCGAGACGCGCACGCTGGTTCTCGGCCTGCGCTTCGACGTCATCATCCGGTTGCGCGAAGAGGCCGAGACCACCTTCGTCGACGTCCGCGTGGCCTCCCGCTACGGCCCCTCCGACCTCGGCTTCAGCGCCGATATCGCCGAGGATTACCTGAAGGCGCTGGACGCGGAACTGCTCGGCATCGCCGGCAGCTAATCGAGCCGCCTTCCGTAGGCCTATCGCGCCATACGATACGACCCCAAAAGCGCTGGCGGGCCATCGGTCTCGATTTCGCCGCGCTCGATCAGATCCTCGATATGCGCCAGCACGGAAAGCGCCGCCGCACCGTGCAGCCGCGGATCGGTGTCGCGGTAGATGACTTTCACCATGTCGGGGATATTGGTATCGCCGGCCCTGATCCGCCCCAGCACCGCGCGCTCGCGCATCCGCCTGTGCGTCTTCAGCGCCCGCATGAAGGAGATCGGCTTGCGCACCGGGCCGCCATGGCCGGGCAGAAGCAGCCGGTCGCGCCGTGCGATCAACTTGTCGAGCGAGGCCATGTAATCGGCCATCGAGCCATCCGGCGGCGCGACGATCGAGGTTGCCCACGCCATGACGTGATCGGCTGAAAACAGGATGCCGGTCTCATCAAGCGCGAATGCCATGTGATTGGCCGCGTGCCCAGGCGTATGCACGCCCGTCAGCCGCCAGCCATCACCCTCGATTGCCTCGCCATCGGCGAGCGCGATATCGGGACGAAAGGCCATGTCGGAGCTCTCGGCGAAGGGATTGGTCTCCCCCGCATGCAGCGGCCGCGCCGCCCGGTGCGGCCCCTCGGCGACGACGATAGCCCCCGTCGCCCCCTTGAGCCGGCGCGAGAGCGGCGAGTGATCGCGATGCGTATGCGAGACGAGGATATGCGTGACCTCGCGCCCCTTAAGCGCTGCCATCAGCGCCGAAAAATGCGCATCGTCCTCAGGACCGGGATCGATCACCGCGACGGAGCGGTCGCCGACGATATAGCTGTTGGTGCCGTGAAAGGTGAACGCGCTCGGATTGTTGACCGTGATCCGCTGAACGCCGGGTGCTACCGGCACGGCCTGGCCATAGGCGGGCTCGAAGGCGCGATTGAAGTCTGGATTGGCCATGTCGTTCCTGCGGTCGTCCACCCGGTCGTATCCGGTAACGACCTACTTGTACTCGATCTCGATGAAGGACATCGGCTTGTCGCCGGCATTGACGACATTGTGTTCGGTGCCCGCATCGCGCCGATAGGCAGCACCGGCTGCGATATCCACGCGCCGGCTGTCGCCGTTTTCCTCGATCAGAAACTGGCAGTCCGTCATCGGCACCACGACATAGCCCATCCCATGCGTATGCACGCCGGTATCGGCGCCGGGCTCGAAGTCCCAACGGGTGATCTTGACGACGGCGTCGTCGAGGAGGAGCGTGGCAAGGGCAGGCGGGCGGGCACGATACTGGCTCATTGTCACTCCGAAGCGGTAGGGTCTGAGAAGAGACCTAGCACGCGCTCGGAAAGAGCGCACAGAAATATGCTCGCCCCGAAACTTAATGATTGTGACGTTCACGGACCTTTGCTAATCAGGCGACGCAATTGGCAAGCGTTTCTCGCTGCCAGTCTCTGGTGGGGCGTCGCCAAGCGGTAAGGCACCGGTTTTTGGTACCGGCATTCCCAGGTTCGAATCCTGGCGCCCCAGCCACTGAGATCCTTTTCATCCAATAAATCCCTGAACGCGATTGCGCTTCGAGCACGTACGCTTTGCCGTGGTGACACTTGTCCACCAAAAACAAAAAAGGCGGAACCTGCGTCCCGCCTTTCGTATCTCTCGCCCTCGCTGCGCCTTACTGCGCGGCCGGCTGGGCAGGCGCCAGGAATTCGGCGCAGTAGGAGGGACCGTTCACGCCGGGGATGTCGCCGGCGACCTTGATGCTGCGGATCGTGTAGTCCGAGCTGGTGGTAATGGTAACCTGGCAGCGCAGGTACTGCTTGCGGGCGGGCGAAATCTGCTTGCCGCGCTTGCCCTCAGTGCCATCGGCGTATTTCGCCGGAACGGTCACGGTCTTGTAGCCGCCCTTCCAGGTGTAGACGTTGCCGCTGCCATTGTCGGCATCGGTGAGCGGCGGGCCAAAGGCTGCGAAGAACTTGCCGGCGGACTGGCCGACCCAGCGGCTGGAGATCGGATCGGCGGCCGTTGGGATGGTCGTGCAGCCTGCCAAGGTGATGGCCAGCGCTGCGGCTGCGAAAGTGCGGAGTTTCATGGTGTCGTCCCTGGATTTGTCGCGCATGCGGCGGCGGGAATCACTGCCCCTGCAGCGTTTCAGCCTGTCCTGACAGCGCTTTAGCGCGGAACCCGGCAAAAGAAAATCAGCTCTTTTTCGCGATTGCAAAATTTGCGGTGGGTGTGGCTTTTTGCTCTCGCGCAAGCCCGGGCGCGCTTGCCGCCGCCGCCGTCATAAAAATGCAACCCGCTTTGGATTTTGGTGCTTGCGCAAGCCGTTGGGCCGGTCTATAGAGGCGCCGCTGGTCACGGAGTGTAGCGCAGTCTGGTAGCGCACCACGTTCGGGACGTGGGGGTCGGAGGTTCGAATCCTCTCACTCCGACCAGCTGAAAATCCCGGTATTGCAGGATTTTCCACCCGATCCCGACTTTTTCAGAATACATCGCTCTGTCGCAACGGACCGACAGCGGACCGTTTCGCTGTCTGCTCACATCAGCCTCTTTGGCTCTTGCTCTTACGGCGTGACCTGCGCAGGCTGGCGATCCGGCGTCTGATTGTCGGCAACCTTGTTACCGTAGCTTGCGCGATAGGTCCCGTCCGTCCCGGGGAAGAGGGTGTATTCCACGCCTTTGACGACAACCGTTTCGATCGGCACCGGCGCGCCATCGCGCGTCAGCGCCAGAAGCCGCCCGCCGTCCGTTGATGATGGAAGCATCGCGGTGAGCATGCCATGTGTTCGCTGGTCGCCGACGATCGTGAAGGCGAGGTGTTCGCCGTCCCATTGCTGGTTGAGAACGTCGGTGCGCGAGCGGCCGTCCAACCAGTCCAGCATCTGCCGTGCGGAGACCATGGGGACATCGTATTTTTGCGCCAGCCCCATCAGGAATTTATCGAAATCGTTGTGGAAGTCGTAGTGCGTGCCGAACGCGCCGAAGAATTGCTCAGGGCCGAGCGCCCGCTGGAAAAGACCCTCGACGGCCGCGCGTTGGTCGTTGAACACCTCATCCACCAGATGCGTTTCCTGCTGGTAGACATTGATCAGCTCTCCCTTTTCGGTACTGAACCGCATCGGAATGCCCGAACCCGTCATGAAGCCGGCGCGGCCGTTCACCCAGGCCGTCGGCCAGTAGTAATAGTTCATGTCGAAGCGAATGCCCCAGTCCCGGCCGATCTTCGGCTGCGAGCTGTAATCGCTCCACACGATGCAATGCAGCCGGCTCGCCTCTTGCACCGGCACATCGGGATAGGCGGAGCGGAAGCGCAGGATGTCGTTTGCGAAGGCGAGGTCGAGCGACGCGGTCGACCAGTTCTGGCAATAGGTGCTGGCATGCGAGCCGAGATCGAAGCCGGCCGCCGCATAATCCTTGGCCGCATGCGCGCTCAGCCCCGAATCGGCGTAGAGCCAGGAGGTTGCGCGTGCGCACTCCCATTTCGATACGTCGCAATTCTTGGCGTCCAGCGAGAGCATATGCTCGAAGGAGTCTCGCGTCCCGCGTTCCGTGCCATGGTCGTCGGCGGCCATGACCAGCACCGCCTTGTAGTGCTTCGGGAAATACCAGAACCGCGGTATCGGCGCGCCGTCGCGCTGCATGTGCTCGATCAGGTTGGTCAGCAGCCGCATCTGCTCGTCGGCCTGCGGGATGTGCACGCGCGCGATATCGACGAAATCTGGCTGCGGGTCGTTGGCGGCCTGGCCATAGAAGAGATCGTTCGGCCGTATCGGCGCAAGCCCGTCGCGGTCCTGTCCCGCCCATTGCGGGTTGCCCTGCCGGGTCAGCACCACCGATTGCGGCAGGTCGAAGGTAAACGCGGCGACCTCTCCTCCCGCGTTGCCGACGCTTCGAAGCGTGAGGGCCGGCATCGGGTTCTTGTCAGTATGGCTCGAAAGCGTGGCGAGCGTTCCGGTGTCGCCCTCGGCGATATACGGCTGGGCAACACCGTGGAACCTGAGATCAGCAACAATACCCCGTCCGGGCGCCCGGCTGGCATCGATCGACAGTTCTCCTTCGGAAAACGGCGCGCCCTCCGCGCGCAGTCCCGCGAGTTCAGCCAGGGCGCCGGTGGGCCGGATCGTGATCAGATGGCCGCCGCCATCAACCCAGCTCCCAACCGCCGATGACGACGTGTCCGGCATCCGCCCCGCGACAATGACGAGCCGATGCTCGGCAAGTGTGGCGGCAAGATTTGCGGATTGCAGCGCTGAACCTCCGATCGTGCGGAAATTCGTAAAGCCCTCGGCGCGCAGCATCTCCGAAAGATACGGCCCGAACGGTGCATCCTCGCCAAGCGCAAGCAGGATCGGCCCGCCGCGGCCCTGATCGAGCGGCGTCTTTTTCAGAACTGAGAACGTCCAGTCAAGGGCGGGGCGCCCGTGCAGGGAACTGCTGACATGAATGTCGCCCTCGGGCAGCGGCCGATAGCTGCGGAAGATCACGGCGGTGCGCTGCGCGTTGACCTCGACCGCGCCTGCGACATCCATCTTCGAGCCGTCGGGTCTTTGGGCCCTTACGTCGAGCACCATTACCGACGGGTCGATGGGTCTGCTGAAGGCGATCTGGATGCGCACGCCGGCAATATTGACCGAGCCGGGCAGGGGGTAGGTCGACGTCACCTCCGGTGCACGTTTCGTTACGGCAGACACACCGGCAGCGGCGGCTGCGATGAGCAGGCAAAAGACGACAGTTCCTATGATTTTCTTCACGGGCCGTATCTTCCTCGATGTACTCTGCGTCGTGCACGCAATGCCAGGGCCGGAATGAAGCCGGCCACGCTCTGCCGGAGTGGCAGCGCATCATGGGAAGGCGTCGTTTGCATATGAAAAGAAGCATCATTCGTCGGCATCCCCGCTGCCGACGCCCACAAAAAAACGCCCTGCTCAAACTGATATCTTGAGAAAAGCAGTTTTGAAATTACGCCCTTCGCAGACTGGCACTACCGCTAAAAGCTGATTTTTAGCAATCTCTGATTGTTTTCCGATTGTTGCGATCAATGGTTTTGAGCCGAAAATCGCGCTGAAGTGGTGTGGGCAGCGAGCTGGCGCCCGTCCCGGTCACCATTTCGAGGAAGTGGATGTGCAGCCGCCTTGCCGTGCCGCCATGAACCAAAGGCAAGGTGTTGGGGTCAATTCCGTCGCCCGCATGTCGCGGAAAAACTCTTCCGCCAATCCGGATATTGCCTCGCCCGGACGGCGCGCTTAAAGCTTGCTGTCATAGAGTGTCATGAGAAGCGGACCGATGAGCAGAGATTACTATTCCAGCATGGGCGGCCTGCCGCCGCAGACCGATCTTTTGTCGAGCAAGGCTGTGTTCACGACGGCCTATGCCGTCATCCCGCGCAGCGTGATGACCGATATCGTCACCAGCTATCTTCCCCATTGGCAGGGCACGCGCGCCTGGGTGATCTCGCGCCCGATGACCGGCTTCTCCGAGACCTTCTCGCAATACATCATGGAAGTGCAGCCGGGCGGCGGCAGCGACCGGCCGGAGCCGGAAAAGCGCGCCGAAAGCGTGCTCTTCGTCGTGGATGGCGAGGTGACCGTCGATCACGAGGGCGCCACGCATGTGCTGCGTCCCGGCTCCTTCGCCTTCCTGCCGGCCGGCTCGAAGTGGACGCTCTGGAACAAGGGCGCTGCTACAGCCAAGTTCCACTGGATCCGCAAGGCCTTCCAGCCCGTCGAAGGCTTGGAGCCGCCACCCGCGCTCTTCACCCATGAGGACCAGAACCCGCCGCAGTCGATGCCCGATACCGACGACGTCTGGGCGACCACCCGCTTCATCGACCCGTCCGACCTGCGCTACGACATGCATGTGACCATCGTCACCCTCGAGCCCGGCGGCGTCATTCCCTTCATGGAAACCCATGTGATGGAGCACGGTCTTTACGTGCTCGAGGGCAGGGCGGTCTATCGGCTCAACAAGGATTGGGTCGAGGTCGAGGCCGGCGATTACATGTGGCTGCGCGCCTTCTGCCCGCAGGCCTGCTACGCCGGCGGCCCCGGCCGCTTCCGCTATCTGCTCTACAAGGACGTCAACCGGCACATGCCGTTGTTCTAAGCGGAGGCAGCGTCGATGACGGCATCGATCGAGATCAGGCGGGCCCAAGCGGCGGATGCGGCGGCACTCAGCCATTTCGCCGCCCGCCTGTTCCGCGCGACCTATGGCGAGGATACGCCGGCCGCCGATCTCGAAGCCTATGTCGAAAAGTCCTTCCGGCCGGATATCCAGGCCGCCGAGATCGCCGATCCCGGAGCCGCCGTCTTCCTGGCGACGGACGGCGACACGCTTGCCGGCTACGCCTACCTCGTCGTCTCGCCATCCACTGCCGATGCCAGCCTGCTCAGCCGCATCTACATCGACGCCGCCTGGCGCGGCCAGGGCCTCGCCAACCGCCTGCTCGACGCTGTCGTCTCGGAATGTGCGGCGCGCGGCGTGGAGCGCCTGCAATTGACGGTCTACGAGAAAAACGCCCGCGCCATCGCCTTCTACAACAAGGTCGGCTTTACGCCGGTCGGCAGCACGACCTTCACGGTGGGCGATGACGTGCAGAGGGATATCGTGATGGAACGCGCGACGCGCTAGCGTCTGTCGTCAAATATCGCTCGCCGCATAAGGCCAGCGCCGCACAGCCTGCGCCGCCGTCATCCGCCGAATCTCCCCGCCACCGACGAGCCGCCGCAACACCCGGCCATCGATCACGACCAGGCTGCTCATGATCAGCGTCATTCCCGCAAGCTCGAACATCCGCAGCCGCTCGCCGAGAAAGAGCGCGCCCAAGAGCGTGGCGCTCACCGGCACCAGCAGCGTCACCAGCGAGGCATTGGTCGCGCCGGCCGAGGCGATGAGGCCGAAATAGAGGATGAAGGCAAGCGCCGTGCACAGGAGACCGAGGATCGCGATTGCCACCCATGTCGAGCCGCTCACGGGGATGATGTTATCAGGCGCGCAGAAGATGGCGACAACGGGCAGCATCAGCAGGCTTGAGACCGTCAACTGGCCGGTGGCGATCACCTCGGCGCCGATGCTGCGGAAGCGCCTCGCAAGCACGACGCCGAACGCATAGGAGATGGAAGCGCCGATGACGGCGAGCTTGGCCCATAGCGGGCCGTCGAGATTGGAGATCAGGCCGGGGCCGATCAGCACCGCAGCACCTGCGATGCCGAGCGTGATGCCCGCGAGTGCCGTGACCGACAGCCTCTCGTCCTTCGCAAGCATCGTGGCGACGAAGATCGTCCAAAGCGGCGTGTTGCGTAGAAGATCGAGGCGAGCCCGGCGCCGATTTCGGTCTGCCCGGCGAATATAAGCGAAAACGGGATCACGTTGTTCAGCAGCGCCAGGCCGAGGAAGCCGGCCGGGTGCGCCAGCACCGGTGCGAAGGACAGGCCGCGAAGCTTCAGCCAGAGATGCAGCGCCAGGGCCGCGATCGATACCCGGTAGAAGACGAGAGCCAGCGGCGAGATCTCGGAAACGGCGATCCGCCCGATGAAGAACGAACCGCCCCATAGAGCGCCGAGGACCAGTAGCCGGCTCCAATCGCGTGATGACATGGCGTGCCCCGCCGTGACAGGCACGACGATGCTGTGTGACGAGACAGGCCTTACCGGTGTTGCGATGCCACGCATGCCCTTGCCTCCCCAAAAGAAAACGGGGCCGATCGGCCCCGTCTCATGTCGTCGTGTCAGATGTCGCCGCCGGCGTTGGTCCAGAGGTTGGCGGCCTCCGCCGCCGTCATCCGGCGCACTTCCGCTTCGTCGCGGCGGCTGGAAAACAGCTCGCTGGCCATGATCTGGTCGGCGAGGTCGGCCGGCAGGGAAAGGATCACGCGGCCGTCGCCGCTGTGAAGGCCGCTGAGCTCCGAGCGCTTGCCCGTCACCATGCCGCCGGCAACCGTATTGTTGGTCTCCGGATCGATCAGGATGAAGGCGCCCGAGGAGCGGTTCTGCTCATAGGGGTCGAAGATCGCCGCTTCGTCGAAGGTCAGATGCACCTTGCCGATGGCGTTCATGTAGAGCGTCTCGGCCGAGGTCCAGGTGCCGGTCTTCAGCTGCAGCTGCGCGACGGGCTGAACCTGAACGCGCTGGCGGCGGCTGCCGCTCTTCAGCCAGTAGCGCTTGCCGGCCTCGATGCCCTCGGGCTGCAAGGCCACGATCTGCGCGTCGAAGGACAGGCCCACCTGCGGCTGGCTGTCGATCGAAACGATCATGTCGCCACGCGCCACATCCACCTGGCGGTCGAGTACCAGCGTGATCGCATCGCCCGCGACCGCCGCATTGCGCACCAGGTCGAAGGTGACGATCTTGGTGACGTTGGCGACCATGCCCGACGGCAGGATCATGACGCTGTCACCCGGCTTCACCGAGCCGCCCGCAACCGTGCCCTGATAGCCGCGGAAGCTTTCGCCCGGGCGCGACACGCGCTGCACGGAGAGACGGAAGCCGACCGTCTGCGACGAGCGCACGGTGGCAAGCTCCAGCGTTTCCACCAGCGTCGGGCCGGCATACCACGGCATCGAAGCCTCGCCGGAATAGACGACGTTCTCGCCCTTCAGCGCCGACATCGGGATCGCGGTGATCTGCTTGACGCCGAGCGAGAGCGCGAATTCGCGGAACTCGTGGACGATCTTCTCGAAACCGGCGCGGTCGTAGTTGGTGAGGTCGATCTTGTTGACCGCGAGCACGAACTGCTTGATCCCGAGCAGCGAGGCGATCGTCGCGTGACGGCGCGTCTGCTCAAGAATGCCGGCGCGGGCATCGACCAAGAGGATGGCGAGATCAGCGGTGGAGGCGCCGGTCGCCATGTTGCGGGTGTACTGCTCGTGGCCGGGCGTGTCGGCAACGATAAAGGAGCGCTTGTCGGTCGCGAAATAGCGATAGGCGACATCGATGGTGATGCCCTGTTCGCGCTCGGCCTGCAGGCCGTCGAGAAGCAGCGCGAAATCGGGCAGGCCGAGATCGTTCTGCTTGCCGGTGGAATCGCGTCGCAGCGTCGCTGCCTGGTCTTCCTTGACGGCCTTGGTGTCCCAGAGCAGTCGGCCGATCAGCGTGGACTTTCCGTCATCGACGCTGCCGCAGGTGATGAGGCGCAACGGTCGCGTGTCGCGCACGGCCTGGGCGGGCTCGGCGGCGGGGGCGGCGATAGCGCTTGCTGTTGCTGCTGCAGTCATCTCAGAAATATCCTTCACGCTTCTTTTTCTCCATGGAGCCGGACTGGTCGCGGTCGATGGCGCGGCCCTGGCGTTCGGAGACAGTGGCAATTTCAAGTTCGGCGATAATGTCGTCCATCGTCGTTGCGGTGGACTTGATCGCACCCGTCAGCGGGAAGCAGCCGAGCGTGCGGAAGCGGATGAAGTCTTCCTGCTTCGTCTCGCCGGGCAGCAGTTCCAGGCGCGGATCGGTCGCATCGATCATCATGCCGTCGCGTTCGACGAAGGGGCGCTTGGCGGCGAAGTAGAGCGGCACGATCGGAATGTTCTCGGCCTGGATGTAGCGCCAGATATCGACCTCGGTCCAGTTCGACAGCGGGAAGGCGCGCACGCTCTCGCCGCTGCGGATCTGGCCGTTATAGATGTTCCAGAGTTCGGGGCGCTGGTTGCGCGGGTCCCAGCGGTGGTCGGGGGTACGGAAGGAGTAGATGCGCTCCTTGGCGCGGCTGGCCTCCTCGTCGCGCCGCGCGCCGCCGAAGGCCGCATCGAACTTGCCGGCGTCGAGCGCATTGCGCAGCGCTTCCGTCTTCATGATGTCGGTGTAGCGGGCCGATCCATAGGTGAACGGCGTGATGTTTTCGGCAGCGCCGCGCGGATTGATATGCTCGATCAGGTCGAGATCATATTCCTTCACTATTCTGTCGCGGAAGGTGATCATCTCCGCGAACTTCCAGCCGGTGTTGACGTGCAGCAGCGGGAAGGGGACGCGGCCGGGATAGAAGGCCTTGCGCGCCAGATGCAGCAGCACCGAGCTATCCTTGCCGATCGAGTAGAGCATCACGGGACGCTCGAACTCGGCCGCCACTTCGCGAAAGATATGGATGGATTCGTTTTCGAGCGCCTTCAGATGAGGGTCGAGCGGCGGCTTGGTGCTCTGCGGATTGCTGAGTTCCGTATCCGGACGGCTATCGGGCATGTCTTACTCCAGACTTCGATCATTCGCAGGCACATGACCTGGAATGCAATGAGACTATGCATCGGGGAGCGCCGGCGGCTGCCGCGCTCTGATCCCGATGCCGGGGGGTTACTGTTGGATGGAAATGGCGGACGCTTCTTCAGCCACATGCAGGCCGCATTCGCGCGTCTGGTCCTGTTCCCACCACCAGCGGCCGGCGCGCTCGGGCTCGCCGGGCTTGATGGCGCGGGTACACGGCTCGCAGCCGATCGACGGGTAGCCGCGCGCATGCAGCGGGTTGATCGGCACGCTGTTGTCGGCGACATAAGCCTTGATGACGTCGATGTCCCAATCGGCCAGCGGATTGACCTTCAGGAGATGGCGATCGGCGTCATATTCGGCGAACGGCGTTTCGGAGCGATTGGCCGATTGGCCGCGGCGCAGGCCGGTGATCCAGATGGTTGCCCCATTGAGCGCGCGCGCAAGCGGCTTCAGCTTGCGCACGCCACAACAGGCATGCCGGGCTTCGACGCTCTCGTAGAAGCCGTTGAGGCCGTATTGCGCCGCATAGGCGTCGATATCGGCCTGTTCGGGCTCGTAGCGGCTGATGTGGATGTCGTACTGCTTTTCCGTCTCGTCGATCAGGTTGAGCGTCTCGGCAAAGAGGCGGCCGGTCTGCAGCGTCACTACGTCGATCGGCAGTCGATGATTGCCGATCTCGGCGGTGATGACTTGGTCTTCGATACCAAGCGACGTCGTGAACACCACTCGCCCACCCAGGCCGGCGACGAACGACAGGCGTTCAGCCAGAGATAGGCTTGCAAGCTTCGTGTTCAGCGTTTCCGCTTCTTCGATTGTATGAGCAACAGTCATGGGAATCCTGTCCTAGATGTTGACAGGAGTATCGCAGCTTGGGGATGGAGAGGACAGAAACAGGCGTTTCGAAAGCGGGCTGGAAAGGAGCAAATATCTCTCCCCGGCCGCTGCAACGCAGAAAAGGCGCCGCGCAGGCGCGCAACAGCGCCCGTGAGCCTTAATGTCTATTGATTTAGTAGTCTAACACGCCGTTTGTCAACCAGAAATGTGTTTTGATGATCGCCATTGTGCATTTTGACGTACATTCGACGGTGCTGAATTGGTCCGGAAGCGCGCGCTCGAAAGCCTTGCCACGCAAGGGTTTTCTCGCTGTTGTTCAAACTCCGTTCATCCCGGCTATGCCATAAGGCAAGATGGAAAATTGCTGCGGGGTGCTGATGGCGCCCTGCCGCGTGTGTATCGATGGTTTGAGATGATTACGCAGAAGGCGAAATACGCGCTCCGTGCGCTGACGGTACTGGCCGAGGCCGATGACGGCGAACCTGTGATGATCTCCGATATCGCGGCGCAGCAGAAGATCCCGAAGAAGTTCCTCGAGCAGATCCTTCTCGACCTCAAGCACCAGGGCATCGTCGTCAGTCGACGCGGCAAGCAGGGCGGCTATCTGCTCCTGAAGCCGGCCGACATGATCACTTTCGGTGAAGTACTGCGCATCATCGACGGCCCGATCGCTCCGCTCCCCTGCCTGTCGATCACCGCCTACCGCAAGTGCGACGATTGCGACGGCGAGCAGAACTGCGAAATCCGCCACGTCTTCGCCAAGGTGGCCGACGCTACCCGCAAGGTGCTGTTCTCAACCACCATCGCCGACGCAGTGGCACCGCGCGGGGCCGAAGTGACGCGGATGCTGGCCTAACGCGCAACGCCGGCCTTAGTGGGCCGGCTCTTCCTGATGTGACGCCTTCTCCGCCGCGCGCCGCGCCCGGATCGTGGCTGCGATGAACACGCGCGACAGGCCATGATAGAGCGGCTCGCGCGACAGGAAGCGCGACGTCACATAGCCGATCATCGACACAGCCATGATCGGGATCACCGCCTCATGGTCGCCGGTCATTTCCAGAATGATCACGAAAGCGGTCATCGGCGCCTGCACGACGCCGGCGAAATAGCCGGCCATCCCAAGGATCGCGGCCAGCGCAATGCTGCTGCCGATCAGCGATCCCACCGTGCTGCCGAAACCCGCGCCGACCGCAAGCGACGGCGCGAAGATGCCGCCGGGGATCCCTGAAATCATCGACAGGAAGCTGGCGAGCAGCTTCTCCACGAAGAAGAACAGCGGCAGCGCATGGCCCTCGACCGCACTGCGCGCCTGCTCGTAGCCGGTGCCGAACGTGTTGCCGCCCGACGCGATGCCGATGACCGCGATCGCCAGCCCGCAGCCGCCGGCGAGAAAGAGCATGCGCTTCAAGGGCTGCGGCTGCGCCCAGCGGCGCACGCGTTGACCGACATGCAGCGCAAGGCCGCTGAAGCCGGCCCCAAGCGCCCCGCCACCGACGCCACAGATGATGACGAGGCCCCAATCGGCCATATGCATCGGCGCGACCGAGGTGGAGCCGAAATAGTTGTAGCTGCCCGACAGCCCGAGCGCGGCGAGACCGGAGAGGATGACGGCGGTCAGCACCAGCCCGTTCGACCGCGACTCGTAGGTGCGGCTCATTTCCTCGATGGCAAAGACGATACCGGCAAGCGGCGTGTTGAAGGCGGCAGCTATGCCGGCTGCCGAGCCCGCCAGGATCAGCCCGCGCGCCTGCGCCATGCCGCCGAAGCGGGCGACGGCCAGCATGATCGACGCGCCCACCTGCACCGTCGGCCCCTCGCGGCCGATCGATGCGCCGGAGAAGAGGCCGAGGACAGTCAGCAGAATCTTGCCGCCGGCGATCCGGAGCGACAGCAGTCGCGTGCGGTCGGCCTCCTCATGCAGGTGGCGCGCCGCGATCGCCTGCGGAATCCCGCTCCCCTGCGAATTCGGAAACAGCTTCGCCGCCAGATAGGCCGACAGCACAAAGCCGGCTGGCGTGCTGATCAGCGGCAAGAGAAAGGACCAGCGCCCCGACGTCGTCACCGCCGAAAACGCCTTCTGCGCCATGTCGGCGAGCTCCGCGAAGGCGACGCTGATCAACCCGATCGCCAGCGCGCCGCACCAGAACACCAGACGCGGACGCCAGAGCGAGAACGAGCCCCGAAACACGCGCGAACGGCGGAGCAGCTTGGATTTGCGGTAGAGAGGGGGCATGTCGGTCACTTGGGGCGTGGGGACAGGATAGGGGGCACCGGTCTTATCTGCCCCGTCGCCCGCGTTTGCAAGCCCTGGCGAATATGCGGGAGATTGCAATTGGGAGATATATGATATACATAGATGATATCTATAAAGTATCGCTATTGGTGGATCCAATGAGAATCCTTGTCGATGTTGGTGAAGATGACCTTCGAGCTCTTGATGCGATCGCCGCCGCCAAGAACGTCTCGCGTGCCTCCCTCATTCGCAAAGCGGTCAGCGGGTTGCTTGAGCAAGACGCGCCCCGTGATCGGAAAGAGGCTTTTGGGCTATGGGGTAACCGTCAGGTCGATGGTCTTGCCTATCAGGAGGAGATCAGGGGCGAATGGTGAAGCCGCTGTTCGACACCAATATCCTCATCGATCACCTGAACGCCGTTCCGCAGGCTGCCCAAGAGATTGATCGCTACGACAGCGCAGCGATCAGCATTATCACTTGGATGGAGGTGTTAGCCGGCGCCCGTCATGACGTTGCCGACGCCACTCGACGCTTCCTAGCCGGATTTCAAGTGATCCCGCTTGAGACATCCATCGCGGAAAGAGCTGTCGCGATCAGGCAGAAATACCGCATCAAGCTCCCCGACGCGATAATATGGGCGACCGCCGATACGAATGCCATGCTGCTCATCACGCGCAACAGCAAGGACTTTCCGGCAGACGCACCCGGGGTGCGGCTGCCTTATGTGATCTAACCCCTACCGGTCACTCACTTCCCAGCGCGGATTGATCCACGGCTCCTGGTTGGAGCGCGGCAGCGGCTGCTTGCCGAGGATGTGGTCGGCGGCCTTCTCGCCAGTCATGATCGACGGGCCGTTGAGGTTGCCATAGGTCACATGCGGGAAGATCGATGAGTCCGCGACGCGCAAGCCATCGACGCCAATCACCCGCGTTTCCGCATCGACCACCGCCATCGGATCATCCTTGGCGCCCATCTTGCAGGTGCCGCAGGGGTGATAGGCGCTTTCCAGGTGCTCGCGCAGGAAGGCGTCGATCTCGTCGTCGGTCTGAACGCTCTCGCCCGGCTGGATCTCGGAGCCGCGATATTGGTCGAAAGCCTGCTGGCCGAAGATCTCGCGGGTGAGCCGCACGCAGTGGCGGAACTTCTCCCAATCCTCGGGGTGGCTCATATAGTTGAAGCGGATCAAGGGATCTGCCTTCGGGTAGGGCGAGGCGAGCGTCACGTTCCCCCGCGATTTCGACAGGTTATAGCCGACATGCACCTGGAAGCCGTGGCTCTTGGCGGCCGCCTTGCCGTCATAGCTGATCGCAACAGGCAGGAAGTGATACTGGATATCCGGCTGCTTCACACCCGGTGCCGAGCGCAGGAAGGCGCAGGCCTCGAACTGGTTGGAAGTGCCGAGACCCGACTTGGTGAACATCCACTGCGCTCCGGCAACGCCCTGCCAGAACCAGGGAAGCCACGAATAAAGCGATACCGGCTTGGTCGAGACCTGCTGGAAATAGAATTCCATGTGGTCCTGCAGGTTGGCGCCGACACCCGGCCGGTCCGCCTTCACCTCGATCCCCATCTCCTTCAGATGCGCCGCCGGACCGATACCCGAGAGCATCAGCAGCTTCGGCGAGTTAAACGACGAGGCCGAGACGACCACCTCGCGGTTGGCCTTGACGACCTCGACCTTGCCGCCGCGTTCGATCTCGACGCCAACAGCCCGGCCGTTTTCGATCACGACCTTGCGCGCAAGGCCATAGACGAGATCGACATTCGCCCGCTTCAGCGCCGGTTTCAGATAGGCCGACGCGGCCGACCAGCGGCGACCCTGAAAGATCGTCTGCTCCATCAGCCCAAAGCCTTCCTGCTTCGAACCGTTATAATCGTCCGTCGCCTCGAAGCCCGCCTGCTTGCCGGCCTCGATGAAGGCGTGGAACAGCGGATTGCGGAAGCCGCCGCGCTGCACATGCAGCGGCCCGTCGGTGCCGCGCCATCCCTCTTCGCCGCCGTGGCTGTGTTCCATTCGCTTGAAATAGGGGAGCACGTCGGCATAGGCCCAGCCATTGGCGCCGAGTGCCTCCCAGCGGTTGTAATCTTCCGCATGCCCGCGCACATAGACCATGCCGTTGATCGACGACGACCCGCCGATCACCTTGCCGCGCGGCGCGGTGATGCGCCGGTTGTTGAGGTTCGGTTCGGGTTCGGAGAGATAACCCCAATTGTAGCGCTTCATGCTCATCGGCCAGGCAAGAGCGGCCGGCATCTGGATAAACGGCCCGAAATCCGACCCGCCCGCCTCGATGACGATAACGCTGTTCTTGCCGTCTTCCGACAGACGATAGGCAAGCGCCGAGCCCGCCGAGCCGGAACCGATGATGACGAAATCTGCCTGCATGGTCATTCCCATATCTCTGGAATTTTGCTACTAATGGGTGTATTGCGGAATGCTATTTTTATGCTGGCCGAATTTATCGCTGAGAGCTATATTGCGATGAAGCAGATTGTCATCACCCGCGAGGCTCAAAAGAGTTTGAGCCTTATGCAACCAAAGCGCCGAGCTGCGATCTATGCAACGCTCGACGCCTATGCCCTCGGCCAGCCTGTCGACATAAAGAAGTTGCAGGGCAGGGACTACTATCGCATCCGCGTTGGTAGGGACCGCGTCATCATCGACGATCAGGGCAGGGTTGTCATGGTCGTCAATGCCGGACCGCGCGGCAGTATCTACAAGGAATAGGACGCGATGGGCGATATCCAGAAGCTGACGATCGACGGGAAGAACTACGTCCTTCTGACTGAAGAAGACTATGAGGACTTGGTCGATGGATTGCAGGCCGACGCCATAATGGCGCGCGTTGCCGCCGGTGAGGAAACCTGGCCCTACGAATTCGTCAAGGAACTCACGGAAAGCGACAGCCGCATCCGCAGTTTTCGCAACTACCGTGGCATGACGATTTCCGAGCTTGCTATCGCCGCCGGGATTTCGCAGCCTTATCTCTCCGAAATCGAGACCGGCAAGAAGACGGGCTCCGTCGATGTGCTGAAGCGCATCGCGTCGGCCCTGAATGTCGATCTCGACGATCTCGTTGTCGGCTGAGTTCATATCAATAAGGCGCCTGAACCGGCCCCATGCCGACATAAACCGTCTTCAGCTCGGAATAGTGCTCCAGCGCGGCAATCGAGTTCTCGCGGCCGAAGCCGGATTGCTTGGAGCCGCCGAAGGGGATTTCGACCGGGCAGAGGTTGTAGGTGTTGATCCACAGCGTACCCGCTTCGAGAAGGTCGACCACCCGGTGAGCGCGGCTCATGTCTGAGGTGAAAACACCCGCCGCCAGGCCGAATTCGGTAGCGTTGCCGCGCGCGATGACTTCCGCCTCGTCCTCGAAATCGAGCACGCACATGACGGGGCCGAAGATCTCCTCGCGGGCGATCGTCATCTCGTCGGTCACGTCCGAAAACACCGTCGGCTGCACGTAGTAGCCTTCACCCGAGACGTTGTTCGGAATGCCGCCGCCGACCACAAGCGTCGCGCCCTCGGCCTTGCCCTTCTCGATGTATTCGAGAACCTTCTCGCGCTGCGCCCAGGAGACCATCGGGCCGATCTGCGTCGCCTCGTTCATGGGGTCGCCGATTACCATCGCCTCGGTGCGCGCCTTCAGCCGCTTCAGGAACTCGCTCTTGATATCCTTCTGCACGAAGACGCGGGTGCCGTTGGAGCAGACCTGGCCGGTCGAATAGAAATTGCCGAGCATGGCGCCGCCCACCGCGCTGTCGATATCGGCGTCGTCGAAGACGATCAGCGGCGATTTCCCGCCGAGCTCCATCGTCACATGCTTGAGATTGCCGGCAGCCGCCGCCGCCACCTTGCGGCCCGTCGGCACCGAACCGGTCAGCGAGACCTTGGCGACATCGGGATGGTTGACCAGTAGCGGGCCGGTGTCGCGGTCGCCCTGGATGACGTTGAAGAGCCCCTTGGGCAGGCCCGCCTCGATCAGGATCTCGGCGATCTTCAGTGCGCCGAGCGGCGTGTTTTCCGAGGGCTTGAAGATCATGGCGTTACCTGCGGCAAGCGCCGGTGCTGCCTTCCAGCAGGCGATCTGCTGCGGATAGTTCCAGGCCCCGATGCCGACGCAAACGCCGAGCGGCACGCGCTTGGTATAGGCGAAATCGCCGCCGAGCGGGATGTAGGAGCCGTTGAGGGCCGCCGCGATCACGCCGCCGAAGAACTCGAAGCTGTCGGCGCCCGAGGTCGGGTCGGCGACGATGGTTTCCTGGATCGGTTTGCCGGTGTCGAGCGTTTCGAGCTCGGAGAGTTCGCGGTTGCGCTCGCGCATGATGTCGGCGGCCCGCTTCAGGATACGGCCGCGCGCCGTCGGGCTCATCGCCGCCCATTCCGGCTGCGCGCGCTTGGCAGCGGCGATCGCCTTTTCGACGATGGCGGGCGTGGCGGCGTAAAGCCGCGCGATGATCTCGCCGGTTGCCGGATAAAGGCTTTCGATCACGGTGCCGGCATCGTCCTCGACATACTCGCCATCGATGAAGTGCGATGCTGTAGGCTGGGCTCTCATGGGTCTATCCTTTTAGCGGTTGGCTGCGGCAAAGTGGGGGAGGGCATCGATGCGGTCATCGCGCCGTCCCTCTTAGCTGTATCGTCACATAATCCTCCGTCAGCGCGATCGACGCCTCGGCGCCAACACGCGTCGAGCCGAGACTCTGGCGGATGTAGAGCCCGTCGATCATCGCGGCCACGCCTTCGGCGATATGTTCCGCGACATCGGCTGGGCAGAGCGGCTTCAGATTGGCGACGAGGTTGGAGCGCAGGCGCCTCGAATAGATGACGAGGAAGCGGCGCGTCTCTTCCGAGCGCTGCGCCTCGGCGTAGAAGGCAAGCCAGGCGGCGATCGTCTGCGGCGCGAACTGGTCGGCGTGGAAACTGACGCTGATCACCGCCGAAAGCCGCGCGCGCGGCGTGGGGGCTGCCTTCAGCGCCGTCACCGCGTCGTCGCGCAACTGCTTTAGAAGCGAGCGGATCGTCTCGATCAGCAGCTGCTCCTTGCTGCCGAAATAGTGGTGCGCGAGCGCCGGTGAAACGCCGGCCTGCTTGGCGATTTCGGACATGGTGACGCTGAGCGAGCCGTGATCCCCGATCACGCGCAGCGCTGCATCGACGAGCGCCTTGCGGCGCATCGGTTCCATTCCGACTTTCGGCACGGTCTTTCTCCTGCAATGCGGCCAGCATAATTTTGATTGACTGATCAATCAATAAAAATCTGATCGCCTTTTCCGTAAGATATCTCTTTCCATCCGCTGTTTCTGCGCCATACTCAATGAACAACCGGGAGGTGCATGATGACAGATATGTCCAATGAAATGCCTTCGTCCTCCGCGCTGCGGTCGAAATGGGTCTGGTTCGTCGTCCTCGGCGCGCTGCTGATCGTCTTCGGCGCCATCGCCGCCGCAAACGTCTTTCTCGCAACCGTCGTATCCGTCTATTATGTCGGCTTGCTCATGCTCGTCGGCGGCATCGTCTATCTCGCCCATGCCTTTCAGGTGCGCGAGTGGGAGCAGTTGCTCTTCTGGGCGCTGAGCGGTGTGCTCTATGTGCTGGCCGGCGTCTTCGCCTTCATGAATCCCATTCTGGCATCGGCGGCGCTCACGTTGTTTCTGGCCATGGCCTTGCTGGTGGCGGGCATCTTCCGCGTCTTCGTCGGCTGGCGCATGCGCCCGTCGAGGGGCTGGGGCTGGGTGCTCTTGAGCGGCCTGATCACGGCGCTCGCGGGCTTCGTCATCGTGCTCGGCTGGCCGGTCAACAGCCTGTGGATCCTCGGCCTCTTCCTCGCCTGCGACCTCCTCCTGCAGGGCTGGTCGATGCTCGCATTCGGCCTCGCCATCCGCCGCTGATTGTGCCCGCTATTCACAGCCTGTTCATCACGCACTGTTTCTTTTTTGACAAGAATGTGAGTGAAGACTAAAATTAACCTCATGGCAGAGGTCGCAAACGTGTGAAAGCGACGCTGCTGAAAGCCCAGCACCCGCGACCGGAAGGGCGGCCGACGCGAGTGTGTATCCGTTCCTCGAGAGGGCAGGTGTCTGCCCGACGAGGCGATGGGAGACCACGAGGCAATGGGAGTGATGTCATGCCGATGGTAACCGTTTCCATCTCTCCGCTGCAGGCGGCCGATATCCGCGCGGCGATCGACGATGGCACTTATGTTTCCAGCAGCGAGGTGGTGCGTGAAGCGCTCCGGCTGTGGGATGCCGCCCGCAAGGTCGATGGCCTGCCGAAAGCGCGCGATTGCGCCCCCGCCGATGCCAGATGCGTCGCTGAAATGTTCGCCGACCACGAGCATCGCCGCACCGCCTGAAGGTCGGCCGATATATGACCGCCGCCCGATGCGGCGGTTGCTGCATGCACTTGATAAAACGCCAGTTTTCACAAAACCTTCACATTGGCGAAAGTGTTCGTTGACGCTTCGCCTCTAGTCTCCGGGCGAAAAATAATAATATGAATGCCGTATAGTGGAGAATGGCATGTCGTTGGCTGCCACCGTAGAGCCCGCCCTTATTCGTCGCTACACCAGCGATCAAATCATTACTCTCGCCAAACTTGTTATCGAAAACGCCTTCCAGCCGATCGTCGAAGCCAGCACCGGTGTTGCCTTCGGCTATGAATCGCTGATGCGCGGCCAGGAGCGCCTGGGCTTCAATTCGCCGCTGGAAATTCTGGACGAGGCCCAGCGCGGCGATCAGCTGCTGCAGCTCGAGCAGATGGTGGCGAGCCGCGCACTCGCCAAGTTCGCGTCGCTGCCGAATTTCGCCACCGCGACGCTGTTCCTCAATCTCGATGTTCGCCTCATTCCGCATGGCGAGCAGCTGGTGGAAAACCTGCTGCAGCATCTGAAGCTCGCCAATATCCCGCCATCCTCGATCTGCTTCGAATTCTCCGAGCGCTTCGACAACACCTCGGTTCCCGAATTCGCCGCATTGGTTTCGTTGCTTCGCAAGCGCGGCTTCAAGCTGGCGATCGACGATTTCGGCGTTGGCCATGGCGAGATGAAGCTGCTCTGCGATCATCCGGTGGACTACCTGAAGATCGACCGCTACTTCATCGCCGATATCGATGGCAGCCCGCGCAAGCGCCACCTGTTGAAGAACATCGTCCACATCGCCCATGTGCTTGGCACCCGCGTGATTGCCGAGGGCATCGAGACCGAAGCCGAGTTCATCACCTGCCGCGAGTATGGCGTCGATCTCGTGCAGGGCTGGTTCATCTCGCGCCCGACCACGCATGTCTCCGAGCTGGTGCCTTCATTTCCGCATCTGCAGGAACTCGGCAAGAGCAAGCGCAACAACCAGTCGCTCGACGAAATCCTCATCCGCAAGCAGATCGAAGTGCTGCCGACGGTCTATGAAAACGACACGATCGACAGCGTCTTCGAGGTCTTCCGCCGCCATCCGCAGAATGCCTTCTTCCCGGTTCTGAACGCCAATGGCGAGCCGCGCGGTATCCTGCATGAGCGCCATCTCAAGGAATATATCTACCACCCGTTCGGCCGCGATCTGCTGAAGAACAAGATGTATGAGCGCACCATCTCGCACTTCGTCGAAATGGCGCCGATCGTTGGCCTCGATTCCGATGCCGAGCAGCTGATGACCATCTTCGCCAACATGGAAGGCGCCAACTGTCTGCTGTTGACGGAAAACATGCGCTATGCCGGCGTCGTCTCGGCCGCCTCGCTCATCAAGGTGATGAACGAGAAAAAGCTCAAGACCGCGCAGGACCAGAACCCGCTGACCGGCATTCCCGGCAACCACGCCATCCGCGATTTCATGCGCGAGGCGAGCCGCGACAGCGACGAGACGCGGCACTTCTGCTATTGTGACTTCGACAACTTCAAGCCCTTCAACGATGCCTATGGCTTCCACCTCGGCGACCACGCGATCTCGCTCTTCGCAGCCCTGATGCGGCGCTACTTCTTCGCCGAGCGCCACTTCCTCGGCCATGTCGGCGGCGATGATTTCTTCATCGGCGTGCAGGGCTGGACCAAGGAGGAGCTGACGGAAATTCTCGATCGGCTGATCGGCGATTTCCATGACGATGCGCAGGATCTCTATTCCGATATCGATCGCGCCGCCGGCCGCATCCGCGGCCACGACCGCGCCGGCGTCGAAGCCTTCTTCCCGCTGATGCGCTGCTCGATCGGCGTTCTGGAGCTTCCCAAGGGTCTCGTCATCGACGACATCAGCCGCGTCTCCGCCGCCATCGCCCACATCAAGGCATTGGCGAAGGAAAGCGCGGAAGGCCTGATCTTCCATCGGCTGGGCGAGGCGAATTGACGCTACGGCGTTTCCGCCCTTCTCAACGCGGCGGGGCTGAACTATCTCACTGCTATCCGAATGAGGAGACCGGTGATGTCTTTGCCTGCGCTTATGCGTTTTGTCGATTTGCCCCGCTTCGGCGCCCCTGACGTGATGACCATTTCGAGCGGGCCGCTGCCCGTGGCGGGCGACGGGCAGATCCTCGTGCGCACCCAGGCGATCGGCGTCAACCGTCCCGATGTCGCGCAGCGCCAGGGCACCTATCCGCCGCCTGCGATTTCAAGCCCGATCCTCGGCCTTGAAATCGCAGGCGAAGTGGTCGCGATCGGCCCCGGCGTCAGCGGCTATACAGTCGGCGACAAGGTCTGCGGACTCACCAACGGCGGCGCCTATGCCGAATATTGCCTCATTCCATCAGGCCAGGCACTGCGCTTCCCCAAAGGCTACGATGCGGTCCAGGCGGCGGCACTCCCGGAAAACTACTTCACCGTCTGGGCCAACATGTTCCAGATGGCGGGCCTCACCGAAGGTGAGAAGGTGCTCATCCACGGTGGCACGAGCGGCATCGGCACGACCGCGATCCAGCTTGCCCGCGCCTTCGGCGCCGAGGTCTACGCGACTGCGGGCTCTCAGGAAAAATGCGACGCCTGCGTCAAGCTCGGCGCGAAGCGCGCGATCAACTACAAGACCGAGGATTTCGCCGAGGTGATCAAGGCCGAAACCGGCCAGGGCGTCGACATCATCCTCGATATGATCGGCGCTGCCTATCTGGAAAAGAACCTCGCCTCGCTGGCGAAGGACGGCTGCCTCTCGATCATCGCCTTCCTCGGCGGCGCGGTTGCCGAAACCGCCAACCTCGCGCCGATCATGGTCAAGCGGCTGACGGTAACGGGCTCCACGCTGCGCCCGCGCACGCCGGAAGAAAAGCGCGCCATCCGCGACGATCTCCTGTCGCAGGTCTGGCCGCTGCTCGACGAGGGCAAGCTTGCCCCCGTGATCCACAAGACATTCGCTTTCGAGGATGTCGTCGAAGCCCACAAGCTGATGGAATCGAGCAGCCATATCGGCAAGATCATGCTGCGCGTCTGACGATCACGCCGCTGCCGTCGCTTGCGTCTCGTTGCCGGACTTCCGGATCGACAGCGAGATCACGATCGTCACGATCCCCGGCAGCGCCATCAGCACGAACAGCCAATGCGCCGCGGATATGCCCCCAGTAACGCCGCCCGGCGCAAGCAGGCCGGTGCTGTTGACGATGACGCCCGCGAAAGCTGCGCCGAATGCGCTTCCGAGCGATTGGACGGTGGTGATCGCCGCCGAGGCCTTGTCCTGCTCCGATGTCGCGACAAGCCGCAGCACCTTGGTCACCAGATGCGCCCAGCCGAGCCCGACCCCGAACCCCATGAGGAACATGAAGACGACGGCCGGCGCGAGCAGCGCGATGCTGCCTGCCTGGTTGTCGCGTGCCAGGAAGATCGCCAGCGCCGCGACCGCAACAGTCTCGATCACGCAGCCGATAACGATCGCGCGGCCGGCGCGGCGGCCGGAGAACGAGGCGCTGAGGAACGCGGCCACCGTCCAGCCGAGCGCGACGAGCGCCGTGAGATATCCCGATTCCAGTGGGCTGACGCTGTGCAGGGATTGCAGGAAATACGGGATGTAGATGTCGCTGGTCAGCACCAGGATCAGCAGGAACATCATCAGGTAGACACGGGAAATCGGCATGCTGAGGGACACGGCGCCTGTCGGCAGCAGGCGGTTCTCGCTACGCCGCTCTATGCCGAGCATGGCGACCACGGCGATGAGCGATGCCGCAACCAGCAGCGCCTTCGATTGCGTCGCCTCGATCGTGCCGGCGATGCTGACCAGAAGCACGGCCGCCAGAAGCAGCGCGATCTGGGTGATCGGCGTACGCCCGGGAGCCCGGTCGTCATGCGCCGACGGCAGCAGCACGGGCGCAAGCACGGCCATGAGCACGCTCACGGGGACAAGCAGCATGAAGGCGTGGCGCCAGGTGCTGCCATCGGAGAACAGGCCGCCAAGGCTTGGGCCGAGCAGCGTCGCGACGCCCCAGATCGCCGCATAGAGCGTCGAGGCCTTGCGCCACAGGTGCTCGGGATAGGCAAAGCGGATAAATGCATAGGCAAGCCCGCCCAGCGCGCCGGCTCCAAATCCCTGCACGGCGCGTCCGGCCAGAATGACCTGCATCGAGGGCGCCAGCGCGCAGATCAGGCTGCCAGCCGCAAACATCAGCGCGCCGGCCACGTAAACCGTGCGCAGGCCGATGCCGCGGGGCCGCATCGCGACGAAGATGGATCCGAGCACGGCCGCCGCGACGAACAGCGTGGTGACCCACGAGAGCAGTTCCAGCCCGCCGATATCGCGCACGATCGATGGCGCGATGGTCGCCATGATATAGGCCTCGACCGCATATAGCGTCACGCCGCCGCCGAGCATCAGCGTGGCGGCCAGGACCGGCCTGGAAAAGAGATGGAAGACGGAGGAGCGCTCCGTCGCGACGTCGTCGATGCTGCTCATGCGGAATGCCTTGAATGTTTCCTGGAACGTTTTTGGGAAAGTTTTTTACAAGTTATAGCTTGGAAAAAATACACAGCCGCGTTATTAAAGCAAGAACAAGCTTGGAAAAATATCAGCCTATGCGCCAGTCGCCTGCCAACCGAATCCTGATGCTGCTCAAGACCGAAGGGCCGCAACGCCTATCGGCCATCGGCGAGGCGCTGTCCATCTCCGGCGAGGCCGCGCGCCAGCAACTGGCGAAGATGGCCGACGAGGAACTGGTCGAACCCGTCTCCGAGCCCACGAGACTAGGNNGCCCCCGCCAGCTCTGGCACCTGACGCCATCGGGCAACGCCCGCTTCCCCGACCGCCACGCCGAACTGACCGCGACGCTTCTCGCAACCATGGTCCAGAGCCTCGGCTCCCAGGCGCTCGACACCGTCATCGCCGCCCGCGAGACTGAGACGCTGGCGCGCTACCGCAGCGAGATCACGGCAGAAGATCTCCCCACCCGCGTCCGCCAGTTGGCCGGCATTCGCACCGACGAAGGCTACATGGCCGACAGCTGGCAGGAAGAAGACGGCTCGCTGCTCTTGATCGAAAACCACTGCCCCATCTGCGCCGCCGCCACCGCCTGCGCCGGCTTCTGCCGCTCCGAACTCGAAACCTTCCGCAGCATCCTCGGCGCCGACGTCGAGCGCGAGGAACACATCCTCCACGGCGCGCGGCGTTGTGCTTACAGGATCAGCGCGGGCTAGCGGATTGCTGAAGCTGTTGCTTTTCAGCCTCCACGAATAGCAGCAGCAATATCGCGGCAACGCCGACTCCGGCCGCCAGCAAGGCGGTTCCCGAATAGCTTGTGAAGCTTGTTCCCAGGGCAAAAATTCCCGCGCTGACGCCGTTTGCCGCAAAGGTATTGACCGAGATGAGTGATGTGCCGAGCCCTGGCCGGTCGGCAATCAGGTCCTGTAGGTAGGTGATGGGCACGCTCAGGATCGCCGCGCAACCGCAGGCGTTGACGACGACGAGCGCATAGATTTGCCAAGGCGCGGTAACGAGGCTCAGCATCACAAGATAGACGCAATAGATCAGCGTCCCGGTAGCCAGGATATGGACGCTGCGAAAACGCCGCTGCAATGCGCCCCACATCAGCATGAACGGCATTTCCAGGAACGCGACCATGCCGGCTGTGATGCCCACATCCGCCACGCTGCCGCCGGCATCATGAGTGATGATCAGCGGCGACACCACGCTGCTCAACCGCTGGAGGCCCAGCATCATCGACAAGATGCCGACACGCATCAGCACGCGAGGCGAGAAGACACGCGCGAGCGAACTGAAGAAGCCAACCTGTTGCGAGAACAACGCATCTTGCCTTGGCTCTGCCTTCGCCAGGAAGAGGTACAGGCAGAAGCAGACGAGGCTTGCCAGCCCGGCAATGCCGTATGCCGGCGTCATCGAGTGCGCGCTGACGAGATAGAGGCCGATCAAACCCGGCGCCAGCGCCCATGACCCGGAAAACAGCGCCCGTACCGTCGAAGTGATCGCAGCCGCCTTGCCGCGATCCATGGTGTTTGTTGCCGCGCGGATGCTCGCTAAAAGGACCGAATAGGTCGCGTTGCTGATCGGGATGAACAGCAGCACGCCGATCATGAAGGCGGCTGTATTGCGGAACGCGTAGATCATGCCGAAGCCGATCATGCCGCTTACCGACAGTGCCAGCACCAGCAGCCTGCGGTCGCCGAGCTTGTCGGACCAGATGCCGAGCGTCAGGCTGGTCACGACATTGATAAGGGCGGCGGCGAAGATCAGTATCGAATAGGCGTGATCCGACATGCCGAGTTCGGTAATTCCGATGATGGATTGATACGGCATGGTTGAGGCATAGGTGAAGGCAAGCGTCACAAGCGTCAGCGACGGAATGCGTATTCGTTGATCGCGGAGAATGGACGAGAAGGCGGATGACATGCGGCGACTCCAGTTGCCAAAAGTCTAGACCCGCACCACCTGATTGCAACCTCGTGTCCGCGATGGCGTCCATTCAATTATGTGATCGATGTTTGGTGCCTTGACCCTAAAGCCCGATCCGCCCGATCGCCGGGATTTTCACGCCGGGATTGGCGACGTCGATGCCGGCGACTAGGCCCATGAAGTGCACTTCGAAGCCGCTGCGCTGGCCGGCGGCGATGCCGATCAGGCCGTAGAGGGTCGCGTGCATGTCGCGTCCGTCGGCGTCGATCGCAAACATCCGCCCGTCGCTGAGGTAGTCGCGCCCGACCGCATCCGGCGACAGCACCGCGTCGAGATCGGGCACCGCGCGCAGCACATGCGCGACGAAGCTGTTAGAATTCGGGCCGGGATAAATGCGGTAGTCGCCGACGCCGGCATAGGGATAGGATTGGATCGCCGTCTCGACGGCCGGAATGAGCCTCTGGGCCTCGTCGCCGGAGATTTCCTTCACGATATGAGGCGTGTTGGAATACCAGTAGGCGTCCGCGACATAGTTGTTGCGGCGGATCGGAGAGCCCCAGCCGACCTTGTCGTAGCGATTGTAGGTCGCGTCGCCTTTGGCCTTGGTGACGATCCACGAGTGGCTGGCGACCGCGCCCTTCAGCCCGCCGGTGCTTGCCGACATGATGTAGATCTTGGCGTCCCCGCTGGCGCCAGCCTTCGGCAGCACGCCCGATGTGCCCCATTCGGCCTCCCGCCATGAGCTTGGATGGTTCTGCAGCGACCACCACCCGGCCGATGCCAGGGCCGGCAGCAGATAGACGACGAGGATGAGAAGAAGGAGCCGTTTGATATGACGCATGAAACGCCGGGGACCTTTGCTGACGTGCGGTTGCTGCCAAGAATGTGACGAGCAAGATGGCGCAATTGCGCCGCTCTTTTTCAACATGAACCCGATTGCTTTATCGCGCCCATCATTTATGCGTGACAGCCTGTTCAGAATATCAGGATAAGCTCATGACCAATCCCGTCACCGTTGAAGTCACCCGCGGCGCGCGCGTCGAAAGCCGGCATCGCGGCGCCGTCATCGCGGTCGATGGCGATGGCAAGGTTGTCTTTTCGCTTGGCGATGTCGAGGCGCCCACCTTTCCACGTTCGGCCTGCAAGGCCATGCAAGCGCTGCCGCTGGTCGAAAGCGGCGCCGCCGATGCTTATGGTTTCGGCGACAAGGAGCTGGCGCTCGCCTGCTCCTCGCACAATGGCGAGGACGAGCATGTTGCGGTCGCAGCCTCTATGCTGGCGCGCGCCGGCCGCGATGTCGAAACGCTCGAATGCGGCGGCCACTGGTCGTCGAGCCAGAAGGTGCTGATCCATCAGGCCCGCACGATGGAAAAGCCGACGGCGCTGCATAACAATTGCTCCGGCAAGCATTCCGGCTTCGTCTGCACCTGCGTGCACCAGGGCGTCGATCCCAAGGGCTATATCGGTTACGACCACCCGCTTCAGCGCGAGATCCGCGCCACCATGGAAAGCCTGACCGGCGCCGTGCTCGGTCATGACAATTGCGGCACCGACGGCTGCTCGATCCCGACTTACGCCGTGCCGCTGAAGGGGCTGGCGCATGGCTTCGCCAGGATGGCGACCGGCAACGGGCTGGAACCATTGCGCGCCAACGCCTCGCGCCGCCTGTTCGATGCCTGCATGGCCGAGCCCTTCTATGTCGCCGGCACCGGCCGCTTCTGCACGAAGCTGATGCAGTTGGCCCCCGGCCGCATCTTCGCCAAGACGGGTGCCGAGGGCGTCTTCTGCGCCGCTATCCCCGACCAGGGCATCTCGATCGCCGTCAAATGCGACGACGGTCATGCCCGCGCCGCCGAAAGCATGGTTGCCGCCGCACTCGTCCGCTTCTTCGACAAGGATAGCGCCATCGGCGTCGGTCTGGCAGAGCTGGCTACTTCAAGCATGCACAACTGGAATGGTATTCACGTCGGCGACATTCGCGCGGCGGCGGTACTCTCTGATTAAAGCGTGCCGGAACGATACATTCTGAATATCAAAGATAGCCAATTCTAATATATGCGAAACTGAACCGGATGACGGCGCGTGCGCTTTCATGCGGTTAAGCTACTCTTGGCGCAGTACATCGATTGCCATGAGGGCAGGATATGTTTGCAGGCCGCTATCTCTGGTGGATGCTGATCGCTCTGGCGGTCTTCCTGTTCTTTGCCATGAGCTTCGATTACGTCACCTGGGCAACGGTCGCGACATCGAGTTGCGCGCGGGTTGCCGGCTCCTGTGGCCCGCTGATCCTGATGATGACCGGCACGATCAAGCCGATCGGCTATTACATCGCCGGCGGCATCATCCTCGTCGTCACCTTTGCCCGTATTCACCACATCGGCATGAGCTGGCTCTGGTGCCTCTTCGTGCTCGTCCTCTTCGGCGCCTCGGCGCCATTTCCACTTCTGCTCGCCAATGTCTGGACCGGCCAGATGAATTCGGAAATGGTCATGCAGAACCTGCCGGCGGCTTTCCCGTTCCTCGTGGTGTTCTGCACCTATATCGGCTGGTCGTTCGAGGATGGAGGGGGCAGGCCGCTCGGTCCCTGGCGCTGGCTGCGCGTCGCGATCCGGCTTTCTGCCGTATATGGCGCGCTGGCCGCACTCGCGCAGACACCCACCTTCGCCTGGATACCCGGCCGCTTGCTCGACATGCCCGCGCTCTCGGTCCTGCTGGCCACCTGGCAACCGAAGCTGGAGACGGCGCTCACGCTTGGCGCATTGGATGATCGGCTGGCCTATCTGGCCCTTGCAGTCTTCTCCGTCGCGCTCGCTGCAAGCCTGTTCGGCCCGCACCTCGCGGACCTCCGTTCCCGCCTGATGGCACCGGTCATGCTGAAAGGATCGCGCCGTTGAGGCTGCGATAGGGCGCAAGCTGCGCCTCGTCGATATCGTCAGGCACGATCAATCCCGAAACCGAAGCGACCGGCAGAACCTGGCAGGCGGATGCCCGGTCGAGCTTGTCCGCCGTCAGCAGCACATAGGTTTCGATCGCGCAGCCGGCGATATGCCGCTTGATCGCGGCCTCCTCGAAATCCCCCGTCGACAGCCCATGCACGGGATGCGCCGCCGTCACCCCGAGGAAGAACAGATCCGCCCGCAGCTGCGATATCGCGGCCATCGCGACGGCGCCGACAGCCACCATCGAATGCTTGTAGAGCTTGCCGCCGATCAGGATCACCTCGGCGCTCGGATGATGCTCGAGTTCGGCGGCGATCGTCGGGCTGTGGGTGACGATGGTGACCGATAGCCCACGCGGCAATTGCCGGGCGATCTCCGCCGTGGTCGTGCCGCCGTCGAGAAACACCATCTGGCCCGGCTTGATCAGCCCGATCGCTCTTGCCGCAAGCCGCTGCTTGGCGTCGCGCGACACATCCTTGCGGGTCGTAAAATCGGGCAGCTCCGGCGAGAGCGGCATCGCGCCGCCATGCACGCGCTTCAAGAGCCCCTCCGCCGCCATCTCGCGAAGGTCGCGACGGATCGTGTCTTCCGACACGGAGAGATCCTCGGCCACCCGCTTGGCAATCACCTGGCCGTCGCGGCGCAGCAGGTCGAGGATCAGTGTCTTGCGTTGAGAGGTCAGCATCGGGCTCACGAAGTTGAATGAATTTTCTTGAGTTTGCACGAAATGATTCGACAATCAAGAAATATCATGCATTTTCACGCAATCCCGTGCATGAAGCCGGGAGTTGAGGAGAAAAGACATGTTGATCTTGATCGCAGGCCCCTATCGTTCCGGAACCGGTGACGATCCGGCGAAGATGGCGGCCAACCTGCAGCGGCTGGAAGCGCCGTCGCATGCCCTGTTCGAAGCCGGCCATGTGCCGATGATCGGCGAATGGGTCGCCCTGCCGGTCTGGCATGCCGCCGGCGGCAAAAGCGTGGGCGATGATCTCTACGAGCGGATATTCCACCCCGTCGCCGGCCGCCTGCTGCAATTGTGCGAAGGCGTGCTGCGGCTGGAAGGCGAATCCAAGGGCGCCGACAACGATGTCCGCATCGCGAGAGAGCGCGGCATTCCCGTCTGGTACAAATTGGAAGACGTGCCGGGCTGCGCCAAGGCCTCTTGAAGCTACGCCAGAGACAAATCGGGGAGGCCGCGCATGCGGTCTCTCTTTCTCGCTCGCAATCCGTCGTGCGCGCTCTATGCTGTCTAAGAAAAGACAGGAGTCGTCATGCTGACATTGTATTTCGCGCCCGGCACATGTTCCCGCGCCAGCCTCATCGCACTCGAGGAATCGGGCCTTCCCTTCGAGGCGAAGCGGATCGATACCGCCAATGGCGAACAGCGCTCCGAGGCCTATCTCAAGATCAATCCCAAGGGCCGCGTTCCGGCACTTGCCACCGAAAAGGGCGTGCTCACCGAAACGCCGGCGATCCTGGCCTATATCGCCGCCATCGCGCCGGCGGCCGGCCTTGCGCCGCTCGACGACCCCTTCGAATTCGCCCGCCTGCAGGCCTTCAACAGCTACATCTGCTCGACGGTGCATGTGAACCACGCGCACGGCCGCCGCGCCAGCCGCTGGGCCGATGACGTTGCAGCCCATGAGGCGATGAAGGCCAAGGTGCCGGAGACCATGGCGGAGAGCTTCGCGCTGATCGAAGACGGCATGTTCGCCGGTCCCTGGGTGATGGGCGAGCGTTACTCCGTCGCCGATCCCTATCTCTTCGTCATGACCGGCTGGCTGCCGAGCGACGATGTCGACCCGGCGCGCTTCCCGAAGGTGGCCGACCACTACGCCCGCATGCTCGAGCGCCCGGCCGTGCAGCGCGCGCTCGCCCGCGAAAAGGCGTAAGCCGCGTCAACGCTGGTAACTTGCCGCAAGCTTCTTCGGCGCGCGCAATCGCCACGCGCCGATCAGCCGATCGGTCAGTTCCGCATCGCCGATGACGTCGATGCGCACGGGCAGATACTGCCAGCCGACATAATGCGGTGTCTGAAAATAGATCTCGGGCGCGAGCGCAAGCAGCGCTTCCTTCTCGTCGAGCGAGATCGAGATCACGATCGTCTCGTTATCCTTCACGGCCACGAAGGACTTGCCCCCGACCTTTAGCGCATGGTTGCCGTAGGACGTGCCTTCCTCGACGCCGGGCAGTTTCGCCTCGGCAACAAGCCGCAGCAGCCGCTTGAAGATCGCATCGATATCCTCAGCCATGCGTCACTCCCGGTCCTCGTCCGGGAGAGCCTAGCAGATTTCGGAGCATACGCGCAGACCCGCGAAGCTCGGCCGATCACACCGCTTCTTTGGAGCGTGCCGCCTGCATGGCGATATAGGCCGGGCGGGCCTGGCAGCGCTTGATCCAAGCATCGACCTTCGGATGCGCGTCGAACAGCGCCTGCTCCGACTGGGCATAGCGCAGCACTTCGGCAAGGTTGAGATCGGCGGCGGTGAAGCGGTTGCCGACGAGATAGTCGTTGGTGGCGAGATGCGTCTCCAGCACCGCTAGCGGCCGCTTCAGCGAGCGGCTGGCCACCGCGATGGTCGCCTTGCCTTCCTCGGTGTCTTCCATCTCGTTGTCGTAGGTCATCACCAGCTTGATCGTGTGCACCTCGACCTCGGTCGCCGCCCACATCGTCCACATGGTCAGAAGGCCGTCTTCCTCTACGCTCTGGCCAGCGAGCGAGCCGCCGTGCTTGCGAGCGAGATAGAGCGTGATCGCCAGTGACTCGTGCATGACGAGATCGCCGTCCTTGATGGCCGGGATGAGCCCCATCGGATTGATGGCTATAAAGTCCGGCGACAGCGTATTGACCGGCGCATCCGATGCCAGCGGGTTGTCGAGCCGTCGCGCCTGCAGCACGGGGACGGATGTGAATTCCAGCCCGAACTCTTCCGCCATCCAGTAGACGCGCGAGGCGCGCGAGCGGTAAACGCCGTAGATTGTCAGCATGATGATGTGCCCCTCTTCAAATCTGCCGCGAGCCTAGAGGCTAGGGCGATCGAGCGGAAGCTTTCAAGGCTGATAGGTCAATCAAAGCTTTTGATGGTGACTTAAGGCTCGTCGCATGTCGGTGCCGCAAAACCGCTGCACACTTTTGCGCGACATGCTTCACGACACGCGATTGCGCTCGATGGTCAGATGCGCGTAGCCGCCGGCGCCGTCCGCCAGTTCTCCCGACATCTTCTTGTCCCACGCAAACCCGACCACCGCGCCCTCGGCCATATCCTGAAACACGTTGTCGGTGATAACGGCCGTTCCAGCCCCATCGACGACCGAAACCGCGCAGCCGACCGGCGCCTTGCGGATGACGTTGCCCGTGACCACCAGGTTGCGCATGTAGGGACCCCAGCCGAGCTGCATGCCCCATCTCGGCGCACCCTCGATGATGTTGTTCGAAACCAGCGTATCGGCCTCGGCGGCAATGCCGATGCCGAAGCTCACATCCGGCTTGTAGGGTCCGTCGAGTTTCAGATTGCGCACGACGTTGCCGGTGACGCTGGCAAGCCTGCCGCCCTTGTCGAAATTGGCGATCGAGATGCCGTTGGCGGCCCCGTCGATCATGTTGTTTGCGACCACGGCGCCCTCGAACTCGAATTCGACATAGATCGCCGTCTCGCCCGATCGCCGGCACTGGTTGCCTGATATCTGCACGTCGGAGGTCGAGTTGGCGCGGATCGCGGTGAAGGCGCAGTCGGAGATGTGGTTGTTGGCGACCATGACATTGTCGGCGCGAAACAGGTTGATGCCGTTGCCGTTCTGCCCGGTCCCTCCATCGGTCGCGCCGATCCTGTAGATCCGATTGCCGCTGACGATGCTGTCATCGGCCGCCTTCTTCCAGCGATGGATCAGAATGCCGCCATTGCCGCAATCGAATACCTCATTATTGGTCACCGAAAGACCCGAGGATTCAACCGCGTAGAGCCCGGATTGCGCGGCCCCCGATATGCGGCTGCGCTCGACCCGGCCACCGCAACGCTCCAGCTGCAGCGCATGCTTGCGGCTTCCCGAGATCTCGCAATTGTCGATCACGACGTCGTCGACGCCGGTGAACTGCACCAACGCGGATGCGTCGTCGCCAAGCCAGCGGTTCTGCCCGTCGATCACGATATTGGAGAGCTCGATGCGCTTGACATTCTCGGCGGTAAACAGCCGTCCGTCGCCGGTGTAGACAATCCGCGACGCGCCCGGCACGCCGGTGATGCGCGTGTTGTCTGGTAGGGTCAGGTTCGACACCTTGTAGACACCCGGCGGCAGAAACACCGGAACGTTCTCCGCCGACGCGTCGTCGATCATCTTCTGCAGGCTGCTGCTCTTGCGGTCACCGGGATCGGGTGCGGCCTTGTATTTCACCGCGTCGATCGACCCGCGCAGATCCGGCTGCTGGCTCGCGGCGAAGGCGGGCGGGGCAAGCAGGGCGACGGTGGAGCAGGCGGCAAGGCGCAAGATGGTCCGGCGGGACGACAGGAGAGGTGATTTGTTCATGATTTCCGCCATGCAGGAACCGTGCCGCGATCAAAGTATCATTTTGGCACACCCGAGGTTGCGAGCATTATTATTTATTAGTCATGGGATTCGCGCAGTGATGTTGGCTTCTGATTCACCTTTTTATTTGAGTGTGGCCGGGTAATCCGGAAGCATATCCGGATTTACTATGTGAATGACGGTGTTTGATGGCGTGGTTGCCGTCGCGACCACTCTGGAGACTGACAATGAATGAATTGAGTGCCGGCCGCCGCGATGCCGATACCACTGAGATCGACATGAACCGGATTGTCGCCGCTGCCGAAGCGCTCATTGTTTCCAGTCGCCGGGATATGGCTACGGGCATCGAGGATCTTGGGTTGAAGGCGATCATCCACGAACTTCCCGATTTTTTCTATGTCAAGGATCGCACCAGTCGCTTCGTATTCGCCAATGCTACGGTCGCGCGGGCTTTCGGTATTGACGATCCGGAGGATCTGGCGGGCAAGCGTGATTTTGATTTCTTCGACTTTCAGACGGCTCGTGGCTATTTCGAGGTTGAGCAGGAGATCATGGCGACGGGCAAGCACCGGCTCGATGTCGAGGAGATGGTCCGCTCGACCTTGAGCGAAATCGTCACCTGCCGGCTCACCTCGAAGCTTCCGCTGCGCAATGACAAGGGGGACGTCGTCGGCCTGATCGGTGTCTCGCGCGATATCACCGAGCGCAAGCGACAAGAGGAATTTCGCCGCGCCCAGGCTCAGGTGGTCGAAATGATCGCCCGCAACGAGCCGCTCGAAATGATCCTCGAAGCGTTGGTCCTGTTGGTCGAGGCCGAAATCGATGGTGTCTCCGGGTCAGTGCTCATTCTCGATCTCGACGGACGGAGACTGTGTCACGGCGCATCGCCCAATCTGCCTAGCATCTACAGCCGCACGATCGACGGCATCGCCATCGGCCCGAACGCGGGCTCGTGCGGAACCGCGGCATGGCGCGGCAGTTTCGTGATGGTTGAGGACGTGATGGCCGATCCACTATGGGCCGACTATCGTGGTGTCGCGCAGCAATATGGCTTCCGTTCCTGCTGGTCGATGCCCGTCATGACCGCCCAGAACAACGTACTCGGCACTTTCGCGCTTTATTCCAGCGAAGTTCGCCGCCCGACGCCGAGGGAAATGGAACTCGTCGCCATGGCGGCACATATCGCGGGCATCGCCATCGAGCGCCGCCGTGGCGACGAACGCATTCAGTTCATGGCGCACCACGACGATCTGACCGGCCTGCCAAACCGCGCCTTCTTCAAGGAGCGGATGGCCAAGACCCTGCATCAGGCGCGCCGCAGCGGCCGCAAGGTCACCTTCGCCTACATCGACCTCGACGATTTCAAGGACATCAACGATGGGCTTGGGCATGGAGCAGGCGACGAAGTCCTGAAGGAAGTCGCCACCCGCATGGCAAACGGCGTGCGCGCCTCCGACATGGTCGTCCGCCTTGGTGGCGACGAGTTCCTTGTCGTCCTCGTGCACCAGTCGAACCACGATACCGGCATCACCCGCCGCCTGCGCGAGCTGCACAAGGCCGTGCGCAAGCCGATAAGCTATCAGGACAAGCAGCTGCATGTGACCTGCAGCATCGGCGTCGCCTCCTTCCCGAGCGATGGCGCCACTGCCGAAGAGCTTCTGGCAAATGCCGACAGCGCCATGTACCGCTCCAAGCAGCTTGGACGCGACACGCTGCAGCACTATCAAAGCGCCCGCGATGCCGATCTCAACCTGCCGATCAGCGAGCAGGAGGAGCTTCGGCAGGCAATCATCTCCAACCAGCTCGTCGTTCACTACCAGCCGCAGCTCGATGTATCGACGCTGGAGGTGACCGGGCTCGAAGCATTGGTTCGATGGAACCACCCGACGCGGGGAATGGTGCCGCCGGTCGAGTTCATTCCCTTGGCCGAGGAGAGCGGGCTTATCATTCCGCTTGGACTTTGGGTGCTGAACGAAGCCTGCCGCCAGGCGCGCGAATGGCAGGACATGGGCCTGCCGCCGCTCCGTATCGGCGTCAATGTCTCGGCGCGCCAGTTCACCGACAAGGATTTTGCCCGTCATGTCACCGAAGCCGTCGAGCGCTTCGGTCTAGCGCCGCGCTGGCTGGAGCTCGAGCTCACCGAAAGCGTGCTGATGCAGGACGCCGACCGTGCCCGCGCCACCATGAACGCGCTGCGCCCGCTCGGCATCCGCTTCTCGATCGACGATTTCGGCAGCGGCTATTCCAGCCTCGCCTCGCTGAAGACCTTCCCTTTCGACCGCCTGAAGATGGACCGCTCGCTGATCGAGGCGCTGCCATCCGACAAGACCGCCGTCGCCATCGGCCTCGCCGTCATCTCGCTGGCGCAGACGCTGAAGCTCACCGTCGTCGCCGAGGGCGTGGAGACCGACGAACAGCGCGAGTTCCTGCGCTTCGCCAAATGCGAGGAAGCCCAGGGCTACCGCTTCTCCAGGCCGCTGCCGGCCGAGGAGATTCCCGCGTTTTTGAGGCGGTAGCGTGAGAGGGCGGGGCAGGGCGGCGTCAAAGGCCCCCGATCCCGCCATCCCCTCTGGTTCTTCCGCCATTTGCCGCTATCTCTATGGCGATGAGATTTGACGCGCTGCTTTATCCCGCGCCCGAGGGGCTCTACTGCCCGGTAGGCCGCTTTTATGTCGATCCGGTCAGGCCCGTGGAGCGTGCGCTGATCACTCACGGCCATTCCGACCACGCCCGCTCCGGCCACGCTCATGTGTTGGCCACCCGCCAGACGCTCGACATCATGCGCATCCGCTACGGCGAGGATTTCTGCGGATCGGAACAGGCCGCCGCCTTCGGCGAAGAAATCGTCGTCAACGGCGTCAAGGTGAGCTTCCACCCCGCCGGCCATGTGCTCGGCTCCGCCCAGATCGCCATCGAGAAGGACGCCACCCGTATCGTCGTGTCCGGCGACTACAAGCGCCGCCCCGACCCGACCTGCGCGCCCTATGAGCCGGTTGCCTGCGACGTCTTCATCACCGAGGCGACCTTCGGCCTGCCTGTGTTCCACCACCCGGACCCCGCAGGCGAAATGGCCAAGCTCTACGCGTCGCTCCGCCAGTTTCCCGAGCGCACCCACATGATCGGCGCCTATGCGCTCGGCAAGGCGCAGCGCGTCATCCGCCTCTTGCGCGACACCGGCTACGACGAGCCCATCTACATCCACGGCGCCATGGAGCGGCTCTGCGACTACTATGTCAGCCAGGGCATCGACCTCGGCGAGCTGCGCTCGGCAACCGTCGAGGGACGCGACAAGTCCGCCTTCAAGGGCGCCGTCGTCGTCGGCCCGTCATCCGCCTTCGCCGACCGCTGGGCTCGCCGCTTCAACGACCCGCTCCCGGCCTTCGCCTCCGGCTGGATGATGGTGCGCCAGCGCGCCAAGCAGGGCGGCGTCGAACTGCCACTCGTGATCTCCGACCATTGCGACTGGCCGGAACTCACCGATACGATCTCCGAGCTTCACCCCGCCGAGGTCTGGGTGACGCATGGGCGCGAGGAGGCGCTGGTCCGCTGGTGCGAATTGCAGGGCATCAAGGCCAAGCCGCTGCATCTGGTGGGGTATGAGGATGAGGCGGAGTGATGATGATGCGTGATCACGAAAACCCCTCCCCAACCCCTCCCCACAAGGGGGAGGGGCTTATGCGTCGCGCCGCCGATGCACATCGCAACCTCGCAACTTGCGGAACGGTCTTAACTCTTCCCAAGAGGCATCCCCAGCCTAGCCCCTCCCCCTTGTGGGGAGGGGTTGGGGAGGGGTCTTTGCCACAAGCGGGAAGCGCGCCATGAAAGCCTTCGCCGACCTCCTCGACCGCCTGGTTCTCACCCCATCCCGCAACGGCAAGCTGAAGCTGCTGACGGACTACTTTCGCGACACGCCCGACCCCGACCGCGGCTACGGCCTCGCGGCCATCGCCGGTACGCTAGATGTCCGCAACGTCAAGCCCGCCATGCTGCGCGAACTGGCGCTGGAGCGCATCGACGACGTGCTCTTCCGCTACTCCTACGACTACGTCGGCGATCTCGCCGAAACCATCTCGCTCGTCTGGGACAATGAACGCGACATAGAGCGCTCGGCGCTGGCGCAGCCGAGGCTTGGCGAGGTCGTGGCTGAGATGAACACGCTCGGCCGCACCGAGGTGCGCGGCTATGTCCGCGACCTGCTCGATCGTCTCGACGCCTCCGGTCGCTTCGCCTTCATCAAACTCGCGACCGGCGCGCTGCGCATCGGCGTCTCGGCGCGGCTTGCCAAGCAGGCGCTGGCCGATCTCGGTGAACCCGATGTGACCGAGATCGAGACCTTGTGGCACGGTCTGCAGCCGCCCTATGAGAGCCTGTTTGCCTGGCTGGAGGGCAAGGGCGGCAAGCCGGTGCTGGCGACGCCGGCGATCTTTCATTCGGTGATGCTGGCCAATCCGGTGGAGGAGGGCGACCTTGTTCAGCTCGACCCGGCCGACTACGCCGCCGAGTGGAAATGGGACGGCATCCGCGTGCAGCTGTCGCGCGCCGGCGAGACCCGCAAGATCTACTCCCGCTCCGGCGACGACATCTCCGCCGCCTTTCCCGATATCGTCCAATCCATCAGCTTCGACGGCGTCATCGACGGCGAGCTTCTGGTCGGCGGCACCGCCCGCTCCAACAGCCCGACCCGCACCTTCTCCGACCTGCAGCAGCGCCTCAACCGCAAGACCGTAACGCAGAAGATGCAGGACGATTACCCCGCCTTCATAAGGGCTTACGACCTGCTGTTCGACGGCGAGGAGGACGTGCGCGCCAAGACCTATCTCGAACGCCGCGCCCGCTTGAGCGAAATCGTCGAGCAAGCGCCGCACGAGCGCTTCGACCTCTCCGCGCTGGTAGATTTCTCCTCCTGGGAAGAACTCGACGACCTGCGCTCGACCCCGCCCGATCCTGTCATCGAGGGGGTGATGATCAAGCGCCGCGACAGCGTCTATCAGGCCGGACGGCTGAAGGGGCCGTGGTTCAAGTGGAAGCGCAACCCCTATAATGTCGACGCCGTCCTGATGTATGCGCAGCGCGGCCATGGAAAGCGCTCGAGCTACTATTCCGATTTCACCTTCGGCGTCTGGGCCGAAACGCCCGACGGCGAGCAGCTGGTGCCCGTCGGCAAGGCCTATTTCGGCTTCACCGACGCCGAGCTCGAGATCCTCGACAAGTTCGTGCGCAACAACACCACCGAACGCTTCGGCCCGGTGCGCGCCGTGCGCGCCGACAAGGATTTCGGCTTCGTGGTGGAAGTCGCCTTCGAAGGCATCAACCGCTCCAACCGCCACAAGTCCGGCGTCGCCATGCGCTTCCCCCGCATCTCGCGCCTGCGACAGGACAAGCCGTCCTACGAGGCCGATAGGCTGACGACGCTGGTGGCGATGATTGATGCGAAGGCGGGGTAGGGTTGCAACCAAAGGTGAACTGTATTGCCACTGTTTCCCGCGATAAATCTCTGCAGGGCAATAATCCATATCGCGTTTCCGAGCAGGTTGCGCCGCAGCGATCGTCGCTCAGAGAAGTCATGACTTGAATTTATATCTTTAAATATATATTTTCTTCAGGTGGTTTCATGACATATCGCGTGCGGTTCCATCCACATTTCATTCCTGAATGGAAAGAGCTGGAAATGGGTCTGAAAGAACTCGTCGGCGAAGTCCTTGACCACCTGGAAGACGAGGGACCCTTCGTTGGCCGTCCGGAAGTGGATAGGCTCTCCGGTTCCAGCTACGCCAACATGAAGGAAATACGAGTGAAGTTCGGGAAGCAGCTATGGCGTTTCGCCTTCGCGTTCGACCCGGCTCAGAGTGCGATTGTTCTCTGTGGCGGTGACAAACAGGGTGTGAACCAAGCTTTCTTTTACAAGCAGTTGATCAGAAAGGCCGACATGAGGTTCGATGCGTGGCTGAAGGAGAAAAACCATGAGCACTGAGTGGAAGACGCTGCGCGCCGAACTCCCCGAAGATGTTCGTGAACGGCTTGATGAAAAACGCCGGGAGCGACGCTTTGGCAAGGCGTTGGCGGAGGTGCGCAAGGCGATGGGCGTCACGCAACAGGAGGTCGCCGCAAGCGCTGGCATGACGCAAAACACCGTGTCGAAGATCGAAAGCGCCGACGACGTGCTCTTGTCATCCATCGTGCGTTACATGCATTCGATCGGAGGTGGCGTCGAAATCGTCTTGAAGACGCCGGATGGCAAGTCGAAGCGCGTCGATTTTGATCCTGAGATTGATATCAAGCAGCCGGCATAGCGGCGTTTCCTACCGCCCAAATCCCTCATCTCGCATTTTCCTGATGCAAAATACATCCGACTGTGCATCCTCAACACAATGTGTCTTGGCGTTGATGCGCCGAGGGTGCAAGCATCTATCATGCCGGGGAAGACGGAAGAGTGATATGACATCAGACAACGACCATTCCTTTTCGCGCCAGCGCCGCCTGCTTCTGACCGGGCTCGCCGGCGCCCTTGTTCTTCCGGCTCTTCCAGGTGTCGCCAATGCCTTTGACGTTCCCCCCGAGCCGCGCCTGATTACCCGTGATTACGCGAAGGTGCGCAAGCGCTTCCGCACGCGGCTGCTCGAAAAGGGCCCGGCGCCGGACAAGTACGAGCCGCTCGATGCGCCTGCCAATGCCGAGAAGATCTTCTATCGCTCCGGCTATGGCGGCGAGCTGGAACTGGTCGCCTGGGTGTCGAAGTACAAGCGCGAGCGCAAGGCCAAACCCGGCATTCTCTTCCTGCACGGCGGCAATGCCATGGGCCTCGGCCACTGGAACCTGATGGGGCCTTATATCGACGCCGGCTTCGTGGTGCTGATGCCCTCGGTGCGCGGCGAAAACGGCCAGGCGGGTAATTTCTCCGGCTTCTATGACGAGGTGGACGACGTGCTTTCGGCCGCCGATCGTCTGGCGCATCTGCCGGGTGTCGATGCGAACCGGCTTTTCATCGCCGGCCACAGCATCGGCGGCACGCTCACCATGCTCGCCTCTATGTCGACCCACAAGTTCCGCGCCGCAGCCCCGATCTCGGGCAATCCCGACGCCTTTCGCTTCTTCAATCGCTATCCTCAGGATATCCGCTTCGACGACGACAACACCCACGAGTTCGAGGTGCGCACGGCGCTGTGCTACGCCCAGAGCTTCAAGTGCCCCGTGCGTGTCGTCCACGGCACGGACGAATCGCATTTCAACGACCGCGCCGGCCTGCTCGCCAGCCGCGCCCGCTCCGGCGGCGTTCGCATCGAGACGGATACGGCCAAGGGCGGCCACACCTCGGCCTTGCCGGAGGAAATCGAGCAGAGCATCCGCTTCTTCCACGGCGTGGCGGCTTAATCACTCGCGTTAGGGCGCTGGCTGGCCGTCATCGCCAGCTTCGCGCCAGCCGCGCATGCCATCCTCGCGGCAGCTATAAATGTCGCTGTTATCGATGAGGGTGGTTTCATGAAGGGTCTAAGCCGGTTGTCGGCCATGTCGGGGCTTGTGTTGGCGGCCCTGTCGCTTGGCGGCTGCAACATTCTCGTGCCCGATACCGGCGCCACCGATCCGGCCCGTTTCGTGCAGGAAACCTATCCTGTGTTCTACAAGCCGCCGGGGATCGATCCCGATCGCGTCCGCCCGGTCAACGCGCCGATCCCGCAGCGCCCCGGCGTCCCCGCGACGATCTACAACCAGACCTATGGCATCCCCGGCGCCACCCAGATGCGCACTTACGGCATGCCGTTGATCAACCCCGTCAGCGCCGCGATGTATGGCGAGGTGAGGGACAACGACTTCACGCTGCCTGCCATTCCCGTCAGCCGCGTCGATCCTGTATACATGCGCCAGGAGGTCGATTACCCCTCGACCGAAAAGCCAGGCACCATCGTCGTCAACACCAAGACCAAGCACCTCTATTTCATCGAGCCCAATGGCAAGGCCATGCGCTATGGCGTCGGTCTCGGCCGCGAAGGCTATGCCTGGTCGGGTCGCGGCGTCATCCAGTGGAAGCAGAAGTGGCCGCGCTGGACGCCGCCAGATGAGATGGTCAAGCGTCAGCCCGATGTCCGCTCGTTTTCGGCGGCCAATGGCGGCATGAACCCCGGCCTTGGAAATCCGCTCGGGGCGCGCGCCATGTATATCTTCAAGAATGGCGAGGATACGCTCTACCGAATCCACGGAACGCCCGATTGGGAGTCGATCGGCAAGTCCACTTCGTCGGGCTGCGTACGCATGATGAACCAGGACGTCATCGATCTGTACGACCGCGTTTCCGCCAAGTCCGAGATCGTGGTGATGTAGCCGCGCAACAGGCGGCGTGAGAACGTCGCCACAAGCGGGCACACGTCTTCGTGAGGTTCTGGTTTATTTAGCATAACGGGATAGTTTCCTTGAATTGTGACTAGCGTTGAACAACCCTCCAGGAAACGACGTTCGCCGTTTCCGCGCTTAAGGAAAATTGACCCTCGTTATGAGCTTTGAAAAATCCATATCCCGCCGCAACTTTCTATCGCTTTCAGCGGTAACCGCGGCATCGGCGCTGGCAGGGTGTGCCTCCACTTCGGGCACGAGCCCGTCGTACGGCCAGCCAATGGCATTCCCGAATCCGATCCGTGCCTTCCAGACGACGCCGGCGCCCACCGATGCCGAGCTCGCTGTCATGTACGGCCCGGTCGAGGATGGCGGCTTCCTCATTCCGCCGGTTCCCTACCAGCAGATCGATCCGCGCTACTATCGCCAGCAGGTCATCGATCCGACCGGCGAGCGCCCCGGCACCATCGTCGTCGATACCCCCTCGCGCTTCCTCTATCTCGTCCAGCCGGGCGGGACCGCGATGCGCTATGGCGTCGGCATCGGCCGCGAAGGCTTCGCCTGGCAGGGCGATGGCGTCATCCAGTGGCGTCAGAAGTGGCCGCGCTGGAAGCCACCGAATGAGATGGTCGCCCGTCAGCCGGAACTTGTGAAATATTCGATCGAGAACGGCGGCATGGAGCCGGGCCTGAAGAACCCGCTCGGCGCCCGCGCGCTCTACATCTTCTCGGGCGGCCAGGACACGCTCTACCGCCTGCACGGCAATCCGGACTGGCGCTCGATCGGCAAGGCCGTATCGTCGGGCTGCGTCCGCCTGCTCAACCAGGACATCATCGACCTCTACGACCGCGTGCCGAACAAGGCGCCGATCGTCGTCAAGCAGTAAGTCTCTGCCTTCGTCTCTCCCCGATCCGGGGAGAGACTTTTCGCGCCGGCCCCAAAATTCCTCGGCTGCGCGCTCCAGGCTCTCCTCATCCCCAGAATGCCGATTTCGACGCTTCCGTCATCGCGTCGGCGCGCGACACGCCAATATCCTTGAGCTCGTCATCGCTGAGTTCGCTGAGCGCCGCCCGTCCGCGTCGCTTCCGGCAGCGTGTCTCGATACTTTCCATGAGGTTTCGCGCCGCCTCCGCAAGCGTTGCCAGCAATCCCGCCACGCGCGACTGGCTTGCTCTTTCGTCCGATGTGTCGGTCGCCATCTCTTCTGTCTCCGTATTGGCCTGTACCGACAATGCGCTGGATATATCCCGCAATGAAGCTTATGCATCTTATGCAAACCATAAGAGAAACTTCGCATGGCATTCGGTTTCGATCAGCTGCAGACCTTCATTCACATCGCCGAACTCGGAAGCTTCACCGCCGCCGCCGACAAGGCGGGGGTGACCCAGCCCGCGGTCAGCCTGCAGATCAAGCTCTTGGAACAGCGCCTTGGCGTGCGCCTGATCGAGCGCGTCGGACGCCGCGCGCAGCCGACGGCGGCCGGTCTCGAATTTCTCGACCATGCGCGGCGGATCATGCGGGAACTGGCCGATGCCGAGGAAGCGATGACGCCGCACAGGAATGGCGAGAGCGGCCGCGTGCGCATCGGCAGCGGCGCCACCGCCTCCATCCATCTGCTGCCGCTGGCGATCTCGCGCGCCAGGAAGAAGATGCCCGGGCTCGAAATCACCGTCCGCATCGGCAACACCGACGACATCCTGCGCGATCTCGAGACCAACGCGCTGGATGTCGCGGTCGTGACGTTGCCGGCGCCCGGCCGGTCCTTCGAGGTCGAGGCCTTCTATGACGACGAGCTGATGGCGGTTGCGCCGCGCGGCTCGGCCATCCCGCATGGCGGCCCGGACGCGGCCTTCGTCAACACCAAGCCGCTGCTGCTCTACGACGGCGGCAACACGAGGCGGACCATCGATGAATGGATGGGGCAGGCCGGTCTGGTCGCCCGCCCTGTCATGGAGTTCGGCAGCGTCGAGGCTATCAAGGAGCTGGTGGCGGCAGGCCTCGGCTGGTCGATCCTGCCCGGCCTGGCGCTGAAACGCGACCGCGCCGGCTTCCTCGAAACCGCGCCCGTCAGCCCGCCGCTGGTGCGCAAGCTCGGAATGGTCGTGCGCCGCGACAAGAATCTGAGCCGGGGCCTGCGGGAAATGATGAAGTCACTGCGCGAGGCCGGGTCGTAGAGCGACCATCGCCCGGCGTCGGCAAGCGGCTATGCCGTCGGCTGTTCGATCCCGTGGATCTGGCGGATCTCGGCGGCGACGAGCTCCTGCAGGCGCCAGAGGTTTCGGTCGTGGATGCCGAAATTCTCCAGATGCGTGACGGTGTTGTAGAGATATTCGGCGCAGGAGCCGACATAGCCGCAGGCGCGCGCCAGCGTGGCGGCCACCAGGGGCAGGGGCTGCTTGCGGTAGATACGGTTGCCCGTCGGCCCGATCCAGAAACCCAGCGCCCGGGCCCGGCCCTCGGGCGTCTTCACCGGCAGCCATCTTATAGTGTCGATGTGCTCGCGGTCGCTGATTTCGCGGCGCAGCAGCCGGGAAATCTGCGCGGCCCGGTCTCCCTGAGGCAACTGGTACATCATGCCATCGCATTGCCCGCCGCGATCGAGCGCCATCATCAGCCCAGCCTGCTCGGGCGAGCCGCGCCAGCTCTTGATCTCCAGACAGAAGGAGCGATGCCAGCCGAGAGCCGTCGCGCGGCTCTGGTCGACGAACTCGAATTCCGGTTTCCAGATCAGCGATCCGTAGGCGAAGACCCAGAGCGGCTCGTCGCCGCTCTCTTCCGTCAGTCGCGCGGTGAGCGAGGCGAAGTCGTCGTCCGTCAGCGTCGTGCGGCGCGGATCCGGGCCGGGATCGACCTCTTCGCGGTAGCAGAGTTGGACAAGATCGGGTGTGAGGCACATGGTGCGTGGTTTGGGCATGACATCTCGCAATTCCTCCCGACTGAACTGCGCGAACAGGTGTCGCGGCTATAAAATTCGCAAACTATCCCTCGGTGTCAACCCGCTTGTCGGCTGAGCGAGGGAATGGGGCGGCTACCGCATCTCGGTCAGGTTGCCGCGCAGGCCCTGCAGCTTCTCGCGAATATCGGCCATCTCTTCCAGCGTGCAGCCGATCGCCTGGCCGATCTCGCCCATGATGTCGTCCACCTGCGACCGCATCGCGTCGCCCTCAGCCGTCAGCGTGACGATCACCTGCCGCTCATCCTTGGGGTCGCGGGTGCGCACGATCAGCCCGCTCTGCTCGAGGCGCTTCAACAAGGGCGAGAGTGTGCCCGAATCGAGATCGAGCTGCTCGCCGATCGTCTTCACCGGCAGCGCCGACTTCTCCCACAAAACCAGCATGACGAGATATTGCGGATAGGTGAGGCCCACCTTGTCGAGGATCGGCTTGTAGGCGCGCGTAAAGGCGTGCGCCGTCGAATAGACCGCGAAACAGAGCTGTCGCTCCAGCCGCTTTTCCTCTTCCGGAATTTTCATCGTCTTGGCCATCTGCACTTTGGTCATCGTCTTTCCCCGATACCGCATTGTCGTCTTTTCGGATTTCGAATGCAATTTGCAAAATTCACTTGCGTACAATTTAATTGCGCGATATACAAAATCCAACCCCAACCAAGGAGACTCACATGCCGATCCTCTACACAACCAAAGCTTCCGCCACCGGTGGCCGCGCAGGCCGCGCCGTTTCCGAAAACGGCGTTCTCGATGTTACGCTGACGGTTCCGAAGGAGCTTGGCGGCGACGGCGCAACGGGCACCAACCCGGAACAGCTCTTCGCGGCCGGCTACTCGGCCTGCTTCCTCGGTGCCCTGAAATTTGTCGCGGGCCAGCAGAAGGTCAAGATTCCGGAAGACACGACCGTATTGGCCACCGTCGGCATCGGCCCGCGTGAAGATGGCGGCGGCTTCGGCATCGAAGTGGCGCTGACGGTCCATATCCCGGGCCTCGACAAGCCGACGGCCGAAAAGCTGGCCGCTGCCGCCCACATCGTCTGCCCCTACAGCCACGCAATGCGCACCTCCACGGAAGTGCCGGTGACCGTCGCCTGATAAGGCGGGATTGGGCCTGGATTGCCAAAGGTGTCGTGCTCGCTTCGAGCGCGGCGCCTTTTTCGTTTCGCGGAGCGATTCAGCGCTTCGGGATTTTGAACATGTTCTAATATTCTGTTAAAGAATGCTCACTATCTCATCATACCAGTTGACGAGTGGTGGCTAATTTGACAGAAATATGTTGCTCGCTAGGGGAGGAGGCATGTCCGTTGGGGCTCGTGCAAGAAGGCGCATTCGGTAACGGGGCGCGATAAACTGCACAGGTGACGGACATAGGAGACCGACTTTCGCGGTAGGGCTAGAGATCAACATCCAGCATTCCCGACACAGCGGGGCTGCATAGCGCAAGTCGCACTCGTAGGCTCGATGGGCCGCAGCGGTCTTGTCGGGAGGACTATGTGAACGCGACGTTTAAACTATCAGACCAAGAACAGCAGGTCGAAAAATCGGCGATCCGCAAGATCTCCATTCGCCTGGTGCCCTTCATTGCATTGATGTTCTTCATCAACTTCCTCGATCGTACGGCAATCTCCTTTGCCGGCCCGAACGGGATGACGCAGGACCTCGGCATGACCGCCGCCCAGTTTGGCTTTGCCGCTGGCATCTTCTTCTTCGGCTACATCGTTCTGGAAATCCCCAGCAACCTGGCCCTCCACAAATACGGTGCCCGCCGCTGGCTCGCCCGCATCATGGTCACCTGGGGCGTCGTAGCCATGCTCTTCACCTGGGTCAGCAGCGTCAACGGCCTGTATGCGTTGCGCTTCCTGCTCGGCGTTGCCGAGGCGGGCTTCTTCCCTGGCGCCATCCTCTATCTCAGCACCTGGGTCCCCGGCCGCCACCGCGCCAAGATCCTGGCGCTCTTCTATCTGGCCCAGCCGCTGACCACGGTTATCGGCGCGCCCATCGCCTCGCTGCTCATCCAGGCACACGGCCTGTTCGGCTACGAAGGCTGGCGCATCATGTTCTTCGGCGTCGCCGTTCCTGCGATCATCGTCGGCATCATCACCTGGTTCTACCTGCCTGACACCCCGACCGCCGCCAAGTGGCTGAACACGGACGAGCGTGACTGGCTGAACCGCGAACTCGCCAAGGAAGAAGCCGGCAAGATTTCGGGCCATGGCTCGATGACCCTGCAGGCACTCAAGGACAAGCGCGTCTGGCTGCTGTCGGCCATCTATTTCGGCCTGATTTACGGCCTTTATGCACTGGCCTTCTTCCTGCCGACGATCATCGCAGGCTTCGAGACCAAGTTCGGCACCAAGTTCAACGTCTTCGACAAGGGCCTGATCACGGCGATCCCGTATCTGCCGGCCGCCGTCGCACTGTTCTTCTGGAGCCGCGATGCGTCCAAGCGTGGCGTCCGCGCCTGGCACGTCGGCATCCCGGCTCTGGTCGGCGCCATCAGCATCCCGCTCGCCCTGCTGATGTCGTCCCCTGAGGCAACCGTCATCGCCATCACGCTGACTGCTTGCGCGATCTTCTCGGCGCTGCCGAACTTCTGGTCCTTCCCCTCGCGCTTCCTCACGGGTGCCGCGGCTGCCGCAGGCATCGCGCTCATCAACACCGTGGGCAACATCGCGGGCTTCGCGGCGCCCTACATCACCGGTGCCGTCAAGGATGCCACGGGTCTCTACGAGATGCCGATGTTCATCGTCGGCGCCCTGATGCTGATCTCGCCCCTTCTGGCCTTCTCGATCGGCAAGACCATCAAGGACCCCTCGGCGAAGTAAGCTTGGCCGTCACAATTATTGGCAACCCGGTCCGCACTCGCAGGCCGGGTTGTTTTCTTTTCAGGCGGAAGTTCCGCCAATCATCTTTCCATTGGAAATATAATCGCTATATTGTTTCCAAGGAAAGGAAATCGCCATGGCCATCGCCCATCCGATATCAGGCAAGCATCCCCAGGAAGCCGTCGTCATCACCAAGGCAGCCGTTGCCGCCGCCGAGCGTCTCGGCATCAGCGCCCGCACGCTGTCTTCAGTGCTTGGCCTGTCGGAAGCCACCGTATCGCGCATGAAAAGGCAGGACTACCTGCTTGAGCGCGGCTCGAAATCCTTCGAGCTCGCCATTCTGCTGGTCCGCCTGTTCCGCTCGCTGGATGCCATCGTCGGTGGTGACGAGGCGGTCGCGCGCTCATGGCTGCGCAACGCCAACACAGCGCTCGGCGCCACGCCGCTCGAAAAGATCGTCAGCATATCAGGATTGACCGATGTCCTCGCCTACCTGGACGCCCGCCGCGCTATCGTCTGAAGCGCGACCCGTCTCCGGCCGTTTCTGGCGATTGGTGGAGGCGCAGCATCAGATCTCGACCCTGAAGATCGTCGATACGCTGGAAGAGCAGGCCCTGCTCGAAACGCTGCTGGAAGAAAGCAAGCCGGTCCTGCCGCCAGAATGCAGGGGCCTCGACTATCTCCTGGCGACACCCTTCCGCTACGGTGCCATCTATCCCCACGGCTCGCGCTTTCGCCGGGCAGGGCGCACGCTCGGCGTCTACTACGCATCGGAAGCGGTCGAGACCGCTATCGCCGAGATGGCTTTCTACCGGCTGCTGTTCTTCGCCGATTCCCCCGAAACGCCGCTTCCCGCAAACGCCGCCGAATACACCGCCTTTGCAGCAGCCATCGAGACGTCGCGCGCGATCGACCTCACCGCGCCGCCGCTCGACCGCGATCATGCGGTCTGGACCGACCCTCAGCGCTACGAACCCTGCCAGGCGCTGGCCGATGCCGCCCGCGAGGCCGATTGTCAGGCGATCCTCTACGCTTCGGTCCGCGATCCCGGCCATCGCCGCAACATCGCGCTGCTCACCGCCTCGGCCTTCGCCGCGCGCGATCCGGTGGAGCGCCAGACATGGCGCCTGCGCCTCTCCGCGTCAGGCGTTCAGGCGCTCTGCGAATTTCCAAAGGCAAGAATTGGGTTTACCCGCGCCGATTTCGGCGATGACCCACGCATCGCAGCGCGGAGCTAGGCCAGCGCCTGCAGATCCTGCCGCAGTCGTTCGGCATTGCCCTCGGGCAACGTCTTTTCCAGCGCCGCATGCGTGCTTTCCCAGATCGGCAGCGCGGCGGTCAGCACGCGCATACCCTCGGGCGTCAGCCGCAACAGTCGTCCGCGCTTGTCCCTCGGGTTCGGGAAGACCTCGACCCAGCCGCGCCGCTGCAGCGGCTTCAGCGCCGCCGTCAGTGTCGTCTGGTCCATGGCGAGCAGCTTGGCGACTGGCCCCATGGGCGGCGGCTCCGGCCGGTTCAGCGACATCATCAGCGAGAATTGCCCGTTGGTCAGCCCCGCCGGCCGCAGCGCATCATCGAACAGCCGCGCCAACGCTCGGGCGGCCCGCTGCGCGTGCAGGCAGAGACACGTGTCGCGCACCAGAAGCGTCGTCGCGAAAGGAATGTCGGTAGCGTTTGACATGTCTAATTTCTATTGATATCAATATATATAGTCAAGGAAAAGGAGAATGGACCGTTTCGGTCGCGCCGGAGGAGGGCGCACACGATGCAGAACCAAGTCGTTTCCCGCGAAGAATGGCTCGAAGCCCGCCGCGCGCTGCTTCTCAAGGAGAAGGAAGCAACGCATCTGAGGGACAAGGTCAATGCCGAGCGCATGGCGCTTCCCTGGGTCAAGGTCGAGAAGGACTATGCCTTCGACACGCCCGATGGCAAGAGATCGCTCAGCGAGCTCTTCGATGGCCGCAGCCAGCTGATCATCTACCATTTCATGCTCGGTCCCGATTGGGAGGCCGGCTGTCCCGGTTGCTCATTCCTGTCCGACCATGTCGATGGCGCGCTGCCGCATCTGAACAATCACGATGTCACCTGGGTCGCCGTTTCCCGCGCGCCCGTCGCCAAGATCGAGGCCTACAAGACCAGGATGGGCTGGAAGTTCCCCTGGGTATCCTCGGCATCGAGCGACTTCAACTTCGACTATCACGTGTCTTTCAGCCCGGAAGATCTCGGCAAGGACAAGGTATTCTACAACTTTACTTCGATCCCGCCCGAAGACGCCAATGACGAACTGCCGGGATTGAGCGCCTTCTACAAAGATGAGAAGGGCGAGATCTTCCACACCTACTCCAGCTACGCCCGCGGCCCGGAAGAGCTGATCGGTACGCTGATGATCCTCGACCGCGCGCCGAAGGGCCGCAACGAGGATTCGACGATGAACTTCGTCAAGCGCCACGACGAGTATGCCGAGGCGCCCAAGGCGTCATCCTGCTGCCACTGACGCCTGAGATCATCAATGCCTGTATCGACGCAACGAAGAACGTGAAAGGGAGATCACGATGTCGGAGACCCACGGCAAGTTCATCTGGTGCGAATTGATGACGCCCGATACCAAGGGCGCCAAGGATTTCTACACGAAGGTTGTCGGCTGGACGACGAGCGAAATGACCGTCCCCGGCATGCCACCCTATAATATCTTCGAGGCCGATGGCGTCGGCCGCGCCGGCATGATGGTCTTTCCTGCCGAGCTTGAAGGCACCGGCATCCCGCCGAACTGGACCGGCTATGTCGCGGTGGACGATGTCGACCAGAGCGCCCGGGATTTCGCCGCCAATGGCGGCTCCGTCCGCCGCCCGCCGGAAGATATCCCCGAAATCGGCCGCTTCGCCGTGGTTGCCGATCCGCATGGCGCCGTGATCTGCATCATGACCCCGGCGCCGATGGACAGCCCGCCGCCCGAGGCCGCAATGGGCGCCCCCGGCACGCTCGGCTGGAGCGAACTCTATGCCGGCGATGGCGGTGAGGCCTTCACCTTCTACGAAAAGCTCTTCGGCTGGACCAAGGACCATGATTTCGACATGGGCCCGATGGGCGTCTACCGCATCTTCGCCGAGCACGGCACGCCGGTCGGCGGCATGATGACGAAACCGGAGAATGTGCCGATGCCGGCCTGGGCCTATTACTTCAACGTTCCGGCAATCGATTCCGCCATCGAGCGGGTCAAGGCCGGCGGCGGCCAGGTCGTCAACGGCCCGATGGAAGTGCCCGGCGGCAGCTGGGTGGTGCAGGCGATCGACCCGCAGGGCGCCTTCTTCTGCCTCGTGGCGCCGGGCCGCTAGACGCCTGCGCAAGCTGCCATCACGCACCGAATGCAACTCGAATCGGCCCCGGAAACGGGGCCGTTTCGCTGTGGCGAAATAGCCTCTATCGTTCTATTTTTATTAGAATTTTACCGACTAAGCGCTTTTGCGGTTAACCGTTCTTAAACATTTCTGGGTGGATGCATAACCGGCTATATCGGCGCCTATAGGGCAGTATTGCTTTTGTATCTTCGGCAGAATTATTTGGCCTCAGTTTGTCATTGGGGTATTTTGTATGTCTATCGAAGATTCTCGCATCTCTGCCGTTGAAAATGAAACCGCATCGCATGACTTGATCTCCGATATTCATCAGGATGCCCGCCTGCAGACTTCCGCCCTAGGTGGCGTCGAGGTCGCACAGGCCGATACCACTCAGCCGAGCGATCAGCAGGGCGCCCAGTCGACTGAAACGACCGGCCGCTTGCCGGCAGCCCAGGACGCAGCCGCCGCAGCACCCGCTGGCCAGGTTGTCCCGGATCAGAACAACATCGCCCATCTGCCGGCCGGCACCGCCATCGACGATATCCACGTCCGCGGCAACGACCTCGTCCTCGTCCAGGCCGACGGCACCGAGATCGTCATCGTCAACGGCGCGCTCCACGTCCCGACCTTCCTGCTCGGCGAAGTCGAGCTTCCCCAGCAAGCCGTGATCGCCGCGCTCGAACAGAGCAACATCAACGTCGCCGCCGGCCCCGACGGCTCCTACTCCGCCAGCTCCTCCCCCTCGAGCTCCGGCGCCAACTTCCAGGACACGACACCAGGCAACGGCGGCGACCCGACGCAGCTGGCGTCGCTGCTGGCCGATACGCAGCAGGCCGATAACGCGCCCAGCCGCACGCCGGACGAGCAGAACGGCGTTCCGGTCATCACCACAAGCGGCCTTCTCACCGTTACGGAAATCACCGATGCCAACGGCGCCTTCTCGACCCAGGTCGTCAACGGCCAGTTCGGCTTCATCCCCGGCAAGGACTTCGGCGTCATCACCGCCGTCGGCCTCTCCGATTCCCTCAATATGGATGAAGGCACCCAGAACGGCACGCATGTCGATCTGACCTCCAACGGCCAGCCTGTCGTGGTCACCATCAACGGCCTGACCATCACTGGCTCGGTCGATGGCCAGCCGGTCTTCACGCTGACGGTCACCAATACCCTGACTGGCGCCTACACCTTCACGCAGTTCGGCCCGCTCGATCATCCCGACCGGGGCGAAAGCGGCGCCGATGACGTGCTGCGCCTGCAGTTCAGCTACACCGTCACCGACAAGGACGGCGACAGCGTCACCGGCATCGGCTCGGTCGATATCCGCGATGACGCGCCTGTTATCGATCCCACGGCGAAGAGCCCGGATAGCGCAGTCAACGAAAGCGGCATCACCGGCGGCGAGAGCCATCCCGCGACCACGGCCTCCCTCGGTATCGACTGGGGCGCCGACAAGGGCAGCAACCGCGACGTGACCTTCGACGCGCAGAACGCGCCGACGGGCCTGACATCGCATGGCGAGCAGATCCATTACCAGATCTCCGCGGATGGCCACACGCTGACGGGCTACATCGTCGTCCCGGTCCACGAAGGCGAGCTCTCGGGCCTGCAGACGGTTCCCGTTTTCGTCGTCACCCTTAATCCCTCTGCTGCCAACGGCGCCTACACTTTCGAACTGCTGCAGAGCATCGATCACCCGCAGACGGCAGGCTCTGAAGGCGGCGAGGGCTCCGAAGGTGGCATCCGTCCGCTGGCCGTGACGCTGAGCCAGGACGAGCAGATCGGACTCAATTTCCAGGTCACGGCCAAGGATGCCGATGGCGACACGCTGCCCGTCAACTTCACCGTCACGGTCAACGACGACGTCCCGACTGCCAACACCGTCACCAACGAAACCATCATGCAGGACGACCTGCAGACGCTCTTCCCGGGCAACAGCAACCTTGGCGTAACGAGCGTCAAGGGTGAGGCCGGCGCCCTGTTCACGACGGGTGCCGACGGCTTCAAGAGCATTGAGCTCGGCGGCGAGCAGATGAGCTTCTCGGCCATCTACAAGACCGACAAGGGCTTTGCAGCCCAGGAAAGCGTCAGCTGGGGTGAGGGCGTCGTCAAGGGTGGCGTCACCACCTTTACGGCGACCGGCAACGACAGTCACCAGACCGTCGCGACCTTCATCGTGCATGCTGATGGTTCTTATGAATTCATCGTCAGCGCGCCGATCGTTCACAGCGGCAGCGGCCAGGACGATTTCGGCCTGACGGTCAACTTCACCGTCACCGATGGCGACGGCGACACCTCGCATGGCTGGCTCGACGTCACCATCAACGACGACGCACCCACGGCAAGCACGGTAAACGTAGAAACCAAACTCGACGACGACGCACAGACGATGTTCCCCGGCAATGCCGGTGGTGATGGCGACGTCGCCGACGCCAAGTCGATCTCCGGCGAGGCCGGCACCCTCTTCAAGGCTGGCGCCGATGGCATCCAGAACGTATCCTTCACGGCTCCGACGGGCATTCAGGCTATCCATGACGTCAACGGCCACGGCGTCGCCGAAAACCTCGTCTACACCACCACCACGGACGAAAACGGCGCGACGATCCTGACGGCGACCGGCGCGGACAGTGAGCACGTCGTGTTCACGCTGACGGTCAAGGCCGACGGCAGCTACACCTTCGACCTCTCCGCGCCGCTGGTGCATGGCACCACGGGTGCCACGGAAGACAACCTGCCTGTCACCATCGGCTTCGAGGTGACGGATGGCGACGGCGACACGGCCTCCGGTTCGCTCACCATCAACGTCAATGACGACGTTCCCACCACGACGGGCACGGTCGTCACTGTGACCGCCGATGAAGGCGATATCTCCAACCTGCTGTCTCATGGCAACTCGCCGTTCGACGGTTCTGGCGACGGCTCGTCCTCGAACTTTTCGCTTATTGGCCTCGGCTACGCCGCCACCGTTTCCGGCTCGGTCGCCTCCACGGTTGCCTTCGGCGCTGACGGCTCGGCAGCCACGGGTGCCTTCTCGTTCACGGCCGACGCCGCGGCAACGCTTGCATCCCTCGGCCTCTCCTCCAAGGGAGGCCAGCTCTCCTATGCCGTGATCGGCAACACCATCGTCGGATATGTCGACAACGGCAGCCACATCTTCAACATCAACGTCGACCGCCCGGTTCTGTCCTTCACGCTGAACAGCGATGGCAGCTTCAAGTACCAGCAGTACGACCAGCTCGACCATGCAACCGGCAACGGCGCCAACACCGATTTGAAGTCCGGCGACAGCACGGTTTCCGGCATCGACTTCGGCTCGGTCATCAAGGCAACCGACGGCGACGGCGATAGCGTCGTGATCGGCGGCAAGCTCGTCGTCACCGTCACCGACGACGTCCCGACCGTCTCGATCTCGCTCACCGGCCGCACCGTCATCCACGACGAAACCTCTGGCCGCGACGCAAATAGCAATGACAGCACTGCAAGTGCAGCAAGCAGGGCGTTTGGCGGCCTGGAAACGGCCGAAGGCATTCATGCGCTCGGTTATGCCCGCAACGGCAACGCCATCGTCAACTACGGCTCCAGCGTCGGCACCGACGAGCCGAGCAAGGTCTCGCTGACGCTGCACGTCACCAGCGAAGCATCCGGCCTGAAGACCATCGATAACGAAGCGATCACCCTGCACGAGGAAGGCGGCCTGGTCGTCGGCCGCGACACGCACAACGAAGTTGTTTTCGCGATCAGCCTCGACAGCGAAGGTCGCGTCAGCATCGCGCAATATCAGGCGATCCAGCATCCTGTCGGCACCGATGCCAACGATCTGGTCAATCTCGCCGGCAAGATTTCGGCTGTCGTCACGGCAATCGACTATGACGGCGACGTGGCCACCAAGTCCGTCGATATCGGCGGCCAGATCCAGTTCCGCGACGACGCGCCGGTTCTCTCCGGTTCCTCCGTCACGGTTACCGCCGATGAAGGCGACATCTTCAACGTCCTGTCGCAGGGCAATAGCGCCGAAGACGGCACGCATGACGGCTCCTCCTCGGATTGGTCGTTGCTCGGCCTCGGTCTTGCAGCAACCGTCTCCGGTTCGATCGCATCGACCGTCTCCTTTGGCGCCGACGGCGCTGCCGCAGGCGGCGGCTTCTCCTTTGTCGCAAACGCCACAAGCACGCTGACGGCTCTTGGCCTGTCGTCGCAGGGCGGCCAGCTCTCCTACGCCGTGGTCGGCAACATGATCGTCGGCTACGTCAACGTCATCGGTCAGGGCTACAACCCGCTCGTCGACCGTCCGGTCCTGTCGCTGACGCTGAACAGCGACGGCAGCTTCAAGTTCCAGCAGTACGACCAACTCGACCACGTTGCCGGCAACGGCACCAACACCGACCTGAAGACCACCTCCGGCTCGCTTGCCGGCATCGACTTCGGCTCGGTCATCAAGGCGACGGATGGCGACGGCGACAGCATCACCCTGGCTGGCAAGCTCGTCGTCAAGATCACCGACGACGTCCCCACCGTCTCGATCTCGCTCACCGGCCGCATCGTCACCCATGACGAAAGCATCGGCGTCATTAACGGCGACGGGAGCGACGACACGACGTCGCAGAGCGTCAAGTCGATCTTCACCGCTTTCGAGAACAGCGATCACGCGACAGCGCTCGGCTATGCCCGCGAAGCGGGTGCGATCGTCAACTACGGCTCCAGCGTTGGCACCGATGGCCAGGGCAAGACCACGCTGACCCTCAGCGTCACCAGCAGCGAATCCGGCCTGTTCACGACGGCCGGCAAGGCGATCACGCTCTCGATGAGCAACGGCCTCGTCATCGGCCGCGACAGCGACGGAAAAGCCGTCTTCGCCATCAGCATCGACAGCGATGGCCGCGTCAGCATTGCCCAGTACCAGGCGATCAAGCATCCAGATGGAAGCAACGCCAACGACCTGGTCGATCTGACAGGCAAGATCTCCGCCGTCGTTTCCGCCACCGACTATGATGGCGACACGGTCACCAAGTCGGTCGATATCGGCAAGCAGATCCAGTTCCGCGACGATGCGCCGGTTCTGAAGGCTGTCAGCAGCGTCAGCCTCAGCGAGGACGATCTCGCCAACGGCTCGTCTCCCGACGGCACGCATCTTTCCGTCAAGGGCGATCTCGACATCTCGCTCGGCGTGGATGGCGGCAAGGTCGTTCTGGCGGCCGATGGCGCCAAGTGGGACGATGCAAGCAAGACCCTGACGGCCGGCGACGGCTCCTGGAAGGTTACGCTCGGCAACGACGGCAAATATACCTTCACGCTGCTGCACAACACGGCTCACACCGGCGCCGGCGCCGACGATCTGAAGATCGCCGTAACCTACACCGCGACCGACAATGACGGTGATTCCATCACCGGCAATTTCAACGTCACCATCAAGGACGACGTGCCGACGGCAAGCTATTCCGGTCGCATCACGGTTCAGGAAACGGCCAACACCGATGGCTCATTCCACCAGACCTCGGCCACCGGCACCATGACGTTCGTGGCCGGCGCCGATGGCGCAAAGGTGACCGCGATTTCCTACGGATTGGGCACGAACGCAGCTCCGATCGTCGCCGACGAAGATGCGGACTCTTATACCGCTAAGGCCATGACGTCGGGCGGCCAGGCGGTTCACATCGTCGAATCCGCTGATCACCTGACCCTGACCGGCGTCCGCGCCGACGGCCTGACCGTCTTCGTGGTCGAGGTCACCAATGCCGCGACCGGCGCATACAAGTTCACCCAGTCGCTCCCGCTCGACCAGCCGGACAAGAACGAAACCGGCTCCGCCGATGGCATCCTGCTGAAGATCGGCTTCACCGTCACCGACGGCGATGGCGACACGTCGAGCAGCAGCCTGCAGATCGCCGTCAACGACGACGGCCCGAAGGCCTACTTCTCCAACACGGTCACCGTGACCGAAGCCGGTACCGACAACGGCCAGTTCATCCAGCAGAGCGCCGATGGCAAGCTGCTCTTCGACGGTGGCGCTGATGGCGCCCAGATCACCAGCATTGTCTACCGCTTCGGCAACACGATCATGGAAATGCCGGAAGCCCAGGGCGAAAGCATCCGCTGGCCGGCGCTGACGTCGAACGGCCAGGCGATCACGGTTACCACCTCCAGCGATGGCCTGACGGTCACCGGCAAGGTCGGCAACGTCGAGATCTTCTCGCTTCATGTCACCGACGTGAAGACGGGTGCCTATACCTTCACCCAGTCCGGCCCGATCGATCATCCGGATAAGGGGCAGTCCGGCGCCGACGATTCGCTGCGCATGGTCTTCGACTTCGTCGTCACCGACAAGGATGGCGACACCGCGACCAACGCCGTGCAGGTCGATATCCGCGACGACGCACCGACCGCGGGTTATGCCGGACGCATCACCGTCCAGGAAACCGTCAACACCGACGGTTCCTTCCACGAGACCTCCGCCACCGGCACGATGAGCTTCCACGCTGGTGCCGACGGCGCCAAGATCACCTCGATCGCCTACGGCTTGAGCGGCGGCCCTTCGAACCCTGTCATCTCCGATGCCAACGAGACCAAGTTCACGACTGTTGCGCTCACGTCAGGTGGCCAGCAGATCCAGATCCAGCAGGTCGATGCGCTGACCCTCGTCGGCAAGCTTGCCGACGGCACGCAGATCTTCAAGATCGAAGTCACCAACGCAGCGACGGGTGCCTACAAGTTCACGCAGCTTGGCCCAATCGACCATCCCGATGGCGCCAACACCGGTGCGGACGACGGCCTTCGCATGAAGATCGTCTACACGGTCACGGACGCAGACGGCGACAGCGTCAACGGCAGCGTCCAGATCGACATCAACGACGGCGGCCCGACCATCAACGGCACGGCGCATGCCGTGAACCTCCTGTCCAACGGCGATTTCACTAGCGGCACCTGGGCGCACCCTGAAAGCTGGGGTGCATGGGCGACGGAATCCACCGGCTGGAAGATCGAAGGCACCGTTCCCGGCCAGACCGGCGTTCAGCTTGAAAAGATCGTCGGAACCTACTTCGGCCTCGCTTCGTCGAACGGCCATCCGATGGTCGATCTCGGCGCCTCGCCGGGCAACATCGCGATCTCGCAGAACGTCGCCGGCCTGACGGCTGGCGACAAGTACACGATCAGCTTCGAAGTCGGCTCCTACGATCCGAACTCGTCGGCTCTAGAGGTTCACTGGAACAACCAGGTCTACACAATCCCGGTAACCGGCGCGATGAAGGTCGTCACCCTCGATGTGGTGGCGGGCAGCGGCACCAACACGCTGACCTTCAAGGAAGTCGGCTTTGCCAACGACAACACCGGCACCTATCTCGCCAACATCAGCCTGACGCATGGCGCGCCGGTTCCCGTCTTCACGGCAACGACCGGCGAAGACGACGGCCAGATCAAGTTCAACCTTCACGAAGGCACCGACTTCTCGTTCGGCGCTGACACGAAGGGTGAGGTGAATTTCGACACGACGCATGTCACAATCACGACGCCGTCGGGCACGACGATCACGCTCGATCAGGGCGCCTATCACTACGACAAGGCCACCGGCGCATTCACCATCACCCCCGGCTGGCACTTCAACGGTCTGAGCCAGGGCGAACTGGCGACGATCACCATCTCGTTCACCGTCAAGGACGGCGACGGTGACATCAAGTCGGCCGTGTATCAGGTCACGGTCACCGGCAACAACGACCTGGTGACGACCTCGGTGGGCTTCCCCGACGGCGGCACCATCACCGAATACCAGGCGACCGACATCCGCGCCGGCTCGACCACGGATCGCACCGAGTTCGACGCACCCGCAGGCTACGCCGGCTATAATGGCGGTGGCTTCTACATCTACGACGATCAGGGCGACAAGCACACCGTGACGGTTGCCGCCGGCGGCACCGGCTACTTCGGCACGCTCACCGCTGCCGTCGGCGAGGAAACCGCCAATGACGGCGTCGGCTGGGTCGACTGGAAGTATCACGTCAACGACGCGACGCTGAACCAGCTCGCCGAGGGTGAAACCCGCACCGAGGTCTTCCACGTCACCATCGACGACGGCCACGGCTCGACCACGACCCGCGACATCACCGTCAAGCTCGTCGGCACCAACGACAAGCCGGTCTTCGACATCGTCGACCCCGCTGCAGGCGCGGTCACCGAGGATACCGCGCCAACGGCAAGCGGCACAATCGCCTTCACCGACGCCGACCTGATCGACACCCATACCGCGACCGTAACGGCACCGCAGGGCCCGACCTACGGCACCTTCACGCTCGGCGCCGTCAGCGAATCCGCCACCACGGCGGGCGGCAGCGTCGGTTGGACCTACACGCTGAACAGCTCGGCTCAGGCTTTGGCTGAAGGCGACGTTCGCACCGAAACCTACAAGGTCTCGATCGACGACGGCCATGGCGGCGTGATCACCAAGGACGTGACGATCACCATTACCGGCACAAACGATGCCGCCGTGATCGGTGGCACGACAACGGGTTCGGTGACCGAGGACGTGGCGACCATCAACCTCTCGACGCCGCTCTACAAGGAAGACTTCAGCGGCAACAACGCCGCCAGCGGCTGGGGCAGCAACGCCCTGTTGCAGACGCGTGGCTTCTCGCAACACGTTTCCGAAAACAACTTCGGCAACTACGACGGTCAGCAGTCGATCGCCAAGACGATCGTCTTCGCACCGGCAGGCGCCGGCCCGGCAACGGCTCAGATCGATTTTGATTTCATCAAGATCGACAGTTGGGACAGGGGCGAGCACTTGAACGTCTACCTGAACAACGGCCTCGCATTCGCCTTCACGCCGAAGAATACCGGCAATGACGGTCTCGACGGCACCACGGGCACGTTTACGGCAGGCGGCATCACCGGCACCTACGTCATCACCTCGAGTGGTGTCGACACGCAGCTGGGCGGCAGCGATAGCTATCTCGACCGCATCTACCACATCACCATCATCGCCGAAGGCGCCGGTAATCAGGTTACGCTCGGCTTCGGCAATAACCTGAACGAGGACTACAGAAACGAAGACTTCGGCATCGACAACATCGTCATTCGCGATGCGGCCGCCTCCAAGCTCTTCGCGCAGGGTGACCTGACGGTTGTCGACGTCGACCACGACCAGTCGAGCTTCGTCGCCCAACAGGCGACGGCAGGCACGGCGGGCTACGGCGTGTTCACGCTGACCACCGGTGGCCATTGGACGTACACCGCCAACAACAGCAACCCTGCGATACAGGCGCTCAAGGCTGGCGAGCAGGTGACCGATAGCTTCACCGTGCAGTCGATCGACGGCACGTCGAAGGTCGTCACCGTGACCATCAATGGCACCAACGATGCACCGACGGCGATTGCCTTGTCGAACAACACAGTCGACGAAAACGACACCGGAGCCATCATCGGCAAGCTGACAACCACCGACAAGGATATCGGCGACACCTATAGCTACACGGTATCGGACAACCGCTTCGAAGTGGTCGACGGCTCCTTGAAGCTGAAGAGCGGCGTGTCGCTGAACTACGAGGCGGAACACTCCGTCAACGTCACGGTAACGTCGAAGGATAGCGGCAACCTCACGGCATCGCAGACCTTCACGATCCAGGTCGGCGACGTCAATGAGAAGCCGAACGCAGGTTCCGACTTCACGGTGAACGCAGCGGAGAATGTCAGCGATACGACGGTTCTCGCCAAGATCACGGCGACGGATCCGGATGCCGGTCCTCAGAACCTGAAATACTCCATCGCTTCGGATGTTTCCGGCAAGTTCGAGGTCAATCAGACCACCGGCGAAGTCAGCCTGAAGTCCGGCGCCAGCCTGGACTACGAAACGGACAAGCAGCACGTCGTGACGGTTCGCGTCACCGATGCCGGCGGTTTGACCGATGATGTTCAGGTCACGATCAAGGTCACCGACGTCAACGAGAAGCCGGATGCAGGCGCCGACTTCACGGTCAGCGCTGCCGAAAACGTTGGCGATACTGTGGTTCTCGCCAAGGTCACGGCGACGGATCCGGATGCCGGTCCTCAGAACCTGAAATACTCCATCGCTTCGGATGTTTCCGGCAAGTTCGAGGTCAATCAGACCACGGGCGAGGTCAGCCTGAAGTCCGGCGCCAGCCTGGATTACGAGACGGCCCAGCAGCACGTCGTGACGGTTCGCGTCACCGATGGCGGCAATCTGAGCGATGATGTTCAGGTGACGATCAAGGTCACCGACGTTAATGATGCCCCTGTAGGCAAGAATGGGACGGTCACCGCGACGGAAGACACAGCCTACGTCTTCAAGAGTTCGGACTTCAGCTTCACGGATGCCGATGGCAACGGGCTCAAGGGTGTCAAGATCGCGACGCTGCCGACGAATGGCACGCTGAAGGTCGATGGAAGCGTGGTCGTGGCAGGTGCCGAAATTTCGGCGGCCGATATTGCTGCGGGCAAACTGACGTTCACCGCTGCTGCCAACGCCGCCGGCATGAACTACGCCAACTTCACCTTCCAGATCCACGACAACGGCGGCACGGCGAATGGTGGTGTCGATCTGGATCCGACACCGAAGACGATTACCGTCAATGTGACGGCGGTGGATGACGGCGTTGCGCTGCTGACGCTTGCCAACTCGACGCATCCGAATGCGGCTGCGCCGACCGTCGGCGATGTTCTGACGGCGAAGTTGGGGAACGATCCGGATGGCGCAAGCTCGGGCGTGACCTATCATTGGTTAAAGGACGGCACCGCTATTACAAGCGCGACCGGCTCGACCTACATACTGACCAACGCCGATGTCGGAAAGCAGATCTCGGTTTACGTCACCTATACGGATGGCCAGAGCTTCCCCAGCACGACTGATACGGTTCAAGCTGGTACGGTCGTCTCGGCCAACCATGCGCCGACCGGAGCTGACGCAACGGTCAATATCATCGAGGACGTGTCACACACTTTCGCAATCAGCGAATTTGGCTTCAAGGATGCTGACAACGATACGCTGACAAGCGTTATCATTAAGGCGTTGCCCTCTCCCTCTGCCGGCACATTGCTTTACGCTAATGCTGCCGTCGCTGTCGGACAGGCGATCACAGCTGCGGATATTGCTGCCGGCATGCTTGTATACGTGCCGAAGGATGATCTCTTCGACAATAAACAGGGCAGTCACGACACGAGCTTCAGCTTCCAGGTTAAGGATTCTTCCGGGTCTATTTCCGCAGCGGATAACAAGATCACGCTCGATCTTAGCCGGACGGACTATCTGGATGTGTCGATTGCCAAGAACAGCACCCAGTTGTTCAATTTATACGGGTACGACGACGGCGAGCACGTTTCGGTGGTCGGATCGACAGGAACAGAAACCGTCTCACTCGACACTGCTTATTGGTGGTATACGAACTTCACGCAACTCGACGTTTCTCGCGTGGACGATAATCTTGAAATCAGCTGGTCTTCAAGCGATGGCAACCGCAGTCTGATGGTGCTCGATCAGTTCCGGGGCAACAGTGGGATCGAATTGCTCAAATTCAACGATGGCGGCTACTTCGCGGGCTATAGCCTGGGGAATACTAGCTATAATATTGCGTCGGGGCTGACCGGCGGCAGCGGGAATGACCTCATTGCCGGCAGCGGCGCACACGACACCCTCGTTGGCGGCGGCGGCAACGACCTGATCTTTGGCGGTGGGGGCAACGACACCTTGAGTGGCGGCCTTGGCAACGACCTGCTCGTTGGTGGTGCGGGTGCTGACAAGTTCGTGTGGGGCACCGAAAACCTGAATTCGTCGAACGCTGATGTTATTGCCGATTACAGCCTTTCGGAAGGCGACAAGATCGATCTGCAGAACCTTGTGCCATTGATCGCAAACAACAAGTCCATCTCGGATTACGTCAGGCTGTTCGATAACGGCTCGGTCCTGCAGGTCCAGGTCTTTGTCAGCGGGCAGAATGGTGGTTGGACGACGGCCTACACGCTGGCCGGTGTTCGCACCAGCGGCGTGGACTCCGTTCGTATCCATGCCGCTGGCCAGGACTACATCTTCACGGATGACGGAAAGAAACCTGTCGCCTCCGCCATCGACCCCATCATCCTCGACCTCGACCACAACGGCATTGCCCTGACTACCCTCGAGCATGGCGTCTCCTTCGACATCAATGCCGATGGTCACCAGGACAAGATCGCCTGGACGGCCGGCACCGATGGCATCCTGGCTTACGACGTGGATGGCAACGGCAAGATCGACAATGGCAGCGAGATCTTCTCGCCGCACTTTGCCGGCGGCAATTATGTCGATGGTCTGGCTGCGCTGGCGACGCTCGACAGCAACCATGATGGCAAGATCGATGCCAATGATGAGGCCTTCTCGAAGCTCACCATCTGGCAGGATCTGAACCACAATGGCATCAGCGATGCCGGCGAGCTTTCGAGCCTGGCGGACCACCAGATCGCCAGCCTGTCGCTCGATGCGCATGCATCCGACAGCGCGATCAACGGTCAGGCGATCCTGGCCGATGGCAGCTACACGCTGACGGATGGCTCCACCGGCCACTTTGTCGAGGTTGCCTTCGATGCCACGCTCGGCAGCGCGGACGACAACCATGCCTACTCGTTGATCGGCAGCGATGGCAACGACACGCTCTCGGGCGCCGGCGGCATGTATACGCTGACGGGTGGCGCAGGCGCCGATACCTTCGTGCTCGATGCCGATGCGCTTTCGGATGTGAAGATCGCCGACGTGATCACCGACTACAAGGCCGGCGACGGCGACACGCTTGATGTGTCGAAGCTCCTCGACAGCCTGCTCGGCCACCAGGCGACCGAAGCCGAGGCGCTCTCGAGCGTCAAGACGACGGTCCAGGGTGCCGACACGGTGGTCAGCGTCAACGCCAATGGCGGCTGGCACGACGTGGCGGTCCTCCAGAACACCACGGAAGCGGTCAAGATCCTGTTCGACGACAAGCACGACACCACCACCGCGCCGCATGTCGGCTAACGGACAGGCGGAATGCTCCGCCTGACATGACAAGGGAAAGGCGCGCGAGCGCCTTTTTCGCGTTTTGAGGGGCATGCGCGAGGCGAGGGGTGGGCGGCTCCCCACCGCCGTGCGATCGAGATACGGAGCCTGGTCTGGCAGTCGGTCGTTGCGGCCAGCCTGATTGCGCGGTCGGCCGATCGCGAATGAAACCACGTGGACTGTTTCGCTTCGCATGGCGGCAAGTGTAGCGATGCAAGTGGCTGGTACGGCGCGGCGGATCTTGTTGGCGCGGCAGGTCTTCGCCGTTGCGGCAAGCCGCTACGATTGGGATACGCCTCCAGCCTCAAGCCTCCACTTAAGCCTCTAGCTTGCGTTCGCCGGTATTGACGCCTGCATCCGCCACCATTCCAACGCCTGGCCGAAACCGCGATCCACGTGCCAATCACCCAAACGAAAAGAGGCGCCCCATGGCGCCTCAAGATCACGTCGCGATTGTTGCCATCCGCCTCAGCCCTCAGGCCGCAGGCAGTCTGGAGATCGGCACGGCGTCGTCCGCTTCGCCGCCGCGGTCCATGGCCATTTCGTCGGCCAGCTGGCGGATGTGGTTGAAGTCGGTGGGGCCGTCGAAAACCGCGCCGCCGAGGCGGATGTCGAGTGAAAGCGGTGCGTCGCCGGCGGTGAATGCCGCCTGTTCGCAGCGGCGGCGGATGCGCATGCCGACATCCTGGGCGTTTTCGATCGTGGCGCCCGGCAGGAACACGCCGAGCTCGTTGGTGGCAAGCCGCGCGACGAGATCGCCCGAGCGCACCGAAGACTGGGTGATCGCCGCGAGCGACTGCATCACGGTGTCGGCCCATTGCGGCCCGTAGCGGCGGCTGATGGCGTCCAGCGTGTCGATCACGACCGCGATCATCACGCCGCCGGCGTCAGTAGAGATCCGCTTGCGGCGGTCGATATAGTGTTCGACGGCGGCCGCGAAGGCTGTTCCGTTGAGCGTCTTGGTAACGCTGTCGTGCCGCTGAGAATAGTTAACGGCGTCCTGCAGTTTTCTGAGCTCGTTATTCTTGATTTGCAGCATCATCAGCAGCGGAAATGCAACAAAAAGCGAAATAGCGGTGGCTCCGACGAATCCAACCAAAAATGGTCGCTCCGGCATCAGAAGGTTTAAGATAAGTAAAAAACCGACCGAGCAGGCCGCGAAGCAGATCGAAACGATCGCGGCGATGCGAAGAGCGGAAAGGTTTGTTGCGGATTGGTAACTCTGACGGAATTTCATCGCGGGGCAGGTCCCTGTGGAAGTAACGGCAGATAAACACGGACGGGAAAAGTTGGAGTTAAAAAACCCTGTAAAATTCTAGCTTTAGCGCTTGATACTAGGGAATTAACCGTCTCCGCAGGAAAGACCTGTACCGGAATTGGAATGTGGAAAAATAGGTGTTACTTGTTTGCCGAATGAAAGCGTTCGGTATACGGGTTCACTCGGTGAATTTAGATGTTGAGGGGCATCCGTCTTGTTTAAAGCCAAAAGCATTATTGCAGCATTGTCTGCCACTGTTGCTCTGAATTTCTCGTTCTTCGTCGACGCCAATGCGATGTCTTTGCAACAAGCCATCGAAACGACGATGAAAACCAATCCGCAGATACTTCAGGCTGCAAAAGACAAAGAAGCAATCGAGTTTGAGCTTCGCCAGGCGCGTGGGTTATACTTACCGTCGGTTGATCTGGAGAGCGGCATCGGCCGTCGCCGGTTGTCGAATTCGACCACGGGCACGCTGACCTCGAACCACGATTACCTGTCGCCCGGCGATGTCGGCGTGACGGTCACGCAGACGCTGTTTGATGGCGGCGCGCGCAAGTCGCAGGTCGATCAGCAGGCATCGCGCGTCGATGGCGCCTCCTTCCGGGTCCTCGAGCGTTCCGAAGCGCTGGCGCTCGAGGTAACCCAGGACTACCTGGAATATATGCTGCAAAACCAGATCGTTGCCGCCGCCAAGGAGAACGTCTCCTTCCATACGGCGATGGTCGGCGATATCAATGAAAGCATCAAGGGCGGCGCGCTCACCGATGCCGACCGTCTTCAGGGCAGCGAACGTCTGCAGGCCGCCAAGGCCCGCATGCGCGAGGCGCTGGAAGAGCTGGAAGCAACGAAGATCCGCTTCATGAAGGCCGTCGGCCAGCCGATCGTCAATGCCCAGACCCCGCCGTCGGTCGCCAAGTATATCCCGAAGACGCTCGACGATGCACTTTTCGTCGCCAACAAGAACAGCCCGCGCATCTTCTCGGCCAACGCCGATGTTGACGCGGCCGATGCCGGCGTTCGCGGCGCGCGCGCCAACTACCTGCCGAAGGTCAATCTGGAGGGTACTGCCCGCGTCGGCAACGACATCGACGGCGATGAAGGCAACACCAACGATTACCAGGTGCGCGTTGTCGCCCGCTGGAACCTTTATCGCGGCGGCATCGATGTCGCCCGCGAGCAGGAGCAGATCCGCCGCGCCGGCGAAGAGCGTTACGCGCTCGCCCAAGTGCAGCGCGAGGTGAAGGAATCGGTCAGCTCCGCCTGGAACGAACGCGTCAGCCGCGGCGAGCTGTCGGGCATTCTTGCCAAGCAGTCGTCGATCAACAACCAGCTGGTCGGTTCCTACCGCGAGCAGTTCAAGGTCGGCCAGCGCTCGCTGCTCGACGTGCTCGATGCGCAGAACACCCGCTTCAACACCAAGGTGCTGGCTGATACGGCCCGCGTTGCCTCGTTGTTCGCGGAATACAAGATCCTCGCCGCATCCGGCAATCTGCTTCAGACCATGAAGCTGAAGCCGCTGGATCAGGCGAAGCCTTACGCACGAGAAGAGTTCGCTGTTCCAGCGGCCGCTCAGAATCCCGGATATGCCGAAGTCGACTCTCATCAGAAGGCTGGCATGCCTATGGACCTGCTGGCGCCGATCCGGCAGCAGTAGTAGTCAGGTGACCATAGAACATGCGGAACGTTGCATCTGAGACGAACGGCAGCATGCCGCTTCAAACATTCAAGGCCGCGTTCAAGTCCGTGGCAGCGTTCTATGGTCGACCAAGCTCCGATACGGTGCTCTTCTCCGGCCTTCCGGATGAGATCACCGAATCACTCGAGGGCGATGATGTCGAGCAGATGGCCGAGCGCATCGGCCTTCAGGTCATCAAGCATCCGGAGCGCGATTGCCGGCTGGGCAATTTCGATTGTCCCGCTATCGTCACCTTTGCCGATGGCGGCGTGCTCCCGCTCTTGGAGATGGCCGAGGACGGCTCTTACATCACCGACATCGTGCCCGTCGTCGGCGTTTCCTCGCGCCTGTCGCGCGAGGATCTGATCGCGCTGAAGCCCGAGACGGCCTTCGCCTTCACGCTCTATTATCAGAACGCCTCGGAAGAGGCGCTTGTTGGTAATGCCGTGGAGATCGAAAAGCGCCACTGGCTGGCGACGACGCTGGCGCCTTACTGGCGCACCTATCTCCGCGTCATGGTGGCAGCACTCTTCATCAATCTGATCGCGCTCGGCTCGCCGCTGTTTACGATGAACGTCTATGACCGCGTTCTGCCCAACAAGGCGATCCCGACGCTCTGGGTTCTCGCCGCCGGCATCACGCTTGCCTATCTATTTGATTTCCTGCTGAAAACCGCGCGCTCCTCGCTGATCGATTATGCTGGTCGCAAGGCCGATTTGCGCCTGTCGCAGATGCTCTTCGACAAGGTGCTGAACTCGACGCTGGCCTCGCGCCCGATGTCGACGGGCGAATATGCCAACCGCGTCACGCAGTATGAGTTCGTCCGCGAATTCTTCACGTCCAACACGATCGGCGTCATCATCGACAGCCTCTTCGTCTTCATCTTCCTCGCGGTCATCTATCTCATCTCCGGCTGGCTGGTCGTTATCCCCGCCGTCGCCTTCGTGCTCTCGGTCGTGATCGGTCTCTACGCCCAGGCCGCGATCGGCAAGCGCATGGCGACCGCCGCCAACGAAGCCTCGCGCCGCCAGTCGCTGCTGGTCGAAACCATCTCGACGATCGAGACGCTGAAGAGCCTGCGCGCCGAAGCCACGATGCTGCGCCGCTGGCAGGAACTGACGAAATACTCCAGCCGCACCAGCGAAGAGATCAAGCACGTCTCCACCAACGCCATCAACATGACCATGTTCGTGCAGCAGATGGTGAGCGTTCTGATCGTCATCGCCGGCACCTATGAGTTCTCGGAAGGCCGCATCGCCATGGGCGCGATCGTCGCCACTGTCATGCTAGCAAGCCGCGCCGGCGCGCCGCTCGGCCAGATCGCCATGACGCTGGCGCGCTTCCGCCAGGCCACCATGTCGCTGCGCATCCTCGACAAGATCATGGAACAGCCCGATGACCGCCCCTCGACGGTCGGTTTCGTCAATCGCGAGATCACCCGCGGCGCCTTCAGTTTCCAGGATGTCTCGTTCCAGTATCCGGGCTCGGACTATCCCGTCATCAACAAGCTGTCCTTCAACGTCAATCCCGGCGAGCGCATCGGCATCATCGGCCGAATCGGCTCCGGCAAGACCACGCTGGGGCGTCTGCTGGATGGCCTGTTTGCGCCCTCCGGCGGTCGCGTGCTGATCGATGGTGTCGATATTCGCCAGTATCACATGGCCGAAGTGCGCGCCAACGTCGCCGTCGCCGGCCAGTCTTCCGATCTCTTCTCGGGAACGGTGAAGGAAAACCTGCTGCTCGGCCGCGCCGACGCCACCGATGAGGACCTGCTCGAAGTCGCCCGCATGACTGGCGTCGATGAGTTCGTCGGCACCCATCCGCGCGGCTTCGACATGCCTGTTGGCGAGCGCGGCAGCAATCTGTCGAGTGGCCAGAAACAGGCGCTCACCATCGCCCGTCTGCTCCTCACGCGCCCCAAGGTCGTGTTCCTCGACGAGCCCTCGGGCGCCATGGATCTCGCGACCGAGCGCAACCTGATCGCCCGTCTCTCCAAGGCCTTCGACCGCAAGACCACGCTGATCATCGCCACCCATCGCTATAGCATGCTGGATCTCGTCGACCGCCTGATCGTTATCGACAAGGGCCGCATCATCGCCGATGGTCCGAAGCAGGCCGTCATCGAAGCCATGCAGCGCAAGCCCGGCGCACCTGCGGCGGCCGTGGCCCCGCAGGCCGCTCCGGTCGCAAGGCAGGCTCCGGTCACGCCGGTTGCCATGTCCGTCGCCCCGGTCACCTCGGTCGCGCCGGCGCCGGCAGGCTCCGCCGCCATGCCGGTCGCGCAGGTGGCAACGGCCGCGCCCGCCCACGCCCATCCGATGCCGGTCGCCTCCGGCGCGCCTGTCGGTCCGGCGACGGCCGCCAACGTGACGCCGATCGTACCGGGGGTTAAGCTGTCATGAAGAACAAGCACGACAATCCGCCCTTTCTCGCCCGCGCCATTCTCGGCCTCGTGGCGCTCGTCATCGCCAGCTTCGTCGCCTGGGCGGCGATCGCCAAGATCAACGAGATCGCCCGAGGCGAAGGTAAGGTCATTCCCGTCTCGAAGACGCAGATCATCCAGTCGTCCGAACCCGGCGTCGTCCAGCAGATCGCCGTCGTTCTCGGCCAGGTCGTGCGCAAGGGCCAGCTGCTGGTCCAGCTCGACAACACCACCACCACCTCGACGCTCGGTGAATCCGTCGCTAAGGCCCGCGCGCTCGGCGCCAAGGTGGCGCGCCTGAAGCTCGAGGAAGAGGGTAAGTACGACGAGCCCTATAATTGCCCTGAGGATATTCTGGCCGTCGCCAAGGAAGTCTGCGCCAACGAAGCCCAGCTTTTTGCCGCCGATCGCGCCAGCTACACCAACAAGCTCGGCGTGCTCAAAGAGCGCGTCCGCCAGCGCGAAAACGAGCTCAGCGAGGCGCACGCCAATATCGACCGCCTGACGCAGAATATCGACGGCGCCCAGCGCCAGTATGACCTGATCAGCCCGCTCGCCAAGAAGAAGCTGGTCGCCGAAACCGAAGTGCTGAAGACCGAGCGCGATCTCACAGATCAGCAGGGCCAGCTCAAGGTCTACCAGGAAAGCATTGACCGCCTTCAGGCCGCCGTGCAGGAAGCCAAGCTGCAGCTCGGTGATCTCGCGCTCGAACTGCGCCAGCAGGCGCTGACGGACAAGGCGCAGGCGCTGGCCGAGCTCTCGGTCGTCGATGAAACCGTGCGCGGCGCATCCGATCGCGTCAAGCGCACCGATATCCGCTCGCCTGTCGATGGCATCGTCAACACGCTCGAGGTCAACACCATCGGCGCCTATGTCGATCCCGGCCGCGTCATCGCCGGCATCGTTCCGACTGCCGATACGCTGCTCGTCGAAGCCAAGATCTCGCCGCGCGACGTTGCCTTCATCCGCCGTGGCCAGCCGGCCATCGTCAAGATCACGGCTTACGACTTCTCGATCTTCGGCGGCCTCGAAGGTATCGTTGAAAACATCTCGGCCGACAGTTTGGTGGAGAAGGAAAAGGGCGAGACCTACTATCTCGTGCAGGTCAAGACCGACAAGTCGGAGCTCGCGCGCGACGGCAAGACCTATCCGATCATCCCGGGCATGGTCGCCTCGGTCGAGATCATGACCGGCAGCAAGACCGTGCTCAGCTATCTCATGAAGCCGATCAACAAGGCGCGCACCGAAGCGCTGACGGAGCGCTGACCATGCTGATCGTCAAGCCCGGAATTCAGGACGCAACCGATCTCGAACCGACCGACGAGCAACTGCCCGCGATCGACGCCGAAGAGATCGAGCCGCGTTTCCGGGCCGTGGCTGGTCGTGGCGGCGAGCGTCGCGGCATCCGCCTGGAGCGCATCTATTGGGACGGCCTCAGCCGCATGTCGGCCTCGGGCAAGATGTCGACCGCCGATCTCGTGCACTATACCGCCTCGCAGATGCCGGAATCGGGCAATCTCGCCTCGCTTCTGCGTGTTCTGAGCTTGAAATGGGCGCTGCGCCGGCTGGATACGGTCGAGGACATCTCCTCGCTTGCCAATGTCAACGCCATCATCCAGGCCTCGCCGTCGCCGGCGATCCTTTTGACGCATGAAAAGAAGGTGCAGCTCTTCAACGACGCCTTCCTGTCGATGCTGCGCCAGCGCCTGCCGCTCGGCGACCTCGCGCAGCTGACCAAGAGCCTGCGTTTCTCCATCGACACCCAGATCGAGGAAGCCATCGCCACCCTGTCGCGCAACAAGGGCAAGACGCTCGCGACAGGCTTCACCATCACGGTCGGCACCCAGACCATGAAGGGCCAGATCAACCTGGCTTTGGCGCCGACGCACGAGAAGTCCATGCTGATTGGCTACATCTCCCGCTACTGATCCCGACCCGGCTGACATGGCCAAACTGCCTCAATCCTCGAAACGCCCCGCCGCATCCCGGTCGCGCTCGTACCTGTGCTTCAGCGGAAACGCCGGAAGCCACCCCTCGCGGCGGATGGTCCACAGCTCATACGTCGGCTGGAACTGGTCCTTCTGATCGAGCGACCCGAGATTGACCTCGACCTCATCGCCGCTCCGCCCAAACACCGGCGACCCGCAGCGCGGACAGAAGAACCGCCCATTATACTCCCCCGTCTCCCCCTCGACCCGCACCGCATTCTCGGGGAAGATCGCCGAGGCATGAAACAGAGCCCCGTGATGCTTGCGGCAATCCATGCAATAACAGATGCCGACCCGATAGGGCGCACCGGATACAGTCAAACGAACGCGGCCGCAAAGGCATCCTCCGGTGAACTGATCCATGCTTTTGCTCCTCCAAAACGCGCAGGACGAGTTATGTAGAGTGATATGGCATCACGGCAATTCCTGCTGAAAAGGCTGCGTCATTCATCTGTGGGCGTCTTGCGGAAATACACCAAATAATTGCTGTCATAGGAGTGATATGCAGATCTTGTTTCCGCGAATATCAGAGGGGGCCAGATGATTCTTCGTGCTTTTCGGCGGGTATCGACCGTCGCCGTGGTCGCAGCGACCTTAGCCGCATGCGCGCCGGACGAGGCTTCCTTCTATCAAAACGCGCTGCCTGAAGCGCTTGGAACAACTGATATTCTGGTTTCGGGAAGCGATGCGAACTGGTTCGACATGGTGCTTCCGATACGCCGCGAAGGATGCGGCGCGGTCGTCTTCCGTCTATCCCCGGAAACCGTCGCGAAAATCCGCCAACAAGGGTTGGCATTTTTCAAGGATGCGCAGCAGGCGCGAGGCTATGATGCCAATAGTGCCAAGGGTCGCTACTATGCATACGTGGCTTGGCAGGCAACCCCTGCACCGGAAGGCTGGTTCGGCGACGGTGCCGTTGCCGGCTCCCTTTCCTGCGCGGGTGTCGCCAACGACCTGATTCGGAAGATCACCGAGGGCGGCAAGGGGACCGAGGGCTACTTTACGACAAAAAGCGAAGCGCAGCTAATTGTGCTGCCGCAGGAACAGATCGCTATTTACACCTACTTCGGCTAGCCCAGTCGCCGTCATTCCACGTCCCCACGTTCATCCTTGGCGCCGGCGCGACCCCACCGCAAGCGTCACCCGCCCCGCAAAAAAAAGTTTCAGGGGAGGGCGGCTTTCGCCTCTGTAAAGATATTCACCCATGTGGTTGACTATCAGTCGGATATGGATATATTCAACCACATGGGTGAATGAAATGGATGAAGACGCACTGTCACGGATATTGAAGGCCGCGGGGGATACCACGCGGCGGCAAATCCTGACGCTCCTCGTGCAAGAGGGGCCTCTCAGGGTGACGGGGCTCGCTGCTCATTTCGACATGTCCCTGAATTCCGTCTCCAAGCACATCAAGGTTCTGGAGGAGGCGGGGCTGGTCACCCGGCGTACTTTGGGCCGCGAGCATTTCATTGCCGCGGAGCTTGAACCGCTGAAACTGACGGAAGGCTGGTTCGCGCAACTGAAGTCGATATGGGAGCTGCGCCTGACGGCGCTGGAAGAGTTACTCGTTTCAAAGGAGTGAAGTCATGTCCGAACTTGAACTGACGGTAAGCCGCAAGATCGCCGCCTCGCGCGAGAAGATTTTCAACGCTTGGCTCTCGCCAACAGCACTGGCGAAATTCATGAAGACGCCTTCAGGCAATTTCGATGCCCGAGATGTCACTACCGATCCGGTCAAGGGCGGCCGCTTCATGATCGTGATGGTCACTTCAGAGCGCGAGATTCCGCATTCCGGCACCTATCTCGAAGTCGATCCCTATTCGCGCCTGTCCTTCACCTGGGAATCCCCGCATTCGCTGGATGACAGCGTCGTCACCATCGATCTCAAGGAGATCGGCCCTGACGCGACCGAACTGACGCTGAAGCAGGTGAAGTTCCGCAGCGAAGGCGCCCGCGACGGCCATATCCAGGGCTGGACCTCGATCCTCGGCGAACTCGACAAATATCTCGGCTAAGTCAGGGACCGACGTGAAAAAGCCGCCGGCAATGCAGCGCCGGCGGCTTCATTTCGCCTCGGTATCGAAGCGGGATGCGAGAGGAGGCCAGCCCCGGCCCTCGCCATTGCCTTCCAATCAGAAGGCAACACCTTCGCCAGGCGCGACCTTTTCGATCGGCATGGCAGATGCCATCTGGCTGCCACCGACGCGCGAGCCATGCAGATAGCCCTTGCCGCCGGCGATCGAATAGAGCGGCATGTAGTCGGGCAGCCGGCTGTCGGCCAGAACCTCGTCGCGCATGTTGTCGAGAATATAGTGGTTGCCGCCGGCCGAGACCGAGAGAACGGCGTGGTAGAAATGGCGCTTCTGGTCGAACAGCACGACAATCGCCATGTCCTTCAGATCGATGCCTTCGGCATTGAGTGCCGCCATCTTCAGGATCGCGAAGTCCTCGCAATCGCCCTGCTGGCGCTTCAGCGTCTCGGAAGGCGTCGCCCAGTAATCGGCGACCTTGTAGGTGTCGATGTCGCGGGCGTAGCGGATCGTGTGGTTGATCGTGGTGTTGATCGCGTTCATCTTGTCGCGCAGCGATGCCTGCGATGTCTTGGCGAACGATGCCTTGACCGCGCTGACGGCCTCAGTGCACTTGCCCGCGCCGCAGGAAATGGCGCTGCCGCTGGTCATTTCGTCCAGCGAAGGCGCCAGCCGCTTCAGGGCTGCCAGGCGCTTGAAGGGGATCGCCACCGATCCGAACACGCCGCCATCATCAGGGCGCGCGGCGATCGAGGGGCGGGTTGCCGGCTTCACGGATGCGGTGGTCTCGGGGCTGAACGCGGCGGCCGCAACCGGCGCCGGCGTCTTCAGGGCCGCGAGATCGATCGAGCCGAAAGCCTGCGCGAGGCCGCGTCCGGCGAGCGTGACGAGGCGTGCCATGCCACCGACGCTGACAGCGCTTGCCGCCTGCTCGGCAATGCTTTCCGAAATATAGCTGGAGTAAGATGCGCCGTATGCTTCTGTATTATAAAGAACAGAAGCGGATGCATGATTGTAAGAAAAAGAAGAAAATGCCGAAAGAAGTGCGATGAAAGCGATTTTGTTTGTTTTTGTTCTTTTGGTCACGGGACTTAATTTCTCCACTTGTTGGGAGAAATGTACCGATCAGCCATAAATATCGGGTTTGGAAGCGTGGATAACTTAGAACGAAGTTATCCGCTCAAAAAAGCTGAAAATTTTAGCTTCTCCGTCAACCAAGTTTGGGGGAAGGGTTTGCTTTCGCCAGATGCCTATGCAGATATGAGGCCGCGAAATGGCCGCTATAGACGGCCTGATTAGGGTTTGGGGGAAGCAGTGATCGTTAAGGGCAGGGATGAGGCGCGTGGTGCGCATGGTTTACGCGGCGTCCTTGGCGCAGCCCGCAAGGGGGCGCAAGCCACCCGATCGCTCCTGCTTCTCTCCGTCGTGCTCTCCTGCGGCGCACTTGCCGCCTGCCAGTCCGACGTCGATGGCATTGCCAGAAACGTCAAGACCAACGACATCAAGCCGCCGTCGAGCGACGTCGAGGAAAGCTTCGGCGAAAACGGCGCCGAGATCACTCTGCTGATGCAGAAGGGCTCGAACGGGCTCTTCGAAGGCCCGTCACGCGATGTCAGGGATGCCGCGGCCCTCGGCATCGGCGAGCTCGGCGCCAACCAGGCCTTCGTCAAGGTGATCGACGTCGCAAGCCCGGCCGCCGCACCCGCCGCTGTGGCCGCCGCCAAGTCCAGAAGCTCGGCGATCCTCATCAGCTATTTGCCACCGGCAACCACGGCAGCCGTCGCCGCCATGCCATCCGACCAGCGCCCGCCGCTCCTCAATCTCGGCCAACCCGTGCCGGCCACATCTGGCAATGTCTACAATCTCGCATCGAGCGAAACCGACAGCGCGCTGGAAGGCCTGCGCACAGCCGCCGCCAGCGGCCACAAGAAGGTCGTCGTCTTCGCGCAGCGGGATCTCCCGCAACCGGCCGATCTCAGGCTGGCGGACGCCATCCGCGCCTCGGGCGGCACCTTTCTCGGTATCACCAGATATGACCTGACGGATGCAGCGGCCGCAGCCGCGGTGCAGACGGCCAAGCCGCAGCTGCAGCAGGCCGATACGGTGCTCATTCTCGGCCGCACGGCGATCACCACCACCATCGAAGGCGCGATCAAGGCCGGCGGCCAGAGCAATCTCAATTTCGTCGGCACCAGCGCCTGGCCGCCGCAGACCTACCGCGAACCGACCGCCAACGGCACGCTGATCGCCATGGTCGAGCCCGAGGCCACCTCGCTGATCTCGGAGCGCTACCAGCGCCACTACAAGCGGCCGCTCTCGGCCGATGCTGCCTATGGCTATGACGCCATCGCCATCGCCTCGGGCATCATCCGCACCAAGGGTCCGACGGGCCTCAACGCCGAGACGCTGACCAGCAAGGTCGGCTTCCGCGGCGTCACCGGCCTCTTCCGCCTATCTCCATCCGGCCAGGTCGAGCGCAGGCTCAGCCTCTACGCCATCGGCGGCGGCAAGCTCAACGTGCTCGCCGCCGCGCCGGCTTCATTCTGACGCAAGCCCACGACTGCCCGATCAGGCAGCCGTCGCGGCAGCGACGAAGAATCCTTCCGGGCTCTCCACCTCCACCAGCCTCTTGCCGTCGATCAGCCAGAAACGGTTGCCGAAGTTGCGGATGAAGTCGCGGTCGTGCGAGACCAGCAGGCAGCTCGCCTGCTGCGCCATCAATTCGCTCTCCAGCGCCTCCTGACCCTCGATGTCGAGATGGTTGGTCGGTTCGTCCAGCAGGTAGAAGTTCGGGTTGGTCAGCCGCAACGCCAGCATCCCCAATCGTGCCTTCTGCCCGCCCGAGAGCCTGCCGATCGGCTTGCCCTGCATCTCGATCGTCATCCCGGCGCCGGCAAGCAGCGCGCGGGCTCTCGCATCGCCGACATCGAAGCGCCTGAGGATCATCCGCATCGGCGTCTCCTCGTCGATCAGCTCGTTCAGCGCCTGGTCGCCATAGCCGAGCACCAGCGACGGCGTCGCCTTGATACCCTCGACGGTGCCCTCGGCCTCCAGGATCGCGCGCCGCAGCATCGTCACCATCCGGCTTTTGCCCATGCCATTGGCGCCCAGCAGAACGATGCGGTCCCCCTGGCAGATGAACTGCTTGCCGGTCTTGAAGAGCGGCGTGCCATCGGGCCGCGCCACGATCGCATCCTCGAGCGTCACCAGCACCTTGGCGTGGGTGCCGCGATTGGCAAGCCGGATCGCGCCCGAGGAGCGCTCCAGATGCGCGGGCTTGGCCGCATCCTCCAGCTTTTCCGCCCGCTGCTTCAGCTGCTTGGTCTTGACGACGAGCAGGTCGCTGCCGGAGTTGATGCCGATATTGTTGAGCTTGGCGGCCTGCTGGCGCAGCTTCTCCGCCGTCTTCATGTCACGCTGGTAGCGCCGCTCGTCGGCCGCGTCGCTGTCGTCGAGCGCTGCCCGCGCTTGCGAATAGGGCAGCGAAAACAGCGCCGATTGCTCGGGCCGCAGAAACAGCGTCCGGTTGGTCGTGGCGTCGAGAAAGGCGCGGTCGTGGCTGGAGATGATGACGGGCATGTCGCGCGGCAGCGCGTTCAGCCAGTCCTCAAGCCGGGCGATCTTCCCGAGGTCGAGATGGTTGGTCGGCTCGTCAAGCAGAAGCACGTCGGGCTCGGTGACCGAGACGCGCGCCAGCATCGCCAGCCGCTGCCAGCCGCCGCTGAGCTGCCCCACCGGCCGCTCGCGCATCTCATCAGGCACATCGAGGCCGGCAAGCACCATGTCGACCCGCCAGCTCTCGTTGAGCTGCTGGTCCTCGGGCAGCGCCCTCAGCACCGCCTCGTGCAGCGGCAGAGAAAGAAGGGCAGGCGGCACGTCCTGTTCGACATGGCCGATGGTGAGCCCGCGAGAGCGGGTGATGTCGCCCTCGCTCGGCTCGATCGCACCGGACAGGCAGCGCAGCAGCGTGGACTTGCCGCGCCCGTTTGGGGCGACAAGGCCGATGCGGTCGCCGGCGCCGATCGCAAGCGTGAGGTTGGCAAACAGCGGCTTGCCAAGCGTGATGCCGAGATTGCGGATATGGATTGTCGTCATGATCTTGCTCTGGTCTTGCGAGCAGGCACAGGCGCGTCGCGGGCATCAGCCTTCATCGCGCGCGTATGCTCAAGCTCGGGGGATAGAAACATGCAGGCGAGCATAGGCTCACGGCTGCAGTGCCACGAGGGGCGGACCAGGAAGAGGGTGTCGAGAAACGGTCTCTGGTCAGCCCTGCAAACGCATTTGCAGGGCGTTGACGGGGCCACGCTGGCGATTGAATCGGAAATGTATCGTCACGCGCAACCCTCCTTTCTCAAGTATCCCAGCGATAGCATTGCGGCCGCGAAAACTCAACCGTGATGCTCATGCACCGTGATCAGGAAGATCGCATCGGCCTCGATCGCCTTCAGGATCGCGCCGCCGTCGCTGCGGTAGATCTGCAATTCCGAAAGCACGCCGGCGGCCGAAAACAGGATGATATCGACGAGCGGCCCGTAGGGATCGGCGACCTCCTTGTCGTCGAAATAGCCCGACGCGACGGGATGCGCCGGCAGGTCGGCGGGCCAATCGGTCCGGTCACGCAGGCGAAGGCGCAGCGAGCCGGATGCGTCGATCTCGGCGGCGCGGTAGTGGTCGCAGTCCCAGGCTGGCGGCACCTCGCCGCGCGCGGCGTGTCGCGCCAGACGCTGGATGATCTGCTTTTCTGCGGGGTTCAACTCTCTCCAAATCAACGCGGTCGCTTCCGAAAAGGGTTGAGGGATCAGGGTTACCGTTTCAGGCTGCCGAGAATGCCGCGCACCAGCGCCCGCCCGACCTGGGTCGCCACGGTGCGCGCCACGCTCTTCATCGCCGCTTCCACCACCGTCTCGCGCTGGTAGCCGCCGGAGCGGGGGCGGCCTTGCGCCTGCTTTTCGTCCTTGTCGTCGTCGCCGAAGCCAGGCAACGTCCAGCGGCCGGAGGCGCTTCCCTCCGTCGGCTGTGTCGGCTGCGCCTGCTTGGCGGCATCGGAATCGGACGCCTTCTGCGCCCGCGCGGCCAGGATCTCGAAGGCGGATTCGCGGTCGACATCCTCGTCGTAGACGCCGAGCACCGGGCTCTTGTCCATCACCTGCTGGCGTTCTGCATCCGTCAGCGGCCCGACGCGGCCGGATGGCGGCCGCACCAGCGTGCGTTCCACGATCGATGGCGCGCCCTTGGCCTCCAGCGTCGACACCAGCGCCTCGCCGGTCCCGAGCGTGGTGATCACGGTGGCGCAGTCGAAGGCCGGGTTGGGACGGAACGTATCGGCCGCCGTCTTCACAGCCTTCTGCTCGCGCGGCGTATAGGCGCGCAGCGCGTGCTGCACGCGGTTGCCGAGCTGCGCCAGCACCGTCTCCGGCACGTCGAGAGGGTTCTGCGTGACGAAATAGACGCCGACGCCTTTGGAGCGGATCAGGCGCACCACCTGCTCGACACGCTCAACCAGCACCTTCGGCGCATCGTTGAAGAGCAGATGCGCCTCGTCGAAGAAGAACACCAGCTTCGGCTTCTCCGGATCGCCCACTTCGGGCAGTTCCTCGAAGAGCTCCGACAGCAGCCAGAGCAGGAAGGTCGCGTAGAGACGCGGGTTCATCATCAGCTTGTCGGCGGCGAGCACCGAGATAGTCCCGTAGCCGCGATTGTCTGATCGCATGATGTCGGTGATCTTCAGCGCCGGCTCGCCGAAGAAATGCTCGGCGCCCTGCTGCTCGAGCACCAGCAGAGCGCGCTGGATCGAGCCGACGGAGGCCTTGGAGATCAGCCCATACTGGCTGGAAAGCTCGGTGGCGTTCTCGCCCATGTAGTTGAGCAGGGCCGAGAAATCCTTGAGGTCGAGTAGCGGCAGGCCGCCCTTGTCGGCGATCTTGAAGGCGATGTTGATCACGCCTTCCTGCGGCTCCGACGCATCCATCAGCCGGGCGAGCAGGAGAGGGCCCATCTCGGCGATGGTGGTGCGCACCCGGTGGCCCTTTTCGCCGAACAGGTCCCAGAAGATGACAGGGAACTGATCGGCCTCGTAATCGTCGAAGCCGATCTGCTCGGCCCGCTTGGTCATCCAGTCCTGCGGCTGGCCCTTCATGGCAATGCCGGAGAGATCGCCCTTGATATCGGCACAGAAAACAGGAACGCCGGCCCTGGCAAAACCTTCGGCCAGCACCTGCAGCGTCACCGTCTTGCCGGTGCCGGTGGCGCCCGTCACCAGACCGTGGCGGTTGCCGTATTTGAGTTCCAGATATTCGGGGGTGTTGATACTGTCATCAGGGTTGCGGCTGGTACCGATGTAGATCTTGCCATCCTCGAGCATGCGAAAGGTCTCCCTGCCGGCGACGGACGCCGATTGCGTCAAAATGCGGAGAGCATAATCCGCATGTTCATTGTAATATGCTTCGACTGTTATAAGCAGGGACCGCAATGCCGACAACTGTCTGCATTAAAAGGAAAACTGGATAAGCGATGATCGCGTCGCGGATGCCTTGAGTTGCCAATCAAACTCGATTAACGTTGACGTTAACGTCAATAAAACCAGGAGGATGACGATGAATGAAATCGTGGATCAGATAGCCGCACGGGTCGGCATTCCAGCCGAAGTGGCCGAGAAGGCGCTCGGCATGATGCTAGGCTTTCTCCAGCGCGAAGCGGCCGACGGCCCGGTCGCCAAGATGATCGAAGCCATTCCGGGCGCTTCCGATCTGGTCGCCCAGTATAATGGCGCCGGCGAAACCGGCGGCGGCGGCCTTCTCGGCAGCATCATGGGCGCTCTGGGCGGCGGCGGCATCATGGCGCTCGGCCAGCAGCTGATGTCCGAAGGCCTCGGTATGGGCGAAATCACCTCGCTCGCCAAGGAAACTCTTTCAATTGCCGAACAGCACGCCGGCAAGGAAGTCGTCGACGAGGTCGTCGCCTCGGTGCCGGGGCTCAGCCAGTTCGTTTGATCGGATTGGGTTGATGGATGATGCAGCGGGCGGGTTTTCCGCCCGTTTTGTTGTGGAGTGAGTGGTGAGGTTGGCGTAGTGCNNAGGCGGATGAGGGGGCCGCGCACGCCGACCTTCACGGCCCGGCGATATCCACCACCCAAGCCACCAACAAACCCTACTGCGTCACCCCAACCAACTGCATCCACACAGCCGCCTGATCTCGTGCCGTCTGCCGATCAGCCTCATCCAGCGCGCTCCCGCCACAAAACCGCTCCACCGCCGCCCGGTCACTCTCCGCAGTCGCCACATGCTTCGCGCCAACGATCACATGCCGCCACGCGCAACCCAAGACCTTGTCCTCGACGATCGCCGTATCGCACCCGGTGCTGAGGCACAGCGCAACCCTGTTCTGGCTCTCATACCCCCCACCAACCGCACCCGCGTAAGTCACCGCCCACCCCGCGCGCGTATCCCGGCATCCGGCTGGGTCAGCGCTCAGGTCACACGACATCGTGGCGACATAATCCTTCGCCGGTGGAAAGTCGGGGAATTCGGCGAGGTTGACGCATCCGCAAGCCAGAAGTGCTGCCGCAAACCACTGCAATATCGCCTCCCGCCGTTGCGCGACCACACTGCTTGCTGGGAGACATCGGACGATAGCTCACGACAGGCCAAATCAGTGATGAATGCCAAATCAGTCGTGAGTGTATGTGTTATCGCCGCTCGCCGAAAGTGGGTTTCGGCCCGGAAAATCGATCCTGACGCGGTCCTGGTTCAGGCGGCCGGATGGGGGTCAGTGCTTGCTTTTTGTCTCGCGGGCAAGCTTCAGGATGACGTCATCAGCCGCGTCGGCGAGAGCCATGGCGATTTCGGCGGCTTTCCACCCTCTCTTCTCTCCGTCACGGATCAGTTCGAAGAGCATGGGTTCGAACTCGGACCGGCAGGTCTCCATTCGTTGGTCTGAATTGGATCGATTCTTGGAAGACTGAATATCCGTCATCATCAATACCCCAGATTAGAGGTTAGATTTAGCAAGGCCGCTGAAGAGCGCAAGTAAATATGTTAATCGGTCATTAACAATTCGATTTTTTTGCCCGACATAAGCAAAAAAACAACTAGAAGGCCCGGAAGGGCCCGTCGGGGTGTGACGGGCCCCCGCTTTCTTTGTCGCACTGGAAAAGCAACGCTGTCAGCAGTAAAAGCTTGGATCCCAGGAAGTAACCGGTCAACTTCTACCTTTTTTGTACTTGGTACCGCCTTTCAGCGGCGAAGCGAGCCGTTTCCCGTAAATATTATGGGTTTATTTCGGAAGGCTAGCGCGTGAGCATGATTGTTCCGGATATACTAACATAAGAGTGTATTTTTATTTATGTGCGCTTTTTGGGTTGTGTAGAATAACGCCGAGCTCGTGCCATTGCCGGCCATCCTTGCGGATCAGCTCGTCGGCGCAGGTCGGCCCCATGCTTCCCGGCAGGTAGGGCTCCGGCTGGTCGTGGCTTGTGCCCCAGAGATCAAGGAAGGGCTGCACGGCCGCCCAACCCGCCTCGATGCCGTCGGCCCGCTGAAACAGCGTCTGGTCGCCAATGAAGAGATCGTAGAGCAGGGACTCGTAGCCGGTCATCTTGCCGATATCGAATTTGTCGGCATAGCGGAAGTCGAGCGAGACAGGCACGGTATCGACCGAAAGCCCCGGCGACTTGATCGACAGCTCGACGCTCAAGCCCTCATCCGGCTGCACCTGGATGATCAACCGGTTCGGCGGCAGGCTGCGCTTGATGTCGGTCTCGCGAAACTGCGCGAAGGGTACCTGCCGGAAGGTGACGACGATCTCGGTATCGCGCGCCTTCATCGCCTTGCCCGTGCGGAGATAGAACGGTACGCCCGCCCAGCGCCATGTGTCGACATAAAGCTTCAGCGCCACGAAGGTCTCGGTCCTGGTGTCGGGCGAGACGTCCTTGGTCTCGCGAAAGGCGGTGACCGGGTTGCCGTTAAGCGGCCCGCTTGTATAGACGCCGCGCACCCCATGCTCGGCCGCCTCCTCGGGCGTATAGATCCTGAGCGCGCTCAAGGCTTTGCTCTTTTCGCTGCGGATCGCCTCGGCCCCGAACCCGTTCGGCGCCTCCATGGCGATCATCGCCAGCAGCTGGAACAGATGGTTCGGCACCATGTCGCGCAGCGCGCCGGTCGCATCGTAGAACTTGCCGCGGCTGCCGACATCGACCGTCTCGGCGGCGGTGATCTGCACATGGTCGATATAGTTGTTGTTCCACAGCGCCTCGATCATCATGTTGGCGAAACGGGTGGTGAGGATGTTCTGCACCGTCTCCTTGCCGAGAAAGTGATCGAGCCGGTAGACTTGGGCTTCCGAGACCTTGGAGAGGATGCGCGCATTGAGCGCCTTGGCCGAGGCAAGATCGGTCCCGAACGGCTTTTCGATGGCGATCCGCCGAAACGCGCTGTCGGTCTCCTGGGTCAGCCCGTGTTCGGCGAGCTTCTCGACGATCGTCCCGAAGAATTGCGGCGGCACGGCGAGATAGAAGGCGGCATTGCCGCTCGACGCCTTCTCGAGCCGCGCCTTGATGTCGAGATAGATTTCGTCCCTGGTGAAATCGCCCGACGTATAGGCGATCCGCTTGCTGAGGCTCTTCCAGCCGTCGCTCTGCGCATGCGCCCCGCCATCATCGAGCGTCTTCAGGAAATCATCAAGCCGCGCCACCAGCATCGCATCATCCCCTGGCTCGATGCCGACGCCGAGAATGCGGAGATCCTCGCCGGTCAGGCCGCTCTGGGTGAGGTTGATGATCGCGGGAACAAGCAGCCGCCGCGTGAGGTCTCCGGTGGCCCCGAAGATAACAAGCGTGACCGGCGGGCTGGGAGCTGCGTCCATGATGATCTCCTTGATATGGGAGGGGGAAGATAGAGCGGGCGGTTGGGG
>UBJO01000116.1 GCA_900465665.1 Hyphomicrobiales bacterium
GGGGGGAGATCGACTCGCGGGTAAGGTCTACGCCAAACACTGAGGTCGGAGCGAGCGGCTGCGCCCATCCAATCTCCCCACCTGTGGGGGAGATGCCCGGCAGGGCAGAGGGGGGTACCCCACGGCAAAGCCTCCCCTGAGCGCGCGAAGCGCGCCTAATCCCGCTTCCCCTGAAAGAACGCCCGCAGGATCTCCGCCGCCTGCACCTCGCTCATCCCGGAATACACCTCCGGCGCATGATGACACGTCGGCTGCGCGTAAAACCGCACCCCGCTGTCCACCCCGCCACCCTTCGGATCCTCGGCCCCATAATAGAGCCGGCGGATACGCGCGAACGAGATCGCCGCCGCGCACATCGTGCAGGGTTCCAGCGTCACGTAGAGATCAGCACCCGTCAGTCGCTCTTGGCCAAGGGCCTCGCAAGCCATGCGGATGGCGGCGACTTCGGCGTGCGCGGTGATGTCGTTGAGCTCGCGGGTGCGGTTGCCGGATGAGGCAATCACGGTGCCGTCGAGGACGACGACCGCGCCGATCGGCACCTCGCCGCGCGCGCCCGCGGCACGCGCCTCCTCAAGCGCCAGCTCCATAAATTGATTTGTCTTCACGATCCGACAATTTCCACTTAACCGCAGGGGCGCGAACTGATAGAAGGCCCCAAAAGGCAGGCAAACAACAAATGACATTCAAAGACAAGCCAAAACGGCCGGGTGGCAAGCCATCCCCGCGCGATACCGGCGCGAAATCGGGCGAGAAGCCCGCAAGGAAGTTCGCAAAATCGGCTGACAAGGCGGATGCCGTGTCCGACGTGACGAGCGACAGCAAGGCGGAACGCATCTCCAAGGTGATGGCGCGCGCCGGCGTTGCCTCGCGTCGCGATATCGAGCGCATGATCCTCGATGGCCGCGTCACGCTGAACGGCAAGCCGCTGGATACGCCTGTCGTCAACGTCACGCTGACCGACAAGATCGAAGTCGATGGCATGCCGATCCGCGGCATCGAGCGCACCCGCCTGTGGCTCTACCACAAGCCCGCCGGCCTGGTGACAACCAACGCCGACCCGGAAGGCCGCCCGACCGTATTCGACAACCTGCCGGACGATCTGCCGCGCGTCATGTCGATCGGCCGTCTCGATATCAACACCGAAGGCCTGCTGCTCTTGACCAACGACGGCGGCCTGGCGCGTGCGCTGGAACTGCCGACGACAGGCTGGCTGCGCCGCTACCGCGTGCGCGCCCACGGCGAGATCGACCAGGAAGCGCTCGACAAGCTGAAGGACGGTATCGCCGTCGACGGCGTGCTCTACGGCGCCATCGAAGCGACGCTCGACAAGGTGCAGGGCTCCAACGTTTGGCTCACCATGGGTCTGCGTGAAGGCAAGAACCGCGAAATCAAGAACGTGCTCGGCGCGCTCGGTCTTGACGTCAACCGTCTGATCCGCATCTCCTACGGCCCGTTCCAGCTCGGCGATATCCCCGAGCGGGCGGTGATCGAAGTGCGTGGCCGCACCCTGCGCGACCAGCTCGGCCCGCGCTTGATCGAGGACGCCAAGGCCAATTTCGACGCGCCGATCTACAACGCGCCCGCCGTGACAGAGGAAGAAGAAACCGACGCCAAGCCCGAGCGCCGCGAGCGCTCGTGGAAGCCGGAAGACAAGCGCGAGCGCGCGCTGAGCCGCCTCGACACCAAGCGCGATGATAAGCGCGACGACCGCCGTGGCGGTGATCGCGACCGTGATGGTGGCCGTGGCCCAAGCCGTGGTGGCGACCGCAAGGACGAGGGTCCGAAGCGTCCCGCGCTCGGCAGCCGCCGCAACGCCAATGTCTGGATGGCGCCCGGCGCCCGTCCGCTCGGCGAAAAGGCAGCCGCCAAGGCCGAGAAGAACGCCCAGACGGCGCTCCGCCGTGGCGAAAAGCCTGGCCGTTCCAAGCCGCAGCCGACAAGCTACGACGAAGGTCCGCGCGTGCAGATCAACCGCGCCCGCGATGAAGAGGGCGAATGGATCCGCTCCAGCGATGTGAGCCGCGACGACGACCGCAAGCGCGGCGACCGTGGCGATCGCGGGTTCGGCGACCGTCCCCGTGGCGACCGCTCCTTCGGTGATCGCGGTGACCGCTCCGGCGGCGACCGCACGGCGCGTGGCGACCGGCCTTATGGTGATCGCCCACCCCGCGGCGACCGCCCCTTTGGCGACAAGGCGCGTGGCGAACGCAAGCCGCGCGAGGATGGCGACCGTCCACGCTCCTTCGGCGACCGCCCTGCACGTGGTGACAAGCCACGCGGCGATCGGCCTTTCGGTGATCGTCCTCCCCGTGGTGACCGGCCGACAGGCGACCGCCCGTTCGCAGGAAAGCCACGCGGCGACCGCAGGCCACGCGAGGACGGCGACGACCGTCCCCGTTCCTTCAGCGATCGTCCGCCACGCGGCGACCGGCCGTTCGGCGACAAGCCGCGCCGTCCGCGCGAAGAGGGTGACGAGCGTCCCCGCGCCAACCGTTTCTCCGGCGAGGCTCGCTCCGAGCGTCCGGCCGGCGAGCGTTCATATGGCGACCGGCCTCGTGGTGAACGTCCCCAGGGTGATCGCCCCTTCGGCGACAAGCCGCGCGGCAAGAGCTTTGGCGGCAAGCCTGGCGGCTCCAAGCCGGGTGCGAAGAGTTTTTCGGGCAAGCCTTCGGGCGATCGTCCCGGTGGCGGTGGCAAGCCCTCGGGCGGGCCGTCTCGTGGTGGACCTAAGGGCAAGGGAATAGGACGCGGTGCGGATCGTCGGCGGTGAGTTTCGCGGACGGTCGCTCGCCGTGCCTAAATCCAACGACATCCGGCCGACTGCCGACCGGACGCGTGAGAGCCTGTTCAATATTCTGAGCCATGCCTATCCGGAATGCGTCGATGGCACCCGGATACTCGATCTCTTTGCAGGCACCGGCGCCGTCGGTCTGGAAGCCGTCTCGCGCGGCTGCCGCCATGCGCTCTTCGTTGAAAACAGCGTCGAGGGCAGGGGCCTGCTCTGGGAAAACATCGATGCGCTCGGCCTGCACGGCAAGACGCGCATCCTGAGGCGCGACGCGACCGATCTTGGGAGCGTCGGCAACCTCGAGCCGTTCCAGTTCCTCTTCGCCGACCCGCCCTATGGCAAGGGTCTCGGCGAAAAGGCGATGGCCGCGGCCGCCAAGGGTGGTTGGCTGTTTCCGGGCGCGATTGCCGTGCTCGAGGAGCGCGCCGACGTTGCCGTTTCGGTCGATCCTTCCTATCTGTTCCTGGAAAGCCGGATTTTCGGCGATACCAGGGTGCATTTCTACCGCTATCAGCCGGAGTAGGTAGCGGCTATCGGGGGCAAAGGGTGACACAGCAGGCCGAAAAGACCAGTTCCGCGTTCCCTGCTCTCGAAGATGTCGCCTCCGGCGCATCGCCGCGCGTGGCCATCGCGTTCGGCGGCGGCGGCGCCCGTGGGCTTGCCCATATCCACGTCATCGAAACGCTCGATGAGCTCGGCATCCGCCCGGTGGCGATAGCGGGCTCCTCGATCGGCGCCATCATGGGCGCTGGCATGGCGGCCGGCATGACCGGCGAGGCGATCCGCGAACATGCGCTGATGACCGTCGGCAACAAGACTGCCGTGGTGAGCCGCCTCTGGGGCCTGCGCCCGCAGACCGTGCGCGATGCGGTGGCGAACGGCGTGCGCATTGGCCAGTTCAATCTCGAGCGCATCCTGAAAGCATTTCTCCCGGCCGATCTCCCCGATCGCTTCGAGGATCTGCCGATCCCAATGACGGTGACCGCAACCGATTATTACGGCCAGCAGGAAGTGCTGGTGAGCGAGGGGCAGCTATTTCCGGCACTCGCAGCCTCTTCCGCCATCCCCGCCGTCTTCATGCCGGTCCGGCTGCATGGCCGGGTGATGATCGACGGCGGCATCAGCAATCCCGTGCCTTATGAATGCCTGATGGATCGCGCCGATATCGTCATCGGCATCGATGTCGTCGGCGCGCCCGAGGGCGACGGCACCCACATCCCGAACCGCATGGAGAGCATCTTCGGCTCCGGCCAGCTGATGATGCAGACGGCGATCACCCTCAAACTCCGCATCCAGCCCCCCCACATCTTCCTC
>UBJO01000047.1 GCA_900465665.1 Hyphomicrobiales bacterium
TCTGCCAAAGTAGTGCTAGGCGGGATAGGTGTCGGTTAAGCGAAACGCCTTTGCTGCTAAGTTCGACTAGGTTGAAGATCCGACCCCAGTCGATGGGGCCTCGGGTGTGTCGATGCAGCCCGCTCCATATGACCGTTTGCCGTGGATGCGGAGCAAGCGATCTATCCTTCCAATTGAGATACGTCGCGATCAGCCGAGCAAGTGGCATCGCCACGAGTTCCCCTCTAACGGAGGCGTTGTCTGGGACGCAGGGGATCTCCAACGCAAGTTGTCTTTTGAAGTCGGCAATCCTTGGTGGGAGCGCCTCAAGCTCTGATTTTACATCCATCGTTTCAAAGTCGGTGAGCGCAGGGTCAATATCAATCCTGGTTAGGTGGAAGCGACAGCAGCTACGTAGAGTTTCTAGCAGTCTGCAGATACCTATCCCGACGTGTTGCTCTCTGTCGTAAGCGGGGACGAAAGCCGATTTGCCCGAAATGTGTGGGTCACTAATGCAGGGGAGCCATGGCGCCAATTTGGGTCCCGAAGGGAGCCCGGCTGGCGCCCTTAGTCACCGCACAGGTGAAGCCACACCCTCGAACGCGCCTCTCGCTAAAACGACCCGGCCTATGTGCCCGGCGTTCAATGGAGCACAGTTGGAACATCCTCGAAAGCCATCATTCCTTCGTCCTCGACCGTGGAGAGAAACTCAGCCCAAGCCGCGTCATCTGTCTCGAACGGGTCGTCCCACACAGTCGATGTGTTCTGCTCGTTGATGACTTCTAAGTGCCAAGTCGTTTCTGTCTCGATGCGGAAGATGCTCACTTCAACGACCCGTCCATCTTTGGCGAACTTAGTGCAGTGGGATGAGTAGATGATTTCAGGGTCATTTTCCACGCGTGAACTCCGGGAGGGTAGGGGATAGAAATCTTCCGAGCTTTGACAAGCAATCCTACAGAGTGCGGCTTCGCAATCAATATCCCGCGCCAATCATTATCTTAGTCAGGGAAACCGAGCCAGCTACAGTGGTTGTATCCCCTGTGAATGAATACGTTCTGGACAGGAGTTAGATATGGCTAGGCAACACTTCTCGGATGAAACGCCGTCCCATGAACAAGCGCCGGTCCCTCAGGCGTCCGACGGCGCATCTGGCAAAGTCAAACAGCGCCGACCTATGGGATCGGTGGGTGGGGAGATTGAGGCAGATAGCACTGAATTGTTGATCGACAAGAGCAACAACGGTTTGCGTAATTCCATCGGTGAGCTTCCAAAGAATGAGATTTAGAGTAGCTCTGTAGTCGCAATTGATCGAGCCAATATTCTTGCACTCTAAAATACCTTAGTCTCCGGGATTCCGTATTCAATGTCCGTAATTTTCATGTCCCCAATTTTATGGCACCTGCTGATTGCAACCGACGAATAGGCGTGCACCTATCAACCCTCAAGTGAGCTTCATCGCCCGTTTCAAGAACCAAATTGGCCCTTAATGCGACTGAAAGAGCCTTTCCAAAGAGCGTAACGCGCGGACAAACCCCACCACCACTTTCGGGGACGCATTGATTTGCACTTATGACAGCGTTTGGTTTCGAGAAGCAGATTCTTTCGCCCACGAAACGTGGCGCCATTCTTTCAGCGTCCGCGTTGCATCGTCAAGAGCTTCACCGCGACCACGGTCAGGCGCGAAAATGAGCCGTGATGCCTCTCCAGGTTCGAGCTTTAGCATGCCGCCACCCAATGGATGACCCTCAAATTCGCAACTGGCTCTAGTGGTTGAAGACCCCCATGTCTTGAGCGCAATACAAGCCGCCTCGGTCTTTGTGATGCGCACGCCGTGGATGCTATTCGTGCATGTTGCCCCGACATCGTTACGCGCCAACCGTACGTCTGATCCAGACATATATTGTAGAAAGTAGTCGGGCCGTACCACACCCGGTACCGAATACCATACGGGCCGTACACGACACTTGTAGGCACGCCGTGCCCGCTGTCCACGTTCGCTTTCCAGATATCGCATAACGGCTTTAGATAAATCTGCCTTCCCCGGGATACTGAGAAGCAGGCACTGCTCATCGGCAGCCTTCCATCTATCTAGCGTTGTAGCATCGATTACACGAGTGGTGATGAACTTGCCGCGCCGAACTGTCGGTAAGAGGAACTCCTGCGGAATCTGGTGCGCAGCCGCTTGGCGAGGACTCAGATGAAAGAAGTCGTTGGCGCCAGTGATGTAGCCGATGCCGATTTTTGCGAAGTCTCCAAACCTAACAGCGGTGGAATGAGACTGAACCTCAAGGTAAGCTTGCCTGCCTGCATCCGCGACTAGGAGGGGCCGAAGTCGACCTCGCCAGTTCGCCTTAATGTTTGGCCAAGAGTGCATCTCGGCCGTTGGAGGTGCTGCACTTGGCGTGAAGCGATCGAGCTTCGAGAAATGAACGTGTTCGGATCGTCCTCCGTGGCCGTCGCAGTAGAGCAGCCAGCAGTCTTCGGACAGGCGCGGAAATAGCTTTTCCCGAACCGCCACGACCTGCACTTTTGCAAACCTCCTGAGAAGGAAGTCGATGATCCCTGGCGCATAAGTTGCGTGACCGATCTCAGCAGGTACCACAAAGGCCATCCGGCCGCCCGGTTTCAATAGAGAAGCCGTCGCAATCAGAAAGGGAGCCCAACTCGAACTGAGACCGCTCAATTTGAGATCGTGAGCTGCGTAGATGGACGCAGCCGCCGCTTTCGGGAGGCCTTTAAAGTTCTGGTAGCGGATAAATGGAGGATTTCCGGCAGCGCAATCGAAACGTTCCTCCGTGTCATGTGCCCATGTGAAGAAATCGGCGTTGTCAATCCGCGCGGATTGCTGCCGTTGCTTGGATAGCCATGCAGCGTATGGATCCTGATCGATACCCCTTGAATTGGCGTGGTGGGCGAGGATGGCTCCGTCTCCACAGGATGGATCTAGCAGAAGGTCTGATTGAGATCGCAACACCCACGAAACGAGCGAAGCGGCAACGGCCTCAGGGGTAAAAAACTGGCCTGCTATTTTGCCTGAAAGAGCAGAGGACGGGATGAGATTCATAGGATGATGCTGACGGCGGTCGAACCATTGTCTTGGTACAATGGCCGTCGGCGCAATAGCCGAGAAAGCGATGCAGGCAGTGATTTCTACAATAGTTTGGTCGCGGTTGGTCCGCAGCGGTGCACGAGTGCGGGCTCTTCTCGGTCTATCTTGCGTAAGGGGTTGCCGCCAAGGAGCCTGGCCACCACAATCGTGGGTGACGAAACCGAGTTATTCAAATGTGGGTACGACTTGAAGCCGATGAAATCGAACTGATCCTGGAGCATGTTCCTGCGGGACGCCTCACTGAGAAATTGAGAGAGGCACCCGATCAAGATACCGGCGCTTTTGTTTCAGCGGTCGATACAAATGATGATCTAGAAGTGGATGGCGACGCAGTGATCTCACGCGGTGATGAGGGAGCATTCGTTATGAGCTGGGTTTGGGTATCCAACGAGGCAGCCGGAATCGAAGCGCCAGATCTCGATGAGGACGAAGAAGATCGTTCACTCAAGGTTTAGACCAGGTGGCGCGTTAGAGCTGTCCGGAAATCCATGATCCAGTAATTGGATGCTGCCGCACCGAAAGCGCGGCAGCATGAGTTCATAGAGCTCGCAGATCCTCGGCGGCCGTCTTGCCGCTGCGGCGATCCTGCGTAGGTTCGTAGCTCACCTTCTGTCCATCCTTCAGGCCAGAGAGACCGGAGCGCTCCACAGCACTGATGTGCACGAACACGTCCGGTGCGCCATTATCAGGCGCGATGAATGGCCAAGGATAGTGGAGGCCTGACGTGGCCCCGTACCCGCGGCTAGTTATACCGGTTAATCGACGATCAGTCAGTCTTCCACAGACAAGCCGGATCTAGAGTTCTCGGTGACCAGAACGACATCGAGGCACGTTCGATCAGAGGACGGGGAATGTGGTCCGACCATTGAGTGCGCTGACCGGCTCTCGACGACAAGCCCATTGCAGATTCATGTTTCCCCGCAGCAGCAGCCTGTCGCACTTGGGCCTTTCATCGTCAAGTGGTCGCCCGCCCATGTCATCGCTCCGCGCGTTGCTGGTGCAGCATGTCGTCGATTATATCCTCAACGATGTCGGCAGGGGTCTATGGTGGCTGACGGCGGGTCGAAGCTACTTGTTCCTGGAGCATTCTAGCGCTGTCTCAAACGCCACTCCCATTGGGATTTGGATACTTCACCTCCGGCCGAACCCGCCGCGCTTGCCCGAAGCATCGAGAGGCTCGGAGAACAACGACTGCGCTGGCCGTGTCGCCGTCTGTGACCGTCACGCAATCGGCGTGCGGTGAAGACATCTCTACCCTCACATTTGAGCTGAGGCGCAGGGGCAGGAACCGTCCCGCGGTTTAACGAACCGGATCGACGCGCCACGCGAGCACGCGGGCCCAAAAGCCTGTAAAGGACCTCCCACAGGATCGAGTTTTCTTATCGGTGTAAGCGAGCGTTTCTGCTCCAATCAAGAGGTATTCCCACGGACTGGACACACGGCATCTTGACGAGTCGTTAATTTCTATGAAATGCTAAGATGTCAGACCAATTTAAAGGTCGGCTGCCTATAAAGATATTGGGGAACCATGAAGGCACCAAGCAGCGATAGGCCGGTTATCCGGCCGCTTCCGGCGATGGATCGCGCACGTCAGGTAACGGATGCGTTGGCGGACTATGTGGAAGATGCGCGCCTGCAGGCCGGCGACCGGCTGCCCGCCGAGCGCGAGCTGATGGCGGACCTCAGGGTCGGGCGCTCGACCATTCGCGAGGCGATCCGGCACTTCCAGGCGCTCGGCGTGATCGAGACGCGCAAGGGCAGCGGGACCTATCTGCTGAAGCCGATCTCCAAGGCGACCATTCATATGCCGCTGTCGCTGCACGCGACGGATCTGCGCAACGCCTTGCTGCAGACGCTGGAAGTGCGCCGCGGCATCGAGTGCGAGGCCGGCATGGTCGCCGCGAAGAAGCGTACCGCTCAGGATCTTGTCGTCATCGAAGAGAAGCTCAACGAGATGGAGCGCGTCCATCTGGAAAAGGGCACCTCGGGACCGGAGGATCTGGCCTTCCACCTCGCCATCTATGACGCCAGCCACAATCCGCTGTTTCGCCAGCTTCTCGAGCAGATGCGCGAGACCTTCTGGCAGTTCTGGCAGCACCCTTTCGAGCGGCAGGACTTCGCCCGCCGTTCCTTTCCCTTTCACCGCACGCTCTTCGACGCGATCGCCGCGCGCGATCCCGAGGCGGCGCGCGAAGAGACACTGAAAATCCTCGCGGTCGTCGAGGAAGACATCAAGGAAATGTCCCAATGAGCAACGGTTCAGACCCGTTCGAACTCGCGTCCCTCATCACCGCGCACGACGAAGGAAACTTCGCCGAAGCCGTGGTGCCGCCGATCTTCCAGACGTCGCTGTTCACCTTCTCCGATTACGACGACATGATCTCGTCTTATCGCGGCGAGAAAGTGCGGCCGATCTACACGCGCGGGCTGAACCCGACGGTGCGCATGTTCGAGGAGATGCTGGCCAAGCTTGAGGGTGCCGAGGACGCGCTGGGCTTTGCAAGCGGCATGGCGGCGATCTCGTCGGCGGTACTGGCCTTCGTCGAGCCGGGCGATCGTATCGTTGTGGTCAAGCATGTCTATCCCGATGCCTTCCGCTTGTTCGGCACCGTGTTGAAGCGGATGAAGGTCGAGGTGACCTATGTCGACGGCCGCGACGAGGAGGCCGTCGCCAAGGCGCTTCCCGGTGCCAAGCTGTTCTACATGGAAAGCCCGACCAGCTGGGTCATGGAAGCGCATGACGTCGGCGCTCTCGCCGCTCTGGCGAAGCAGCATGGTGTGATCTCGATGATCGACAACAGCTGGGCGAGCCCGGTCTTCCAGCGCCCGATCACGCTTGGCGTCGACCTCGTCATTCACTCGGCCTCCAAATATCTCGGTGGCCACAGCGATGTCGTCGCTGGCGTCGTGGCCGGATCGAAGGAGATGGTCGCCCGCGTCAAGGCGGAATCCTATCCCTATCTCGGCGGCAAGCTGTCGCCCTTCGATGCCTGGCTTTTGATCCGCGGCATGCGCACCTTGCCGATCCGCATGAAGGCGCACGAGGCGGCCGGCATGACGATCGCCAAGCGCCTGCAGGATCTCGATGTCGTCGAAACGGTCTGCCATCCGGGCCTCGCCAACCGCCTGCCGGCAGGCCTCAACGGCACATCCGGTCTATTCTCGTTCATATTCCGCGAAGGCGTCGATATCCGCGCCTTTGCCGATCACCTCAAGCTCTTCAAACTGGGAGTGAGCTGGGGTGGGCATGAAAGCCTGATCGTACCAGGCGAGGTCGTCCTTCAGCAGAAGGCACAGCCCAATTCCGCGCATACCTTCGGGATCCATGCGCGGTCCGTACGCCTCCATGTCGGCCTCGAAGGAACCGAGGCGTTGTGGAAAGACATCGAGGAGGCGCTTTCCGTCGCTTCGTAAAAGTCCAGAAACAGAGGAAAAACCTGGAAGGGGGAACTGAGCATGAAAAGACTGATAACCGCAACGCTGCTGGCCACGATGATGGCGGGTACGGCGATGGCCGACACGACGCTGAAGCTCGTCGAGGTGATCACCAGCCCCGAGCGCACCGAAACCCTGAAATCGCTTGTCGGCAAATTCGAAGCCGCCAATCCCGGCACCAAGGTCGATATCATCTCGCTGCCCTGGAACGAAGCGTTCCAGAAGTTCGCGACGATGGTATCGGCAGGCGACACCCCTGACGTCATGGAGATGCCGGATACCTGGCTCTCGCTTTACGCCAACAACGGCATGCTCGAAAGCCTCGAGCCCTACCTCGAGAAGTGGGAATACACCAAGGGCCTGACGCCGCGTGCGTTGGAACTCGGCCGCGACGTCAAGAACACCGCCTACATGCTGCCTTACGGCTTCTATCTGCGCGCGCTGTTCTACAACAAGAACCTCTTCAAGGAAGCCGGCGTTTCCGAGCCGCCGAAGACGATGGACGAGTTCGTCGCTGCGTCTGAAAAGGTCTCCAAGCTTCCCGGCAAGTCCGGCTACTGCCTGCGCGGCGGACCGGGCGGCCTGAACGGCTGGGTGATGTTCGGCGCCACCATGGCCGGCTCCAACAAGTTCTTCAACGACGACGGCACCTCGACCATGAACAGCGAAGGCTGGGCCAAGGGTCTCGAATGGGTCGTCGATCTCTACAAGAAGGGCCTGGCGCCGAAGGACAGCGTCAACTGGGGCTTCAACGAGACCGTCGCCGGCTTCTATTCCGGCACCTGCGCGATGCTCGACCAGGATCCGGATGCCCTGATCGCGGTTGCCCAGCGCATGAAGCCGGAGGATTTCGGCGTCACCAAGATGCCGGTCGGTCCGAGCGGCAAGGGCTTCACGACGATCGGCTTCGCCGGCTGGTCGATGTTCACCACCAGCCAGAACAAGGATCTGTCCTGGAAGCTGATCGAAACGCTTGAATCGCCCGAAGGCAACATCGAGTGGAACAAGCGCACCGGCGCTCTCCCGGTTCACACCTCGGCCGAGAAGGACCCCTTCTATGCGAGCGAGCAGTTCAAGGGTTGGTTCGATGAACTGGCCGACAAGAACATCGTTCCGACCGTGATGCCGACCTACCTCGAGGAATTCGCCTTCTTCAAGGATTCGCTCGCTATCAAGACGACGCAGCAGGCGCTTCTCGGCGATATCACGCCGAAGGAACTGGCTGACCAGTGGGCGGACTATCTGACCAAGGCTCAGCAGAAGTACCTCGCGAAAAAGTAAGCGGGCTGAAAAGGGGGCTTCGCATGTGTGGCCCCCTCATCCGCCTGCCGGCACCTTCTCCCCGTTGGGGAGAAGGGGTTCCGCCGCAACCTCTCCGTTCCCTTCTCCCCAACGGGGAGAAGGTGGCCTAGTAAGGCCGGATGAGGGGGCTGCGGGCCCTACTGCGGGCAAACTGAACGTAACCATGAAAGCCGCCCAAGATGACCATGACCGCCGATACGCTTGACAGTCGCCGTGACCGCAGGTCGTGGCTGAAGCGCGTCGCCGATGCCTCGGAACCCTATCTCTACAGCGCCCCATCGCTCGTCCTCATCATTGCCGTGATGCTGGTGCCGCTGGTGATCGGCGTCTCCTATGCGTTCCGCGATATCCAGCTTCTGAACCCCTTTTCCGGCGGCTTTGTCGGGCTGGAGCATTTTCGCGAACTCTCCAAGGACGCCGCCTTTTATGGCGCGCTGAAGAACACGCTCTGGTGGACCGGTGCGTCGGTCGTCCTGCAGTTCATCTTCGGCCTCATCCTCGCGCTTTTGCTCGACAAGCCGTTCTGGGGCAGGGGCCTCGTTCAGGCGCTGGTGTTCCTGCCTTGGGCCGTCCCGTCGTTTCTCGCCGGCCTCAACTGGGCCTGGCTGTTCAATCCCGTCATCGGGCCAATTCCACACTGGCTTTACGCGCTAGGCCTGATGAGCGAGCCGCGCAACATCCTGTCCGACCCGCAATACGCCATGTGGGGACCGATCATCGCCAATGTCTGGTGGGGCATTCCCTTCTTCGCCATCACGCTGCTCGCCGCCCTTCAGGCCATTCCGCGCGACCTCTACGAAGCGGCCTCGATCGACGGCGCCACATGGTCCCAGCGCTTCCGCTCGATCACGCTGCCGTTTCTCGCGCCGACAATCGCGATCACCGTGCTCCTGCGCACCGTATGGGTGTCGAACTTCGCCGATCTCATTGTCGTGATGACCGGCGGCGGCCCGGCCGACAGGACGCAGATCGTTGCCAGCTATATCTTCACGCAGGCGTTCAAGCGGCTCGACTTCGGTTACGCCTCGGCGATCGCGCTTGTGCTGCTAGTGTTGCTGCTTGCCTATTCCATGCTGATCATCCTGCTGCGGCAGACACTGCTGAACAAGGATTGAGCCATGAGACGATCCATCATCCCCACCATCGCGCACCGTCTGGCGATCCTGTGCTACATCGTTTTCGCGCTGTTTCCGCTGTTCTGGCTGCTCAAGGTTTCCGTGACGCCCAACGACCTTCTCTATTCCGAAGGTGTCCGGATGTGGCCGTCGCGCACGACCTGGGAGCATTATAGCTTCGTTCTCCAGCACAGCGCCTTTCCGACCTTCTTCAAGAACAGCCTGATCGTTTCGGCCTCGACCGCCGTCGTCGTTACGATCTGTGCCTCGCTTTCGGGCTATGCGCTCTCGCGGTTCAATTTCCGGGCGAAATACTGGATCGTGGCGCTGATGCTGCTGACGCAGATGTTCCCGCTGGTCATGCTGGTCGCGCCGATCTTCAAGATCCTGACGCCGCTGCACATGACCAACAGCCTCACCGGCCTCGTCGTCGTCTACACCGCCTTCAACGTGCCCTTCGCGACCTTCCTGATGCAGTCATTCTTCGACGGCATCCCGAAGGACCTCGAGGAAGCCGCGATGATCGACGGCGCGACGCAATTCACCGCGTTTCGCCAGATCATCCTGCCGCTGACATTGCCGGGGATCGCAGCCACGCTCGGCTTCGTCTTCACCGCCGCCTGGAGCGAACTGCTCTTCGCGCTGATGTTGATCAACGGCAACGACGCCGCGACCTTCCCGGTCGGGCTTTTGACCTTCGTGGGCAAATTCTCGGTCGATTTCGGACAAATGATGGCGGCGGGTGTTCTCGCGCTCATCCCGGCCGGTCTCTTCTTCCTTCTCATCCAGCGTTACCTCGTCCAGGGCCTGACGGCCGGCGCGGTCAAGGGTTAATCACATGGCATCGATCGATATCCAGAACGTCAAGAAATTTTTTGGCCATGTCCACGTCCTGCACGACGTCGAGCTGAAGATCGAGGATGGCGAGTTCGTCGTGCTCGTCGGTCCGTCTGGCTGCGGCAAGTCCACATTGCTTAGGATGATCGCCGGCCTCGAGGACGTGACCTCGGGCGAGATCCGGATCGCCGGAAACCGGGTCAACGAGCTTCATCCGAAGGACCGCGACATCGCCATGGTGTTTCAGTCCTATGCGCTCTATCCGCACATGAATGTCGCCGGAAACATGAGCTACAGCCTGAAGCTCCGCAAGACGGCCAAGGACAAGATCGCCAGCGTCGTCGGCGCGGCTGCCTCCAAGCTCGGGCTCGACCCGCTGCTCGAACGCCGTCCGAAGGCGCTATCCGGCGGCCAGCGCCAGCGCGTCGCCATGGGCCGCGCCATCGTGCGTCAGCCGAAGGCGTTCCTGTTCGACGAGCCGTTGTCGAACCTCGATGCCCGCCTGCGCGAGCAGATGCGCGCCGAAATCAAGAAACTGCATGGCGACCTGAAGGCGACCTCGATCTACGTGACCCACGACCAGATCGAGGCAATGACGCTGGCGGACCGGATTGTCGCCATGTATGGCGGGGTGGTGCAGCAGGTGGGCAGCCCGCTCGAGCTCTATGATCGCCCCGCCAATCTCTTCGTCGCCGGCTTCATCGGCTCGCCGGGCATGAATTTCCTCGACGCGATCTACAGGAACGGCGGCGCGCAGCTGAAGGACGGCACCGTTGTTAAGCTCTCCAATCCGCTCAAGCTTGCCGACGGCGACAAGGTGACGCTCGGCATTCGTCCGGAGCATGTCGTCATGACGTCGGAAGAGACCGGCATGAAGGCAAGCGTAGAGCTGATCGAGCCGACGGGCTTCGGCATTATCCTGCACCTCTCGCTGCACGGGTTGCCGTTCAAGATCTTCACGCTCGATCGGGCGGCACTGGCGGCGGGGCCGGATGTGAATGTCAGCTTCCCCGCACAGCATGTTCACGTGTTCGACGCAAAAGGCGACCGGGCTAGCTGATCGCCGCTAAGTCTCGAAGATCAAGAGGACGTAGGCAACGAAGAGAACGAGGTGCACCGCTCCCTGCATCAGATGCGTGCGGCCGCTGGAAAAGGTGATGATGCTCAAGGCGAGCGTCAACACCAGCATGATCGGGCTGCTGTGATCGAGGCCGAGAATGACGGGGTTTCCCGTGAGGTGGCTGATGACAAGCATGGCGGGGACGGTGAGGCCGATGGTCGAAAGCACCGAGCCCAGGAAGATGTTGACCGATCGCTGCAGGTGATTGGCGACCGACGCGCGCACCGCGCTGATCGCCTCGGGCGTCGCCACCAGAACGGCCATGATCACGCCGCCAAGGGCCGCCGGCGCGCGCAGCGTTTCGATGAAGTAATCGATCGGCGGCGCCAGTTGCTCCACCAGGAACACCACCAGCGACATATAGAGAGCGAGCATCACGATCGGCCACCAGAGTGGCCCCTGATGATCTGCGTGGTGACGCGCAGGCACGGCTTCTTCCGTCTCGTCGATGAAAAAGCCCCGGTGGCGTCCTGTCTGCAGCATCAGGAACACGCCGTAGAGCCCGACCGAGATGAATGCCAGAACCGTCTGCTGAACGGTCGAATAGCCCGGTCCGCCGTTCGGGTGCGTAAAATTTGGCATGATCATGCTGAGCGTCGCCAACGGCACGATCACGCCGAGATAGGCGTTCGCGCCCTGCAGATTATGTCTTTGCTCATGCCGCCGCCAGGCCCCGAGAAGCAGCGACAGCCCCACCATCCCGTTCAGGATGATCATGACAACCGCGAACAGCGTGTCGCGCACCAGCGTCGGGTTGTTCTCGCCGTGCTGCATCACGGCGGTGATCGCCACGACCTCGATCGTGGTGATCGCGAGCGTCAGGATGAGCGTTCCGTAGGGCTCGCCCAGGCGCTCGGCAAGGTGGTCGGCATGCCGCACCACTGCTAGCGCCGAGCCGAGCACGACGGAGAAGAGCCAGATGAAGATCAGCGTCAGCCAGATGGGATTGGCGAGCAGTGCAAAGAGCGCCGGACCGTGAAACAGGAAAGCGAGGCTGGTGAGCGCGCTGATCGCAATGAACCACTCCCGCCGCAGCAGACTGCCGGTCGGAGGGCGGTGCAGCGTTCCCGCATCTGCTGTCACGTCGCGATTCTCCCGCGGGTTTCTGCCTGAGGTGATGAAAGCACGGGCCTTGATCGGCCTCAAGCTCAAATCAACCGAGCGTTTCGCGCGAGGTTGCTATCTTTGGGGTCAGAGGTTGCGCTTGCTGTGGGCGATGAATGCCCGCACAGCCGGAGACGCCTCGGTCTTTCTATAGGCGACGACGAGATCGGACGTGACGTTGGCATGCGGCAGCGGCACGTAACGAATACCTGGCAACCTGACGCATTCGAGCGATTTCGGCACGATCGCCACGCCCGCGCCGATCGCAACCATGCTGCCGATGCCTGTGAAGTCCCACGACGTGGAATTGACGTTCGGCTCGAAGCCCGCCTCCTTGCAGGCCGCATAGGTCGTGCCGTGGAAGCCGACGTCGCGCGGTTGCTGCGGCGTCAGAAACACGTCGCCAGCGAGACCGGCGAGATTGGCGGCGCCGCGCTCCAGCGTCACGGGATGCCCATCCGGCACCATCAGGACGATGGGCTCGCGGCGGATGATATGGGTGGCAAGGCCATCCGGAATGGGAGCAGGGCCGCGGATGAAGGCGAAATCAAGCAGTCCCTCGACAATGCGGGCGAGCTGCTTGCGCAGCTCCATCTCCGTCAATTCGATCTCGACGCCGGGATGATCACGCTTGTAGGCCTTGATCGACTGCACGACCGCGCCGGAATAGGCGGCTGACGCCACATATCCGATGGAGACGCGCCCGGTCTCGCCGCGACTAACCCTATTGACCGCCACTATCGCGACATCCGCCTGCGCGAGGATCTTGGTCGCTTCGTCGTAGAGTACCTGACCGGACTGGGTGAGATGGACGGATCGTCTGGTGCGATCGAGAAGCGACGTTCCGAGAATATCCTCAAGGCTCATGATCTGCTGGCTCAGGCCCGGTTGGGCGATGCCGAGCCTTGCGGCCGCGCGCTCGAAATTGTGCTCTTCGACAAGCGCCACGAAATACTTGAGGTGGCGTAGTTCGAAGGAAGGGTTCCGGCTAGGCCTTCGTGAGTCCGGGTTCGTCATGTGAGATACGCTTCAGAATAATTATAAACTATGAGCATTTGAAATTATCATAATCAGAAATGATGAAAATACCCCCTGTCATTTATTGGATGAAATGGGATAAGATGACTAAACAAGTCCAGTTTTCGGATCGTGACTGGATTGGGCGGTAGAGTGGCAAGACACCTTAGTTTCATGGAAGCGCTGGCAGCAACGGCAGTGGTAGGCGTATCGGTAACGGCTCCGGGCCAGTTGCGCGCCGAGGATGGCGACGGCGCAACGACGCTTGCGCCGATCACCGTGCAGGCCAAGGGCGCGGAAGATCCGAAGGCACCGGTAAAAGGCTTCGTCGCGAAGACCAGTTCGACTGCGACCAAGACGGGGACGCCGCTCTTGGAAACCCAGCAATCCATCTCGGTTGTCACCACGGATCAGATCCGCGCCCAGGGCGCCGAAACGGTCGGGCAGGCGGTCGAATACACACCTGGCGTTTCCGGCACGCCTTATGGCTCCGATCCGCGTTTCGATTCGCCGAGAATCCGAGGCTTCGATGGTCGCCAGTCGCAATATCTGAATGGCCTTAGGATGATGCGCACCGCGGGCGCGCCGGCGGTCGATCCCTATCAGCTGGAGCGCATCGAGGTCCTGAGGGGACCGGCATCGGTGATGTACGGCCAGGGCAATCCCGGCGGGATGATCAATCTGATCAGCAAGCGGCCGGTGTTCGAGCGTTTCGGTGAAGTCGGCCTGCAGGCCGGAAGCTATGACACCTATGGCTCGTTTTTCGATGTCGGCGGCCCTGTCAGCGATGGCTCGGACTTCGCCTATCGCGTCACGGGGCTGGTGCGCGCAGCCGGTGCCCAGACGGATAACCTCGATAACGACCGCTACTTCATCGCCCCGGCGCTGACATGGCAGCCCGATGACGACACCAAGCTGACGATCCTCACCAGCGTCCAGCACGACAACCCGAGTACCCCATCCAGCCTGCCGGCCCAGCTGACGCTCAATGCGAAGGGCAATCGGCTGTCCCGCGACTTCTTCGTCGGCGACGACAGCTTCGACCATTCGTCGCGGACGCTGACGAACCTCGGCTATGAGTTCGAACATCGCCTGAACGACGTCTGGACCTTCCGACAGAATGTTCGCTACTCTAATTTCGACTGGAGTTACCAGGCGCTCGGCATGGCCACCTCAGGTCTCGCGGCCGATGGCCGGAAGATCAATCGCAATGCGACCTTCCAGGACGAAAACCTCAACACCTTCAACATCGACAACAACTTCCTCGCCGAGTTCGATACTGGGGATGTCGATCACAAGCTGCTTGTTGGCCTCGACTACCGATACTTCTCCAACGATGCCAGCACGCAATTCTGGAGCGCGACGCCGCTTGATGCGTTCAATCCCGTCTATCGTGGTCCGATCAGGCTAACGTCCAAGACGACGGACGCGCATGTCGTCTCCGACCTGCAGCAGCTTGGCATCTATATCCAGGACGAGATGGCCTACAATAACTGGCGCGCGACGTTCGGCCTCCGGCAGGATTGGGCGAGCACGAGCGGCACCTCCTTGAATGGAAGAACCAATGTCGAGCGGCCGCTGGACAAGGATGATCACAAGCTGACCGGCCGCGCCGGGCTGGGCTACGTCTTCGATAACGGCATTGCGCCCTATATCAGCTACGCCACCTCCTTCGAGCCGGTTCCTGTGCCGACAACAGGCCAGCTGCTGGACCCGACGACGGGCAAACAGGTGGAAATCGGCGTCAAGTATCAGCCCGAGGGCTGGAATGGCTTCTTCTCCGCCGCCGTTTTCGATCTCCGTCAGAACAACGTCTCGAACACGGTCGCTCTTCCAGGCGGGGGGACGACGATCGCGCAGATCGGTGAAGTGCACGCCCGGGGCGTCGAACTTGAAGGTGTGGCAAGTCTTACCGACGGGCTGGACCTGCACGCCGCCTACACGTACATGGACACGCAAATTCTGGGGCGAACGGACAATGGCAATCGCCTGGACAATGTTCCGGCAAACGCCGCCAGCTTTTGGCTCGATTACACCTTCCAGGAGGGAGGCGATCTTGATGGCTTCGGCATCGGCGGTGGCGTGAGATATGTGGGACAACGTTATGGCGATACCGCCAATACATTCGATCTCGGTGGTGTCGCGCTCCTCGACGCGGCGATCCGCTATAAGAAGGATGGCGTTACCGCGTCGCTCAACCTCAAGAACATTGCGGACAAGAATTATGTCTCAAGCTGCTCCTCGTTCGGCTGCACCTATGGTGATGGTCGCACGGTCATGGCCAGGTTGAGTTTTGCCTGGTAGGCGGCAGATAAAGTGGGCGTATGATTTCAGACAATTCCAATAAATCAGCTCTGATCGGGCGGCGGCAGGCTCTTGGCCTGCTCGCTGCCCTTGCCGTTGCATGGGATGCGAAGGCGGCGACAACGCCGAGCCGCATCGCGGCAATCGACTGGGCGATGCTCGAAACCCTGATGGCGGTCGGCGTGACCCCGATCGCCGCGACCGAGCTCCTTCAGTTTCGCAGCGACGCCGTCGAGCCGGGAATCCCGTCTTCTGTTGTCGATCTCGGCCTGCGCGGCTCGCCGAACTTTGAGTTGCTGCACCTGCTGAAGCCTGAACTCATCCTGATCTCGCCCTTCTATGTCAGGCATCAGCCGGCGCTGGAGGCCATCGCCCCAGTGTATTCGCTGCCTTTCTACGTCCAGGGCGAACCGCCCTATGCCAAGGCGCTCAATGCGGTCTCGCAATTGGGTGATCTTCTTGGGCGGACGGATGCCGCGGTCAAAGTGCTGGCCGATCAGGACGCATTGCTGGCAGGCCTTCGCCAGCAGCTCGCTCCCTTCGCGGCGCGACCGACCTACATCATCAATATCGGCGATTCCCGTCACTTTCGCGCCTTCGGCGCCGACAGCATGTTCGGAGACATCCTGCAGCGGCTCGGCCTGCCGAATGCCTGGACGGACCGATCGCGCTTCACCTTCGCAGCACCGGTACCCATGGAAAACCTCGCCGCCAATCCCGAAGCGCGTATCGTCATCGTCTCCGACGTCCCTGTCGAAGCGCGCAGCAGCCTGCGCAACAGCATGATCTGGAAGTCGCTCAAGCCAGTCAGAGACGGACGTGTCGTCAACATCGGTAACGTCAACCCCTATGGCGGCATCACCGCCGGGCTTCGCTTCGCGCGGCTCTTGAGCGAAGCGCTCGTCAAAGGCGGAGAGACGCTTTGACATCGCGCACAGTTTGGATCTTCTTCGCCGCCGCGACAGCACTTGCGGTCCTGCTCTTCTTGCAGCAGGCACTCGCCTTCCTGCCGCTCGCCGCCTGGCCATCGCTGCCGCTTATGCCTGATGGGATGACCACCGAGCAGATCATTCTAGCCTACGGCGTCTTTCCAAGAGCCGCCGCCGCCATACTGGCCGGCGCCGCACTTGGTCTTGCCGGCGCCTTGCTGCAGCGGCTGCTCAGAAACCCGATCGCCGACCCCTCGACATTGGGCGTCTCGGCCGGCGCCCAGCTCGCCATCGTCGCGACAACGCTGTTTTTTCCCACGATCCTCGATGGATACCGCGCGCTGGTGGCGCTTGCGGGTGCCGCCGGCGCTACGGCGCTGGTCTTCCTGCTCGGCTGGCGCCGCAGCTTCGATCCGGTCACCATGGTCGTCTCCGGACTGCTCGTCGGCATCACCTGCGGTGCGCTGTCGGCCGCGATGACGCTTTCGCAGGGCGAATACCTCATGTCGCTGGTGACATGGAACGGCGGCGCGCTCGGCCAGCAGGACTGGTCCGTCGCCTCGACGCTGGCGCTCGAACTGCTCGCGGGCCTTGCGGCCAGCATCCTGCTGCTGCGGCCGCTGGCGCTGTTCGGCCTCGGCGATAGCGGCGCGAAATCGCTCGGCGTCGGGCTCGTTGGCATACGCGTGGCGGTCGCAGTGATCGCGGTGGGGCTGGCGGCGGGTGTTGCGGCGAGCGTCGGTCTGGTCAGCTTCGTCGGCCTAGCCGGCCCAGCCCTGGTGCGCGGCCTTGGCGTCAGGAAGCCTCATGCCATCATTCTCGCATCGCCCATCGCGGGCGGCCTGTTGCTCTGGCTGTGCGATGGCCTGGTGCAATTCCTCGGCTCCACCACCAGCGAGACGTTTCCGACAGGGGCGATGACGGCCCTGATCGGTGGTCCGCTGCTGCTCTGGCTGCTGCCGAAGGTCAAACCGGTCGAGCTGCACGAGGAGCGTGCACATGTGACCGAGGCGAGGGCGCCGCGCACATGGCTGATCCTGCTTCTCGCTTTTCTGCCGGCGCTCGCTCTGCTGGTTCTTTTCCTGGCGCGGACGCCCGCTGGCTTCACACTACTCTCGGCGCAGGACTTCACTGATCTTTTGCCCATGCGCTGGCCACGGCTGCTGGCTTCGGCTGCAGCGGGTAGCCTGCTTGCGATCGCGGGTACGATCTTGCAGCGGCTGACCGGCAATCCAATGGCAAGCCCGGAGGTCCTCGGCGTCAGCGGCGGCGCCGGTGTCGGTTTCGCGGCGGCAATTACGATCGTGCCGGCGGCCGGTGTCGTAGAGCTTTTCGCTGGCGCGGGCATCGGCTCCATGATCGTCATGATCATCGTCGTCGCCTTTGCCAGCCGCCGCCAGCTGTCGCCCGAGCGGCTGTTGCTCGCCGGCATCGCCGTCAGTTCGCTGACGTCGGCTATTTTGTCGGCGCTGCTTGCGATCGGCGATCAGCGCTCATGGCAGATCCTGTCCTGGCTCGGCGGTTCGTCCAACACGGCAACGCCGGCGTCGTCGATGGTGCTCGCGGTTCTGGCGGTCGTCTGCACTGGCATCGTGCTTTTCTTCACCCGATGGCTGACGATCCTGCCGCTCGGCAACGCGGTGCCGGTTGCGCTTGGTGTGCCGGTGCGCTCGGCGCGTACCGCGATGATCTTCGTTGCAGGGCTTGCGACCGGCGCGGCGTCGCTGCTGGTCGGGCCTTTGAGCTTCGTCGGGCTGATAGGGCCGCATATCGCTCATCGCGCAGGCTTCATAAAGCCGGCACATCAGCTTCTGGCGTCGTCGGCGATCGGGGCACTGCTGATGATCATCGCCGATCTCGGCGCTCGCACGGCGACTTTCCCATACGAGCTGCCGCTGGGTCTGTTCGCGGCGCTCGCCGGCGCGCCCTACCTCGTCTGGCTCATCGCCCGTAGGCGGTGAGCGTCAAGACAATACGGGCGGCATCGCAACGCGCAGCCGCTCGGCATGGCCGCGTAGCCCATCGATAATCCCGGGAAACAGGCGGACGCCATCGGCAAGCGCGCTGCGCTTGCGCGCCAACCCGTTTTCGCCGGGCAGGCGGACGCGCTCGACGCCGGGGTGCGGCGGATTGTCGTGGCAGGCATCGACGAGCCAGCCGGTCTGGCGCAGGAAAGCTTCGCGACCGCCGAAGGCGGCCGGATCGAACACTTGGACCGTCACGGCGGCATTCGTCCCTTTCGGCGCATCGGCGCGGCCATAGCCTGAGAGCGCCTGCCTGAAGGCTTCGACATGCAGTGCCATGCCGTATCCCTTCTGGCCGTGGTCCAGCCCACCGGTCGGGAGCAGCGTGCCGCCGCTTTCGATGACTTTGGGGTCGCGGCTGGGGTTTCCGTCTGCGTCCATCAGCCATTCGTGCTCATATTGACGTCCTTCCCGGATCAGGCGTTGCGCCATGTTGACCGTGGTTATCGAGGCGCTGATATCGATGAGGATCGGATCGCCCGATGTTGGGATGCCATGCGCCACAGGGTTTGGCGTATAGACGCCCTTGCGGCCACCGAATGGCGCGACCTGCGCGCCGGAAGGGCTCGAGCTTGCGATGCTCACCATGTAGCCCCTGTCCGTCGCGATCGACAGATAGGCGGCGAGGCAGCCGATATGGTGGCTGTTTGCGATGGTAATCGTCGCCGTGCCATATGTCTCTGCTCGATCGCAGGCGAGCTTGACGGCCTCCGAAGTCAGCCATGCGCCGGGCAGGCGCCTTCCGGCCCAGGCAACCGCGGGCCCGCGGTCGGATATCATCTCGGGGCTGCCCTCGCGCGTCATCACGCCATCGGCGATGCTCTGCAGATACCAGCCGGCGAGCGCCAGGCCATGGGTCGTATGCCCCATCAAATCCGCCTCGACCAGATAGCGGGCCACAGCCTCGGCTTTGTCGTCCTCAAGACCGGAAGCCGCGTACAGGTCCTTGGCAAAGCTGCGCAGCGCGTCCGGCGCGTAGCGGATATCGTTGGTGTCGCTCACCAGTCTCTCCGTCGTTGTTGAAGCTGCGATGTGCTCAGCGCGCGAGAAAGCGCGGCTCGAGCGTCTTTCCATCCAGCGCATCCAGAACATTCCTTGCCGCCATCACCGAGACCGCGCGCTTGGCATCAACAGTCACGCCCGCCACATGCGGCGAAACAAGCGTGTTGGGCATTTGGAATAGCGGATTGTCGGCGCCGGGCGGTTCTTGTTCGAAGCTATCGAGGCCAGCGCAGGCGAGATGGCCATCCTGCAGCACGCGCACAAGTGCGGCTTCATCGACGACTTCGCCGCGTGCAGTGTTGATCAGCAGAGAACCGCGTTTCATCAGCCCGATGCGGCGCGCATCGATGAGCTTGTTCGTTTCCGGCGTCAGCGGACAGTGCAGGCTGACGATATCCGACGAGGCAAGCAGCGTATCCAGATCAGTCTCGCGGCGGATACCTGAGGCGAAGGCGCTGTCCGGCGTATGCGGATCGAAGGCGATAATCTCCATGCCGATCGCGCCGGCCATTTTCGCGAGCGTCTGGCCGATGAAGCCGAAGCCGACGATGCCAAGCGTCTGGCCGCGCAGCTCGCGGCCCTGGTACTGGTTCTTGTCCCACACGCCGTCACGGATCAACGCATCCTGCCGCGGCAGATCCTTGGAGAGCGCCATGATCATCGCGAGCGCGTGTTCGGCGACTGAGTGGCCGTTGCTGCCTGTTGTCATCGATACGGGAATGCCGAGCTTGGTGGCCGCCGCGACATCGATGTCGTTGGTGCCGACGCCATGCTTGGCGATATGCTTCAGCCGTCCGCCGGCCTTTATCTCCTCAGGCCCCAGCTTGTCGGCGAGCAGGCGGATGATGACCGCATCAGGCCTGTGGACCTTCATGATGTCGATCACGGCCTGTCTGTCGATATAGGGCTCCGTCGTCACGACCGTGGCACCGGCTTCGACCAGCAAGGAAAATCCCTCCGGCGCCAGCTGGCCGCCGAGGACGATCACCGTCTTGTCCATTGCGCATCTCCTCCCGAGAGAATGGCAGGCCTCGGCGCGCGGCGGCGCCAGGGCGCTTCAGATCTTCACGAGGATCAGGCCGCCTGGCGACGCGGCGAACGAGCCATCAGTCGGGCATAGGCGATCGCCGATAGCATATTGACGTGATTGGCCTTGCCGGTGCCGGCGATGTCGAAGGCCGTGCCGTGATCCACCGAGACGCGGTCGATCGGCAGGCCGAGCGACACGTTGACGGCCGTCTCGAACGCCACGAGCTTGATCGGGATATGCCCCTGGTCGTGATATTGCGCGATCACCAAATCGAAGGCGCCGTTATAGGCACGGGCAAAGACGGTATCGGCGGAGATCGGCCCGACGACATCGATGCCCTTGGCTTGCGCCAGTTCGACGGCGGGCGCCAGGAATTCGGTGTCCTCGGTGCCGAACAGGCCGTTCTCACCGCAATGCGGGTTTAGACCGGCGACGGCGATGCGCGCCTTCTTTCCAAGTCGCAGGAAATGCTTGTGGCCGGCTTCGATGGTCGCCAGCACGCGCTCCGTGCGCGCCCGCTCGATCGCGCCCTTCAGCGAGATATGCGTGGAGACGTGAATGGTGTTGAGACGCTCGGAGGCGAGCAGCATGAACGAACTCTTCGAGCCGGTCAGGTGGGCCAGGAGCCCCGTATGGCCGTCGAAATGATGCCCGGCGAGGTTCATCGCCTCCTTGTTGATGGGCGCGGTCACGATGACATCGGCCTCGCCGGACATCGCAAGCTCGACGGCACGGGTGATATAGCGAACCGAGGCGTCGCCGGCGACCGGGCTGACCTTGCCGATCTCGGGGAGGGCAGCTCCGAGGTCCACCTCGTCGACGGCGATCTTGTTCTCGCCGGCGGAACCGGCACGCGCGAACCGCAGGCCCGTCTCGGCCGAACGATTGGCGCGCTCAAGCGCCTCGGTGTTGCCGACGATCACGAAATCCCGGCGTTCGATCTCCGGCAACGTCGCCAGCGCCTTGACGATCACCTCGGGGCCGACACCGGCGGGATCACCCAGCGTCACCGCGACCTTTGCATTTCTGTCCATCAGTCACATTCCTTATTGGATCAAACGCACCTAGTAGGCGGCTTCGTATATCGAACGTATGTCGGCTCGCGCGAGATCGCGCGGGTTGTTGTCGAGAAGGCGGCGAATGGCGAAGGCATCGTCCGCCATGGCGTCAAGATCGCTATCCGGCACACCAAGCGCAGAAAGCTTCATCTCGATGCCGAGATCGGCGCAGAAGTTATAGGCGGCATCGAAGACGGACTGTACGTCGTCCGACGTCTTGCGGCCAAGCGCGTCCATCACCGCGCGCGTCTTCTCGGTAGCCGACGGCGTGTTGAAGGCCAGAACATGCGGGAAGATCAGCGCGTTCGCAGCACCATGGGCGATATGCCAGCGCGTGCCGAGCGGATAGGCCAGCGCATGACCGCCAGCCGTGTTGACCGGACCAAGACAGAAGCCGCCGTAAAGCGAGGCGAGCGCCAACCCGGCGCGGGCTTCCGCATCGGCGCCATCTTTCACGGCGCGGGCGAGATATTTGCCAACCAGCCGCGTTCCCTCGATCGCATAGAGGTCGATCATCGGATGCGCCTTGCGGTTGGTGAAGGCCTCGACGCAATGGGCCATGGCATCGACACCCGTGGCCGCGGTCGTGCGGGCCGGAACGGTGAAGGTTAGCGCTGGATCGATGACGGCGATATCGGCCAGCATGTGAATGCTTTCGACGGCGAGCTTGGCCATCGTCTCGGGATTTGTGACCAGCGCGCGAATGCCCGCCTCGCTTCCCGTTCCAGCCGTTGTCGGCACCTGTGCCAGCGCAACGCGGCGGGGCCCGTGAACCTTGTTCGGGCCGACGACCTCGCGCAGCGTCTGCGATGAGCCGGCGAGCACGGCTGCCAATTTTGCGAGATCCATCGCGCTGCCGCCGCCGAAGCCGACGACCAGCTGCGCGTCCGCCGCGTTGGCGGCCGCAAGAACCTTGTCGAGATTGGCGGTATCGGGCTCCGGCGTCACATCGGCGAAGACTGTGATTTCACCCTTGAGGCCGAGCGTGTCTACACGCGTGGCATTGAATGCGTCGGAAATGACCAGGATGCGGGCATAGCCCTTGTCGCTCGCCCATTTCCCCAGGCGCTCCGCCGTCCCGACGCCGAACTCGATGATTTCGGGTCTGATGATTGTGATAGGCGAATCCAAGCTGACCACCGGATTACTCCTCCCCCTGCGGTATCGCGGCATTTTTCAACGCCGCCAAGATGTAAATTTGTTATACCAGCTCCGTCGCCTTGGCAAGCTTGGACATCGAGTTTGGCTGGAAAAATGCGATGTACTACGGATAATCGGCCGTTGCGCTCGCTTTTATGACTATTTATCTAATTGATATTGCGTTCTTAATTGGCGCACGGTGAAGTTTGTCACCTGCGGCAGCGCTTCAAGCGACGCGCTCGAGCATGAGCAACGAATTTGTAAATTCAAAGCAACAAACTACCAGATCGGCGCGCCAAACGAATCCGCTGGCACGCCGCGTTGACAAGCAGAGCGCAATCTCGGCGTCAGCCAAGCGCATCCTGATATAGCCGCACATATTTGATTGCGCGCCGATAGTAGGTGTAGGCGATATGCACCGTGCCGTCGGCCCCTTGGGTGATCGACGGGTAGGAAAACTCGCGGTTGACGGCGTCCTTCGAGTTGTTGCTCAGGCAGTAGCCATCGCCGGTATCGAGGTCGATCCGGCGCGGAAAGCTGCGGCCGCCGTCCGTCGAAAAGGCGAGGCTGAGCGGCGCGCGCGGCACGCCCCAGATCGCCTTGCGCCTCTGGCTGGGCTCACTGGCGACGGGGGCGGGCGCCTCGTCGCCCTCGATTTCGTCATAGAGCGACAGGCGCCGTGCATCGGACATCGAAGCGTTACAGTGGTTGTAAACCATTGCTATCGAACCATTTTCCAGATTTATCGCCTGGATCGACGAGTTGTTGTTCGGCAGGTCGATCGGCTCCGGCGCGCTCCAGGTCTCGCCGTCGCGCGAGCGGCTGGACAGCACGAACTCGGCGAAACGATTGCGATAGAAGGCAACGAATTCGCCGTCTGGCAGGGGCACGATGTTCATGTGCACCGCGCCGATGCTGTCGGGCACCTCGGTCATTGTCCAGCTTTTGCCGTCGTCGCGCGAGATCAGTACGCCTGCGGTATCGGCGTCACCTGTCCAGCGTTCGCCCGGCAGTCCGATGCACCGAAAAACCGGCAGCAGCCAGGTGCCGGCGCCGCTCACGACGATCGGTTGGCGCACGAATGTGCCGGGAATATCGCACAACACGCGCACCTCGCCAAAGCTGCGGCCGCCATCCGTGGAGATCCGACATTTGACAACCGAGCCATCCTGGTTGCCGGATGTCTGCGACGTGTAAAGCAGCCAGACATCTCCGCCAGGCGCATTGAAAATCAACGGATTTTGCTCGGACTTTGCCGGATCGTCCGACATTTTTTCCGGCTGCGACCATTGCGTGGCACCGGGCGCCAGGCGCGACATGTAAATCGAGATGTCGCCCATGCCCTCCATTGTGCCGCCGAACCAGACGCAGGTGAGCGTCCCATCCGGCAGAAATGCCAGGTTGGCGGCATGATTCTGGATGCAGGGGGAGGGGAGATAGGCGTCGAAGCGCCCGCTCTTGCTGGGATTAGCGATGATTTCGCCGGTCATCAGATCAGGAACGGCGTCCGGTTGCAAACCCGTGAAGGCCATGGTCGTCCTCCTTTAGGGCAGCGTCTTGTAGGCTTCGGCGAGCGATGCGTAATCGGCGTCGCTGATCGGCATCAGCGGCGCGCGCGTGCGCTTCCAGGCCGAGTTGCCGGTCTTCAGACCGACCATCGCCTTGATCGTCGGAATCTGCACATAGGAGTTGGAGAGCGTGCGGTAGGCGTTGATGCGCGCCTGTGCGGTCTCGACCGCTTCAGCACCGCTTTCGTCGTGCACCTTGTCATAAACGGTGCGCAGCGAATCCGCGACCAGATTGGACGTCGCGGTAATGCAGCCGGCACCGCCAGCCTTCAGAAGCGGCAGCAGCAGCGGATCGGCGCCTGCGAGAACCGAGAAGCCGGGGTAGGCGGCGATGATTGCCTGCATGTTGTTGAAATCGCCCGCTGATTCTTTGATGCCGACAACCGTGTCTGGGAAGGCTTCGATCAGCCGGCCAATGAGCGGAATCGACAGTGGAACGCCCGAAACCTGCGGAATATGATAGAGGATGACCTGCAGCTTGCTGTCGGCAATCTTCTCCAGAATCTGCGAATAGGCGGTAAACAGGCCGTCGTCGGAAACGCCCTTGTAGTAGAAGGGCGGCAGCATCACAACCTTGGTGACGCCGAGCGACAGGGCATGCTTGGTGAGGTCGACCGTTTCCTGGATGGCGACGACGCCGGTGCCCGGCAGCAGCTTGTCGGCAGGGATGCCGGCCTTCAATGCTGCCTCAAGGATCGCCTTGCGTTCGCTCGATGAAAACGAGTTTGCCTCGCCCGTTGTGCCAAGCAGCGCCACGCCGTGGCATCCCTCGGACAGCAGTCGCTGACAATGTTCCGTGAAGAGGCCGAGATCCGGACTTCCGTCGGCATTGAGTGGGGTTGCGGCGGCGCTATAGACACCGGTGATCTTGTGCTTGTTCATGTCGTCCTCCTCGGATGAACGCCGCATATGGCGGCAAAAGGCGGGAAACCCGGCCTGCAAGATGCGGTTTTCTTCATCCTCGTCCAGCATGTTGTCAATATGACAATAAGCATTTCAATCGATCGTATTTTTCAACCCATTGAAATCATGCAGGAAAATTTTTGTCTATTTTATCGAAGTGTGGATGAATTAATTTTTGTTGACATATTTACATTATCGAGCGAGTGTCTGCGCCATGTCATGACGCACTTTCGGGATGGAGCGAAAGAGCCAAGCGTCATCGGTTTTGTCATGGGAGGATGGAATGACTGATCGGACAAATGAGAATAAGGGCCAGAATAACGGCCAGCAGCAGGGAATGTCGCGTCGCGAGGCGCTGAAGCTCGGCCTCGCCGCAGGCGTTGGCCTGACGGTTTTCGGCCTGAATGCATGCATCGTGCTCGCCGATGACGGCCAGGTGCTGAAGGTCGCCAATCCGGCGTTCAACCAGGATTGGTCGCCGCTGCGCGGCGGCGGTGTTCCGTTCCGCTGGAACTCGATCTGGTGGGCCTCGCCGATGTATTTCGACAGCGAAGGCAAGATCAAGCCTTACGTCTTCACCAGCTGGGAATCGCCGGACAACAAAGTCTGGACTTTCAAGATCGACCCGAAGGCGACCTTCTCCGACGGCAGCAAGATCACCTCGGCAGACGTCAAGGGCTCCTGGGAAGTTGCTTCCATGCCCAACACCAAGAGCCAGCGCGCCGACCAGGTGCTGAGCAAGGTTCAAGGCTACAAGGAAATCGGCGCCGGTTCCGGCAACGAGCTGACGGGCGTCGCAACGCCTGACGAGGGCACCGTCGTCGTCACGTTGACGGAAGCCGATCCGATCTTCTTCATGCGTCTTGCCAACCACATCGCGCCGATCACCAAGGCCGCGCAGTCTCGCGGCAGCGACGGCGAGGAAGTGGCCGACTGGTACAAGCCCGACAGCAGCGCCGTCTATTCCGGCCCGTTCAAGCTCACCAGCATCGATATCGACGCCGGCAAGCTGGTCTTCGAGCCGAACGAAAACTTCTTCGGCCCGAAGCCGAAGCTGGCGCGCATCGAAATCACCTCGATCGAAGACAACGTCACCGCGACGTCGCTCATCAAGTCCGGCGAATTCAATGCCCATACCGAGCTCGTCACCTCGACGATCATCCAGGATCTCGGTCCGAAATTCTCTGCCGGCCCGCTGATCCCGACCAGCCAGCACTTCTGGTTCAACGTCACCCGCGCACCGATGGACGATCCGAAGGTTCGCCAGGCGCTGATCATGGCGATCGATCGCGACGGTCTCTTCAAGGCCTCTTATCCTGATGGTCCGCACAAGAAGGCCGACCAGATCCTGAACTCGGTTCCCGGCGCCGACAATTCCGGCTTCGAGCCCTTCCCCTATGATCCGGCGGCCGCCAAGAAGCTGCTTGCCGAATCGAGCTATGGTGGCCCTGAACGTCTGCCGAAGATCCTCTTCGTCGGCATCTCCGCCCCGGCCATCCAGGCAGCGGCGCAGTACATTGCCGAGCAGTGGCGTCAGAACCTCGGCATCACCGCCGTCGACATGAAGCCGCAGCAGGATTCTTACGCCGGTCCGGACCAGAACGCGGTGCAGATCTTCCGCGACGACGTCGGCACCCGCGTACCGGATGCTGTCTCCTACCTTGCAGGCTGCATTGCCTCGACCTCGTCCAACGCCCAGAACAAGCTCGGCGGATACAAGAACGAGAAGGTCGATGCCGCACTCGCGGAAGCCGCGACCAAGGCGGCCGACGATCCCGATCGCGTCAAGCTCGCCCAGGATGCCCAGAAGGCATTCCGCGAGGATTGGGCCTTCATTCCGTGGTACTCTCAGGCGATGTCGCGCTGGGCCACCAAGGAGGTCAAGGGCATGGAGAAGAACCTCGACTGGCAGGTCGTGGCGCCCTGGGACATTTCCATCGGCTAAGCCGGTTAGAAACCTACGAACAGATAGCCCACCCGCAATTGGATTTTGGGCAACTTAGCAACCGCGCGAAGACCGCAAGGCCTTCGCGCAAGTTTCAAGAAGACATCGCATGTCCGCGTGAACGCGGAAACATGTCTACTAACCGGTGGGAGGTGACCTTGTTACGCTACGTGCTAACCCGGTTTGCCATCTGGATTCCGTCAGTCCTTATCGTCATGCTGGCCGTTTATGCGCTGGCTTTCTATGGCGCTGGCGATCCGATCAAGCTGATCTTTCTGCGCGCACCCGGCGATGTCGCCTATAACCCGCAGCGCATCGAAGCCATCCGCGAAAGTGCTGGCCTGAACAGGCCCTTCATCGAGCAGTTCGGCCTTTACATCTGGAACCTCCTGCACGGACAGTTCGGTAATTCGCTGACATCAGGCCGCTCGGTCTGGGCCATGGTCTCGGCTGCCGCGCCCGTATCCTTCAAGCTGGCGCTCTGTTCCATCATCCTCACGACGGTCATTGCCATTCCGCTTGGCATGATCGCCGCGATGAACCAGAACAGCCGCCTCGACTACACCATCCTCGGCTCGGCGCTCTTTCTCTGGGCAATCCCGGCTTATGTCGCCGGCCCGCTCCTGATGGTCGGCCTGATCGTGCTGATGCCGATGATCAAGGTGCCCTATGGCTGGGGCGGGGTCTTCGACGTCCGCATCCTGTTGCCGCTGATCGTCCTTTCCTTCCAGCCGATCGCGCTGATCGTGCGCCAGACGCGCGCCGCCGTCATAGAGGTGCTGTCGGAGGATTTCGTCCGCACCGCCCGCGCCAAGGGCGTGCCCGAGATGGTGGTGGCGCTGCGCCATATCCTGCGCCCGGTGCTGACGCCTGTCGTCACCCAGCTCGGCCTGATCATGATCACCATCGTCAACGGCGCGATCTTCGTCGAGCTCGTCTTCGGTCTGCCCGGCCTCGGCCGCCTGACCGTGCAGGCGCTGACCAATTCAGACTATCCCGTCATTCTGGCGATCACGCTTATCGGATCCTTCCTGGTGATGATGTCGAACCTTCTGGTCGACGTTCTCTACCCGCTGCTTGATCCGCGTGCCAACGATGCAAGAAGGAGCCGCTGACCATGTCCGCCATCCCTCTCTCTCCGGTCGCCCAACAAGAAGAGGCACCCGTCAGCCTGTGGCGCGATGCCTGGTATCGCCTGAAGCGCAACAAGCTTGCCGTCTTCGGTCTCGCTGTCGTGCTCATTCTGGCTTTCGCCGCGATCTTCGGCCCCTATCTGACGCCTTATGACTATCTGAGCCAGGACCTGCAGGCCCGCAATGCCGTTCCGTCGCTGACGCATCTCTTCGGAACCGACGATCTCGGCCGCGACGTCTTCAGCCGCGTCGTCTTCGGCACCCGCACGGCCTTCCTGGTGGCCGTTATCGTCACCGTCATCGCGGTCTTCATCGGGACCTTGCTCGGCGCAATCGCCGGCTTCTTCGGCAATCCGTTCGATCGCGTCATCATGTGGCTGACCGACATGACCATGTCTGTCCCGAACCTGCTTCTCGTCGTCGTCATCAACGCATCGCTGAAGTCGCCGATCACCAAGTGGATGGAAGCGCAGTATCTGGCGACCCTCAATCCCTTCTATCGCCAGACGATTTGGGTCGATTTCATGCTGGTCTTCGGCTCGATGGCGCTGATCTCCTGGCCGCCCTATGCGCGCCTCGTTCGCGCCCAGGTCCTGTCGATCCGCAGCCGTCCCTATATCACCGCCGCGCAGGCGCTCGGTCTGTCGAACTGGATCATCATGAAGCGCTACGTCATTCCGAACGCGCTTGGTCCGCTGATCGTCTCCGTCAGCGCCGGTCTCGGGACGGCCATGGTTCTGGAGAGCGCCTTCAGCTTCCTCGGTGTCGGCGTCAATCCGCCTACGCCCAGCTGGGGCAACATGATCTCCGACGGCCTGCGTGTCTGGCAGCACTATCCGCATCTGCTCGCCGCCCCGGCCGCCGTCCTCGGCCTTGCCTCGGTCGCCTTCAGCTTCCTCGGCGATGGCCTCAACGACGCCCTCAATCCGCGGGGTTCCAAATAATGAACACGACGCGATCCAATGAGAAACTGCTCGATGTGCGCGGCCTGACCGTCGAGATCGACGGCAGGAACGGCCCAGCGGTCGTGGTCGATGGTATCGACCTCCACGTCAACAAGGGCGAGACGCTCGGCGTCGTCGGCGAATCCGGCTGCGGCAAGAGCCTCACCATGCTGAGCCTGATGCGGCTGCTGCCGAACAAGATCAAGGTCACAAAGGGCTCGGCGAGCTTCGATGGCCACGACCTGCAAAAGATGTCGAACAAGGAACTGCGCAAGGTGCGTGGCGGCGATATCGGCTTCGTCTTCCAGGACCCGATGACGTCTCTCAACCCGGTCATGCGCATCGGCGATCAAATCTGCGAGCCGCTGATCTACCACCGCGGCATGAAGAAGGCCGAAGCGCGCACCCGCGCCGTCGAACTTCTGCGCCTTGTCGGCATCCCGGGTCCGGAAGAGCGACTGCAAGCCTATCCGCACGAGCTCTCCGGCGGCATGCGCCAGCGTGTTATGATCGCGATCGGCCTTGCCTGCAATCCGAAGCTCCTGATCGCCGATGAACCGACCACGGCGCTCGACGTCACCATCCAGGCGCAGATCGTGGACCTGGTGAAGGACCTGCGCGCCAAGCTCGGCATGTCCGTCGTCTGGATCACCCACGACCTGGCGCTGATTGCCGGTCTCGTCGATCGCGTTGCCGTGCTTTACGCCGGCACCGTGGTCGAGGATGCGCCGGTCGACGAGCTCTACGCCCGCCCGAGCCACCCCTATACGCGCGGCCTCCTGGCTTCCATTCCGAAGCTGTCGGATGCGCCGGCAAGCCGCCTGAGCTCGATCGGTGGCACGCCGCCGGAGCCGGGCCGCCGCCCCAAGGGCTGCCCTTTCGCCCCGCGCTGTCCGCTGGCGGAAGCCGTCTGTCACGAGCGCGTGCCGAAACTTGAGCCTATTTCAGGCGCCGGAAACCACCGCACCGCCTGCTTCGTCGTCCAGAAAATGCAGGAGGCCGCGTGATGGGTGCCCAACCGCTGCTCAAGGTCGAAAACCTCGTCAAGCACTTCCACGTCAAGCTCGGCGCCTTCGGCGAACGCTCGGCGACGGTCTATGCGCTCGACAACGTCAATCTCGACATCATGGAAGGCGAGACGCTCTCGCTCGTCGGCGAATCCGGCTGCGGCAAGTCGACGACAGGCTTCACCATCCTCAACCTCTACAAGGCGACGTCAGGTAAGGTCGTCTACAAGGGCCAGGATCTGGCGACGCTGGATGAGAAGCAGATGCGGCCCTTCCGCCGCGACCTGCAGATCGTCTTCCAGGATCCCTATTCGACGCTCAACCCGCGCATGACGATCGGCGAGGCAGTCGGCGAGCCGATCCTCTTCCACAAGCTCTGCACCAAGGCCGAGCTGAAGGATCGCGTCGCGGCACTGCTCACCGACGTCGGCCTGCCGACCCGTTTCGCGCAGCGCTATCCGCACGAGCTTTCCGGTGGCCAGCGCCAGCGTGTCGTCATTGCCCGCGCGCTTGCCTGTCAGCCGAAGTTTATCGTCTGCGACGAGGCAATCTCGGCGCTCGACGTCTCGATCCAGGCGCATATCATCAACCTGCTGCTCGACCTGCAGGAAAAATACGGCCTGACCTATCTCTTCATCGCCCACGACCTCGCCGTCGTGCGCCATATCAGCACCCGCGTCGGCGTCATGTATCTCGGCCGCCTGGCGGAACTCGCGACCCGCGAGGAGCTGTTCGAGAACCCGCTGCACCCTTACACGAGGGCGTTGTTGTCGGCCGTGCCGGAAACCGATCCGGAGCTCGAGCGCACCCGCACCCGCCAGATCCTGCAGGGCGACGTGCCGAGCCCGCTCAACCCGCCGAGTGGCTGTCGCTTCCATTCGCGCTGCCCGATCGCCATGGATGTGTGCAGCAAGGTTGTGCCGGAGTGGAAGGAAGCCAAGCCCGGTCACCTCGTCGCTTGCCACGCGGTCAATACGGGACAGGCTGCATGACGCTGAAGGTCGCGATCATCGCTGACGATCTGACTGGCGCGCTCGATACGGGAACTCCGTTCGTCGACGCCGGTCTTTCCGTTGCCGTGGCGATCGAGATCGAAGCCATCGACGATGCTCTGGCGACTGGTTGCGAGGTGGTGGTGGTCAACACCGCCTCGCGCGCCCTCCCGGAGGGGGAAGCGGCGAGAAGGGCCGGCCTCGCGGCCAGCGCTCTTCTTGCCGCACATCCCGATATCGTCCTGAAGAAGATCGATTCCCGGCTGAAGGGTAATGTGGCGGCAGAAAGTGCCGCCATCGCGGCCATCTTCGGCCATCGCGAGATCGCCATCGCCCCGGCCATTCCTGACCAGGAACGCTTTACCCGCGACGGCCATGTGGTCGGGCGCGGCGTTGAAACGCCGTTGCCGGTGGCGGCTCTTTTCGAGGGGCGTGAAGACCGGGTTGTTGTCGTCGATGCCGACAGCGATGCGGACCTAGACCGGCTCGTCTCCGAGCATGATTGGCAGACCACGCTTGCCGTCGGCGCGCGCGGCCTCGGCAGTGCCATTGCCCGTCGTCTTCGCAGAGGGCGCGATACGACGATTGTGTTCGAACCGGCGCGCAACACACTCTTCGCATTCGGCTCCCGCGACCCGATCACCGCCGCGCAGATGGCCCAGCTCGAGGCATCGGGCGCTTTGCGTGCGTCGATTGCTGCGCCGATGGGCGCGCTCAATGAGGCGGAAACGCTGGGATTGCCGGCGCTGCTGTGCTGCACCGGGGAAATGTCGGAAGACGCGGTCACCGTCGCCAATCGTTTCGCCGAGGGCGTTCAATCGGTGATCAAGCGGACACAGCCCGATATGCTGATGGTCGGCGGTGGCGATACGGCGCTGGCGGTTTTTCGCGCGCTTGGCGTTCGCACTTTGCTGCCCAAGGGGGAAGTAGAGGCGGGGATTCCCTGGTTCGATGTAGCCGATGACGATGGTCGCCATTTCCGTTGTGCGGTAAAATCCGGGGGCTTTGGGAATTCCGATAGTTTGCTAAGACTGATTCCTCAGAATCAGGCGGCGTAACGTAATGCCGGCGGGGAGAATGGACGTGGATGAAGCAAACGGTGCGCCGGCAACCCCGGCGCCGAAGCCGGAGCGCGGCAAGCCTATGAAGCTGGTGGACCGTGTGTTCGATCAGCTGCAGGAGCGTATTCGTGCGGGAAACTATCCGCCGGATTCGCGGTTGCCCGGCGAGCACGAGCTGGCATCCATCCTTGGCGTCTCCCGGCCGATCGTTCGCGATGCGCTGGCCAAGCTGCGCGACCAGGGCATGGTCTATGCCCGCCAGGGAGCGGGAACCTTCGTCAGCGCCAACAGCTCGCCGACGACGCATCTTTCCTATTCGCCGGTCAAGACGATCGCCGATATCCAGCGCTGCTACGAATTCCGCCTGACGATCGAGCCGGCCGCCGCCTATTTCGCCGCCAAGCGCCGCGACGAGGCCGCGATCCAGAAGATCGCTTCGGCGCTTGCCGATCTCCGGGAAGCGACGAGCCATCAGTTGCACCGGACCGACGCGGATTTCAATTTCCACCGCGCCGTGACCGAGGCCGCCAACAACCATTATTACACCGCCTCGATCGATGCGCTCAAAGCGCATATCGCGGTTGGCATGCATCTCCACGGGCTGTCTCTGCTAGGCCCGAGGCCCGGGCTCGAACAGGTCTTCCAGGAGCACAACACCATCTACAAGGCGATTGCCGAAGGCCGGGCCGAGGAGGCGCGCGACCTGATGCAGTCGCATCTTGAAGGCTCTCGTGATCGATTGTTCGAGGGCAGGGCGCTCGATCTCTCCTTCTGATGCTTTCAGGCATCGGGTGGCTTGCCGCCACAGCGTTTCGCGCGCATGTAGACCGGATCAGGCTGCATGGAGACTTGGCATGACATTTCCGCTGTTCGACCTCACAGGAAAGCGCGCGCTGGTGACGGGATCGTCGCAAGGCATCGGACTGACCCTGGCGCGGGGGCTCGCCGAACACGGCGCGTCGGTCGTGATCAACGGCCGCGAAGCCGGCAAGCTCGCCGCAGCATCGCGTAGCCTGTCTGAAGCCGGCCATGATGTTCATGTCTCCATGTTCGATGTCACGGATCATGACGAGGTGAAGAGCGCCGTCGATGCGATCGAGCGCGGTATCGGGCCGATCGACATCCTCGTCAACAATGCCGGCATGCAGTTTCGTGCGCCGCTCGATGTGTTTCCATCGGACAAATGGGATCAGCTGCTGCGCACCAATATTTCCAGCGTCTTTTACGTCAGCCAAGCAGTCGCAACGCACATGATCGCGCGCGGCCGTGGCAAGATCATCAACATCGCATCGGTGCAGAGTGAATTGGCCCGCCCGGGCATCGCACCCTATACGGCAACCAAGGGCGCGGTGAAGAACCTGACGCGTGGAATGTCGGCCGATTGGGCCAAACACGGCCTGCAGGCAAACGCCATCGCGCCCGGCTATTTCGATACGCCGCTCAATCAGGCGCTGGTCGATAGCGCGGAATTCACCGCATGGCTGGAAAAGCGAACGCCCGCCGGACGCTGGGGCAACATCGACGAGTTGATCGGCGCCGCCGTGTTCCTGGCAGCGCCGGCGTCCTCTTTCGTCAATGGGCACACGCTTTATGTCGATGGCGGCATCACCACCTCTCTGTGAGAGGTGGTCGCACTCTTGTCAGGTCGGCGGCGCGCCCAGCGCGTGCAGGATGCCGCGAAGCTCGGCAAGCCCTCTCAAGCGACCGATCGCCGGATAGCCCGGCGTGGTGGTCTTGGAGAGGTCGTCGAGCATGCGGTGGCCGTGGTCCGAGCGGAAAACGATCGTCTCATCTGTCTTGCGGTTGCGGTCTTCCGCGACCAGTTCTTTCAGCACGGCGACCATATCGACATCGCCCTCAAGGTGAGCGCTCTCGTGGAAGCTGCGGCCGTCGCCTTCGCGCTTGGTCGCTCGCAAATGCGCGAAATGAATACGGGAGGCAAACCGCCGTGCGATGGCGGGCAGGTCGTTATCAGCGCGTACGCCGAGACTGCCGGTGCAGTAGCACATGCCGTTCGCCGGCGACGGGACCGCATTGAACAGCGCCGCGTAATCCTCGGCGGTGGACGCGATGCGCGGCAGGCCGAACAGCGAGCGCGGCGGGTCGTCGGGATGAAGCGTGAGCTTGACGCCACGTGCCTCCGCAACCGGCGCAACCGCCTCAAGAAACTCGATGAGATGCTGCCGCAGGCGGCCGGCATCGATGCCGGCATAGGCGGCGAGGCGGTCGCGAAACTCCGGAATGGTCAGTGGTTCGGTGGTCGATCCCGGCAAGGCCGAGGTAATGTTGCGGGTGATATCGGCGATGTCGCTCTCGGACATGGCGTCGAAAGCCTTGCGGGCGCGCGCCTTGTCTTCCTGCGAGTAGGCCTCATCGGCGCCATCGCGCTGAAGAATGAAGAGATCGAAGGCGGCGAACTTTTCGTGGTCGAACCGCATCGCCGTCGCGCCGGTGTCGATCTCGTGGTCGAGGTCGGTGCGTGTCCAGTCGACGACGGGCATGAAATTGTAGCAGACGATCGGGATGCCACAGGCGGCGACAGCTTCAAGGCTTGCGATCCATGCCTCGATCTCGGCCTTCGCCTGCCCACCCTTGCGCTTCACCGCATCGGGAATCGGAATGCTCTCGACCACCGACCAGGTGAGCGTCGAGCGCCCCGGTGGTGTCGTCTCGATCATCGCCTGGCGCTCGCGCACCTCGGCCTCGGTCCACGCGCGGCCGATCGGCACTCGGTGCAGCGATGACACGATGTTGGTTGCCCCGGTCTGCCTCACCTCGTCGAGCGCGACCGGCGCATCCGGTCCAAACCATCTCCAACCCTGCCGCATCTGTTTCCTCCTTCAATGCCTTTTGTTTTGGTGTCGCCGTTCGTCAGCAGAAATAATCGGGGTAGCGCGTGCGCAGCTCCGCCACATCGGGGATGACGGCGCTCAGATGATGCGTCATCGCGGCGCGGGCGGCCTCCACGTCATGGGCTGCGATCGCGTCGCGGATGATCGCGTGCTCACCGACCACATTCTCCATGCGGCCGAGCACCGGCAGCGTCAGCCGCCGGGCACGATCGATCTGAACCTTGACGGATTTGAGGATGCCCCAGATGCCTGGATAGCCGGCAATCTGCGCAATCGCCTCGTGAAAGGCCTCATCCTCTTCGTGAAAACCGGAGGTATCGCCCAGAATGGAGAGCGCCCGCTGGCGCGTGATGATGGCGTCGAGGCGGGAGAGATCAGCCGCCGAGGCAATCTCCGTTGCACGCTCGACCGTCGTTCCCTCCAGTGCCTTGCGCACCACGACAGCCTCGGGGATCGCCGATACCGGCACGCGCGACACGACGGTGCCCGACTGCGGATAGATATCGACCAGCCCGCCTTCCGACAGCCGGAGCAGAGCCTCGCGAACGGGCGTGCGGCTGACCGAGAAATCCTCGGCGATCCGCTTTTCCTGCAGCGCCATGCCGGGCGGCATCTTCAGCGAGACGATGTCGTTATAGAGCCGGTCGAAAATGGCGTCCGCCGTCGTGACGCGCCGCAGCTTTGCCGGCCGCTCGGCCTGCGCCGAGAGCTCGGGAATGGCGGTGGCTGCGGCTGGATGCATGTAGGGCCCTAACGTTGACTTGAACGTGAATACTAGTATATCAATTCTACATGGCTGCCAAGATACACCGCGGAGGAACGGTGTTTCTGGCAAGAATTTCAGGAGGTTCCAAACAAAGCCGGCCAGAAAATCCGACCGCATAAATGGATCAGGATACGCACGTGCACGGATTTGTTGTGCTCTGTGCGGCCAAAAGAGGAGGAGAGAACAGCATGAAATTTACCCGCAGAACATTCGTCGGGACCGCAGCCAGCGCTGCTGTTGCCGCCATGCTTCCCGTCAAGGTTTGGGCGCAGGCCAAGAAGCCCGCGAGCCCCGTGACCATCACCATCGCTGACGTCGCCGGCAATCTGGCGCTGACGCAGGGCATGTTTGAAGCCTATGCATCCGAAAAGGCCGACTGGGTTTCGAACTTTGCCTTCACCAAGGCGCCGGCCCCCGAACTGCCGGGCAAGATCAAGGCGCAGCAGGCGGCCGGAAAGGTCGATATCGACCTCGTGCTGACAGGCACCGACGCGCTCTCGGCCGGTCTCGACCAGGGCCTCTGGCTCGATCTCTCCGCGCACAAGGCGGACCTGCCCGACATTGAGAAGATCCTGCAGCCGCAGGCATTCAAGATGCAGGCGCTCGCCAAGGATCAGGGCATCGTCATCACCTATTATCCCTCGGGCCCGCTGATCGAATACATGCCCGACAAGGTCGCCACGCCGCCGAAATCGGCGCCCGAACTTCTGGAGTGGGCGAAGGCCAACAAGAACCGCTTCATCTATGCCCGCCCGGCCAATTCCGGCCCCGGCCGCACCTTCCTCATGGGCCTGCCCTACCTGCTCGGCGACAGCGATCCGCGTGATCCGGTCAAGGGTTGGGACAAGACCTGGGAATATCTGGCGGCACTTGGCGAGCACATCGAATACTACCCGACCGGTACCGGTCAGGTGATGAAGGAACTCGGCGAGGGGACGCGCGACATCGTCGTTTCCACCACCGGTTGGGACATCAACCCGCGTGCGCTCGGCATCGTTCCCGCCGAAGCCAAGGTGCAGAAGCTGGAAGGCTTCCACTGGGTCACGGATGCACACTACGCGGTTATCCCCAAGGGCGTCTCCGACGAGAAGATCGCGGTGCTGATCGACGTCTTGAACTACATTCTGCAGCCCAAGCAGCAGGCGATCGCCTATGACGCCGGCTATTTCTATCCGGGACCGGCCGTCAAGGACGTGACGATCGAGATGGCGCCGCAGGAAAGCCAGGACACGATCAAGGAGTTCGGCCGGCCCGAATATGCCGACTGGATCGCCAACAATCCGCTGGAAGTGCCGCTTGAGCCGAAGCAACTCGTCGAGGCCTTCCGGATCTGGGACGAAAAAATCGGCGCCAAGAAGGGTTGATCCCTCACATCGCCGGCGCCGGCTGCGATAGCCGGTGCCGGCCATTTTCGTCGTGACATGGAGAGTGGTTTGAACTCGGTAGCGAATACGGTGGCCTCTTCGCGCGGCACCGCGCGTCTTGAACTCGATGGGCTGAGCCGCTCCTTCGGCGCCTACAACGCGCTCGATGGCATCGATCTTGCGATCGAGCCCGGCGAATTCGTGGCGCTGCTCGGTCCTTCCGGCTGCGGCAAGTCCACAGCGCTCAATTGTATCGCGGGCCTTTTGGGATTGTCCGGCGGGGAGATCCGTCTGGGCGGAAAGCGCATCGACCAGCTTGAGCCGGAACGTCGCGGGTTCGGGATGGTGTTTCAGAGCTACGCGCTCTTCCCGCATATGAGCGTGCGCAAGAATGTCGGCTTTGGTTTGACCATGCAGGGCGTCAAGGGACCGGAGGCCGACAAGCGGATCAATGACGCTTTGGCGCTGGTGCGCCTGGAAAGCCAAGCGGAGAAACTGCCGGGGCAGCTCTCCGGCGGTCAGCAGCAGCGTGTAGCCATCGCCCGCGCCATCGTCATCCGCCCGCCTATCGTGCTCATGGACGAACCGCTGTCCAATCTCGACGCCAAGCTGCGTCTGGAGATGCGCGCCGAAATCCGCGGCATCCACGATCAGATCGGCTCAACGACCATCTACGTCACGCATGATCAGGACGAGGCGCTGTCGCTCGCCGACCGTATCGTCGTCATGAGCCAGGGACACATCGAGCAGATCGGCTCTCCGCAGGATCTCTATCAGCGTCCCGTCAATGTCGGCGTTGCCGACTTCATGGGCTTTCGCACCCGCGTTCCCGGCAAGGTCGTCTCGGTTTCGGGCGATGAGGCCGAGATCGACGTCGCCGGCGCACGCATCACCGGCACGATGCGCACGCCGCTCAAGACTGGCGACGCCGCTATCCTTTCCGTGCGCCCCGAGGATCTGGTGGCTGCCGACGAGGGGATCGCCGCTACCGTATCGAGCATGGAATATCGCGGCCGCGCCTTCTTCGGGCTGGCGCGCTCGGCCGACGGATCCGACCTCTATTTCCGCGCCGACGACGCGTTGCCGCGCGGGACGGCGACGCGGCTGAAGCCGATCGCGGGCAGGGCGCTCCTGTTCGGGGACAGCGCACGATGAGCGCGCCATCGCTGCGAACGCGGCTGGCCGCCCGAGGGCTCGATGGCACCACCATGCTGATTCTCCCCGGCCTTGCCTTCATGATCGCGCTGTTCGTCTATCCGTTTCTTTACGGCGTCGTGGATTCGCTGACGCCGAAGGATGGCGCCTGGTACGCCAACTACGCCAAGTTCTTCAGCGATCCCTTCCAGTACAACACCATCGGTGCGACGCTCTGGCTGGCGCTGCCGGTGACGATCATCAATCTCGCCTTCGCCGTGCCGGTCGCTTTCCGTGTCCGGCTGATGCACCGCCAGCGTCTACTGACGACCATTCTCGTCCTGCCCATTACCCTTGGTACAGTGTTTGTCGCCGACGGCTTGCTGACGTTCCTCGGACCGCGCGGCTGGTTCAACCACACGCTTCTGATGATTGGCATTATCGACAATCCGATTAAGCTGACCAACAATTACTGGGGCGTCTTCGCGTCGCTGCTCATCACTGGCTTTCCCTTCGCCTTCCTGCTGACGCTCTCTTACATCACCGGGATCGATCCGGCGATCGAGCAGGCAGCAGCCACGCTTGGGGCCAGTCCCCGGCAGCGTTTCATGCGCGTCTTCCTGCCGTTGCTGGTGCCGGGGCTTGCGGTGACCTTCTGCCTTGCCTTCGTTCAGGCGTTCGCGGTGTTTCCGTCTGCCGTGCTGCTCGGTGCACCGGCAGGCCCGACCCGCGTCATCTCGATCGCCGCCTATCAGGCCGCGTTCGAACAGTATGATCACTCGCTGGGCTCCGCGATCGCGCTCATCATGGGCGGCGTCGAACTGGCCGTGGTGCTGGCCGTTCTCGGCGCACGCTCATTCTTCTACCGCGGCCCCGCCGGCGGCACGAAAGGCTGACCATGATCCGCGACCAAGGCCTCACCTCGAAGATCTGGCGTTTCGCCATATGGGCGCTGGCCACGCTCTTCGTCCTCAATCTGCTGGCGGTCATCGCCGCCGTCGTCGTCAACTCGTTCGCGACACGATGGCTCGGCACATGGCTGCCGGCTGGCTGGACAACGAAATGGTATTTCAGCGCCTGGAAGGAGTTCCAGCTCTCCAGCGTCGTCCTCGTCACCTTCGAGATCGTCTTCACCGTCGTCATCATTTCAGGCATTCTCGGCGTGATGACGGCCTATGCCTTGGCGCGGCGCGATTTCGCGGGCAAGCGCGTGGTCATTCTGCTGTTCCTTCTGCCGCTGCTCATCCCACCGCTGACCTACGGCATCCCGCTTGCGACGGTCTTGTATCAGCTCGGACTTGGCGGAACCTTTTGGGGCGTCGTTCTCATCAATGTCGTGCCGTCGCTTCCCTTCGTGGTGCTGGTGATGATCCCCTTCATCGAGCAGATCGACCCGCGCATCGAGGCCGCCGCCCGTGTCTTCGGTGCAGGCACCACCAGCCTGTTCCTGCGCATCCTGCTGCCGCTGCTCCTGCCCGGCATGCTGGCGGCATTGCTCTTGGTGCTGGTTCGCACCATCGCGATGTTCGAGCTCACCTTCCTCATTGCCGGGCCGACCACCCAGACCCTCGTCGTATCGCTCTATTATGCCGTGTTTGCATCCGGCGTGCGGGCTGGCCAGTCGATCGATGCCATGGCTGTCGTCTATATGGTGACGACGCTGTTCTGGCTGGTGATCGCGCTGCAGTTCGTCAACCCGACGCAGATCGTCGCGAGGGCAAAACAACAGCCCGCGCACTGAGCCGGGCCGCTCGCGGCACTAATCCTTCTGTTAACAGAAAACTTATTGAGTAGGGTGGGTGTTCTTGACTATCGGCAGGTGGCTGCCAAGTATTGTGGGCGTGACGGTCATTTCTTGAGGAATTTGATCATGGCGCAGTACAAAGAGACCAACCGATTTCACTGTGAGAGCAGTTCGGGCGCGCATTACGTTGTTATCGAGCAGATCCTGACATCGCGCCTGGCGCTTGATGTCGGCGCAAGCCCGCGCACTGATTACGTTACCGACACGGGCGAGATCGCCGAGCGGCTGGACGACGACACCTTCCTTCTGCTTCTGTCGGCGGAAGTCTTGCATGTCGCCTGAGGCGGCCGCGGTGCTGGAGATCCGCGCTCGATAGTCCCCAACCGCGGAATACATTTGTTCCATCGTGCTACCAACGCTGCAAGCTTGCCGGCGGTTTTTCCGTGCCGGTGTCAAGCTAAGATGAGACCGGTATTAGCAAAAACGTCCGCGTTGGCCAGGAGCACCGCTGTCTGAGGCAAAAAGGCTTACGGTGTATGGAGCCACAATCACCGTAAATAGCCGTCGTGCCGTGTCGAGGTCTGTTTTGATCCGCGAAGACAGCCGTTGTTGCAAAAGCTCTGAGCCGGTGTTGTGGATGGCTCGCCGTCCCATATCGATCGACTCTATTCGGTAGGGATCGCCCGTCATCGATGCCCGCAGATGGGCTTCGCAAATCATGACATATTCGCAAATGATGTCCTTGAACGGAGTGAAAGACATGATGTGCGAGACAATCAGCACGTTTTCCTCGTTGGCAACATGCAAAGATAGTCTGGAGCCACGAGTTGACAGCTTCAGCCGGTAGGGCCCGTGATTGCGCCCGACCAATTCGAATCGACTCGTCTCTAGCAAGTCTTCGATCGCCAGCGACTGTTCCTGTAAAACGGCAGGGTTCAATCGACTCTCGTCGTGCTCCACTTGAACGTCGCACAGATGATTGCGCTCACTCGGGCGATCACGCAGTTCCTGCATGTAGTGCCGGATAGCAACTCGGATGAGCTCGAAGTCCTCGTTCGAGAATACGGCCCGCGAACGCTCAGGCTGCGGTTTCGGATCTTCGGTCGTTGGCATTGATTTTTCCTCCCGGTGCGAGGAGGCGCCGGAGCGCCCCTCGCTAGATTTCGATTTATTACTGCTCAGGCTGCGAACTGGTTCATTGTGTTGTGTTCGCCACCCGCTTTCAGCGCAGCTTCGCCTGCGAAGTATTCCTTGTGATCGTCTCCAATGTCGGAGCCGGCCATGATCTGGTGTTTGACGCATGCGATGCCCTGGCGAATCTCCTTGCGCTGTACTCCTGCAACGTAGCCAAGCATGCCCTGTTCACCGAAGTACTCCTTCGCAAGGTTGTCGGTGGACAATGCCGCCGTGTGGTAGGTTGGCAGGGTAATCAGGTGATGGAAGATGCCCGCCCGTTTCGCTGCATCCCGCTGGAAGGTGCGGATGCGTTCGTCCGCTTCCGTAGCAAGTTCGGTGCCATCATACGTCTCGCTCATCAGTTTGCTGCGGTCGTAAGACGATGTGTCCTTTCCGCTTTCGTTCCAGGCGTCGAAGACCTGCTGGCGGAAGTTTAGTGTCCAGTTGAACGACGGCGAGTTGTTATAGACGAGCTTGGCATTGGGAATGACCTCGCGCACGCGGTCAACCATCTCGGCGATCTGCTCTATGTGCGGCTTTTCGGTCTCAATCCAGAGAAGGTCAGCGCCGTTTTGCAAAGCGTTGATGCAGTCCAGGACGCACCGGTCTGCGCCCGTTCCTTGGCGGAACTGAAACAGGTTGGAGCGGAGGCGCTTCGGTCGCATGACTTTTCCACCGCGAGTGATGAGGACGTCGCCATTCTTGATCTGGCTAGCTTCGACCTCATCGCAATCCAGGAAGGAATTGTATTGGTCGCCGATATCACCGTCTTTTGCAGAGAAAGCGATCTGCTTGGTTAGGCCCGCACCCAGGGAGTCCGTACGGGCGACGATGATGCCGTCATCGACTCCAAGTTCCAGGAAGGCATACCGAACCGCGCGGATCTTGGAGACGAAGTCCTCATGCGGGACCGTAACTTTCCCATCCTGATGACCGCACTGCTTCTCGTCCGACACTTGGTTCTCGATCTGGAGGGCGCACGCGCCTGCTTCGATCATCTTCTTGGCGAGAAGATAGGTGGCTTCTGCATTTCCGAAGCCGGCGTCGATGTCGGCAATGATCGGAACGACGTGGGTCTGGAAATTGTCGAGCGAGTGCTGCAGTTGACGTTCGCGGACCTTGTCCCCGCTTGCGCGTGCCTTGTCGATCTCGCGGAAGAGCATCCCGAGCTCGCGCGCGTCAGCCTGTCGGAGAAATGTGTAAAGTTCTTCGATCAGTGCCGGAACGCTTGTCTTTTCGTGCATCGACTGATCGGGAAGCGGACCGAATTCGGACCTCAGAGCCGCGACCATCCAGCCTGAGAGATAGAGGTAGCGTCGATCGGTGTTGCCGAAGTGCTTCTTGATTGAGATGATCTTCTGTTGGCCAATGAAGCCATGCCAGCATCCGAGAGACTGTGTGTAATCGGCGGGATCTCTGTCATAGGCTGCCATGTCTTTTCGCATGATCGCAGCTGTGTAGCGGGCGATGTCCAGTCCGGTTTGAAACCGATTCTGAAGACGCATGCGCGCAACAGCGTCTGCGCTGACGCCTGTCCACTTCTCATTCGACGAAATCAGTTTCTGTGCTTCCTCAACTAGCGCTTGATAAGACATGGTTCCTCCTAAGGTCTTCGTGCTGCGTTGCGAAGAAACTACCGTGGCGACCCTACGCTTGCGATAGTCAGCAGTGTCTTGTTGTCAAACTTTACAAAGTCTCTTTGTAATGTTGTAATGGGTGTATGGAGAAGCAGGGTGTATATCTCGGGCCACGAATTCGACGCTTGCGTCGTGATCTCGGGCTGACGCAGGCCGAAATGGCAGCCGATCTGGAGATATCGGCCTCGTACATCACTTTGATGGAACGCAACCAGCGACCTGTTACCGCTGAGACGTTGTTGAGGCTCGCGAAGGCCTACAAGATTGACTTCTCGGACTTCACGAGCAGCTCGGGCCCCGACCTCGTCGCGCGTCTCCAGTCCGCTATCAAAGATCCAATTCTCAGTGATATTGACTTCGGGCCACTCGAGATTGCCGATGTAGCTCACAGTTTTCCTGGGTTTGCCGAGGCGATGCTTAGGCTGCATACAGCTTACCGGGAAGAACAATTCGCATTGGCCGACCAACGTCTTCATCAAGGCGGCACCCCTGCTGCAGACCCAATTTCCGAGGTCCGCAGCTTTCTGTCTGCCCGACGAAATTTCTTCCCGGTGCTGGACGCAGCCTCAGAAAGGCTTGCGGCAAGGATAGGCGAAGCGGGTGGTCTGCCATCCTATTTCCAAAGCGAACATAAGGTGAGGGTGCGCTATCTCCCCGCAGAGGTCATGATGGGGTCGTTGCGCCGGCTCGATTGGCATCGCAAGGAACTGCTTGTCGACGAGGGTCGGGAACAATCGAGCCTGAACTTTCTCATGGCTCAACAGCTTGCATATCTGGAGTTCGAGAAGGAAATCCAAGCGACCGTCGGGGAGGGGCAGTTCAACTCTCCGGACGCTGCGAAGCTCGCAACGCGAGCTATTGCCGCGTATTGTGCGGGTGCTATTATAATGCCCTATGGTCTTTTCGCGCGGGCAGCGGAGAGCCGTCGCTACGACATCGAGCTGCTGGCGCGGCAGTTCAACGTGAGCTTTGAGCAGGCTGCGCATCGGCTCACGACGTTACAGAAGCCGGGGCAGGAAAGAATTCCGTTCTTCTTCATCAAGGTTGATCCTGCCGGCAACGTCTCCAAGAGGTTGAATAGCGGTTCATTCCCCTTCGCTCTGCACGGGGGCGGTTGCCCCTTGTGGACTGTACACCAGTGCTTTGCGTCTCCGCGCCAAGTATTCACGCAGTGGTTGGAGTTGCCTGATGGCAAACGCTACTTCTCCGTAGCCAAGGCCTTCCATGCTGGAGGGATTGGACACCGTCGCTCGTCAGCGGAGCGAGCGGTAGCGATCGTATGTGATGGACAGTATGCGGATCGGCTGGTTTACAACGTAGACCATCCTCAAACCCAAGCGCCAACGCCGATCGGAATCGCATGTCAGATCTGTCATCGCACCGAATGCGTGGCACGTTCTGAACCGCCTCTGGGACGCCAGATACTTCCCGACAGCTATCGGCGGATGGAGGCACCGTTCGGGTTTTCGGATACTTAGTGTACGACGCATCTGAGTGACAGAGTTCGTCGTGCACAGACCGTGCTTTCGATCCATCCACTTCAACACGCGTGACTCGTCCGGACCGAGGGACTTGTGACTGCGAAAGCCTTCGGTTTTGGCACTGAATTTGCTGCACCGAGAGCGCAAGTTTTGTGAATTGCAGCCACGAGGCCCAGAAGATGGATTTGAATATGAGACACTACGACAAGTTCTATATTGGCGGTCGCTGGGTCGAACCTGCCGAGCCCCGGCAGATCGACTTGATCAATCCGGCCACGGAGTAGGTCTATGCTACGTTCGCCATGGGTTCCGCGTCGGACGTCGATCGGGCAGTTGCTGCGGCCAGGTCCGCATTCCCGGCATTCGCCAATTCTAGCAAGGCAGACCGGATTGCCTTATTTCGCAGGATTGTAAATGCATTCAAGGAGCGCGAGGCTGACCTTTCGGAGGCTGTTGATTTCCACTGAGAGCTGACCCGGCATTTCCACCGAGAAGTGACCCGCCTTTAGGTATCGGTTGTGTTGGTCGTGGTGGTCAAGTTCCGTCGTTTCTCCTTCGTGTTTTTAGGCTCATGAGCCGAGCTGTTCTTGAAGCGGAAGCTGTCGTTTCCGGTCTCGAGGATGTGGCAGTGGTGAGTGAGCCGGTCGAGCAGCGCGGTTGTCATCTTTGCATCGCCAAAGACGCTGGCCCATTCGCTGAAGCTCAGGTTGGTGGTGATGATGACGCTGGTGCGCTCATAAAGCTGGCTCAACAGATGGAAGAGCAGCGCGCCACCTGAAGCGCTGAACGGCAGGTATCCCAGCTCGTCGAGGATCACGAGATCGGAGTGAGCGAGGCGATTGGCGATCTGTCCCGAACGAGCTTGGGCCTTCTCCTGCTCCAGCGCATTGACCAACTCGACGGTGGAGAAGAACCGGACCCGTTTGTCATGATGCTCGTTGGCCTGGACGCCGATCGCGGTTGCGATATGCGTCTTGCCCGTGCCGGGACCACCGACCAGAACGATGTTGTTTGCGTCGTCGAGGAAGTCGCAGCGATGAAGCTGTTGCACGAGGGCCTCGTTGATCTCGCTGCTAGCGAAGTCGAAGCCGTTCAGATCACGGTAGGCGGGGAAGCGTGCCGTCTTGAGTTGATATGCGGTCGATCGGACCTCTCGCTCGGCCGTTTCCGCCTTGAGAAGCTGGGACAGGATCGGAATGGCAGCCTCGAACGCCGGCGATCCCTGTTCGGTCAGATCACCGACGGCGTGGGCCATCCCATGCATCTTCAATTGCCGTAGCATGATGACGATCGCGCCGCTTGCCGGGTTATGACGCATGGCGAACCTCCGTCTTTCTCAAGGTATCGTATCGCTCGACATTGGCCTTGGGCTCATTGGTGAGCGTCAGCGCCTGAGGTGCGTCGAGGGTCGGCGGTGTGGAGGATTTGCCGTCGACGAGGCGATGCAGCAGGTTCAGCACATGCGTTTTGGTCGGAACGCCGGACTTCAGCGCCGTCTCGACGGCCGAGAGCACTGCTTGTTCGTCGTGCTGGAGAACAAGGGCCAGGATGTCGACCATCTCGCGATCGCCGCCCGGCTTTTTGAGAAGATATTGCTGCAGGCTCGTGAATGCCTCCGGCAGCTCGATGAAGGGAGCGCCGTTGCGTAGAGCGCCGGGCTTGCGCTGAACGACCGCCAGATAATGTCGCCAGTCGTAAATGGTCTGGCCCGGCCGGTCATGGGAACGATCAATGATGCGACGATGCTCGCAGACGATCTGACCTTCCGCGGCAACTACGACACGATCCGGATAGACACGAAGGCTCACCGGACGATTGGCAAAGGATGCCGGGACGCTGTAGCGATTGCGCTCCAGATGCACGAGGCAGGTTGGTGTGACCCGCTTCGTGTATTCAACGAAGCCGTCGAACGGGCGGGTAACAGGCATGAGAGCTGGGGCTTCCTCGGCCCAGATGTCGGCGATTGTGCCGCGCATCTGGCCATGTGGCGTCTTTGCCCAGAACTCCTTGCATCGAAGCTCAAGCCAGTCATTCAGGGCTTCCAGTGATGGAAAGCGCGGGACCGGTTGGAAGAAGCGATGACGCGCGTCCTGAACGTTCTTCTCGACCTGTGCTTTCTCCCAACCAGACGCCGGATTGCAGAACTCGGGCTCGAACACGTAATGGCTGGCCATCGCCATGAAGCGGACGTTGACGTCGCGCTCCTTGCCACGGCCAACCCTGTCGATCGCCGTGCGCATGTTGTCGTAGATGCCGCGGCCGGGGATGCCGCCAAACACGCGGAATGCATGATTGTGGGCATCGAACAGCATCTCATGTGTCTGCAGCAGATAGGCCCGGACGATGAAGGCGCGGCTATAGCTCAGCTTCGTATGCGCCACCTGCAGCTTGGTGCGCTCATTGCCGATGATCGCCCAGTCCTCCGACCAGTCGAACTGGAAAGCCTCACCCGGCTCGAACGCCAAAGGCACAAATGTCCCACGGCCCGTCGTCTGCAATTCTCTCTGCCGATCATCACGCCATTCCCGAGCGAATGCCGCAACGCGGTTATAGGAGCCCTCATAGCCGAGGCTCACCAGATCGGTATGCAACTGCTTCATCGTCCGCTTCTGCTTGCGGCCTTTCTTGGATTCGGTCTTCAGCCAGGCCGACAACCGATCCGCAAACGGGTCAAGCTTGCTCGGCCGCTCCGGGACGTTGAACTTCGGCTCCACGCCGTCGGCACGCAGGTATTTGCGGATGGTATTCTGGGATAGGCCAGTCCTGCGGCAAATCTCCCGGATCGATAGATGCTCTCGGAAATGCCAGCGCCGGATCACGCTCAGTAATGCCATGTCGATCACTCCAGAGCCCCCGCTGAAAACATGCGAGGGACGGTTCAAACATGGGTCAATTCTCAATGGAAATATCAGGCTGTGCCGGGTCAGCTCTCAGTGGAAATCAACATCATCAGCCATGATCTGGCGGTGGTAGGCCATCTTTGTGATCGCGTTGCGGTGATGTATCTGGGACGCATCGTTGAAATCGCGCGGACGAGGACATTGTATCGCAGCCCACGCCATCCCTACACCGAGGCGCTCTTCTCGGCAGTACCTGGTGTGGATCCGGACGTCCGGCGCGAGCGGATCATTCTACGAGGTGATGTGCCAAGCCCCTTGGCTCCACCTTCCGGCTGTGCATTTCGCGGTCGCTGTCGTTATGCGCTTCCCGAATGCGCAACGGCTGTTCCTCCTTTGCGCGAGATAGGACACAACCATTCGGTCCGTTGTGTTCGAGACGATCTCGTTCTCAGCCGAGGGGGCTGACAAGGCGGTGCATTGCTCGTCCGGCCACTGCGAATAGATCCGAGCCCAAGGTTATTCGAAGTCCGCTCGACCAACCGACGCCAGCCACGCGCAGGCTCGAGGCAGCTGCTTCCCGATAGCCTCCTCGATTGCCGTCCGCGCCGGCTTCCAGCGGGAGAGTACTGGAAATCCCGGCCGGATGGTCTTAACTGGCTGACAAGAGCTGCTCCAGGCGATTCTGGACGCGATCCGGAACGCCATGGCCGACGAAGACACGCAATCCGATATACCGACCAGCAGGATGCAAAGCTGGGCGCGCAACTCGACCATCTATCGCTTGGGACGGCAGATAATGACCGAGAAGCAACTGGCCGACGCGATCTCGCGCAAGGCCAGACAAAAATTCGAGGACATATCCGAAGCTCAGGTCAAGGCGCTCGCCGATTTCGCGGTCAAGTTCGGCCATGAACAGGGCGGGTTGAACGATGTCGCCTACGCCGAAATCAGCGTACGCTCCGGCGTGCGTAGCGGCCGGTCGAAGCGGATCATGGCGCAGAAGCTCGCGATCAAAGGCATCGACCGCGAGACCGCCGTCATCGCGCTCGAGGAGAGCGACGACCTCGTGGCCGCGATCAACTTCGCCCGCAAACGCGGCTTCGGCCCCTTCCGGCGCGACGAGGTCGATGAGAAGCGCTACAACAAGGAAATGTCCGCCTTCGCCCGCAACGGCTTCGGTTTCGAATTGGGACGCTCAATACTCGGCATGAGCCGCGATGAAGCCGAGGCCGTGCTCGACGAGCGACGGTCGTAAACACCGACGACAGCGCTCGAATTCTGCCGTGTCGCGCCTCACATATGCAGCGCGTGGCCAAGCGCTTTGAGCGCCGCTTCCTGAACAGCTTCGCTGCGGGTCGGATGAGCGTGGATCGTTCCAGCGATATCCTCGAGGCGAACGCACATCTCGATCGCCAGCGCAAACGCCGCCGACAATTCGGAAACACCGCGACCGACCGCCTGCAGGCCGAGTACGAGATTGGTGTCGGCGCGCGCCACGACACGCACGAAGCCATCTTCGGACTGCATGGTCATGGCGCGGCCGTTGGCCGAGAAGGGGAACTGGCCCACCCTGATCTCGTAGCCCTGCGCGCGGGCCTCTTCCCGTGACAAGCCGGCGCTGACGATCTCCGGGTCCGTGAAGCAGACGGCGGGAATGCAGCGCTTGTCCCAGCTGCGCGGCCGGCCGGCGATGACCTCCGCCACCATCTCGCCCTGCGCCATTGCCCGGTGCGCGAGCATCGGTTCGCCGGTGATGTCACCGATGGCATAGACCCCGCGCATCGACGTGCGGCACCGGTCATCGATGCGCAGATACGGACCGGCGCGATCGAGATCGAGTTCCTCCAATCCCGCGCCTGTTGTTCGTGGCCTGCGGCCGACGGTTACGAGTATCCTGTCAGCCGGCAGCTTGACCTCGCGGCCGTCGGCCTGCTCGATGACCAAGCTGTCGCCGGCATCGGAAAGCGCCTTCGCCTTGGCCGCCAGATGAAGCTCGATGCCGCGCTCCTTCAGCGCCTTAGCAACAGGTTTGACAAGCTCGGCGTCGTATTGCGGCAGTATCTGGCCCGTTGCCTCGACGATGGTGACCGAAGAGCCCAGCTTGGCGAAGGCTGTGCCGAGTTCCAGGCCGATATAGCCGGCGCCGACGACCAACAGTCTTTCCGGCACGCTCTGCAGCGCCAGCGCGTCCGTCGAGGATATCACCCTTCCACCGAATGGAAGCCCCGGCAGCTCGACCGGCTCGGAGCCCGTAGCGATCACGATGTTATCCGCGCGGATGAGTTGCGCGCCGGTCTCCGTCTCGACCTCGACCGTCTTTCCGTCGCGAAACCGCGCCCGGCCATGCACCTGCTTCACCCTTGCCTTCTGCAGCAAGGCAGCAACGCCGCCGGTGAGGCGCCCGACGATGCCGTCCTTCCAGGCGATCGTCCTGGCGAGATCGATCGCCACGCCTTCGGCACGTATGCCAAGCGGGTCTAGACCGCTCGCCATCCGGCGCGCGGCGTCGAATTCGTCAGCGGCATGGATGATCGCCTTGGAGGGAATGCAGCCGATATTGAGGCAGGTGCCGCCGGGCTTTTCCATTTCGACGATGACTGTGTCGATGCCCAGCTGACCCGCGCGGATGGCGCAGACGTAGCCGCCGGGCCCAGCGCCGATGACCAGCAATTTGCAGATGATCTCTTTCATGGACCTCAGCCTTCGATGAAAATCAGCGCCGGCGTTTCGAGCAGCACGCGGATGCGCTGGATGAAGGTCGCCGCATCCCAGCCGTCGATAATGCGATGGTCGAAGCTCGAGGAGAGGTTCATCATCTTGCGCGGCACAAATTGCGCTCCATCCCAAGCGGGGCGGGTGGCGATCTTGTTGACACCGATGATCGCGACCTCAGGATGGTTGATGACAGGCGTCGAGACGATGCCCCCTAGCGCGCCCAGCGAGCTTATCGTGATGGTTGAGCCCGTCAGTTCATCACGCGTCGCGGTTCCGTTGCGCGCGGCATCGGCAAGGCGCGCCATCTCGGCGGCGCAGTCCCATATCGTGCGGGCCTCGGCGTGACGCACGACCGGTACCACGAGGCCCGCCGGCGTCTGTGCCGCGATGCCGACGTGAACGCCGCCAGAGCGTGTGAGGATGCCGGCATCGTCGTTGAAGGTGGCGTTTATATCCGGCTGGTCGGCGACGGCCTTGACGATCGCCCGCATCAGGAAGGGAAGGATCGTCAGTTTCGGGTGATCCGGCTTGCGGTCCCGGTTCATCGTCGCCCGCAGATCCTCCAGCGCCGTCATGTCGATTTCCTCGACATAGGTGATATGCGGGATGCGCGAGGTGGAGAGCGACATTTTCTCCGCGATCCGCCGCCGCATGCCGGTCAGTTTGACGTCTTCGGTCGTCGTATTCCGGGCGAACAGGGCAGGGGCAGCAAGCGAAGACGCCCCACGTGCGAGATATTGTTCGACATCTTCGCGCAAAATGCGTCCATCCGGACGGTTCGGCGATACCTGTCTGAGATCGACCCCACTCTCGCGTGCAAAGAGGCGCACGGAAGGCGATGCCAACGGCTTCTCCTGCGGTCCGCTGCTTGCCGGCTGGGAAGGTATCTGCTTCGCTTGCACTGGCTGCGCCTGAGCAGGCGCTTCGCTTACAATGGCGGCTACGGATGGCTTCTCTGTCGCCAAGGGCGCGGGCTGAGCGGGCACCGGCGCTTCATCTCGGCCTGCTGTCTCTATCCTCACCAGCGACGCCTTTACGGCCACGGTGTCTCCCACTTCGGCTCCAAGCCAGGTCACCGTTCCGCTGACCGGCGACGGGATCTCGACGGTTGCCTTGTCGGTCATCACGGCCGCGATCACCATGTCCTCGCGAACCGGATCGCCGGCCTTCACGTGCCATTCGACCAGCTCCGCCTCGGCCACGCCTTCACCGACATCCGGCATCTTGATCGTGAACTCGCCCATCTTCACGCCTCCATGACTTCGGCAAGCGCCCGTCCGACGCGCGCGGGGCCGGGAAAATAGTCCCACTCCTGCGCATGCGGATAAGGCGTATCCCAGCCCGCGACACGTACGATCGGCGCCTCAAGATGGTAGAAGCAATGTTCCTGGATCAGCGCCACGATCTCGGCCCCGAAACCAGACGTCAGCGTTGCCTCATGGACCACGACGCAGCGACCGGTCTTCGACACGGATTGCACGATGGTATCGAGGTCGAGCGGCAAAAGGCTGCGCAGATCGATCACCTCGGCATCGACGCCGGTATCTTCCGCCGCCGCGAGCGCCACATGCACCATCGTTCCATAGGCAATGACCGTGACCCCGCTTCCGGCGCGGCGGATCTCCGCCTTGCCGATCGGGATCGCATAGTGGTCTTCGGGCACTTCACCGAGCTCGTGCTTCGACCATGGCGTGACCGGGCGCTCATGGTGGCCATCGAAGGGGCCATTGTAAAGCCGCTTGGGTTCGAGAAACATCACCGGATCAGGGTCCTCGATCGCGGCGATGAGCAGCCCCTTGGCGTCGTAGGGATTGGAGGGGACCACCACCTTCAGGCCGCAGACATGGGTGAACAGCGCCTCCGGGCTCTGGCTATGCGTCTGCCCGCCGAATATCCCGCCGCCCGTCGGCATCCTGAGCACGATCGGGCATGTGAAATCGCCATTCGAGCGATAGCGAATGCGCGCCGCCTCCTGGGTAATCTGGTCGTAGGCCGGATACATGTAATCGGCAAACTGGATCTCGACGCAGGGCTTCAGCCCATAGGCCGCCATGCCGATCGCCGTACCGACGATGCCGGATTCGCTGATCGGCGTGTCGAAGCAGCGGGTCTTGCCGTATTTCGCCTGAAGCCCCTGCGTACAGCGGAACACGCCGCCGAAATAGCCGACATCCTCGCCGAACACGACGACGTCCTCGTCCCGGGCCATCGAGATATCCATGGCGCTGCGCACCGCCTCGATCATGGTCATGCGCGCCATATCAATACCCCGCTTTCTGCCGCTGGCGACGGATATGCGGCGGCATCTCGGCGTAGACGCCCTCGAAAATATCGCGCACCGAAGGCTTGCCGCCGGCATGCAGCGTGCCGTGCTCCTCGGCGCGCTTTTGCGCGTCGATCACCTCGTCCAGGATCTCGGCCTCAGCCTGAACGTGTCGCTCTTCGGACCAGACACCCTTGAGGATCAAATGCTTCTTCAGCCGCAGCACGGGATCTCCGAGCGGCCAGGCGTCGGATTCAGTTTTCGGTCGATAGGCGCTCGGATCGTCGGAGGTCGAGTGGGCGCCGACGCGATAGGTGACATATTCAATCAGCGTCGGACCCAGATTGCGCCGCGCCCGCTCCGCCGCCCAGCGAGCCACCGCATAGACGGCCAGATAATCGTTGCCATCGACGCGCAGCGCAGGGATGCCGAAGCCGAGCCCGCGAGCGGCGAACGTGCCGGAACCACCGCGCGCGATTCCTTGAAAAGTGGAGATCGCCCACTGATTGTTGACGATGTTCAGGATAACCGGCGCCCGATAGGTCGAGGCGAAGACGAGCGCCGAGTGAAAGTCGGATTCGGCGGTCGAACCGTCGCCGATCCAGGCGGCGGCGATGCGGGTATCGCTCTTGATCGCCGACGCCATCGCCCAGCCGACGGCCTGGACATATTGGGTGGCAAGGTTGCCGGAGATGGTGAAGAAGCCGTGCTCCTTGGAGGAATACATGATCGGCAACTGCCGCCCGCGCAGCGGATCGTTCTCGTTGGAGAATATCTGGTTCATCATCTCGACCATCGGATAGTCGTCGGCGATCAGGAGGCCTGCCTGCCTGTAGGTCGGGAAATTCATGTCGCCCTTGTTCAGCGCCTTTCGCACGGCGCAACTGACCGCCTCTTCGCCAAGATGCTGCATGTAAAAGGAGGTCTTGCCCTGGCGCTGTGCCATCAGCATGCGCGCGTCGAAGGCGCGCAGCTTCATCATGTTTCGCAGCCCGGTCAGAAGCGCCTCGTCCGAGAGCAATCCCGCCCAGGGTCCGACGGCTTCGCCCTCCTGGTTGAGCACGCGGATGATCGAATAGGCGAGATCGCGGATGTCTTCGGATGCAACATCCACCTCCGGGCGCGGCACGGCGCCGGCCTTGGCGATCTTGACGTTGGAGAAATCGGGTAGACCGCCAGGGCGAACGGCGGGTTCGGGGACGTAGAGGCTCAGTCGTTGACTGTCTGGCATTTCCTGTGTTCCTCCTCCGCTCACGTCGATCCTCTCCTCAGGATCGACGCGGCGTATTCCCTATAGATTGCGGGCGATCACCATGCGCTGCACGTCACTCGTTCCCTCGTAGATCTGGCAAATGCGGACATCCCGGTAGATGCGCTCGACGGGGTAATCGCTCATGTAGCCGTAGCCCCCATGAATCTGGATCGCGTCGGAACAGACGCGCTCGGCCATTTCCGACGCAAAGAGCTTGGCCATCGATGCCTCTGAAAGGCAGGGCAGACCCGCCTCACGTAGGCTTGCCGCGTGAAACACCAGCTGCCGCGCAGCCTCGATCTGTGTTGCCATGCCGGCGAGGCGAAAGGCTAAGGCCTGATGCTCGACGATCGGCTTGCCAAACGCCGTCCGCTCGCGGGCGTAGTCGCGCGCTGCCTCATAAGCCGCGCGCGCCATGCCGACCGCCTGCGCCGCGATCCCGATCCGGCCGCCTTCGAGATTGGCAAGCGCGATCCTGTAGCCATCACCTTCCTCGCCGAGGCGAAGGTCAGCCGGGATGTGCATATCGGTGAAGGCGATCTGGCAGGTGTCGGAGGCGTGCAGGCCCAACTTGTGCTCGACGCGAATGACTTCGTATCCCGGCGTGTCGGTCGGCACGATGAAGGCGGTTATCCCCTTCTTGCCGGCCGTTGCGTCCGTCACCGCGAAGACGATGATCACCTGTCCGTTCTTGCCCGAGGTGATGAACTGCTTGGCGCCATCAAGCACATAGTGATCGCCGTCACGCCGCGCGCGGGTTCGCAGATTGGAGGCGTCGGAGCCGGCCTGCGGTTCTGTCAGCGCAAAGCCGCCGATCCATTCGCCGGTGGCAAGCTTCGGCAGGAAACGCTGTTTCTGCTCCTCGTTTCCAAATTTGAGTATGGGAACGCAGCCGACGGAACTATGGACACTCATGATCGTCGAGCAGGGGCCATCTCCGGCGGCGATCTCTTCGAGCGCGGCGGCGTAGGCAACCGTTCCCGTGTCGGAGCCGCCATAGTCCTCCGGCACCAGCATGCCGAGAAGGCCGAGTTCACCCATCTCCTTCAGTTCGTCGCGCGGGAAGCTGTGTGTGCGGTCCCGCTCGGCGGCCCCGGGTGCCAGTCTTTCGCGTGCAAAATCGCGCGCGAGGTCCCGGATTTGGCTCTGCGTGTCGGACAAGATCATCAGCGCACCTCCCTTTTGCGCTCACTGACGCTCTATGGCGATGGCGGTCGCTTCGCCGCCACCGATACAGAGCGCAGCCATCCCGCGCTTCAGCCCGTATCGCTCGAGTGCCGCCAGCAGCGTGACGATGACGCGGGCCCCAGACGCACCGATCGGATGCCCAAGCGCGCATGCGCCGCCGTGGACGTTCACCTTGTCGTGGGGGATATCGAGATCACGCATCGCGGCCATCGGCACGACGGCGAAGGCTTCGTTGATTTCAAACAGATCGACGCTCAATAGCGGCCATCCCGTGCGCTCGGAGAGCTTTCTCAAGGCGCCGATCGGCGCCGTGGCGAATTCGCCGGGTGCCTGCGAGTGCGTGGCATGACCGACAATCGTCGCGCGCGGTGCCATATCATGTTGGTCGGCTCGCGAGCGTCGCATCAGCACCAGCGCGGCGGCGCCATCGGAAATCGAGCTCGCATTGGCGGCCGTCACGGTTCCACCCTCGCGGAAGGCCGGCTTCAGCCTGGGAATCTTCTCGATGCTAGCCTTGCCGGGTTGCTCGTCCTCACGGATCGTCGCTTCGCTTTTGCCTGACATGACCGATACCGGCACGATCTCGCGGTCGAAATAGCCGGCCTCTATCGCCTTTTGCGCCCGCGTGAGCGATGTAATGGCATAGGCGTCCTGCGCCTCTCGCGTGAATTGATAGGCCTCGGCACAGTCTTCCGCGAATGTCCCCATCAAGCGCCCCTTGTCATAGGCATCCTCGAGCCCATCGAGGAACATATGATCGATCACGCGCCCATGGCCGAGCCGATAGCCGCCGCGAGCACGATCAAGTAGATAGGGCGCGTTCGTCATGCTTTCCATGCCGCCCGCGATCACCAGCGAGGCGCTGCCGGCGGCGATGAGATCATGGCCGATCATCACGGCTTTCATGCCGGAGCCGCACATCTTGTTCACGGTGCTGGCGGCGGTAGAGAAGGGGAGGCCGGCGCCAATCGCGGCCTGTCGTGCCGGAGCCTGACCCTGGCCGGCGGCGAGCACGCAGCCCATGATGACCTCGTCGACACTCTCAGCTGGGACGTGACTTTGCGAGAGCGCCGCTGCCATCGCCGATGCACCCAGCTGCGGTGCGGCCAAGGACGAGAAAGCTCCCTGAAAGCCACCGATCGGCGTGCGGGCAGCGCCTGTGATCACAATCGGGTCCTGCATCGTCATCGCGACCTCCTCCTCGAAGCCGGCATCGGGATCTACCGTAGGCCATAACGCAAGTGCCCCTCCCGCGACCGGGAAGACCAAACGTCGTAAAGCTGCAGGGTTCTCCTCCCATGCATCCTCTCGTGGATTGCACTTCGCCGCATCAACCTCCAGCGGCACTTTAGGCAATCAAGATAATGCAAAGTCTATGCGCGCTCTTGGTTGAAAGCGATGGCAAATTGTTGCGATGTTTATCGGCAGCGGGCAACGAAGTTGCCGCACGCATGGCTACTTCGGACCAATCGTTGCGGCGCGGCTCAACCGCGCTGCTGGACCGGGTTGCGCGCCGCCTCCAGCATTATCGTCCGGCGATCCCGCCCTCTATCGGCCGTAGCGGGCGAGCGACAGGTCGCTGACGTCGATATCCGCCTTTCGGCCGCTGACGACATCCGTCAGCACCCGTGCGGAGCCGGTGCTCATGGTCCAGCCGAGCGTGCCGTGGCCGGTGTTGAGGAAGAGATTGCGGATGTTGGTCGCGCCGATCACAGGAGTGCCATCCGGCGTCATCGGGCGCAGTCCCGACCAATAATTGGCCGCCTTCAGATCGCCGCCGGGGAAAAGATCGCTGACAGAATGTTCCAGCGTTCTACGGCGCGCGGGGCCGAGATCGTTGGTGTAGCCGGAGATCTCCGCCATGCCGCCAACGCGGATGCGGTCGCCGAGGCGCGTGATGGCGATCTTGTAGGTCTCGTCCATGACCGTGGATTCCGGCGCGCGTGACGCATCGGTGATCGGGATGGTCAGCGAATAGCCTTTCACCGGGTAAACCGGAAGCTTGATGCCTGACGGTTTCAACAGCAGCGGCGAATAGCTGCCGAGCGCGACGACGACGGCATCGGACAGAACCTTGCCGGTGTCGGTGACGACGCCCTTGGCCTGTCCAGCCTCGATCACAAGCCCCTTGATCTGGCGTCCGCAGTCGAATGTCACGCCCATCGACGCGCATTTGGCGGCGAGCGCATTGGTGAACTTGAAGCAATCGCCGGTCTCGTCTTTGGGCGTCAGCAGGCCGCCGACGATCTTGTCGCCGACGTGGCGCAACGCCGGCTCCATGCGGATGCAGCCCTCGCGGTCCAGCACTTCGTAAGGAATGCCGTCAGCCGCCAGCGCCTTCACATCCTTGGCCGATGCGTCGAGCTGCGCCTGCGTGCGGAAGAGCTGCAGCGTGCCCTGCATGCGCTCGTCATAGGCGATATCGGTTTCGGCGCGCAGCTCGGCGAGCGAGAGGCGGCTGTAGTCGGCAAGGCGCAGCATGCGCGACTTGTTGATCGCGTAGCGCTCGGATGTGCAGTTGGCGAGCATTCTGATCATCCAGGAGATCATCGCGTAGTCCACCTTCGGACGGAGGACGAGCGGCGCATGCTCCATGAACAGCCACTTCAGCGCCTTCTGCGGAATACCCGGCGCCGCCCACGGCGAGCAATATCCAAAAGACACTTCGCCGGCATTGGCGAAGCTGGTTTCGAGAGCCGGGCCGGACCGGCGATCGATGACGGTGACCTGATGTCCCGCCTTGGCCAGATAGTAGGCACTGGTGACACCGATGACGCCGGCGCCGAGAACTGTGACTTTCATGCTTGCCCTCTTATGTATGCTTTTTTATCAGATGTATTGGCGATGATAGCGCTGGCCGAGGCCCGTGAGTATCTCATACGAAATGGTGCCGGCGTCGCGCGCGATGTCCTCAAGGCTTTGATCGGCGCCGATCAGCTCCGCGAGGCTGCCAAGACCAAGCGCATCTGCCGGAAGAGATGAAATATCGATCGTCATGCTATCCATGGACACGCGACCAACGATCGGCAGGCGCTGGCCGCCGAAATAGGCGGCGCCACGCCCGCTGAGACTTCTCGGCAAGCCATCCGCATATCCAGCGGCAAGCGTCGCAAGCCGCATCTCCGACGGGGCCCGGTAAGTACCGGCATACCCCACCAGTGCGCCTTCGGGCACGGTGTGCGTCTGAACGACGCGGACACTGAGTTGAACAACCGGCTTCATCGGATTGGCGATGCGATCGCTTGCCGCGCCACCATAAAGCGCGATCCCCGGCCGCACCATATCACCATGAAAGTCGGAGCTGAGGAGAATGCCGCCCGAATTGGCGAAACACAGCTTGGCCTGTGGAAAGCCGGCCGCGAGATCCTGCATGACGGCAAGCTGCGCGGCGTTCTGCGGGTTGTCGCTCTCATCCGCGCTGGCCAGATGGCTCATGATGAACTGCACGTCGATATCTCGTAGCAGCGTAGGATCTTCCGCGAGAACCGATGCATCCGCCACGCTCAGGCCAAGGCGCGACATGCCGGTGTCGAACTGAAGCACGGCCGGAAGAGGGGCGCCGCGCCGCGCCGCGGCGAGCGACCAGTTATGAAGCTGCGCCATCGAATTGAGAACCGGGATGATCCCGTTGGCGGCCGCAAACTCTTCACCACCGGGCATGATCCCGTTCAGAACAAAGAGCTTTGCGTCCGTTGGCAAATATCGCTTGAGGTTTCTGGCTTCGACGAGGTGTGCCACGAAAAAGTGGCGACAGCCCTCCGCGGCCAGAGCAGTGGCGACGCGATCGGCACCCAGGCCATAAGCGTCTGCCTTGACGACAGCGCCGCAAATCGATGGCGCGACGTGATTTGCGAGGAGCCGGTAATTCGCCCTGATTGCGTCGAGATCGATGGTGAGAACGCCCGACAACGCGTCATCACTGAGAGTATTTGCGACGGCAGCGTCCATCGTGATCCCCTTTGATTGTTGTTATGAAGATATCGAAACAATCGAGCAATTTCCTGGTGATCAGCATTGCAATATTGCAATCGGTCGATGATTGAGAAATTATCGAGCGTCAAAAGAGGAATTATTGCGCATGATCCTGGATGCAATCGATCGTAACATTGTCCGGCAACTCAGATTGAATGCGCGCATCGCCAACACGGCGCTCGCGGCGGAAGTCGGCCTTTCGCCGTCGGCCTGTCTTCGACGCATAGCGAGGCTCGAAAAATCCGGCCATATCAGGGGCTACACGGCCTTGATCGGCACCTCGGATAGTGACGATGCCCTGGCGGTTATCGTCAACATCACGCTCGATCGGCAGACCGAGGAACATCTGAACAGGTTCGAGGCGGCGATCCGCCGATATCCCGAGATCCAGGAATGTTTTCTCATGACCGGCGGATCGGACTATATTCTCAAGGTCGAAGTGGACAGCGCGCGTGATTTCGAGCGAATCCACAAGGATATCCTGTCGACCTTGCCTGGCGTCGCACGTATTCATTCGAGCTTCTCGATCAGGGACGTGTTGAAGCGGGGACCACGTAAAGGCTGACCTGGATGGTGCCCCTAGGTTGCAACGCTAGTTTGGCGCGAACGTGTCGGATTGATAGGTCGGAGGAAGCGATGACAGTTGAGGAAAATTGCCACCGCGCAGTGTGACTACAGGCGAAAAGAACTGTCGCGGATGCGGAAAGATCGCTGGATTGCCATCTTTCGGCGAGACGCCATCCAGTGTGTTTGGCTGGCGTTTGAGCCACTCTCCCGGTGAAAACGCTTTGCCCGCTTGGGTAGTTCTTGCACGCGCCCCGCATACATATTAATGGCTGTCGCGGTTGGCTAAGACGTGTGTCCAGCGAAGAAAATTAGCAATTTGGCGCCCGATGGATGCCCCAGGAGACCACTGTGCGTGAACGCCAGCAGACAGAGAGTGCGGCCGAAATCGGCAATGCGCGCCGATCTGGAACGGGCGAGGCCCTGTCTCGGCGGGAAATCGTGTCCTACGTGATCAACCTCGATCGCTCCATCGACCGCTGGCACCATATCAACAGCCAGGCCGAAGAGTTCGGCCTTGATATACAGCGCATCCCTGGCGTCGAGATCGATGCCGCGAACGGTGCGCAATGGCCGGGTTATGATCGCGCGGCCTTCATGCGCGGCAGCAGTCGCCCGATGTTGCCACAGGAGTACGGCTGCTATCTCGCCCATGTCAAAGCGCTCAACGCGTTTCTGGAAAGCGAGGCGGATTGCGCCGTCATCATGGAGGATGATGTCAATCTCAGCGCCGACCTCGTCTCGCGCGCCTACGGCGCCCACAAGGCCGCACCATTCGCCGAAGTCATCAAGCTGCTGAACCACCGCGTCGTCTGGTTCCGGCCAGTCGCGCGGTCGGTCGGTGGCGATGTGATCGGAAAGTGTCTGTTCGGGCCGCAGGGGTCGGCTGCCTGCTACCTCGTGACCCGCGCCGGCGCGCGCAAGCTTGTTGATGCCCTCAAGGTGATCACATGCCCCTACGACGTTGCGCTTGAGCGTGGTTGGGCGACCGGCGTCAAGGTCTATACGCTGAAGCAGGATCTGATCACCTTGTCGGTTCGCTCGAAAGAGAGTCAGATCGCCGATCGCGCGCGTTATCGCTCGATCAAGCTGCACGGCCTCCGCAAAATTCCAACCCATATCTGGCGCATGCTGGAACTCTTTCGCCGGGTGGGATACGCAGTCTTATGAGCCATCCGTTCAGAGCCATTTTTTGCCATAGCATCGCGTGTCGGCCGCTATCGCTAAAACCGTCACGATCGAGCCAGCGCCATGTTTGATAACTACGTTCAGCAAGTTCTTGCCTTGCCGCGGCCAGCGAAGCGGGTCATCGCTCTGCTCTTCGATGCCTGCCTGTGCATCATCACGGTCTGGATCGCCTTCTGCTTTCGCTTCAACGACTGGTACCTGATGACAGGTGTGCAGTTCTGGACGATCCCGGTATCACTTGTTATCGCGCTGCCGCTGTTCATCACCTTCGGCCTTTATCGTGCCATTTTCCGTTTCATGGGCTGGGCAGCCTTTTCGACAGTTATCAAGTGCGTGCTGATCTACGGCGCCGTCTACATGGTGATCTTCACGGTTATCAGCGTACCGACCGTCCCCCGAACGGTCGGTATCCTGCAGCCGATGCTGCTCCTGCTGGCCGTAGGCCTGTCGCGCTTCGTGGCGCGCTATTTCCTCTACGATGCCTATAGCGAAATTCTGGGCGAGGCGGCACCGATCCGCACCCTGGTCTATGGTGCTGGCACGCAGGGACGGCAGCTTGTCAGTGCATTGGGGCACTCGGCCGAGTTCAAGGTCGTCGGCTTTCTCGATGACGATCGCGGCCTGAAGGGTATGTCGCTGAACGGCGTGAAGATCTATAGCCCTCTCAACATCGAGAAGGTTTGCGCGGATCTGGAGGTCAAGACCGTTCTCCTCGCTCTTCCGCAGATCGATCGCGGCCGACGCCACGAGATCATCGAGCGCTTGCGCTCGGCAAAAGTCGCCGTGCGCACGGTTCCCGATATCAGCGCAATCGCGACCGGCCAAGCACAGCTCACCGACCTTCAGGACCTTGATGTCGAGGACCTTTTGGGCCGCACGGCGGTGCTGCCGAACAAAACATTGCTGGAGCAGAACGTCCGAGATCGGATCGTCCTGGTCACCGGTGCGGCCGGCTCGATCGGAAGCCAGTTGTGCCGCGAAATCGCAAAGCTTGGCCCCAAGGCACTCCTGCTTCTGGACCAGAATGAGTTCGGCATTTATTCGCTCCAGGGCGAATTGGCCGGCGATACCGAGGAACCGCCGTTTCCGATCGTTCCGCTGCTTGCAGATGTCTGCGACGAATATCGCATCAGCACGATCCTTCAGACCTGGAAACCAGCGACCGTCTATCACGCCGCCGCCTACAAGCATGTGCCGCTCGTTGAGCAAAATCCGGCCGAAGGCGTCAAGACGAACGTCTTCGGAACGCTGACGGTCTCCAAGGCTGCCTTGGCGGCGGGTGTCGAGCGCATGATTCTCGTCAGCACCGACAAGGCTGTCCGCCCGACCAATGTCATGGGTGCGACCAAGCGGCTGGCCGAAATGATCCTTCAGGCGCTCGCCGAAGAGCGCAGGAACACGACATTCTCCATGGTCCGCTTCGGCAACGTGCTTGGCTCATCCGGCTCGGTCGTTCCTCTCTTCCGTCAACAGATCAGCCGTGGCGGGCCGATCACGCTGACGCATGAGGAGATCACCCGCTTCTTCATGACCGTGCCGGAAGCCGCCCAGCTCGTCATCCAGGCCGGCGCTATGGCGACCGGTGGCGATGTGTACCTGCTCGACATGGGCGAGCCGGTGAAGATCATCGATCTCGCGCGCCGCATGGTCGAACTGTCGGGTCTGACTGTCCAGGACGAGCAGAACCCGAGCGGCGATATCAGCATCGTGACAACCGGATTGCGGCCGGGAGAAAAGCTCTACGAAGAGCTGCTGATCAACGACAATCCCGAGGTCACCGACCATCCGAAGATCAGGCGCGCGCGCGAACAGTTCCTTGGCTGGCCGCAATTGTCGGCCAAGCTCGACCAACTTGCTGATCTCGCGCGCGCTGGCGATGCAAGGCGTATGAAGGCGGCGTTGAGTGAACTTGTGCCGGGATACAGCCCGATGGAGCGCGTGGTCGATCTCGTCGCGCTCAGGCAGGAAGTATCGCAATGACGATATCCGTTCCACCAAAAGGCGCCTTCAAGCGGAGCGTCATATGTTTCTCGTAACCGGCGCCTCGGGCTTCGTCGGGCGCGGGCTCATGCAAACTCTGCGTCAGCGCGGTATGCCGTTTCGGGCAACGAGCAGACAGGGCGGCGGCGAGCTCTTTGCCGTCGGTGATATCGACGGGCGCACGGATTGGTCGGCCGCTCTTGCCGGCGTCGACACTGTCGTTCATCTGGCGGCGGTCAATCAGAACGTCGTCGAGGGTTCGCCGGCCGTTCTCGCGGAATATCGCTCGGTGAACGTCGAGGGGACGATCAATCTGGCAAAGCAGGCTGCGGTGGCCGGCGTCAAGCGGTTCGTGTTCGTTAGTTCCATAAAGGTGAACGGCGAGGCGACAGCGAAGGACAAGCCTTTCACGGCCACGGACGTGCCTGCCCCGGAAACCGATTATGGCCGGACGAAGCTGGAGGCCGAGCAGGGGCTGCGCGCGCTTTCCGAGAGCACGACAATGGAGGTCGTCATTGTCAGGTCGCCGCTCGTCTACGGTCCCGGTATGAAGGGAAGTTTCCAGGCCTTGGTGCGGCTCGCCCAGCGCGGCTTGCCGTTGCCGTTCGCCTCGATCAAAAATCGCCGCTCGATGGTCTATCTGGAGAACCTGACTGATCTGATCGTGACCGCCGCAACCCATCCGGATGCCGCCGGCGGGACGTTCATGGCTGCCGACCGCAAAAGTCCATCGACGCCGGAGCTGATCCGCCTGATCGCTGCTGCGACCGGCTCGTCGGCGTCGCTGCTGCCGTTTCCACCCGCGCTCCTGGAGCTTGCCGGCGCGATCACCAGAAAGCGGGAACTCGTCAATCGCCTGACGCGCTCACTTGAGGTGGACATCTCCGAGACCAGCCGCCGCCTTGGCTGGGTTCCACCATTCGACATGAGCGACGGTCTGTCGCGCACGCTCGCCACGACACAACCCGCGAAGGACTGACATGACATCGACGCTGAACCAGGGGATAAAACGGGCCTTCGATTTCTGCGCCGCCTTGGGCGGGCTGGTCGTCCTGTCTCCCGTGTTGCTCGTGCTGACGATCATGGTCCGGCGCTCCTCGCCCGGCGGCGCGTTCTTCCGGCAGCTGCGAGTGGGGCGAAACGAAGTGCCGTTCACCTGCCTGAAGTTCAGGACGATGGCGGCGGGGACGCCGAATGTCGGCTCGCATGACGCCGCCGAAGCCTGGATTACGCCGATCGGCAAGACTCTTCGTGCCTACAAGCTCGATGAGCTGCCGCAGCTGGTGAATGTGCTGAAAGGCGAGATGAGCCTGGTCGGCCCTCGCCCATGCCTGCCGAGCCAGCCCGATGTCATCGCTGCCCGCAGAGCCAAGGGTGTGTTCGCTGTGCGGCCTGGCATTACCGGTCTGGCGCAAATCGCGGGTATCGACATGTCGACCCCGGAAAAACTCGCCACGGCCGATGCCGAATACGTGAAAACCGCCAGCCTCTGGAACGATATCGCGATGATCCTCGGCTCCGTCGTGGGCAAAGGCAAAGGCGACGCCGCGCGGAAGTAATGCGAGGCTCCAACGCTTGATACGGCTTGAGAACGCGCGAGCCCGCGTTCGCAAATTGCCTAGCGGGCTGCGGCCTGAAGACCTGGCATTTTGGACTCAGCAGGCCGCAAGCGCAAATTGCACCAGCAGGCAAACGCCGACGTCACAAGGGCAAGACTTTCACCGATCGCCAATCTGTTGTTCGAGTTGCTGAGAAGCGTAAGCGCGAAGAAGAAAATGCAAACGAGATAGGCGTGCATCGCCGCGCGCGCAATGATGCCTTGGCGATAGGCCTTGCAGACGAAAACGATGAAGCTCGCCAGGATAATCGCCATGACGAAGGCCCCGAATAGGCCGAAGCGGACCAATATCTCCAGATACCCGTTGTGCAGCAGCGTATAGGAAACGTTGGCATAACGCGTATGCTGCCAACGCTCCAGCCATTCGTTGCCCCAGCCAAAGATCGGCGCGGAGGAGAATAGTTCCCACCCATTCGACCACAATTGAAGACGCTCATCCATTGCGACAGGCGTGTTGCCCGATTGAATGGTCTGCGTGATTGTGTCTGCTCCGTTCGAACTGCCGACAATGCCGCTGAGCATCGAAGCGGTCGCTTTGATGGTCGGACCGGCGGTCTGGTCGAGATTGTGGCGAACAGCATAGATCCCAACGCCAAGCAGTGCGACCGCGCATGCAATCACCAATCCACTGCGAGCGCGCATCTTGATGTATCGCATGCCTATGATGGCGAGAACCGGCAGTGTGAACGCCATCGCGAGCCACACGCCCTTGGACTTCGCGCCATAGATGGCGATCAAACATAGAACCAGAATAAGTGGCGAAACCACATAGGCGAGTCTCGCAAACCGGCGGTCGGCATCGGGGGTTGTCAGATAGTGCAGAAGCCAGAACGTCGACATGACGAAAATGAGGCCGCAGGCGACCGCGCCGTGGATCTGATTGTTCATGATAAGTGGGCGAACAGCCACGCCGGTGGCGATCGTGCCTATCGTAAGAGCCACCGTGACAGCGAGCATGACCATTGCGACGACGAAGAACGCCGCGATGATCTTCTCCATTTCGCCCTCATAGAGCGCGAAGGCGATCCCGAGGATCGGGAAGAACAGCGGGAAAGCAAACAGCCAGTCGGACCCGCCGATGTCGTGATGTTCGGTCGTGATGTAGAGGAACACGAAGCGCGCTATTACATAGATCGCCCAGCCCATGCAGAGCCAGCCGAGCCAATTTGTGCGCGGACGTGAAGGCTCCCTTATGTAGAAAACCAGCGCGATGATGGCCAGAATGGCGCATGCGTAGCGATAGGTATCGCTCTCCACCAACAAGGCCGATGAAGCGAGCAGCCACAGAAGGCAGCCGAAGATTTTGAGGGCAGGGCTCATGGCTGCGCTGGAGGCGCGGAACGAATTGTTCAAGATGTCTACTTCTGCCCGCGCGCGTGTTTCTGCGTCAATGTCGACGGCCGCTCTCATCGAAAACATGACGCGCATCAGAGCTCACTGCGAGCGCGATGCGGTAGTTTATCAAATCGATATTTACGAAAATAGTGTGGCCGACAAGGCCGTCTCGGCCACAGTTCACCGCAAATTTTATCAACGAGCGAAACACGCGTGAAGTTGCGTCATTGACGGCGGTTGAAGCGGGAAAGACGACGGATACCGCAGCTCGACCGCGACACTTAGTGCGTCGCGGCGCGGTTCTGCTTGGAGAGGCTGAGGATATAGTCGTCGGCGATATCGGCGATGGCCATAGCTATCTCTGCTGGCGAAAATTCCACCTGCTTTTCGCCGAAGATCATTTGATGAACGGCTTCTTCGATCTGCTGACGGCAAGCCAACAATCGATCCGCGTGACTAATTTCAATGGCAGGTATCTGCATGGCGTTTGTCCCCAATGTGCTGCGCCTGAAACGAAGTTCCGTGTCCAGATTGCTCCGGCGCTAACAGCCGCCAACGCGACCATGGCCACACGCACGCCCCGATCTTCGGATTCCAGTATAGAGGGTAAACCTCTCCACTCCCGTGAAATCGACGTGACACGATTTAAAGTGGCTTTTGCATCAAGTGCTCACCCAATGAGGTAGCTGCGATGAAGGTGCGTGAGGCCACACGTTGATGGTTTGTGCAACGTTCGGGATGGCGAATAAAGATTCTTCGTCGTCTCTTTACTTTTAGTTGCATTTTTTCGCGGCGGCTTCATTATGCGTCAACATTCCTAATATTGCAGGCGGGGGACGCCATGAAGGCGAAATCGACGAACGCGATCGACGGCTATGTCGGGGAACGAGTAAGGCTGCGCCGCAAGATGCTCGGCATGAGCCAGGCTCGCCTTGCGGAAGCGTTGGGCATAACGTTTCAGCAGATTCAGAAATACGAGAAAGGCATAAATCGCATCGGCGCCAGCCGGCTGTTGCGAATGGCGGAGATATTTGGCGTAACCGTCGGCTATTTCTTCGAAAACGGCATTGTTAGCGCCGGTGAAGATGTCAACCGTCCGGAGACTGACGCTGTCGCCGCTTTCATGGCCTCTAAAGAGGGGCTGGCGCTCGGCAAGGCTTTCATCGCCATCGAGGACCCAAACGTTCGACAAAAGTTGCTCGCGTTAACGCGCAGCCTTGGCTCATCTGGCATCGTCATAAATGATCGAGACACCGTGGATCAGGCGGAGCTCGAAGGCAACTAGAGGGATGGCGCCATCGAGCTGTTTTTGCGAAATGCTGGTCTGTCTCGCCTATAAGATCGGTGGCCGACACTGACCGCTGATATCGAACCGTCAATCTATTCGGATCGGATCATGCCGGTATCTGAGACGCTCTCTCGCGTCACACCGTTTCTGGCACAATTCGGCATAACGCGCGTGTCTCGCCACACCGGGCTCGATAATATTGGCATACCCGTCTGGTGCGCCTACACACCGAACGCGCCATCCGCCGTAGTGGCACAAGGCAAGGGACTATCCGACGACGATGCCAAGGTTTCGGCGATCATGGAAGCACTCGAACGCGCTGTTGCCAGCCACCCAACGGTATCGGCGTTTCGAGCCAAAGGCCGAGAACTGCAGGACGCGGGCCATCAACTGACAACGCTTTCTTGTCTAACCGGATTGCACAAGGCCGATATTGATCCTGATGAACCAGTAGATTGGGTTATAGGGCGCGAGCTGATGTCGGGCGACGCCATTTATGTACCTTTCGAGGCCGTCGTCCTGAACCGCACGGGAGAATCGCGCTTCTGGAGGTCGTCCGATGGCCTTGCATCAGGAAACACGTTCGACGAAGCCACGTTGCATGGCATGCTGGAACGCATCGAGCGGGACGCATACGTGCTCTGGCAGATAGGCGATGACAGTTTCAGGCGGTCCAGATGCGTGGACCCCGCGTCGTTCCACGATGATGTGCTCAATCGGCTGGTGGGAAAGATAAAGGCCGCCGGTCTCGTTTTGAAGCTGTTCGACATAACCAGCGACGTCGCCATTCCCTGCTTTACCGCCCTACTGGGGCCACGCGGCATTCTGTCGGACGCGCCTGTCCGCTTCGCGGAAGTGACAGGTGGAAGCGGCGCTCATCCGTCGCCCGTCCGAGCAGCCATTCGAGCGATAACCGAAGCCGTGCAATCGCGGCTGACATTCATAAGCGGCGCGCGTGACGATATCGCTCCCAAAACCTTTGAGGCGCTGCTGCCCGCACAGCTGCGCGACAGCTTCCTCAGCGAACCCGTTACGCCCGCAGCACGTCCATATGCCGGCGGTCGATCACTGCAGCAATATCTCAGCCATACGCTAGACATGTTGCGTGCTGCCGGGATTACCGTGGTCATTGCCGTGCGGTTAAGCCAGCCGGATCTTCCGTTCACTGTGGTCAAGGTGCTCATCACGAAGTTGGAAAATCCGGATGGAAAGCGGGCGCGCCGGCGGTAGCAGGGCTCTCTCAAGGGCATTCCAGTTCTAGCGAGCCTATCCCGGCAGCTGTAAACGACTGGCGCGTCGTACCACCCCCAAGTTGTTTCACACTTTATTCACGGGCGCCTTACATGTCGCCGGCCTATGTTGCTTCACGTTGGCGGAGAAGAGACATGAGTGCGATGCCTAAAGACCACGGGGATGATCACGGCGAAAACGCAAGATCACCAGAGGATATCAAGGAGCTCGCAGCACTTGCGCGCCTCATCAGTTATGCGCGCTGCGCGGCCGAGGATGTCGAGCTTGTTGGTGCTGTCCACTGGCTCGAGCTCGCCATTCAGGCGGTAAACCGGGAGATTCTTGCTTCACCAAATATGGAGATCGTTGCGCCCTACCTCGGGACGACGACTGACAGCCGCAGCACACATTGATGTTGCGAGCCGACGCGATGGGCGACCTTGAGCTACATGTCTTGCGAGACAGTCGCGCCGAGCATTTTTGAGTAGACACACAAGGCGTTGGAGCGGCTGTAGCCGTTCGTCTTGTAATAGTCCGCGACGCCGCCGATCTGGCGCGACACCAACCACACTTGCGGATAGCCCAGTTGGATCGCCGCGCGCTCGACCTCGGAGAGCAGGGCGGTTCCAAACCCCATTCTTTGATGCGATGGCGAGATGGCAATCTCCGCGACATACAGGCCGGTGCCGATTGCCGACGTATGCGGTGACGCAAATACGAAACCGACGAGTTGGCTCTGATAAAAGGCCCCGAGGTTGACAGCGTCCGATGCCGAACATAGCTCGACCAACCGCCTTCTGGCATTCTCCGTTGTCCAAGCCTCCTCCCAAGGGGGCTCGGCGTAGGCCTGAACGAGAATGTTCGCGCCGTGCAGCGCCTCTGCCTGATCAATTCGTCTTACGCTGAACGTCATACCGAACCTGCTGCTGACCGATGCTCTTGTTGCGGCGACCGGATCAACTAAGCACAGACGCGCCTTAGGGTGTTGTGACTTCGACGTGACACAGCCATTGCGCGAATTTGGAATTTGTGCTGAGTATTGCTTCCGCACCGAGGCCTAGCCTCGGCAGGCGCATGCATGGCAACGCAGCAAACAGAATGCCATTCTTGATTGCATTTCGATAGACCGGGCTACCGCGTTGCGTTCGACGTGGCACTATTCATATGCCGTTTCGCCGACCGTCGGCGGCGGAACAGAATGCGCTTGAGCGCCACGCTACGTGATCGCGTTCAGATGTTGACTTTAGCATTCAGCATTCCAAATCCTTAACTTCGACTGTTTCGCGCTGACGTTCGGAGGAAATGCATGGCGGAGTTGACAGTTTATATTGGATGGGATTCCCGCGAAGATATTGCCTACCAGGTCGCCAAGGCCACGTTACTCGTGAACGCATCCATTGATGTCGAGGTTCACCCCATCAAGCTCCAGGAGCTCGTCGATCGAGGTGTCTACACCCGTGAAGTGGACCCACTGGCTTCGACAGAGTTTACCTATTCCCGTTTCTTCACGCCCTG
>UBJO01000032.1 GCA_900465665.1 Hyphomicrobiales bacterium
ATCATTTCGGAATCAGGGGGCGGGTTGCCTCGGAATTTGCAGCGAAGCTGACGGAGTTCAAGAACGAGTTGCGACGGCGCATGCATTGGCCCATCCCAGAGCAGGGACGATGGCTGAAGCAGGTGCTCACTGGCTACTATGCCTATCACGCTGTACCGACCAATTTTCGGTCGCTCGGCGCCTTTCGCGACCGCATCATCAGGCTCTGGGCTCAGACGCTTCGGCGGCGGAACCAGAGACATCGATTGATCTGGGAGAGAATGATACGGCTTGCCAATGACTGGCTCCCGCGCCCCCGGATCCTTCATCCTTGGCCACGTATACGCTTCGCCGTCAAACACCCAAGGTAGGAGCCGGATGCGGGAATTCCGCTCGTCCGGATCTGTGCGGGGGGTGCTCAGTAATGGGCATCCCTACCGACGATAGCAGTCGTACGCTGAGGCCAAACGAAAACAGAAACATGCCGGAGATCGGATGCGCAACATCCGATCATCACAGCCATCATTTGGGCTTCGGTAAATCGGCTCTTCTTCATCAAAATCTCCTCGAGCATCTTGCCGAGAAAATTCTACTTTTGAAGCCCTTATTCGCGGGGAGGACTACCGCTTCCGCTTACCGATTCCCGGAAGTAGTCGCGCACATTCTCAAGCAAAGATAAAATGATTTTTGAGATGTCTGTCATATAGATCAATGTGCTCATCATCCACCCTCCTGCTGCAGTAAGCTCACAGCAAGGTGCTAGCCTCCCGCGCTTCAAGCAATGGACAGAATTGCCAAGTTGCTGGACTATTTTTTTGGGGACCTCAGCTGTTTTTGGCGGCTTTTGCGCTAGAAGCAGCTTCGTCGCACATTGCCCAAAGCTATGTCACGGGAAGGTTTTGCTCGGCAATCTCAAGCAACAGCCCCATCAGCGGCCCTTGAAAACAGGGGCCCGTTTTTTCACTAAATGCAAGCATCCCTTCCCGTGAGTCTTCGGTCAGCGCAAGGCTACTGATTGCTTCCCGCTCAAAAGCAAAGCCATTGTCGGCCGTGGTTCCCATCGCAACTCCAACGCACGCTTTCACTGCTTGCGTGGCAGCGGGTGCACGCTGCGCGATACTGCTCGCAATTTCTATCTGCCCTGCCCTCCTGGCAGGTGTGGCCATTGTCCAGCATGCCGGGCCCGAAATGCTTCGTATGCTGAGTGGCCATATGAGGGGTGAGAACAAAACCCGCTTCGACAGCGCTATAGAAGAGATATTAGACTGTTCGCGTCAGGCGCTTGGGCCATCACAGTTGCACTTAATTTGAGATTCTCAGCCGATAGAATCTCAAATTAAGTGCGAAATGAGAAAAGAACGGCCGCAATCTCACAGTTAACTGCCAAACGACATCTGGCGAGCCGGTGGAGCAAGACGGTCTGGTGTAACCCATTAGCCGTTTCGCTCGGCAGGAGCACTCCACAATCGGGTAAACCACCGCGGCGCAGTTGTGCGAGAACACGATTTAGATTTAATGCCGTTCCTCTCTTCGCAGCAGCTCAGCCTTCCGCTCAATTCCCCAGGTATAGCGGAATGACGCTCCATCTTTTCTTACAACACGGTGGCAGGGAATAGCGATGGCGAGAGGATTGCTCGCGCAGGCACTGGCTACAGCCTTACCCGCCTTCGGACGTCCGACCTTAGCAGCGAGATCTTCATAGCTGATGATCTCGCCCGGAGAAATATCTCGTAACGCAAGCCAGACGCGACGCTGGAAGGTAGTCCCACGCAGGTCGAGCGGCAAGTCGAAGCCGACCTCCGGGCGCTCAACCATTCCAACAACCTTAGCGACGGTGTCCTCGTATCGTTCGTCCCCTCCGACAAAGTTCGCATTTGGAAATCGATCCTGAAGATCTGTCAGGAGGGCGGCAGGATCATCCCCAAGGAGAATTGCCGCAACGCCCTTGTCGCTCGAAGCAACCAGGATCGCACCAAGCGATGTCTGGCCGACCGCAAAGTGCAGCGTTTCCCTGCGCCCGCCTGCCCTGTAGTCTGCCGGGGCCATTCCGAGCGCGCGGCTGCATACCGCGTAGAACCGTCCGCTGGAACCGTATCCTGCGTCATAGAACGTCGACGTAATGGACCTGCCCGGTTTTAGTCCTTCCCGGACGAGTTGAGCCCTCCTCTCGAGCATGTATGCTCGCGGGGTCATTCCAGTGTGTGCGCGGAACGTCCGGTGGAAGTGCCCCTCACTGACGCCGAGCGCATGTGCGAGAGCCGCCACAGTGGGCGAGCTGTCGCCGGCATCGATCAGCTTGCACGCCTCAGCCACGAGATCGGCATTCCTCCTTGCAAATTTCTCGTCGTCGGGACGGCATCGCAGGCACGGGCGAAAGCCTGCTCTTTGTGCGTCGAAGACGCACCCGAACCAGCGCATGTTCTCTGGCCGGGGAGGACGGGAGATGCAGGTCGCCCTGCAGTAGACGCCGGTTGTGAGGACGCCGCGGAATGCGAGCGCTGTCGCTTCGGTCAGAACTTCCGCGGCATCCGTCATCAGCCGGCGCTCCTCTGCATCGAGCCGAACGGGTTGTCGATCAGATAGCGCCAGAGCCCATCCGGGCCACGGCGGGCGATGTCCGTTGCGGTCGCCACCATGTTGATCTTCGTGCCGTCCCGCGCCGTGCCGATATAGGACCAGTCGAGGATAAGGGACGCGACGTCACCCGCCACGAACAGGTGACGTTGCGTGATCGACATCTGAAGGCCGAGACTAAAGTATTTTGCGAGCTCCTTGCCGATCGCCTCCTTGCCGACGTGAGCGACGCCTGCGGCGTCCACGATCAAGCCTTCCGGGTCGTAGAAGCCGAGCATGGTCTCGACGTCGAGCGAGTTCAGATGGGCGAGAAGCGCCGGGACGATGCCTTCCGGCGTCGAGGAGAGTGCGAGCTTGGTGGTCATTCGTCGTCCTTTGTTGTTGTTCTGCTCCTGCGAGCGTCTTGACTATGGCGAGGCACCAAGGCGTCGAAACTCCGTTTTCTGATCTCATATTCCGATTTTGGACCGGTCTACGTGATCGGGGATTGACAGCTGCCCTAATCGTAGACATTTTATATCCACGATTAGGAGATGCAAGATGAAACTGAGCGAAGGCGTCGAACAGGCGATCCACTGCACGGCATTCCTGGCGGGGCTGTCGCAAGACGGCGTGCTGTCGGCTGCAGCACTGGCCGAACTCCACGGCGTGTCGACGAGCTATCTGCTGAAGCACCTGCAGGCGCTGTCAGGCGCCGGGATCGTCGCGACGACGCCGGGGCCTAAGGGTGGTTATCGGCTGGCCAAGGCCCCGAAGGATATCAGCCTCCTGGATATCGTCCTCGCGGTCGAGGGACCGGCGGCTGCCTTCCGGTGCGCCGAAATCCGCCAGCGAGGGCCGAACCCTCTTCCGCAGCGCTATTTCACAAAACCCTGCCAGATCAACGTCGCGATGCTGAAAGCCGAGAAAGCGTATCGCGCCGAACTCGCCAAGGTGTCCGTCGCGGACCTTCTGGCGGATCTCGGCGCAGACGACGACGGCGGGATCGCCGCCCGCGGATGCGCCTTCCTGAAACTCCACGAACGCAAGACGGGCAATCGCGCCTCGTCATAGGAGAAAGCAGAAATGAGTACGTTAAAGAAGGTCGCCGTCATCGGCGGCACGGGCCTGATCGGCTCGAAGGCAGTGAAACTGCTGCGGGATGCCGGCCACGAAGCCGTCGCCGCAAGCTCCCGCAACGGGATCAATGCCTACACGGGCGAAGGACTGGCCGAAGCCCTTGCGGGCGCAGACGCCGTCATCGACGTTTCCAACATGATGTCGTTCGACAAGACTGTGATAACGGACTTCTTTGGAACGTCGAGCAGCAACCTGACGAGCGCAGAAAAGGCCGCGGGCGTACGCCACCACGTCGTCCTTTCCATTGTCAACGCCGATCAGCTCGCGGCCAATCCCTACATGGCCGGCAAGGTGGCGCAGGAGGAAACCGTCGCGGCGTCGGGCCAAGGGTACACGATCGTCCGCGCGACGCAGTTCCATGAGTTCATCGAGACCCTGACAGGCGCTTATGCGGCCGACGGCGTGGTGAAAGTGCCGGATATCGACTTCCAGCCGATCGCGGCCGACGACGTCGCCGCTGCTCTGGTGGAGGCCGCGCTCGGCGGGCCGAGGAACGGAACCGTCGACCTTGCCGGACCTGAACGGGGACCGTTCGAATCTTTCATCCGGACTTATCTCGATGCCAGGGGCGACGCTCGTCCGGTCAAAGCCGACGAGGCCGACGACTACTTCGGCGCTCCCGTTGTCGCCGGCTCACTGGTTCCCGGCGGAGACTACATCAAGGGCGCGATCACGATCGCCGAGTGGCTCAGAACATAGGAGGGAAAGAATCATGAAGGCCATCTTCTATGCCGCTACGGCACTTGCGGTCTCTCTGGCCACAGCTTCCGCTCATGACGTCGTCAAGCCTGGACTTGTGTACGACACGAAGGACGCAAAGGTGACGCTGGTTTACGAGCATCCCCTCCCGGACGTTCCAGGCAAGAGCGTCAAGGGCGTGCTCGTCGAGTACGGGCCGGGCGGGTACAGCTCCGCTCACACACATGCGAAGTCCGCACTCATCTACGCCACGGTTCTCGAGGGAGCGATCCAGAGCGCCGTCAACGGCGGCGAGACGAAGACCTTTACCGCCGGTCAGAACTTCACCGAGCTGCCAGGCGACCGCCATGACGTCAGCGCCAATGCAAGCAAGACCGAGCCGGCGAAGCTGCTCGCCGTCTTCGTCGTCGATACCGACGACGCCGTCCTGACGACGCCGCGCAAGCCGTAGCGCTACCTACCAGATCCATCCCCTCACCTACCGCACAAGCAACGACGGTTTCACCGGCGAACGGAGAACCGTGTCCACGAGAAAGGAAAACGATATGACCCGCATGAACTGGTCCGAAGTCGCCCCCGACAGCGCAAAGGCGCTCTTCGGCGTCCATCACTACGTCACCAAGAAGACGAACCTGCCTGAAGAGCTGATTCATCTCGTCTTCCTGCGCGTGTCCCAGATCAACGGCTGCGCCCATTGCATCGACATGCATAGTCGCGATCTGCGCAAGACGATATCCGTCGATAAGATCACGCTTGTTCCCGTCTGGGACGAGGTGCCGCACCTATTCAACGACCAGGAGCGGGCCGCTCTCGCCTGGGCGGAGGAAGTGACGAACGTCAGCCAGACCCACGCGTCCGACGAGGCTTATGCCGCAGCCGCAGCTGCTTTCGAGCCGAAGGACCTCGTCGATCTGACCATCACGATCGCCGCAATGAACGCCTTCAACCGCTTGGGCGCGCCATTCCGGCTTCCGGTGGCGGCCAAGGCCTGATCAGCGTCCGGTCATCGCTCGACGAGCACCCTGCCGGTCCGGACAGGTCGACAGGGTGTTCCGCTCACAGTGGCAATCCCAGCATCCGCGTCGCGATCTCCCAGAGCCGGACCGCGTTGTCCTCATCAACGGCGTATCTGGCCACGCCTTTGAAGGGCCCAGATCCCCGCTCGTCAACGACCGAGGCCTCCTGGCAATCGTCGAAATATCTACCGGAAATGCCTTCGACAAGCGGCGAACCCGCCAGCAGCACCGACGTGGCTGCTCCCTGCTCTACTGTCTTGCGCAAATGCTCGGGGGTTCGCAGGCCTCCGGTGTGCTTCTGAAGCCCCGTGGCAATCGCTCCGGGATTGAGCGCGTTGGACGTTATCCCGTCGCTGGCCCAGTTCTTGGCGATCCCAACGGACAGCAGGATGCAGGCTGTCTTCGATTGCCCATAGGCAAGCAGCGGATCGTATGGAATGAAGCGGAAGTCCGGATCGTCCCAGAACACGGGCGCGAACAGGTTGCCAGTCGAGGCGACGGAAACGACACGGGCACCATTTGCCTTGGCTAGATGCCGTCGCAGCGCTAGCGTGAGTGCGAAGTGCCCCAGATAGTTCGTCGCGAACTGCATCTCCCGTCCTTCCGCAGTCCGCTGGATTTCCGGAATGGCCATGACGCCCGCACTGTTGACGAGAAAGTGCAAAGGCTCGTTCCAGTTCTCCGAGAATTCCTGCACGAAAGACAGATCCGCGAGGTCGAGGCGCCGAACGCGCAGTTGAGCCTCGGGCATACTCGTTTTCAGCTCAGCGACTTCCTTCTCCGCCTTATCCGGGCGGCGGGCTGCAATCGTCACAGCAGCTCCCGCGGCCGCGAGAGCGCGGCTCGTCTCCAGCCCGATGCCAGCGGCGCCACCGGTTACGATGACGTTCCGGCCAGCGAGGTCGACGCCTTCCAGAACGTCGGCGGCAGTAGATGAAAAGCCGAACGGTATCGGTAAAGTCATGGTTGTACTCCTTAAGTAATTGACTTGTCCCGAAGATAAGCGCATGGCATTCATGAACTAGATGACTACCGTTGCACGCAATGATGAGATAATTCGAACAGTGGGCTTGCTCCCTCCTGGCGAGCTGGCGGCCTTCCTTGCCGTGGCCGAGCACGGAGGTTTTCGCGCTGCGTCCCGAGTTCTGGGCCAGACGGCGTCGGCGTTGAGCCACGCAGTCGCCGGACTGGAGAGACGTCTCAAAGTGAAGCTCTTCCACCGTTCGACGAGGAACGTCTCGCTGACGGAGCCTGGGCGGAGACTTGCGGAGCGGCTCATGCCGGCGCTCAGCGAAATCGGAATGGCGGTCGAGGAGCTTCACGACCAGGCCGCCTCGCCGTCCGGGCTTGTACGGATTAACTGCGACGCCAACGCCGCCGAGCAGTTGCTAATGCCGCTGTTGACGCGCTTCATGAAGCTGCAGCCGGCAATGCGCTTCGAAATCCGGTCCGAAGGGCGACTGGTCGATATCGCCGAAGGAGGTTTCGACTGCGGCATCCGCGCGGCGGAACTCGTCCCCGGCGAGATGGTCGCAATCCCGATAGGTCCAGACCAGCAGCACATCGTGGTGGCATCGCCCGCCTATCTCGACAGTGCGCCGCTTCTAGATAGTCCGTCGGATCTCTCGCTTCACCAGTGCATCCAGCTCCGCATGGCGGGCGGGTCGATTTATCGCTGGGAGTTTCAGCGCCGCGGCGAGGAGGTCGTCGTGGCGACGACCGGCAACCTCGTGGTCGACCAGTCCCGACTTCTTCTGGCCGCGGCTCTGGACGACTGCGGCCTCGCCTATGTCACGCGATGGATGGCCGAGGAAGCACTTGCGGACGGGAGACTCCGGCAGGCGTTAGCCGAGTGGACGCCGCCCTATCCTGGCCTCTGCCTTTACTATCCCAGACACCGCCATATCGGAGCGGGGATGCGGGCCTTTCTGGACTTTCTGAAGGCCAATCGATCGATCTAAGCTCTTGATACGATTTGAACCAGCGACCTTTAAGGAACAAGTCACCGCTTCAACGAAATCAATGAGTTGAGGCATAAAGGATGTTTATGGAACTCGGTTGACGTAAGCTTTGTTATAATCGCATCGCATGAAAGCTTCCGTCTTATTAGTTGTGAGATTGCTGGAGTATTCCATCGGACCTCCCATTATATGCCCCACTCGCCAGATGCAGCTTCAGCCGCCGAAACGGGTTTCTTCCAGACCTCGGACACCGAGATCGTAGACGGCAAACAATGAACCACGCTCCACAGGATCAGCAGGGAATTGCGGCAAGTGCCGCTTAGCCATAGAAGTCACATAAAGGACATCAAGGTTCGGCCCTCCAAACATGACGCTCGTCACCTTCTTCACAGGCATGTCGATGACACGATCGACAGAACCGTCAGGCGCATATCGAATGACTTTGCCATCAAATACCTGCGCGTTCCAAAGATAGCCTTCTTCATCAACAGTTGAGCCGTCCGCTACCCCGCCGGTAGTTGTGTCCACCTTAGCGAACACGCGCCTATTGCTTGCTTTGCCCGTGTTGAGATCATAATCGTATGCCCAGATCTCCCCCGACCATGAGTCAGCAAAATAGAATATGTCCCCACTCGGGCTCCAGCAAGGACCGTTGGATACAATGATACCGTCGTCGATTTGATGGAGAGAAAGGTCTGGATCCAGCCGGTAGAGGCCGGCATTCTTACCCAACTCCTTTGTATCCATAGCACCCGCGATAAAGCGGCCCCGCTTGTCGACCTTGCCGTCATTGAGGCGGTTATCCGGCCTATTTGGCTCTGGGTCTATAATGAGCTCAACCTCGCCTGTCTTGAAGTCGAGGAAGTGAAAACCGCGCTGGAGAGACAACACAGCGCCACCATGCCTACGGATCGCCATGGAGCCAATTGACTGCGGCACATCCCAACCGCGGACCTCACGTCCGTCAGCAGTGCAGCGAAATACGTTCTTGCCAGTGCTGTCGATCCAGTACAGCCGCTGGTCCTCGACGTCCCAAAGCGGGCCTTCGCCAAGATGCGTTTTAACATCGACAAGCACTTCAATTCTCATGATTTTTTCTACTCACAGATTGCGCGGCTCCCCACAGCAGTTAACGGATTCGCTGATCGCAACCAGCTAATCAGCTGTCGCCTGACTCTATTCGTGGAGGCACACCTCTTTCGCTCACTCGTGCGCATTTCCATAACGGACCAAAATACTACCAGACCCAATGCGGCGCCGTAGTTTGCTCACCAACCTAATGAGCGCGAACGGAAACACGTAGAGGATGTAGTATGGGCGGGCTGCCTGTCACGGGCTTAGACTCACACGAGCATCGGCCTAACCACAAAAAAATACTCCGCCCGAAGAGCGCGTCAGCCTGACGGGCGGAGATTATGTCGATATTAAAGGGATGCAGAGGTCCAAAGACTATTGTTCTTGCTGCTCTCCACGCAAGCAGTGATGAACTTCAATCCAGCAGCGCCATCTTCGACCGTCGGCGTGTCAAGCGCCAAAGCGTCTGGATCCCGACCTTCAATTCTGGCCCAGATCTGTTCCGCAGCATTACTGTAGAGGTTTGCAAATCCCTCAATGTAGCCTTCGGGGTGCCCTGCTGGCATCCGGGTAGCATGACCGGCAACCGCATCCGCACCGGGCCCTCCCCGCGTGATCGTCTGCGGTGGCTTGCCGTATTCATTGTAGGTCAAATAGTCGTTGACCTCACCGTTCCACTCCAAGCTCCCCTTGTCACCATAGACGCCGATTGTCAGGGAATTGTTGTGACCTGGAGCGCACTGCGATGCCCAGAGGGATCCCGTCGCGCCGTTCTTGTATCGCAAAAGCACATTTGCGTTGTCATCTAGACTGCGCCCAGCTCCATAGGACCTGAGGTCAGCAGAGACAGCTTCAAGTTCTAGTCCGCTGATAAAGGCCGCAAGATTGAACGCATGAACTCCGATGTCAGCGATTGCACCACCTGTCCCAGCGAATTTGGGATCCATGCGCCAGGCGGCCTGCTTCTGCCCAGTCGCCTCAAGATTGGTCGTTAGCCAATCCTGAATGTACGATGTTCTGACAATCTGGACCTTTCCAATCATACCGGCACGAACCATAGCGCGCGCCTGACGCACCATCGGATAGCCGGTATTGTTCTGAGTAAGGACAAACGTCAGCTTTGACTTGCGTACGATCTCGACAAGTTCCAGTGCTTCGTCGAGCGTGAACGTCATCGGTTTGTCGCAGATGACATTAATGCCAGCCTCAAGGAAGGCCTTGCTGATCGCAAAGTGCAGATGGTTCGGCGTCACGATCGAGACCGCGTCAATGCGGTCATCGCGGGCAGCTTCGCGAGCCGCCATTTCTTCCCAGCTTGAGTAGCAGCGGTCGGCGTCGAGGCCGAGATCGGCCCCCGAAGCAACAGCAACGCTTGGGTTTGACGAAAGGGCCCCCGCGACAAGTTCCCACTTGTCGTCGAGCCGGGCAGCCATCCGATGGACCGCGCCAATGAAGGCCCCGCGCCCCCCACCAACCATACCTAGGCGGAGGCGGCGCTGCTTGGTTGAATCACTTGTTCCCTTGATGGTCATAAGTGTTTGCTCCTCACTTCAGCCCGAGCATGGTGCGGTTCGACGCACGATCGCCCTTGCCACCAGCGAAGTCGTCGAAGACCTTGTCGGTAACTGTGATGATATGATCGCTGATGAACTTGGCGCCCTTGGCGGCAGCCTCCGCCGGATCTTCCATGCAGTCTTCCCACTCATAAACCGCCCAACCGGTAAATCCGTACTCGGTAAATTTCGAGAAGACGCGACGGAAGTCTACTTGGCCATCCCCGAGCGAACGGTCTCGTGCAGCACGCTTGAGCCACGGAAGATATCCGCCCAGATATCCTTGCTTACCAGTCGGATTGAATTCCGCGTCTTTGACGTGACAACCCTTGATGCGCTCGTGGTAGAAGTCGATAAACTCAACGTAGTCCAGGCCCTGCTTGATAAAATGGCTGGCGTCGTAGTTGATGTTGCAACGCTTATGGTTGCCGACTTTTTCAAGGAACATTTCGAAGGTCACACCATCGAACAGATCCTCCATGGGATGCAGTTCAAAGCAGAGGTCGACACCTTCGGAATCAGCATGGTCAAGCAATGGCTTCCAAAGACGTGCGAGCTCATCAAACGCATCGTCGACCAGGCCTTCAGGGCGCTGTGGGAACGGGTAGCAGAATGGCCATACAAGGGCACCCGAGAATGTACCAAGTTCTGTCAGGCCAAGACGTCGGGAAGCGGTGATGCTAGCCTTCATCATATCGATAGCCCAAGCTTGGCGGGCGGCGGGATTGCCGCGTACATCAGGCGGGCAGAGGCCGTCCATCCACGTGTCGTAAGCGGGGTGTACGGCAACCAACTGGCCGTAGATATGGCTTGCCATATCAGTCACGACCAATCCGGCGTCAGACATGATGCCTTTGATTTCATCCGCGTAGGCGCTACTATCGGCCGCCTTTTTAATGTCGATGAAACGGGCGTCCCACGTCGGGAGCTGCAGTCCAGCAAACCCTAGACCCTTTGCCCACTTAGCGATGCTTGGCAAAGTGTTGAACGGCGGCTTCTCGTCCGCGAACTGCCCGATAAAAAGTCCTGGTCCCTTGATGGTACGCATGTGTTCCTCCCTGATGCACCTTGTCAAAGTTGGGAGCTAGACACAGCAGCGACGCGCGCATCACCTTCGATCCTGATGATCGTCGATCTCCTCTGCTCCCACAAAGAACGATAATAAGATCCAGAGAACTGTCAACAATAAAATGTTGTCATCATATAATGATGCTTTTGGTGGCCCATACATATTTTGCGTTAAGACGGCCGAGCAGCCGCCTTTGTCACCGGGCGACGTCGCATGCCTCAGCCGTTACAACGGCGCCTCCAGAAATACGGGGGCTTCCGGCTCACCTCTTCAATATCGATTTAAACGAGATGGATCTAATCACTCGATTGCCCGTCAAGTCGCGTCAGTAGGTCGAGACGCTATGTCCCGCAGGGTGGCAACGTACCATTCTGATCTTTCAAGAATGCGCTCCGTAGGGGCAGAAATGCTCAGCACAAATTGAGTAGGCACGGCACCGAGTGGCACGGCGAGGCAAGATAGCCCTACAGAATATTCCTCCCTATCGAACGATACCAGTTGTTCGCGGATCGTCGTAAGCTCTTGATCAAGTTCGGTCCTGCTATTGATCGTGTTTGGGGTCAATGAACGAATGGGATGCCGCTGTAAATAAGCGTCAACTTCGGCTTGGGTGCTCATAGCAAGTAACAGTTTACCAGTGGATCTTGCATGACCATCCCCTATCTTTCCCTCTGGAACGACAGAGGCTGTGATTGCAGCGCTTCCGCGCCTCGAAGCGAACACGACGATCTCTCCGTCCAGCCAACCTCCGACATAAGCGGTTTCACCAGTCACGCGGGCAGCTTCAATGGCATAGTCCAACAGAAAGTCCCGGGAAGATAGCTGCTGACGGAACGAGTGGGCTATAGGCGCTGCGGCTAAGCCCAAAACGTAAGATCCCGCAGTCGCTTTGCGCACCATGCCGATCGACAAAAGAGTATGGATAAGATGATAGACAACCTGTCTAGGGATCCCCAAAACTTCACTCAGTCTCTTCGCCGTAATCCCTTTTGTACCTGCATTTGCGACTGCAATAAGGAGGCTGCAGGTACGTGCGGCGGTTTGGACGCGAGGCTTCTCTACCGTTTCTGTAATTGGTTCGTCCGCAATCAAGTTCACTCTCTTACCCCCTCGTCACGACGCTTCATTTTCTTTCGGGCCATAGCCATACATCATCATTCGATATGAATATAGGCATTTGCTGCTGCTGTTCCAACTACCTGTCCTACGTTGAGAAGACGTGAGTGCTCTGTTTCTGGTGAGAACTCTGAGCCGTATCGGTGAATTTTGAGCGAGCGAATTTCTGTCTCAACAGCAAGCTGTAGACTTGGTCCATCAACAGCCCCATCATTGAAGCGACGCTAGGAGCCATACACAGACAACGCGGTAGATATCATATTATCTATCGACTATCACATATTGATGCTGTATAGACCCCTGAAATTGTATGCGTCGGGAGGAGACGAAAGGTGACTGACCAAAAAGATCGAGTGGCGTTTATTACTGGTGGTGCGCAGGGCGTGGGCAGAGCGGTGGCGCTACGGCTTGCCGAAAAGGGTTTTAACCGGCTTACCATCATGGGACGCAATAAAGACACGCTCGCCGAGGCCGCAGCTGAACTGGAACGGTTTGGGGCTGAAGTCTTTTGCGCGGCGGCAGACCTGGCTGATCCAGAAGCGACCAAAAGCGCTGCAGCTGAGGCTTATGAGCGCTTTGGTGCAACGGATGTATTGTGCAATTGCGCAGGCGCAACTGACCGCGGCTCTATTCTCGATACCAGCATAGAGGTCTTTGATCGCATATTTGACACAAACGTTCGTGGAAACTTTTTCCTGATTCAAAACATCCTTCCGCAAATGATCGCTCGAAAAAGCGGAGTGATCATCAACATTTCCAGCATGCTTGCCTATGGGGGAGTCCCACATCTCGCTGCATACTCGGCATCTAAAGGTGCCTTGAATACCTTGACGCGTAACGTGGCCAATGCGGTCCGCCATGACCGCGTCAGGGTACACGCCATCAACCTCGGCTGGACTCTGACGCCAGCGGAGCACTCTGTTCAGACCAGCGTTCACGGTATGCCCGAAGATTGGGCCGAGATCGAAGGTCGCAAACAGCCGTTTGGCCGGCTACTGACTGCAGACGATCCGGCTGCGCTATGTTGCTGGCTTGCTTCTGACGAAGCAGCAATGATGACTGGAACTGTGATCGATCTGGAACAGTGGGTTGTAGGCACACTCGACGCCCGTTGAAGTGCCCAACTTCCAGCGAGCGCGAAAACGCTCTCAAACCCATTGGACAGGGAGACCGGACGATGAAGATCGCAAAAATTCAGATTGCACAGTGTGCGTTGCCGTTACCACGGCCGATAAGGCTCGGCCCTGTTGAAATCAAGACCAGAGACTTCGTGGCGCTCCGGCTTACAGCCGAAGACGGCACTGTTGGTGATGCTCTGGCATACCCGCGTGGCGCACCGCTTTATCAAACGACTGAGGCGCTGGCCGGATCAGTTCTTTCTTCGAATGTTCACGCTCGTCGCCATACGATCGATGGCACGCTACAGTCTCTCGTGAACAATCGACCGATGTTGACGAAAGCCGCGAGCCTGTACGATATCGCGCTCTGGGATCTGGCATCGCGATTGGTACACCAACCTCTCCACCAACTTCTCGGATCCCGTCGAGACACCGTCCCAGTCATGGTGGTGGCAGGATATTATCTCGACCAGCGGGGCGTTTCCGAAATTGAGACCGAAGTGAGAGATCTCTGCGAGCAGGGGTTCACGCGCATCAAAGTCATGATCTCCGGGACTGATGCAGATTTCGACTTCAAATTGGTAAAGGCGCTGCATGCCATTGCAGGAGATCGGTTGAGCGTAGATGCCCACTGGGCGTACCGTACAGTCCCTGAAGCAATCCATGGGCTGCGTCGTATTGATGACCTCGGCTTGCGCTTCATCGAGGATCCATTTGGCCCGCATCAGGCTCATCTTTACGAAAAGCTCGGAAGAGGTTTCCGGACGCCCTTGGCCTCAGGCGAGGATTTCGTAGACGAAAATGTGCTCGGAAAGCACCTGGAAGCCTTACCGGTTCTTCGCCTCGATGCAACGACTTGCGGGGGTGTGTCGTCAGCCATGAATGTCCTTGGTGCCGCTCGAATCGCGGGAAGTTCCGTCCTACCGCACGTGTTTCTTCCCATTCATGCGCAACTTGCAGGGAGCTTCGATTGCATTGAGGCTGTCGAACTGATCCCCATTGATGTTGGCGCCTGTCCGATGTGGGACCTCCTTGAGGGCCGTTTCAACATCGCTGGCGGACAATTGCAGATCGATCAGCGGCCCGGCGCAGGTTTCCATCTTAATTGGGAACAAGTCGCACACTACGCAATAAAGACGTTTGATATTAGCGAAGACTGAGAGCCAGTGGTGCACCGCCTCACGGCGCGATTGCAGGGCCATTCGTCACGATAGATCCGGGAAAAACAAGCATGAATAACTACGACGTCATCATCATCGGGTCCGGCCCCGGCGGCTACGTCACCGCTATTCGTGCAGCCCAGCTCGGCCTGAAGACAGCGATCATCGAGCGCGAGCATCTGGGCGGCATCTGCCTGAACTGGGGCTGCATCCCCACCAAGGCACTCCTGCGCTCGGCCGAGATCCTCGATCACGCCAATCACGCAAAATCCTACGGCCTGACGTTGAACGGCACGATGACCGCCGACGTCAAGGACGTGGTCGCCCGTTCGCGCGGCGTCTCGGCTCGCCTGAACGGCGGCGTCGCCTTCCTCATGAAGAAGAACAAGATCGACGTGATCTGGGGCGAAGCCAAGCTGACCAAGCCCGGCGAAGTCATGGTCGGCAAGCTGACCAAGCCCGTGGTCGAGCCGCAGAACCCGATTCCGAAGGGCGTTCTGGGCCAGGGCACCTACACCGCCAATCACATCATCGTCGCGACTGGCGCCCGCCCGCGTTCGCTCCCCGGCATCGAGCCGGATGGCAAGCTGATCTGGACCTATTTCGAAGCCATGAAGCCGGAATTCATGCCGAAGTCCATGGTTGTCATGGGCTCGGGCGCGATCGGCATCGAATTCGCATCCTTCTACCGCTCCATGGGCGTCGACGTCACCGTTGTCGAGCTGATGGCCAACATCATGCCGGTCGAAGACGTTGAGATCTCCACCTTCGCCCGCAAGCAGCTGGAAAAGCGCGGCCTGAAGATCATCACCGAAGCCAAAGTCTCCAAGGTCGAGAAGGGTGCGAACTCCATCACCGCCCATGTCGAAACCAAGGATGGCAAGGTGCAGACGATCACCGCTGACCGCCTAATCTCTGCCGTCGGAGTCCAGGGCAATATCGAGAACCTCGGCCTCGAAACCCTCGGCGTGAAGACTGATCGCGGCTGCATCGTCATCGACGGCTACGGCAAGACCAATGTGCCGGGCCTCTACGCGATCGGCGATGTTGCCGGCCCGCCAATGCTCGCTCACAAGGCCGAGCATGAAGGCGTCATCTGCGTCGAGAAGATCGCCGGTGTTCCGGGCGTGCATCCGATGGACAAGGCGAAGATCCCGGGCTGCACCTATTGCAACCCACAGGTCGCCTCTGTCGGTCTGACAGAAGCAAATGCGAAGGCCGAGGGTCGCGACATCCGCGTCGGCCGTTACTCCTTTGCCGCCAACGGCAAGGCCATCGCACTCGGCGAAGACCAGGGCATGATCAAAACGATCTTCGACAAGAAGACCGGTGAACTCCTCGGCGCCCACATGGTCGGCGCCGAAGTGACCGAACTCATCCAGGGATTCGTCGTCGCAATGAATCTGGAGACGACCGAAGAAGAACTGATGCACACGATCTTCCCGCATCCAACGCTTTCGGAAATGATGAAGGAAAGCGTCCTCGACGCCTATGACCGCGTGCTTAACGCTTAAACTCGTAATGTTCGTGCCGGGGGGTGCCTACGGGGCGGAAGGCAGACTGCCGATGCGTCAAAAATAGGTTGATTGAAACGCCTCATTCAAGGCTAAACTATCCTCAAGCCAGGTCTTCGAAGTGAGTGGTGATAGCGACATAAGCATGCGCTCGGCCACCGTGACGTAATTACCTGAAACACGTTTACTTCGCAAATTCATGCCGGATAGAAGTCAGATCTATGCGGCGGCGAAGCAACAAAGCCAGCAAGAGACAATCTGCGTTCTTCATCGAACGCAATGGGTTACCGAAATCGCAAAGCCCGGCAGGCGCCGCACGTGCTGCCGGGCCTTCTATTACGTCTCTCGATGTCTGACCAATCAAACCACTATCGACATAGGGCTTTCGATGTAACTCTTGAAGCTGCGCAGGACCTCGGCGGCCAACGCACCATCTACCGCCCTGTGATCGGTGGACAACGTCACACTCATCGTCGTACCGATTACGAGTTTGTCTTCCTCCACAACCGGACGACGCTCCCCTGCCCCAACGGCCAGAATTGTCGCGTGAGGCGGATTGACAATCGCTGCGAATGATTGGACGCCGAACATCCCAAGGTTAGAAACGGAAGTCGTCCCTCCCTGATACTCTTCCGGTTTTAGCTGCCGATTACGTGCCCGAGCTGCAAGATCCCTCATCTCGGCAGAGATCGCCGCAATGGACTTTTGCTGAGCATCCCGGATGATCGGAGTAATCAGTCCGCCAGGGATTGATACAGCGACTCCGATATCCACACTCGCATGTCGCAGCATTGCCTTGTCAGTCCAACTGACATTGGCATCGGGATTATCGCGAAGGGCGAGCGCGTGCGCCTTGATGACGAGGTCGTTCACGGAAATCTTATAGGAGCCGCTTCTATCCATGGCAGGCGACGCGGCGTTCAATCGGGCGCGCAACTCGAGCAACGCATCAATTCGGCACTCCACCGTTACATAAAAGTGAGGTACGTTTTGCTTAGATTCGAGAAGACGCCGTGCGATTGTCTTTCGCATTCCGTCATGCGGTATTGTCTCAAAAGACCCAGGTTTAAAGAGACTGGTCACGAGATCGTTTGCCGATGCTGCAGCCATTGTCATTACTGCTTCGACATCGGACTTCATTACCTTGCCTTTGGCGCCGGTTCCCGAGACTTCCCCGAGATCGACGCCGTTCTCAGAGGCAATCCTCTTTGCGAGAGGCGAAGCTGACGGTGGCGAACCACTAGCTGTCGCTGGCGTATACGCCGCTTCTACCTGAGGCGTAACGGCTTCGCTTTCTTCGACCTTGATCGTCGCGATGGGTGTGCCGACAACAACATCCGCAGTACCCGCGGCAACCAAAATCTCGGCAATCACGCCGCCCGACGGCGCCTCGACTTCAAGCGTTGCCTTGTCCGTCTCAACCTCGGCAATGACCTCGCCAACCGAGACCTTCGCGCCAACTGCCACCAGCCACTTGGCAAGGCTAGCGCTTTCCATCGACGGAGATAGCGCCGGCATGACAATGCTCTCCGTCGCGGTCAAAGGTGCAGGTTTTTCAAGATCGGAAATAGCCTCGAGCTTCTGCTCTGTCGGAGAATGGCTGAGGTCTGATCCGATCCGACCGATGACAGTGCCAATGTCTGCCACCTCGCCCTCACCCACCAAAATTTCGGTGAGGATGCCAGTGCCGGTCGCGAGGATGTCAATGACTGCTTTATCAGTCTCAATTTCAGCGATCGGATCCCCTACCCCGACCGTAGATCCAGGGGCAACCGACCATTTGACAATCTTGGCAACGCGAGCGTCGTCGGAGAACGACGTAAGATTTATATCGACAGTCATGGAAAACTCCTTCTCGTCAGGCCAACAAAGCCTGGACGGCTTCCTTGATCTTGCTCGCGTCGGGCAAAAGCGCTGCCTGAAGGACGGGGCTGGAAGGGATACGGGTATCCGGAGTGGTCAAGCGCGCAATCTTCGTTTTGAGATCGGGCAACAGTTCGCCAATGCGCATGGCGATCTCGGCCGCAAATCCGCCTGTTCGGACAGCCTCATGAACAATAAGAACTTTGCCCGAAGCCTCGTTTACGGCCTTTATGATCGCGGGTTCATCAAGAGGGTTAAGCCAGCGAAGATCGAGAACACCGACATTGCGGCCGCTTTCTGCCAGTTCATCTGCTGCAGCGAGTGCGGGTACGACCATCGAGCCCCAGGTGAGGATCACAGCGTCGCTGCCACTGCGCCTGGACCGTGCCTTGCCGACGGCTTCGGCTCCGTCAGTCAGTTCGACGGGTGTCTTGGCCTGATAGAGACCGCGTGCCTCAATGACGACACACGGATCCGGATCAGCTGCGGCCGCACGCAGCAGTGCGTAAGCATCAGTGGCAGTCGCGGCCAACGCAACCTTCAACCCCGGCACATGCGCAAGCATCGCTTCAATGCATTGAGAGTGTTGTGCACAAGATCCTGGAGTTGCGCCCTGCTGGGTTCTTACCACCAACGGCACGGAGTTTTTACCACCGGTGATGTACCGAATATTGGCTGCCTGGTTCACGAGCTGATCGAGGGCAACAAAAATGAAGTCCGCCCACATGATCTCAACTATTGGCTTCATGCCGGCCATGGCTGCACCGACCGCAGAACCTAGGATCGCATTCTCAGCGATTGGCGTATCAAAGACCCGATCATCACCAAAATCACGCTGGAGATTGCGGCTTCCACCAAAAATCCCCCCGCCTTTGCCAACATCCTCCCCGAAAATGATAGTACGCGCGTCAGTTTCAAGCTCTGCGCGCATCGCGGCGTTAACAGCCTCGATGTAGGTCATGTCTCTTGTCTCAAGGACTTTCGGAGTGTGACTTTCAGCGGCTACAGCGACAACATGACTGCCTGCAATCGCCGGGTCGGGATCGTCCGACGCCATGATTGCCTCAACCATTTCGTCGATGTTTTTCTCCTGGAAGGTACGAACACGCTCCAGGTCCTCTTCCGAGACACCTGATGCAATGAGGCGAGCTTTCATTACGCTGAGCGGATCCCGCGCTTCTGCCGCAGCTTTGTCCGCCTTCGAACGATAGTGCTCAATATCTCGACTGTAATGTCCCCACAATCTCGGTACACGGCACTCCAGCAGACTGGGACCTTCGCCGCTTCTGGCTCGTGCCGCAGCGATGGCGAAGCTGTCGCGAACAATCATTGGATCAGTTCCGTCGATTGTTGCAGCGGGGATACCATAGCCGTGTGCGCGTTGCGCGATACGTTCGACCATGAACATATCGCCAGTGGCCGTCAGCTCAGACCATCCATTATTCTCAACCACGAATATCACTGGCAGCTTATTTGCGGCGGCGAAGGCGAAGGCTTCATGGACGGCCCCTTGGTTCATAGCGCCGTCACCGATCGAAACAACTACCACGCGACCGTTCTTTTGAGCGAGGTTTGCCAGCGCAGTACCGCAAGCAATTGTGGTACCGGCACCCACAATTGAGTTTTCACCGATGAACCGAGTGTCCGGCGCCATCAGATATGGGGACCCAGCTCGTCCGCCATTGACCCCTTCTGCTTTCTGGCAGATCTCAGCCATAACGGCTCGCGGGTCCAGACCGCTTGCGATCGCCCAACCATGGCCACGATATGTGGAAATGATCTGGTCTTGTTGTCCCAGGCCGGCGATTGCACCCAGTGGGACAGCTTCCTGGCCTGCACAGAAGTGCATGGAACCCATAACACGAGGTGGATTAACTTGGGTAAGCGACCACGCCTTAGCCTCGAATGCACGAATGAAGGCAATCTGTGCAAATGTTTCACGAGCGAAGTTCATGTCAGACGAATTAATCGGCTTTTCGCCGGCTGCGACAACTTGGTTCAACGTGACCTCCCTAGGATCTAGATTTTTCCAGAAAATGCGGCACAAGCGCCAGAATGTCAAATATTAATATCGACATCATTATATGATGTTTTCAGGCGTGTACGCAGAATTGCTTGGCACAGGTGACTGAGCCGACCTGATCAACGCTTGCTAAGCAAGTGGGCAAATTCGGACTAGGTTGACGGGTAAGGTGAAGAACCCGGCACTAAAGAGTGTACCCGCCATCAACAGCAATCGCCTGACCAACGACGTGGGGCGCCGTTGCCAGAAAGACAGCGGCATGGCCCATGTCTTCAACTGTCTGAGCTTCGCCCTGAGGCATCATGGTATCTTGAACTCGATTCCATGCGTCGGCGACGCTTTCGCCAGGCAGGGCGTTTTTGGTCGCAAATCCGTCAGGACCAATCAGCATATCTGTACCGACAATTCCAGGGCATAGCGCGTTGACCGTAATACCATCTCTCGCTACTTCCTTGGCGAGTGCGTTTGTCAGGCCAATGACACCGAATTTTGATGCACTGTAATGGGTCATGCCAGGCATGCCGACCTTCCCGACCATAGATGCCAAATTGATGATTCGGCCAAATTTCCGCCGCCGCATTTCGATCACCTGCGCCTGGCAGCACAGAAACACCGCCTTAAGATTCACGTTGTGAACCCTGTCCCACTCTTCGGGCGACATTTCAGCGATAGGGCAGACACCAACGACGCCTGCATTGTTCACTGCGACGTCCAATTGCCCGAAGCTCTCTACAGTCTTAGCGACCATTTTCGCTACGTCTTCCTGCCGTGTCACGTCTGTTTGGATCTTCAGTACACGTCGACCAAGTGCCTCGACCAGCCTTTCCGTCTCAGTTAAGCCTTCGACATCGCGATCAACGATCGCAACATCAGCGCCGGCTTTCGCAAGGGCGAATGTGATTCCCTGCCCGATGCCTTTTGCGGCACCTGTGATAAGCGCGATTTTTCCATCCAAGACCATGGCTAGTTCCTCCAACTTCATGCCGTTCCCGTGTCCGCACTCGGCCGACACCCTCAATGCCAAGGTTAACTCGACCAAGATGGCGTGTCAATTTAATGATAACATCATCATAATTTGATGCATTTGCTGCTATTGACCCATAGGGTCTGGGTATCCCTCTATCGTTTTATCGGATCGTGTGGATCTGCCTTGTGGTTTATTGGCTCCACCGGCCACCATCGCAGCCACTTTTTTTAACCAATTAGGCAACATCCGGATCGGCGAAATTAACCCAGGTTTACCTCATTCCTCAGACAGCAGAGCTCGGCGCCAATACGCCAGGGTCGCGTAGCAACCTGATCGAGGACCCGCCGGCTAACGCCGGCGGGATGGCATCGTCTGTCACATCAAGCTCAAGGCGCTTTTCGCAGCGGATCGACCCCTGCCTGACTTTGGCGCCGTTCACGCCCTGGGATCAAAGACGAATTTCAGCCCTTCGGCTGACATCGATTTGTCGAACAAGCGCTTCCAGTCTCGCAGAGGTGCTACCTCGGACACCATAGCCTCTAAGTCGACTTTCTTGTCCGCGATTAACTGCATGGCGCGCTGCCACGACCTTGGATTTGAGGCGAAGCCGGAGGTCACGGTCAGTTCTTTGAAGACGACATGATCGAAGGACAACGTTGCGCTCTTGCCGATAATGCCGAGGGCGACAAGATGGCCACGCTTCCCACAAGCCTTCAACGCATCCTCGACGCCATAAGGGGATCCGGAACATTCGACGACTGCAGAGAACCGTGCCTCTTCGATGGGGGCTGAACCGTCCTGAACAGCAAAACCCAATTTCTCGGCTAAGTCGAGGCGAGCACGATCGCGGGGAGTTCCGCGAACTGTAACCGATGCGCCCGTTGCTTGCGCCACTTGAGCGGCGAGCAAGCCGATAGCGCCTGGACCAATAACGAGAACATCCGACCCAGGACCCACGAGATAGTTGTCGTCAGCCATCCCGTTTGTGATGCATGCAAGCGGTTCGGCGAGAGACGCCGCAGGGCTGCTTATCCAGTCAGGCAAAATATGGACACCATGTGCCGGTACTTCCACAAAACTGGTCATAGCCCCATTGACGTGCGTACCAATAGATTTCCGTTGCGCGCACAGGTTTGGCTTGCCGTTACGGCAGAAGTTGCACACCTTGCACACCGAAAAGAAGGTTTCGCTAACGACACGTTTGCCGATCAAGGCATTCGAGACACCCTCGCCGGTATCACAGATGAAGCCGCACACTTCATGCCCGATCACCACCGGTGGAACGACGTTGTATTCGCCTTTGTAAATATGAATGTCAGTCCCGCAGATTCCGGTCGCAGCTACTTCTAGCAATACGTTGCCGGACCGCGCCGACGGCCGAGCTACTTCTCCGAGCGTCAGATCTCCAGGCTCGTTACTGCCCTTGACAATTGCTTGCATATTTCTCCTCCTCGTCTACCCCAAGCACAAGACCTCTTATTCTGATTTTTCTATCATATGATGATGTTCCATCAACACCTTTTGGCGTAAAAAACCAATTTACGAAAACGATCAACGAGGCCGGTCTACTCCCACGGGTCGATTAAAGCTTTCGTTCGGGATCCTTGGCGATTTGCACCTCAGGCATAAATTCAGGATCGCTAGTAAATGCGAATTATTTTGTGCAGCAGCTGTAGTTCCAAAATCCGTCCGTATGGGCATCTATGCCTTATGCTCTGAGAGCTTCAAGTGTGTAGCGAACTGTCAAAGGAGCACCTGGCATGAGTGTGCATGCTGTAGATACGCCAAGGGCATTAATTGGGTTGGGTGAGATGCTGGCCACAGTCCCAAGATCAAATGCGGCAGCCACAGGTTCAACGCCGAGGCAAAGATTGCGACCATTCCATGGCTCGTAGGCCCGCCCACGATTGCTTATCCATAGCAACAGAGAAGGGAGGATGGACGGGTCCCAGGTGAGGCGATACGTAGCTCCGGCGTCATGATCTGTCAGTTGCACTTCGCCATCAACGCCGCACAGCTGAACAATCTCTTCAGTGTCGAAAGGCAGTGGAACCCGTGAGAAATCTGCCGCTCCTCCCTTAGCCGTTGGGATCTCGCGCAAGCTGTAAAAGATAGAGCCGGCAATAGCTCGAGATACTCCTTGCTCGGGCCCTGCGGGATGAACAACGCCGAAATTAAACCGACCCACGTTCAACTCCATCCGCTCTGCCGAACGCAGAGCGAAATTCGGGTGAATGCCCAATGGTCTTCTGCACTCTCGGCGCGCGTGGATTTTCAAGGAAAAAGTCAATTTCGCGTAGATGGGATCAGCTACAATCTCTCGTTCGACTCGAGCGATTGGAGACGACTCGGGATAATCAACGGCGATGGCGATATGGTGGTCTGTTTGGTTGACAAGCGTCCACTCAGCCTCTGAGCCATACCCGTGAAGTAGCGTGTCGGTCGAATCCACGTCTGCCCCTTCGGGCACCGAAGCGCCCGAGACGCTTGCTCTCCAATCTTCGGAAACTGCCTCCGCTGGATAGACGCCGCCGAATGGCACGCAAGGAAATTCACCGCGAAGATTTTCGAGAATAGCAGGATCGAGTTTTCTCCCCTCGTCGAGCCAAGGCGCTTTATACAGTGGGGACACCATGTCCCCGTTGGACATGGTGAATGTCAGATCCCCCAACATCCCCCCCTTGGCGTAGACAGACAAGCTGCCGTGATCCCACTGCATTTCCCACTTGGTCATTGGCCTTTCTCCCAGTCTTTAAATTTAAACTTTTGAACTATCTCATTTGCGCGGTCGGTCGCAGAAAAAGCTGCTGCTTATTCAGCTAACCACGGCCTGTCGCCGAGAATGTTAGTTGCTGAGCAGTTCCAGCGAGAGCTCAGCACTGCGTTAACAGCGACCATCAGTTCAGCCCATTTAACAATGCCGAGATCGAGACCTTGGCATCGCCGTAGAACATGCGGGTGTTGTCCTTGTAGAACAGCGGATTCTCGATGCCGGAGTAGCCGGTGCCCTGCCCACGCTTGGAGACAAACACCTGCTTGGCCTTCCAGACCTCGAGCACCGGCATGCCGGCGATAGGCGAGTTCGGGTCCTCCTGGGCCGCCGGATTGACGATGTCGTTGGAGCCGATGACGATGACGACGTCGGTCTCGGGGAAATCGTCGTTGATCTCGTCCATCTCCAACACGATGTCGTAGGGCACCTTGGCCTCGGCCAGCAGCACGTTCATGTGGCCCGGCAGACGGCCGGCGACCGGATGAATGGCAAAACGCACCGTCTTGCCGGCGGCCCTCAGCTTGCGGGTGAGTTCGGAGACCGCAGCCTGCGCCTGCGCGACCGCCATGCCGTAGCCCGGCACGATGATGACGCTGTCGGCATCGTTGAGGGCGGCCGCAACCCCTTCGGAATCGATGGCGATCTGCTCGCCTGATATCTCCATCGCCGGCCCGGTCGTCGCACCGAAACCGCCGAGAATGACCGAGATAAAGGAGCGGTTCATCGCCTTGCACATGATGTAGGACAGGATTGCACCGGAAGAGCCAACCAGCGCGCCGGTGACGATCAACAGGTCATTGCCGAGCGTAAATCCGATGGCAGCCGCCGCCCAGCCGGAATAGGAGTTCAGCATCGATACGACGACCGGCATGTCGGCACCGCCGATGCCCATGATCAGGTGATAACCGATGAAGAAGGCGGCAAGCGTCATCAAAACGAGCGTCCACACGCCGGCGCCGTTCACATACAGGATGAGCAGGATCAGCGACAGGATGGCGGCGGAAGCGTTGAGGACATGGCCGCCCGGCAGCTTCTTCGCCTTGCCATCGACCTTGCCGGCAAGCTTGCCGAAAGCGATGACCGAGCCGGTGAAGGTGACGGCGCCGATGAACACGCCGAGAAACACCTCGACCTTCATGATGGCAAGCTCGACCGGCGTCTTGTGGGCGAGGATGGCGGCAAAGCCGGTCAGCGCCGAGCGTGCGGCCTCATCGAGACCCGCGACTTCACCAGCCTCGATATGGGCGTTGAAGCCGATGAACACGGCGGCAAGGCCGACGAAGGAATGCAGCGCTGCGACAAGCTGCGGCATCTCCGTCATCTGCACGCGCGAGGCGACCATATAGCCGGCAGCCGAGCCGCCCACGATCATCAGGAGAATGATGGCCCAGCTGTCGACACCGGGGGAAAAGACCGTGGCGATGACCGCCAGCGCCATGCCGACGATGCCATACCAGACGGCGCGCTTGGCGCTTTCCTGGCCCGAAAGCCCGCCGAGCGAGAGGATGAAAAGGACTGCTGCCGCAACATAGGCGGCCGAAACGATACCGATGGTCATGCTGTGATCCCCCCGATCACGACTTCTGGAACATGGCGAGCATGCGGCGGGTCACGAGAAAACCGCCGACGATGTTGACCGTGGCGATCAAAACCGACAGTGCGGCAAGCGTCGTCACCAGCCAATGGCTCGAGCCGATCTGCAACAATGCGCCGAGGATGACGATGCCGGAGACCGCATTGGTCACGGCCATCAGCGGCGTGTGCAGCGAGTGGCAGACATTCCAGATGACCTGGAAGCCGATGAAGCAGGACAGCACGAACACGATGAAGTGGTTCATGAAGCTTGCGGGCGCAAAGGCCCCGACGAGCAGCAGCAGCGCCGTGCCGATCAGAAGCAGCAGGCCCTGGCTGCGGGTCTGCGCCTTGAAGGCGGCGACCTCCCTCGCCCGCTTTTCCTCAGGCGTCGGCTCCTTCACCTTTTCCTTGGGCTTCTGCGCCGCGATCGCCTGGATCTTCGGCGGCGGCGGCGGGTAGGTGATCTCTCCCTGATAGGCGACAGTCGCGCCGCGGATGACATCGTCGTCCATGTTGTGGACCAGGACGCCGTCCTTGGCCGGCGTGAGATCGCTGATCATGTGGCGAATGTTGGTCGCATAGAGCGTCGAGGCCTGGGCGGCCATGCGGCTCGGGAAATCGGTGTAGCCGATGACGGTGACGCCATTGTCCGAGACGATCTTCTCGTCCGGCACGGTCAGATCGCAATTGCCGCCGCGCTCGGCTGCAAGGTCGATCACGACCGAGCCCGGCTTCATTGCAGCAACCATGTCGGCGAGCCACAGCTTTGGCGCATCACGGCCCGGAATCAGCGCCGTGGTGATGACGATGTCGATCTCCGGCGCCAGTTCGCGAAACTTGGCAAGCTGCTTCTCGCGGAACTCCGGCGAGGACGGGGCGGCATAGCCGCCCGTGGCGGCGCCATCCTGTTGCTGATCGGCAAAATCGAGGTAGACAAACTCCGCGCCCATGCTCTCGATCTGCTCGGCGACCTCGGGCCTCACGTCGAAGGCATAGGTAATCGCGCCGAGCGAGGTTGCCGTGCCGATCGCGGCAAGGCCGGCGACACCGGCGCCGATGACCAGCACCTTGGCCGGCGGCACCTTTCCTGCAGCCGTCACCTGGCCGGTGAAGAAGCGTCCGAAATTGTTGCCGGCTTCGATGACCGCGCGGTAACCGGCGATGTTGGCCATCGATGACAGAGCGTCCATCTTCTGCGCGCGCGAGATGCGCGGCACCATGTCCATGGCGATCGCATTGGCGCCGGTGGCGCGAACCTGCTCCAGAAGGGCTGCATTCTGACCGGGATAGAAGAACGAAATCAGCGTCTGGCCGGAGCGCAACCGCTCAGCCTCGCCCGCTTCCGGCGGCCGTACCTTCACGATCACATCTGCCGCCTCGGACAGCGTTGCAGCGTTGTCAACCACCGTTACGCCTGCGGCACGATAGGCATCGTCCGAAAAACCGGCTGCGACACCCGCGCCAGTTTCGACTAAACACTTGTATCCAAGCTTCAGAAGTTCTCGAGCACTATCGGGAGTCAACGCTACCCTAGATTCGCCAGGGACTGCCTCCCTGAAAGACCCAATTTTGACCATTTTTGAATTCCGGCCCGACCGGGGCTCCTATGTTCTTCGCCGATCGCTCGCAGGGGATCGGAGTGACGAAAACGAGCAAGTTTAGCTCAATCATGCAGTGCACGAGGTCACCAATCAGCGAACCTCGTCGTTACCGTCACTGCCTGATCGATTTCATTTGCGGCTTGTTCTTCTTCTCAGGTGACGAGCGATAAGCGTGGTGTCACCTTCGCCGTACCAGAGGGTATTGAGAGCCGTTGGACACCGGCGCCGCATCAAACTTCTAGCCCTTCTCTTCACAGACGCCTTACTGGCAGAGATAGACCAGCGTATGAGACCCTAAGGTTCGCCGCAAAATTCAGATGAATCGGGATGTTGCGAAGGAAGAAGGATGGACCTGTTGGTGGTATTACCCCCTTCTCTTCTGCACAGTGTCAAACCAGACAGCAAGAAGAAGAATCAGTGCCTTAATAGCTAGTTGGTAACTCGCGTCCAGATTCAGTAAGCTCATACCGTTATCTAGCGTGGTCATAACCAGGGCCCCGATAATTGCGCCCCCAATTGTACCGATACCACCTGCAAGGCTAGTCCCGCCGATAATTGCTGCCGCTATAGCATCCAGTTCCATCATCGCGCCGGCGGATGCGCTTGCGCTACCAACGCGGGCTGTAAAGACAAAGGCGGCAATTGCAGTCACAACTCCCATGAGAGAAAAGAGACCAAAGATCCTTGCTTTGACGTCAACCCCCGAAAGCACTGCTGCACGCGCGTTTCCTCCAATCGCAAAGACCTGTTTTCCAAAGACTGTTTTTGTGGCGACGAAGCTAAGGACAAGCCATACGCAGCAGACAATCAACAAAGGCACGGGCATACCTCTGTAAGTACTCATGACACCGCCGATGGCTATAATCATGATCATGATAGCCATTATCTGAGCAGCATTCGATTTGTTTCGTTTCCACGCAGATGAACCGCCGAGACGCTTCACCGCAACCATTAGGACGCCGAGGCCAATAATGATGGCGCCAATGATCGTGGTGTCGTTGGGAAACAGACCCAACGTCGGCAAGTAGCTTTGGCCGATCCAAAGAAAGCCGGGGTCAAGCGGGGCTTGTGTCTTGCCTTGCGTGATTGCAATTGCCGCGCCGCGCAACGCCAGCATCGACGCGAGGGTTACAATAATAGACGGAACACCGCGATAAGCGATCCAGTAGCCGTGCCACATTCCTATGCAGAGACCAAAAACTAATCCCACTGAAATAGCCGCGACGGGTTGAGCTCCCATCTGGACCTGCATCACCGCAGTTGCCGCTCCCACCGCTCCGACGACTGAACCGGCAGAGAGGTCGATGTTTCCAGATACAATCACCAGGACCATACCCATCGCAATGATACTTACGGCGGCAGTCTGGAGCGATAGGTTGGATAAATTTCGGACGGAGAGGAACACGCCGCCCGTTAAGTAAGTGAAGACAGCGAAGAGCAGCACGAGTGCAATAAGCACCGCGTTCCTTGCGACAGCCTGCCTAAAACGATCGCTAAACTCGCCCCCGTAAAGAACCTCAGTGCGTTCCATTTTTGCCCTCCAGCAGTGAATTGGTTGAGCTCTTGGGAATCGCGAGCTCCATGATTTTACCCTCGGTGACTTCATCGCCAACTAGTTCGCCGGTGATGGCGCCTTCGCACATCACAATAACTCTGTCAGCAAGGCCGATGACCTCCTGCATGTCCGATGAAATCACGATGACGCTTGAGCCAGAATCTGCCAACTGCGCGATTGTGGTGTAGATATCCAAGCGCGCGCCCACGTCTACTCCACGTGTCGGTTCGTCCAAAATTATAACCTTCGGCCGCAGCAGAAGGTATTTTGCCAGGAGAACCTTTTGCTGATTCCCACCACTGAGATCACCGACAGGGTCATCGAGCGACCGACATTTTACGTTGAGGCTTTTGATATACTGGGACGCAATCTCCGTCTGCTTACGTTGGCTAATGACACCAAAGCGCGAAACTTTATGAGGTGCGCACAACGTGACGTTTATGCCGATGCTTTGCCTTAGCACCAATCCGTCGTCTTTGCGGTCCTCGGTGACGTAAGCCAGCCCTTTGCGCAAAGCATCTTTTGGACTTGCGAAACTTGTGTCCCGTCCGCCTAACTTCAATGAACCTGCTGATGCTTTCGCCCCGTACCCGCAGATCAGACTTCTAGCGAGTTCCGTCCTTCCTGCACCTACAAGCCCTGCAAAGACAACGATCTCACCTGTGCGAGCGCTGAACGATGCTGACTTCACGCGGGTGAGCCCCGGACGCTTCGCGTCGGGAACTGTCCAGCTTGAAACTTCCAGTGCTTGCGAACCCGGCGTTGATTTCCGCTGCGGAAATAATTGGCTGAGGGGCCTACCAACCATCATCTCGACTAAACCCTCAGTCGAAACGTCATCAGTTGATCGTGTTCCGACCAGCTTGCCATCGCGCAAGACAGTGATGCGATCAGACACGGCCATCAACTCGTCAAGCCGGTGGGTAATAAAAATAAGTGCGGTCCCTTCGTTGGCCAAGGTTCGCATAATCGAGAGTAGGTTCTCGGCTTCAACCAATGACAATGATGTGGTAGGCTCATCAAGAATGATGATTTTCTGCTTCTGGACCAGTGCTTTGCCGATTTCGATTAGCTGTCGTTGGCCGAGACTGAGCTCGCTTATCTTAGTATGAGGATCGATCACCGCCAAACCGACCCTTTGGAGAACTGCAGCAGTCCGTGCGAGGTTTTTTTGACTGCGTATAACCCCGAACGTATTAACCTCGCGGCCAAGATTAATGTTTTCGTTGACAGTAAGATTTGGAGCGAGCTCCAGTTCTTGATGTATCATTGCAATTCCAGCATTCTCGCTGTCGTGCGCCGAGTGGAACTGACAGTGGGAATTGCCAATCATTATTTCCCCGGTAAACGACGAGGCCGGATACACACCGCCGAGAATGCGCATGAGCGTGGATTTTCCGGCACCGTTTTCGCCTATGAGACCGTGAATCTCACCAGCTCGTAGGTCGAAATTGACATCGCTCAAAGCATGGAAACTTCCGAACGACTTGGAAATCGATGACATTCGAAGAAGGAAGGCACTTGGATTTTCGTCAATGACGCTCATGACGCGCACCGCTCTTGTTTTTTGAAGGAGAACTTGCTCCGAAAGGTCGAATAGGCTTCCTGGCTCGTACCGAAAGCCGCCTTACTCTCCACAAAGTAACTCGCACTGGAATCCAGGTTGCTAGAATTGGCTTTGCTGTGGAAAGCTTGAATCGCGTTCTGGGGTTATGCGGATCCTGAGCCTCGTAAGATGCGGGCATTCCTTCAGCTTGAACAGGTTTCATGCCCTGCTCGCTGGTTGGTGTCACGCTGTCAGGTCGATCATTATTTTAAGATGGGAGTTACCTGGAACAACCAACTTGTCAAAACCATCCCGCACTGCCGCGTCCAACGCGACGCGCGAAGTGACCACCTTCCCTGCCGGAATTTTACCCGAACTAATCAAATCGATTACGCGTGGCCAATAGGATGTCGGGTATGCAAAGGAGCCCCGTATATCCATATCTTTGACAGTCACTTGGAACCAATCGACTGCGCTCAGAGACGGGTGTAGTCCAACCTGAACGACAACGCCTTGTGGTCTAGCCGCCGCGATACAATCGCGAAGGGCACCTTCATTCCCGACACACTCTATTGCAATGTCACACCCAACGCCGCCTTCCGTGGCCCCCCGGACCACGTCGGCCACTGACTGTTTCGAGGGGTTGATCGTGGTGAGCGTCGGCAAGATCTCAGCTGCTCGGCTGAGTCTGAGATCGTTGAAGTCAGTTATGAAGATACGTGTTGCCCCAGCAGCCTCAGCTGCAAGAGCAGTGAGAATCCCAATGGGCCCGGCACCGGCGATCAGGACCGAAGAGCCAGCGCGCACACCGCCGCGATCGCAAGCATAAACGGCGACAGCAGTCGGTTCCACAAGAGCTGCTTCGTCCGATGTCATCGTGTCTGGAATCTTGAAGACGCTTCCTTCAGGCAGCAGAGCGCTTTCCGCCATTCCGCCCCACGCTCCCGAAAGTCCTAGAATTGCAAGCTTGTCAGACAAGAAAAATAGACCACGTTCTGCGAAGTATCCCTGGTCCTTCGGCATTACCAGAGGCATCACCGAGACCCTATCTCCTACCTTTAAGGTCTGGACGTCGTCTCCGACTTCCTCAACCAACCCTGCAAACTCGTGGCCCAGAATAAGCGGGATTTTGGCGCCAGAAAACGGATGAGGATCGTTGGGAACAAAGATGGGCCCATAGAGATACTCGTGAAGATCTGTTCCACAGATTCCCGCGCTTGTATTGCGTACAACGACTTCCCTACGCCCAGGCGATGGGGGCCGATCGATATTCTCCACGCGCAGATCCTTAGCTGCGTGAAAGCGAAGAGCCTTCATGACGAAACTCCATTATCGGTATGAGAATGTTTGGGTTTTTAAGGACGGCGGCCGCTTGTTTGAAACGACCGACCGTTACCTATTTAACTCACTTGCCGTAGACGTCTTGTCGCTTCTGGAAGCCAGAATCGATGAGAATTGAGTCAAGATTCGTCTTGTCCACCGCTACGGCTTTTCCGAAGATGGACGGCACATCAACTTGCCCGTTGTTTACATTGCGCTGAACGAGGTCTGCCAACGGTTCTTTGCGAGCAAGCCGTTCCGCTACGATGACAGCCGTCTCCGCGAGAGCCTTAATGTCTCTGTAGACGGTCATCGATTGCGTTCCCGCAACGATTCTCTTTGCCGCGTCGAGACCGGCATCGCCTCCCGTTACTACAACTTTACCTGCTAGATTTTGTGCTGCCAGGGCTTCGATCGCGCCTCCTGCCAATCCATCGTTGGGAGATAGAACAGCGTCGATTTTATTGTCGGAAATGGTCAGTCCATTCTCAACGATGGCGAGAGCATTGGTGGGCTGCCAAGCTTTAGCCGCTTGATCGACGATAACTTTGATATCGCCCCTATCGATCAATGGCTGCAGTTTCGACATTGCACCATCATAGAATAGCGTTGAAACGAAATCTTCGGGTGCTCCATGCAACAGGATATAGTTGCCCTTAGGTACACGGTCTGCAAGGTACTGGCCCTGGATTTCCCCCGTCGCGAAAAAGTCATCAGCCACCCAGGCGTCTACCGCAGCATCGGTCACCAGACGTACATAACTAACTACGGGAATGCCCGCCGCCTTTGCCGATGCGACCGCCGTGGCCGCCGCGGCTGAGTCATGAGGATTGATCACGAGGACATCGATACCCTGAGCGATCAAATTTTCGACTTGGGCGTTTTGCTTGGCTTGGTCCTCGTCCGCAATCTGAACCAAGACTTCGTCGCCTCTAGCGCGGGCAGCCTCGACGAAGAAATCCTTGTCGCGCACAAATCTTTCAACAATTTGGCTCGGCATTGCGAGCCCAATAACGACCTTTCCGTCCTTCGCCATTCCCGACATGGGACTGATGAAGAGCGCTAGAGCCGTTGCAGCGATGGCGGTCAACTTCCGCATAATTGATATCCTCCCAGAGAAAGTCGAGCTCCCGTCTCGACCATTTTTTGTAATGCTCAAATCAGTAAATTGTCAAATAAAAATTTGACCATCATAATATGATGTTTTCCTGCGAGATAGTTAGATCTAATCGATTTAAGAAAGAAAGAGATTGGCGGTGCGTTCACCTCCTGCGTGACTTGGCAAGGCTTTTATAAAAATAAGTTGCAGAATCGACCTTTGACACTTCTGAAGGGTCATTCACCGGCATCACTCATCCGAATTATTTGCCAAAAGGCTCTCGACCCTAGTGGCTGCACTTAGCTTGGCCGGAGATTTCTCCATCGCAAGACCACAGCTTCCACCGCCAAAGGTTTGGCGATACTATTTCAGAGCTATAGGCTCCAAAGGCATCTCGCCCATCATCATGGCGACGGCCTTGTCAGCCACAGCCATGACAGTGGCGTTTGTATTCGAGCTCGTCACAACCGGCATCATAGACGCGTCGAAGACCCTCAGATTGTCGATACCTTTGACCTGCAGATTAGAGTTTACAACAGCCATAGGGTCGCTATCGCGCCCCATCCGGCATGTGCCGACGGGATGGTACCCTGTCTTGACCGTCCGCCGGCAGTACGCTGCGATATCGTCATCTGTCATCGTCATTTTCCCGGGCAGAAGCTCTTCTTGCACGAGCCCCAGTAACGGCTCCGTCAGAAGAATCTCCCTTGAGATTTTGATAGCCTCGACCGCGGAAGTAAGATCTTCTGACGCACTGAGATATGCAGGGTCGATGAGCGGCGCGTCCCTGTGATCACTTGATTTGAGAGTGACCGAGCCGCGAGATTTTGGTTTTACAAGGCAGGATATGAGCGTCAGACCATCAGTCGGTTTAACGTCTTTGACATCGGCGTCAAGATAAACGCTCGGCACACAGAACAACTGGATCGACGGCCGCGCCGTGTCGCCGTTTGGCGACAGAAACGCACAAGCCTCAACGCCGTTTGAGGCGACCGGGCCTGAACCAAAAATGACGTATTGAAGCCCGTTCAAGACCATCTTGAACCCAACGTCTTCATTCATGTAGCCGACGCGGCGTTTTGTGGAGGAAACGACGCCAACTTCGGGGTGGTCATGTAAGTTTTGTCCGACGCCTGGCAAATTGCTCACGACTTTGATGCCATGCGACTCCAGGTGCCGGCTGTCGCCGATTCCCGACAACATCAGCAACTTCGGTGTTTCGAACGTCCCCGCGCAAACGATGATTTCTGCTTCAGAAAACGCTTGATGCCGCTTACCCTGTTGAAAATACGTGACTCCTATCGCCCGCCCGTTTTCAATCTCAAGCTTTTGAACGAGGCAGTTGGTGCGGACAGTCAAACGAGGATTTTCGATTACAGGTCGCAGAAATGCATCGACTGCGCTACAGCGCCGGATGCCATCTTTCGTCAATTGAATGTAACCCACACCATAAGGATCACCTCCATTAAAATCGGGATTGAACCTAACGCCATATCCCTGAAGCGCACTGACAAAGGCATGTGAGACCGGTACACGGTGCGTGTGCCCGGAGACCGCAAGTGGCCCATCGACACCATGCATTTCGTTGTTCAGATGCTCATTGCGCTCCATTCGTTTGAAATATGGAGCAAGATGGGGGAAATCCCAATTCCCCTCATATCCAGACGCCTCCTGCCAAGCCTCGAAGTCAGATGGCTGGCCGCGCATGTAAACCATAGCATTGACCGTACTTCCACCCCCAAGGACTTTTGCTGTCGGGATAACCGGTTTCCTGCCACCGAGCTGCGACTGGGCCACAGATTCGTTAAAACGGAGATGCCGGCTCCCTTTGAGAAACTTGATGAAACCTGCTGGCATCCTGAAGAGCGGACTGTTGTCTCTGCCACCTGCTTCAAGAAGCAGTACTCTGGCACCATGGTCCCGAACCAGACGAGCAGCCGTAACGCAGCCGGCACTACCCCCGCCCACAACTATGTAATCAAAACGCTCAGCCAAATCCTCATCCTCCCGTCAAAGGCTTCTATAGTTCATCACCATTTGATGCACGAATATCTATTTGACTATCTCGTTTTGGGAGGGTATGCAATATCAGACGTTGGGAAGACGCACGGCTTGGGAGGTTGATTGGTGTCCCGTACGCCAATCGAGATCAGCCCGTTGATATGTTCAGCAGGAGAGGACCTTGCGAAATTGCTGCTTGAAAGAGTGGCAGCGCCCGCAAGGATGGGAGGGATTTAATGAGTGTGATTTCGGTCCTGAAAAGGACGGGTGAGGGACCGCGGAACGTGGGCCGGCTTTTCACTTCCAGCAGTGCCCTGATCATTATCTTCCTGTGTATCGTAGTGGTGTTTTCGTTGACCATCCCGCACTTTGCGACTTGGTCGAATATCGCCAACATTCTTCAGCGTAACTCGATCATCGGGATCGTAGCCTGCGGGATGTTGTTGATGATACTTTTGGGCGGCTTCGACCTGTCTGTCGGGGCCGTGGGCGCTATGTCGTCGGTCGCAGCCGCGGCCCTGATCGTGAGCACCTCGACCTTTCTCGGAGTCGCCGCTGCTCTGGTTCTTGGACTGATCGTCGGTCTTTTTAACGGTTTCTGTATTGCGAAAATCGGGATCAACGCCTTCGTTACAACATTGGCAACACAGGTATTGGTGACCGGCTTCCTCTTGGTCGCGACCGCAGCTCAACCTGTTTATGGCGTGCCGGAATCCTTCACTGTCATCGGGCTTGGACGAATCGGACCGGTTCCGATCCCAACACTGATTTTTGCAGCCGTTGCCTTGTCGGTCTGGGCTATTTTGAAGTTTACCACTTTCGGTCATTACATATACATCGTTGGCGGCAATCGAAATGCAGCGCGTCTTGCAGGCATCAATGTCGATGCAGTGATCATCGCAACATACGGAATCGGTGGTCTTCTCGCGGGAGCGGCGGGAGTCATCTTGCTGGGACAAACCAGCATTGGACAACCTGCAAGTGCGACAGATTGGCCTCTCACAGCCATTGCAGCAGTGGTTGTCGGCGGAGTTCCCTTGAGCGGCGGCGTAGGGAGCGTCGGTCGCGCAGTCCTTGGCACACTCCTCCTTGGCGTCATCGCAAATGCACTCAATTTAACAGGCATTTCGCCTTTCTGGCAGCCAGCAGTCACCGGTGCCGTGATCTTGGCCGCTGTTGGTGTAGACGCCGCGCAACGCAGACAATCCTGACTATCTGAATCTTCAACCTGGGAGGAAATGGCATGAAGGTATTCAACCGCAGAATCGTAATTACACTGATTGCGGCCGCTGGCGCGGTAGCATTTTCAACAGGCGCCTGGGCCGCGCCAAAGAAAATCGGGATGGTGCTTTACGACACATCAATCCCGTTCTTTTCCAACGTCATCACAGCCGCCAAGAAAGTGGCAGACCAGAATGACGTCGCTTTGGACGTCCAGAACGGTAACAGAGATTTGGCCACTCAAATAGCGATCGTCCAACAATTCATCACGCAAGAGGTTGATCTCATCCTTATCGCTCCGGGCGACCCACGCGGCATTGTACCTGCAATTCGACAGGCAAACGCAGCCAACATTCCGGTGATGACAATCAATACCAAGGTGGATACATCCACCGGCGCAAAGGTGGCCACATACATCGGTGTGGATGATTTCGTTTTCGGACAGAAGCAAGGAGAACTGCTCGTCAAAACGGTCGGTGAAAACGCAAACGTCGCATACATCGTCGGGCAGCTTGGCACATCAGCGCAGCTTGATCGCGAAGCCGGACTCATGGATACGCTCAAGAAACATCCAGGTATTAAAATCGTCGCCAGGTCGGCCGCCGACTGGGATAACTCAAAAGCTCTCGCAGCCACGCAGGACTTTCTCAGCCGCTTCCCTAAGGGCTCGCTCGATGCCATCGTCGATCAGGGCCCAGAAGGTGTCAATGGCGCGAAGCAAGCACGACAGAATGGACGGGATGATGTGAAGTTCATAATGGGCGATTATCCCGCAGATGTTCGGAGCGCCATCATGGACGGTACGGTCGTCGGTACGATCAACCAAGACCCAACGCCGCAGGGCAAGGTAGCGATGGAAAACGCGATCAAGTGGCTCGATGGCAAGCAATCGGAAGTTCCCCAGCCGTACAATTATCTCGATCTTCCGACCGTCACTAAGGACAACGCCGAAAGCATGCCGCCGGCGTGGGGTGGCTAAGTCCGTCACGACACAAAGCCTCTGAAAAACAATCTTTGCAAATCTTGGGTGATGGCGAAGGAGTGCACCGCCATCACCTTTACACACTGGAGGCCGTCCGAATGCTTCTCGAAATGAGGAAAATAACTAAGTCCTACGGTAACCTTCAGATCCTGCATGGTGTCGATCTTACGCTCAAGGCCGGTGAGGTTCACGCACTGATAGGACACAACGGCGCCGGCAAAAGCACGCTTATCAAGGTACTTGCAGGTAACTTCGCCGACTACGGCGGTAATATTCTAATTGAAGGACGCCCATGCGACCTTCACAGCCCCAAACATGCCATCGATGCGGGCATCGCTATTATCTATCAGGATTTCTCACTCGCCCCGAATCTGTCGGTGGCAGCGAATATTGCGCTCGGCCGAGAGCCCGAAGGGCTCGTACGGGGTTTGATGCCGCATCGAAAAGTTCTTGAAAGGTCGCAGGCGGAAGCCGATGCGCTAAAAATATCTCTCCCAATGACCGCACTGGTTGGAACGCTCGGCGTTGCCACGCAGCAGATGACAGAAATCGTCCGTGCCTGCTCCCAAGAGGTAAAAATTCTTGTGATGGACGAGCCGACGGCACGCTTGGCACCGCAGGAGCGTGCCCGCCTCTTTGCAGTGATGAGGCAGATGTGCGAGGAGCGTGGAGTCGGAATAATATACATAAGCCATTTTCTCGAAGAGGTTCGTGAGATAGCCGATCGGATTACTGTTCTCAAAGATGGCAGGGCCGTTGAAACCGGTGAATCATCTGACTATACGGTTGACGATCTTGCGCGTTTGCTCGTTGGCCATTCCGATCCACTTCTGAAGCCAAAGGCCGATAAGGAACCGGAAAAGCAGTCGGAAACGCGTTCACGCGCGATTACGATCACCGATGTAAATGCAGTCGGGAGACCTGGTTGGGATATCACCCTTCACGAGGGCGAGATCTTGGGTATCGCTGGTTTGGTCGGGTCCGGTCGGACTACTTTGATGCGAGCTATAGTGGGCGAGATTGGTAGCAGAGGCCATGTTCAGATTGGCGATAAGGTTTTGAAGAAGCGGACGCCGAAGTCTATGGCGCAGGCCGGCCTGGTCATGGTTCCAGAGGATCGAAAGATAAGTGGGCTTGCACTCCAGGCCAGCATTGTTGCCAATATGGAAGTGACGGCGCTCGCGAAGCGCCTTTCCAAGTTTGGAATTGTCCGTGGTGCCAAAACACGTGCGATGGTCGACGATAAGATCCGGAGTCTGCGAATTATGCCGCCCGACTTACACAAGCCAGTTGGGTTGCTGAGCGGTGGCAATGCACAGAAAGTGCTCCTTGGACGCGCCTTAGCGGCAGAACCGAAGGTGCTCATACTCGATCAACCAACTGCAGGCGTGGACATTGGAGCGAAAGCGGAAATTCATAAAGTGATCATAGCCGCGGCTGAGGCAAGCGCTGCGGTCATCCTTGTTTCAGATGACCTCGACGAGCTCTTAGGGTTATCTGATCGGATCGTGGTCATATCGGAAGGCCGTCCCCAGCCTGCCTTACGTGCTGATGAATTTGACAGGGCGGAACTCTTGGCGGCGACAAGCAGCTGAAAATTCATCCGGCTTGTCGTCGCCCATGGGCATGTGACTTGACCGTATGGTGAAGACGGTCGCGCGGCCACAGCTGGGCCTTCAGCGGCTACCGTGAGGCAAAGGGTACTGCCATCCAACCATTAGCAGACCGAAACCCCAGGGAAATCCCCCGAGTATTGACGGCATTGCGGACAATATTCCCTATCGCCCCGGAGATTAATTCGCTGCTAACGCTTACGATGACGGACGCTTTTCATAGGAAACGCGGGTGCGACGAGTCTGCACCTCAAAAGTCGCATCGGCGAAGATGTCGTCGAGAAGATCAATGGCATCGAGCGTCTGGCCGAAAGGACGGTAGCCCGATCGGTCGGTGAGGCGGGCGAAGTTGATGAACTCGCCGACCAGCCCATCGATCCACTCAATCTCCCGAAACATCCGCTACATCATGATGTCGAGTTTTGTCGGATTCTACTGCAGTATGCACATGGCTGCCTGAAGACCGGATAGGGGCGAACGAAGCTTGTGGGAAACATCGTGAAAAGGCCGTCTCTGGATTTTTTGTGCAGCTCCTCTGTGGGAATCGAACCGTGGTTCTCAAGCCTGTATGAGTTATACCCTGAATTTGTTGCCAACCTATCTGCTCCACGATGAAATGTCGCAGTCGTGGTCCATTGGCCAAAGGGAGTCGATCCATGGTGCCTGTAATCTAGCACCGCATGGCGTTTCGCTGTGGAAATTCGTGAGAGAAGCTGACGATCCCGCTGCTATACATAATCAGTTTTGACGCTCATCGCTTCCCAAGCCACGAGCTCACCAAGCGCCTCTTCAATCCTTCCGCGAATCCGGCGCAACGCATCCGATCCGAGGACAAGCTGAAGCGGAGGATCGTTCGACTTCAGAGTTTCGATGATAACCCGCGCAGCAGCCGATGGATCCCCTAGTTGTTGATGGTTGGCTTTTCCGAGGGTGTCGAGTGCAGCTCCCACTGTTAACCGGTATGCATCGTCGGCTGGTGCGCTAAAGCGAGCAGAATCCGCAGACAGGAAGTCAGTCCGAAACTGGCCCGGTGCTATCGCCGTAACGCCGATGCCAAGATGCTTGACTTCAGCGGCGAGTGCCACAGAGAAACCTTCAAGCGCATGCTTCGCTGACGCATAAAGTGCGGTGCCCACACCCGGCGCCCTACCCGCCACAGACGTGATGTTCACTATGTGGCCCGCACCCTGAGCTCGCAGGTAAGGAAGTGCGGTTCGCACAATGCGGATTGGCGCAAACACATCAACGTCAAACAGATGTTTCAACTCAGCATCTGTTGAAGATTCAACCGATCCCAGGAGCCCGTAACCGGCGTTGTTGACAAGGAAATCAACACGCCTTCCTTCCGAAAAGATTGTCTCGACAACTTCTTTCGTACGATCGAAATCAATCATGTCTAATGCATGAATGTCGATTGCTCTGCCCCGTAAAGTTTCGGGTGTGCCGCCGCTGCGCGTGGTGCCGATAACGCTATCGCCTGCATCGAGAACAGACTCAGCGAGTGCGAGGCCCAATCCTCTCGATACGCCAGTAATAAACCAATTCGCCATTTTGCAGTCCCTACCTTCACCGACGCCGCTTCTCGGACCATTCGAGCAAACTAACTCAAAGGCCGGATTTGCCATGCACTGTGCAGTGCAGTCAAGAATGATTGAAATCTGGAATATCGATCGTTCTGGCAGTGAGTCTGAACCCGCGCACGCCTTGATGCGTCATAGAGATCGTATGCTCAATCACTATGGGGCGGCGAAAAATGGCCGCCCCACACGTCCCGTTACGCCAGACGCCCGCCGCCATCCACATGAAGGACAGTGCCCGTCACATACCGGTTCGTCATAAGGCTAAGCGCGGCTTCGGCAACGTCGACAGGAGTACCCACGTAGCGCGCGGGAAGCGACTTGGCTTGCCCCTCGAAGAATGCCCTGCGGTCGGCCTCCGGCATGAAGTCCCAACCAGGTGTTTCCACGACACCTGGCGAAAGCACATTCACGCGCAGGGGTGCCAGCTCAACGGCAAGCGCCTTAGCCAGACCTTCGAGGCCTGCGTTCACGGCCGCGACGACCGCGGTGCCGGGACCGGGACGATAGGCCGCAAGACCGGAAAAGAATGTGATCGATCCCCCTTCCCTAATCGTGGGAGCAGCAAACCGAGCGGCGAAGAACGGACCCCAGAACTTAGCAGCGAGCATCTGTTCGACGGCTTCCAGGGGAATTTCGCCGAGCGGCGCATATGTCAGGGCAGCCGCTGTGGTGACGAGATGGTCGATCGGTCCCATTGAGGCGTAGCCGCTTTGTGCAGCATCGGCATTCCCGGCATCGAAAGACGCGGTCCGAGCACGATTGCCCAAGGTCTCGTTTGCCTTGTTGAGCCGCTCCTGCGATCGCCCGGCGATGGTGACGTTGGCACCCCGGTCAAGAGCTGCCTTGGCAAGGCCGAGACCCATACCGGAACCGCCGCCGACAATGACGACGTGTTTGTTTTCGAGATCCATTTGATTTCTCCTTTCAAGAATGGAATTGATCCGCCGCTGCCCTCTTGCGAGGCGCGACGATCGCGATGAAGCCAGCGAGACAGACAAAAGCGCCGACGAGAGGTGTCGCCGCCACACCGGCAACTGTGATGGTGGCGTGACCTGTAAGTGAGCCGAACGTGATGCCGAGATTGAACCCTGCGATGTTCATGCCAGAGGCGGCCGCTCGGATGCTGCCTGGTCGATCTGCCGCCACCTGCAGTATCTTTGCCTGGAGGATCGGAACTGCCGCAAACATTGCAAAACCGAGCAGAACGACCAAGACAGCGGTTGGCAGCGCGTTCGATGACCAAGCGGCAATGCCGAGAAGCAGAACAACAAGTCCCGCCACCACCCAGGCGGAAGCCTTGGCAGGACCGACCTTATCAGCGAACTTGCCGCCTACAATGTTTCCAACCGCAGCCGCAAGGCCGTAGAGCAGGAATACAGTGCTAATCGAAGCGACATCGAGCCCCGAAACCTCTTCGAGCAATGTTGCGACGTAAGTGTAGAAGGTAAACGCTCCGCCATAGGCCAGAACCGTTATGCCCGCGGCACCCAACAGAGATGGATCAAAAAGGCCCTTCAGACCATTCGTGGCTTCCGGCGAAGAACTGTCTCCCGTGCCACGAGGCACGAGCACCCACATCGCGACCGCGGCCACGAAGGCACATGCGGCAACGCAGGCAAAGACAGCTCGCCAGCTCCAGATCGAACCGAGATAGGTTCCTGCTGGCACACCCGTCACCAGAGCAATTGTCAACCCCATGAATACGAATGCGATTGCACTGCCGCTGCGATCCTTGGCGACGAGGGCAGCCGCCACCGATGATGCAACGGCCAGGAACGTGCCATGCGAGAGACCACTGATGAAGCGGGCCGCGATGATTGTCACGAAGCTCGATGACACAGCGATCAAGAGGTTTCCGGCAACAAAGAGTAGCATCGACGCCATGAGCAGTGGCTTTCGGCTCCATGAATTTGCAAGTGACGTGACGAGGGGAGCGCCGACGGCGACACCAAGGGCATAGGCAGTGACGACCTGCCCCAGATCGGCCACCGGATATCCCAGGCCTGCCGCCATCGGAGGCGCCAACCCGATTGCGACGAATTCGACGAAGCCCAGTGCGAAGGCGCATAGGCTAAATGCATAGATGGCGGCTGGCATTGGCTACTCCATTGAACAGAAGCAAAATCTATGCTTTCCCTCAATGTTAGAGTAGATTGCCTTTTGTGAAGGACCTTTACCATATGGAAAAGATAGCCTACCTCCCGGGCATCTCAGAATTCGTTGCTTCCGCGAAGACTGGATCCTTTTCCGGCGCTGCGCGTGCCCTCGGCGTCTCGGTTGCGCATATCAGCAGGACAGTTGCGAAGCTTGAAGCCGATCTCGGCGTGCAGCTCATCACGCGAAGCACACGGTCGAGCATTTTGACCGATCAGGGGCAGCAGTTCTTCTTGCGATGCTCGAGCATTCTTGAAGCCTATGACGAAGCCCGTGACATCGCGCGCGCGGCGACGGCTATCTCGGGACGCATTCGTATTTCGATGGGCGGCCATTACGCCGAGACCGTGCTGACACCGCAACTTGCGCGCTTCTGTGCTGACCACCCGGGGGTTTCGATAGATCTCGAGATGACGAGCAGAAACGTCGCGATGATCGAGGAAAACTTCGATCTCGCCGTGCGAGCCGGGCCACTGGCGCAATCCACTCTTATCGCTCGCAAGCTTGCTGGCTTCAGGCTGCGTACGCTCGCGGCGCCTGGCCACGTGCCCGACGCGATAGAGGATCCAGGCGACCTTCATCCGTCATCTTGCATGTCCTTGGGTGGTCGCGACTGGGTCTTTTCCCGCAAAGGCGAGACAAGGGTCTTAAAGCCAGAGGGGCGAGTCAACACAAACAGCGGAACCCTTCTTGTGTCCAGCGCCGTAGAGCGCTGCGGGATCGCCCAGGTTCCCTCTTACTATGGTCAGGCAGAACTGGAGTCAGGACGGCTTGTGGAACTCTTTCCGGAGTGGACGGCCTCCGAGGAATTCGAGTTCTTCCTAGTCTATCCCGAACAGCGACATCTCCCGGCGCGCGTTCGGGCGCTCATCGACTACCTGGTCGCTCAAGCAGGCCGATAGAACCTGAGGAACATGGCGACGCCACTCTCGATGATCTCTTCGATCTCCCCGGCCGTGAGTACCCGGTCGTCGCCCATGAGGCGAACCCAAAGGACTGCTTCGTCGATCAGGCCAAGAAACTGCTTCGAGGCGAGGTCGACATTGTCGATCCGCAGGAGGCCGCGGCGAGCCATTTCGCCGATATAATTCCGCACGGAAGTGACTGCGGGTGTTTTTCCCATTTCGAAAAAGCTTTTGATGAGATCCGGGAAACGGCGGCCGTCGGCGATGACCATGCGAAGGAAAGCGACAGCCAGCGGCGGCCCCCAAAACGACGACACGGCTTGTCCAATGCGGCGCAGCCCAACCTCAGGATCCGCAAGAGCTTCAGCGTCGTCACCGATATCCATGGCGGGAAATGCGCGCCACATGCGCTCCACGACCGCACGGAATAGCTCTTCCTTGCCGTCGGGAAACTGATTGTACAGCGTCCGCCTTGCCGTCCCCGCCTCCTTGGCGACCAAATCCATGCTCGCGTTCTCGTATCCATGCTCGATGAAGACGCGGCTCGCAGTCATGAGGATGACGTCGCGCGTACTCTGAACCGGCCGGGCATTGGCGATCTCCTCGAAGATAGAATCTTTCTTTTCGGCGGCGGACATTGGCGAAATCAAACCTCTCAGAATTTCAGGTGCGCCTTCGATATCCCAACTCACCCGATTTGACAAAATCGAGGTGCCCCCTTGCCTGCACTCATGAGTGCAGTATATGTCTGCACTCATGAGTGCATTGATGCTCATTAACATACAATTCCATTCAAGTCAGGAGCCCTCCATGGATTCGTTGTCCTCGAAAGTCGCATTGATCACTGGAGGATCACGCGGAATCGGTCGCGAGATTGCGCTCGGTCTTGCCGACGCGGGTTGCGATATCGCTGTGCACTTCAACTCAGATTCTGCATCGGCTGACGAACTCGTTAGAGAGATTACTAATAGGGGCCGTCGCGCGGTTGCTCTGGGCGCGGATCTCGACGATCAAAATCAGGCAGCCGCGCTTAGCGGTGCGGCAGCTTCACAGCTCGGTCCAGTCGACGTGTTCGTTAGCAATGCGGGAATCAATCCCGCAAAACCAATCGATACCATCACGGCTGACGATTGGGACAGGTCGCTGCGCATCAACCTCTCCGCGGCCTTTCACATCAGCCAGTCGATCCTTCCCGGCATGCGCGAACGCAAATGGGGCCGACTGATCTACGTCTCGTCGGTTGCAGCCCAGATCGGCGGAGTAATTGGTCCGCACTACGCAGCGAGCAAGGCGGGCCTGATCGGCCTCGCACACTATTATGCCAGCGCGCTCGCCAAGGAAGGCGTGACCGCAAACGTTCTTGCACCTGCATTGATCGAGACGGATATGATCAAGAACAACGCCGCAATCAAGCCAACCCTTATCCCGATCGGCCGCTTCGGTCGGACCGACGAGGTGGCGTCGCTTGCTGTCAACCTTGCCCAAAATGGCTACATGACGGGACAGACGATTAACGTCAACGGTGGCTGGTACATGAGCTCCTGACACCGGCATGCCAGCCTTCGGCTGACCAGACAAAAATCTCATCGAGGAACCGAGAAGGACAACCGTCATGAAGACGAAGACCGTGCTGACCGCACAGGACGCCGCGAAAATCACCGAGGCCTGCAAGTCTGAAGCCGAGCAGAACGGCTGGAAGATGAGCGTCGCAGTGTCGATGATGGCGGCCGGCTGTTGAGCGTCGTCCGCTTCGACGACGCCACCTATGACACGGCCGGAGTTGCGCTGCGAAAGGCGGAAACGGCGGCAATGAACCGCAGCCCGTCGGCCGAGGTCGAGGAGATGGAGCGAGATCGTCTGACGATGCTCGCACTCGGTGACCGCCTTCCCCTGCAGGGCGGCATTCCGGCCCTGAGAAACGGTGAATGCCTCGGTGGCATCGGCGTTTCCGGTGGTCTGTCGACGCAGGACGAACAGGTGGCACGCGCCGGGCTGGCCGCGCTGGTCATCTAATTTCTATGAGGGGGCGATAACAGCAGCGGGCGGGCTGCGCGAAACACAAAGGTTACCAACATGCATACAGAAGAAATCAAATTCCCAAGCGAAGGTTTGAATTGTGCCGGCACCGTCTACCGCCCGGATGGAGGGGGTCCGTTTCCGGCCGTGCTCCTCTCCCACGGCTTTGGCGCTGTACGCGGCATGCGCAACATCCCAGAAGTGGCGACGGCTTTGGCAAGCTCTGGAATCCTGGCACTTGCTATCGACTTCCGCTTTCTCGGCGACAGCGAAGGCGAGCCAAGACAGCAGGTGCTTCCCGACGCGCAACGGCAGGATCTCCGGAATGCGCTCACTTACCTCGAGAGCCGGGACGACGTCGACGCCGCGCGCATTGGTTTGTGGGGCACCTCCTTCAGCGGCGGACAGTCGATCCAGGTCGCAGCCTTTGATCGCCGGGTGAAGGTTCCCGTGGCCCAGGTTCCGGCGACGGACCTCTACCGCCAGATCCGTTTCTCCGCTCCGCCCGAGCAGCGCAAGATCATCGATGATGCCATTGCATCGGAATATGGCCGTCGCTTCCGCGGCGAGCCGCCTGCAACCATGAAACTTGCCGATACGGCGGATGCGCAATCGGTATTCGGGCCGGAGTCGTACGAGTGGGCCACTCACAATGAAGCGGAGCACCCACAGTTTCACAACGCGGTGACCATCAGCTCGTTGCAGGAGGCGGTGCAGATTGCTCCGGGCGACTACATCGAGGCCGTGGCGCCCACCCCGCTTCTCATCATAATGGCCGATCCCGACAAGACGGTGGTGATCGACTACACAAAAGACGCCTTTGATCGTGCAGGCGGGCCGAAAAAGCTGATAGCGATCAAGGGGCTTCATTACGACGCCTACGACAAGCCCGAAACCCTTAAAGAAGCCACCGAAGCCGCTCGCACCTGGTTTGTCGAGCACTTGGCGCCATCGCAGCCCTGATAACCAGGTGCGCAGGCGTGTACGGATCCGCACCGCCTGCGCGTCCGGTCAGCCTCAAAGGAGACGATTCATGCACAATCTGACGAAAGCCTTTGTGACCGCAGCGTTAGGGGCTTCCATTGCATCCTCATCGCTCGCACACGAAGTCGGCGCCTGGGCGGGAGCAAGCAGCGCACCAGCGGAACGTTCTGAGGTTAGTGTCGCGCAGGTAGACGGAAAAGCCTACGTTGTCGGCGACTACAACGGCGCGACGGATTTGCTGATCTATGATCTTGCGAAGGATACATGGAGCAAGGGCGCTCCCTTCCCGTATGCAGTCCATCACACGGCAGCCGTCTCAATCGGTAGGACGATCTACGTTATCGGTGGCTATGTGGACGGATGGAAGGCCACGAACAATGTGTGGGCCTACAACACAGCGTCCGACACGTGGAGCGAACTCGGCAAGATGCCGACAGCTGTTGCCGCCGCAGGCGCCGCAGTCCTCGACGGAAAGATCCATGTCGTGGGCGGCAGCAAGTCCGGTCGCGGCAACATTCCCTTTCACCTTGTCTATGATCCCGAGGCAAAGTCCTGGACTGAGGCCGCCCCGCCGCCTACCAAGCGGGATCATCTCTCGGTCGTCGCGCTCGATGGCAAGCTCGTGGCCGTCGGTGGCAGGATCAACGGCAGTCCCGGAAGCAATCTGGATGTGAACCAGATCTACGACCCTAAGAGCAATTCCTGGACGTCCGGCAAGCCGCTGCCGACAGCACGGAGCGGGAGCGCGTCTGCAGTCCTCGGGCATGAAGCGTTTGTCATGGGTGGCGAAGGCTCAGGCAAAGTCTTCAACGAGGTCGAGGCCTACGACTTACCCAAGAATTCGTGGCGTGCGTTTTCTCCCCTCCCCACAGGTCGTCATGGCTTTGGCGCAGTCGTGCATGACGGAAAAATCTTCACAATCGTCGGAAGCCCCGCTCCCGGCGGAAACCGATCGAGTGTCGTCGAAGTGCTGACACCCGGAAAGTAACTGGCCTCACCTAGCACTTCAAACCACATAAGGATTGAACATGTCTGCCACTACGCTTGAACTAGGCAAGAAGACGTTTGCGAAAACCTTTGGCTCCGAAGCGGAAGGCTTCATCCAGACCGTTAACGGCATGGCGCCCGGCCTCGGCGACTTCATCGTCGAAGCGGAATTCGGCAATGCCTACAATCGCCCCGGCCTTGATCTGAAAACACGCGAGCTCGTGATCCTCGCATCTTGCGCGACGCTCGGCTCGACCGGTCTTGGCGCTGTTGGAATGCACATCCCTGCGGCCCTTGCTGCGGGCGCCACGCGCGAAGAAATCGTCGAGGTCTTTGTCCAGCTTTCGTTCGCAGCCGGGATGCCGACCGCGCTTGCAGCACTCGAAGCAGCAAAGACCGCCTTCGATAAGCTTGACGGCAAGGCCGCCTGAACCGACACCTGAATTGGACGAGCAGAACATGGAAAAGCAGTCGGCAGACGCAACTCAAATTCGTCGCGGGACAATCCCCGTTATGGCCGTTGCCTGCGGCGTTATGGTGGGAAACATCTATCTGTGCCAGCCGCTGCTGGGAGCAATCGCCAAAGACTTTGGTGTTCCTGAGAGTATAGCATCCCTCGTCGCCGTGATGACGCAGGTCGGCTATGCTCTCGGCATTCTTCTGCTCGTCCCTCTCTCGGACATGGCGGAGCCCCGCAGCCTAGTCAGATGGATGTCCGCGCTCGCCGCTGTCGGCCTGCTCATGGCCTGTCTCGCCCCGGCAATCCCTGTCCTTCTTGCCGCGAGCATATTCCTTGCATTCGTGACCGTCGTTCCGCAGGTGCTCATTCCACTTGCCACCTCCCTTGTCGCTCCAGAGCATCGGGGGCGCGCAGTCGGCTCGCTTGCGACAGGTCTCATCATGGGAATTCTGCTGTCCAGAACGATTTCGGGGCTGGTGGCCGGCTATGGTGGCTCCTGGCGCGCCTCATACGGGCTAGCGTCCGTCCTCTCCGTCGTCGTCTTCTTTCTTGTCCCGGCCTTTATGCCGAAAAAGTCCGAGCACGCGACCTCGATCGGCTACTTCAAGCTGCTGGCTTCCCTTCCGCCGCTTCTCAAGCATCGAGATCTCATCCTCTCGATGGCCATGAACTTCCTCGTGTTTGGCGCATTTTCCGCCTTCTGGGCAACCATGGCGTTCCATCTGGCTACCCCGGAATTTAGCCTCGGCCCTGCGGCGGCCGGCCTGTTCGGTCTCTGGGGAGCGCCCGGAGCACTTCTGGCGCCGATGGCCGGACGGCTTTCCGACAGATGGGGTCCGGCGCGCGTCAATGTTCTTGGCTTCGCATCCGTGCTCATCTGTTTCGCCATCGCTATCACGATTGGAGCCCATTCGTTGATCGCACTCGTCATCGTGGTAAACCTTCTCGACTTCGGCCTTCAGAGCGGACAGGTCGCCAACCAGACGCGCATCTTCGCCATCGCGCCAGAGATCCGCGGACGGCTGAACACCCTCTACATGGTCTCGACTTTCGGCGGCGGTGCAATCGGTGCGCTTGCAGGCGGCTATGCATGGTCGGCTGCGGGATGGACAGGCGTCTGCTTGCTCGGCTTCGTCGCGACCTGCCTTGCCGCAATCATCCTTGCAACCGGTGTCGCGACCGCCACATCTTCAAAACAGGGACACAGGAGTGAACCATGACCGGAAGCGCATCCGTTAACCGATTGATCGAGCGCATCATCCCGTCATCAGGGGAGAGCATTCCCCTGGTCGGCTGCGGAACCTGGCAGACCTTCGACGTCGGTTCATCCCCGAACGAGCTTGAAGGCCCCTCCTCCGTCATCGGCGCCTTGGTGGAAGGAGGCGGAAAGCTGATCGACAGCTCACCGATGTACGGCCAGGCCGAGCGGGTGACCGGCGAAATCTTGTCCCGAAGCGGGCTGCGCGGTAAGACCTTCCTGGCGACCAAGGTATGGACGCGCGGAAAGGAGTCTGGGATCGACCAGATGAGCCGCTCCTTTGAACTTCTCAAAACCGATATCATTGACCTCATGCAGGTGCACAATCTTCTCGACTGGCAGGTTCATCTACCGACACTGAAGGAATGGAAGGCGCAAGGCCGGATCAGGTATCTTGGCGTGACGCACTACACCGACAGCGCACATTCGGATCTCGAAGCGGCCATCCGGACAGGCGAATTCGATTTCGTCCAGCTCAACTACTCAGTGGCCGACCGCGCTGCCGAAAAGCGGCTGCTACCCGCCGCGAAGGATCTGGGCGTCGCAGTGCTGGTCAACCGCCCATTCGGCGAAGGTTCGCTGATCCGCCGCCTCGCCCGAATGCCGCTTCCCGATTTCGCCCGAGAACTCGGAACACAGACTTGGCCTCAGCTTGCACTTCGGTACGTCATATCGCATCCGGCTGTAACCTGCGCCATTCCGGCTACGTCAAGTTCAGAGCATATGAGAGACAACATGCGCGCGGCCTCTTTGCCGGAGCTTTCATCAGCGCAGAAGTCGGAACTACTTGCAGCTATCGGCTGAAACCTGTTCAGTCCGCAAAATAGCGCGCTGGTGTCTGTCCGAGCGCTTGCTTGAACATCGTAATGAACGCGCTGGTGTTCTCGTAGCCAAGATCAATCGCGATGTTGGTGACTGATTGACCCTCGGCAAGCCACTGGAGTGCAAGTGACAGCTGGAGCTGTCGACGCCATTTGCCAAACGAGAGGCCTGTCTCTTCTTTGAAGCGCCTCGTGAGGGTCCTGGGGCTTGCTCCGATCCGCTCGCTCCAATCTTCGATTGTGGATCGAAGAGACGGGTCAAGCGCGATCAGGTCCGCGAGTTTCCTCAGACGCAGATCCTTCGGCATCGGCAGGTAGAGTGGTTCGCGTCGAGCATGGGTCAGCTCGTCAACCATGACCTGGATAAAGCGATTTTCCCGGCTTGCACCGAGCGGATAGAGCGGCGGCATTTTCTCGAAGCGAGCAAACATCTCCCGCAGCAGCGGTGGCACCGAGATGATGCAGCAATCCGCCGGCATGTCAGGCGCGCTGGCCGGCTCGATGAAAAGGCATCGGATCTCAAGTTTGCCGACACCACTCGAGGAATGCGTCACGCCTCCCGGCACCCAGACAGCGCAGTTGGGAGGTGCGACCCACAAACCATGCGCGGCGTGCACAGTGACGACGCCTTTGGTGGTATAGAGAAGCTGCGCCTTTCGATGCGAATGCGGAGCCTGTTCGAGCACGTCCGTATCAAGGTCAAAGGCGACAGCCGAGATGTCCCTTGCGAGGGAATCCGCGCCTTGGAAATCCTCAATGCGGTTGAACAGAAGCATTCTAGACCCCGCGAACTCACCGAGGGCAAATTGGCCGATAATCGTTATTGTATGGCCATATCACGAAATCCGAACATCAGCAAATTTGGTAGTCGTCCTTGCAGAGAGACCTTGGAAAAGGGCGTGAGACGCGAATCTATCGAATAAGCGCCGACGGCAGCTGTTCGATCGAATAGGTCATGATCGAGGATGGGACGCAAATGACACGCAAGATGGTACCCACTCTCATGGAAGGTATCGATGGGGAGGAAGTCATCAGAGCCCCATTTGTCCTTCACCGCGTTTCTACCTTCCCCATAATAGTGTTCGCGACAGAACTGGCGCAGGGAGGATATGCCGAGCGCTGGACGCTCGAGATGGAAAGCCTCCTGGCGAAGAGGGCACCATTCGTCATCCTGATTCCCAGCTGTGAACGCCCCGAGAGTCGAGAGGATTGGGCCCGGCGCGTCATCTGGATGAAGGAGAATAAGCCTGGGCTTTCGCTCTACTGCAAGGGCGTCATCAGCATCGAACCTGATAGGAGGCTGAGAGCTGATCTTGAACGACGGGTTAGTGGATCGAAGCGAATGTTCGGCGTGTCGCAGCATGTTGTCGAGAGCGAAGAAAACGCCGTTGACCTCGCGCGTCATTTGCTTTCCAAGCGAAGTGTTGCGGCGGAAGCTCTGCGCATTCTCGCACTCAAGCAGATCTACGAGTACTGAAGTGTTTGGCTGTTGCCGAAGCGGGCGCCCCGTTTCACTGTTGAAGATCACCCGAAAGGCGCACAATAAGCCTAAAATTCCTTGAGTTCGGGGAAGTTTCGCTGATGCCAGACGGGATAGGCCGGAGGCAGATCGCTGGCTGTGTCGAGCTTGGCGACCTGCTCTGCCGTCAGGCTCCAGTCAACAGCGCCGATGTTTTCGATGAGCTGCCCTTCCGAGCGGGCTCCAATAATCACATTCGCGACGGACGGCTTTTGCAGGAGCCAGTTCAGAGCGACCTGTGGAATGGTCTTTCCGGTCTTTTCAGAGATCTCATCAAGGGCGTCGATGATCCGAAAAAGATGCGCGTCTTCATATCTCGGGCCCGCCCCGGCGATCTCGAATGCTCTGGTTCCAGGCTGCGCCGGGCGGTCGCGCCGGATTTTACCTGTCAGCTTGCCCCATCCGAGCGGTGACCAGATCATCGAGCCGACACCTTCAACTTGCCCCAACGGCATGAGATCCCACTCGTAATCGCGATTGAGGAGCGAATAGTAGACCTGATGCGAGACGTGACGCGGGTAACCGTATCGGTCAGACACAGAGAGCGATCTCATCAGGTGCCAGCCGGAGAAATTCGAGCAGCCCGTGTATCGGATTTTTCCCGACCTCACGAGCTGGTCAAGGGTCGAGAGAGTTTCGTCCAACGGCGTATTATAGTCCTGGCCGTGAAGTTGGAACAGGTCGATATAGTCCGTCCCGAGCCTTTTCAGAGCGCCATCGACGGCATCCAAGAGATGCTGCCTCGAGGACCCGTAATCGTTCGGCCCGTCACCTACTCGGAAGGTCGCCTTGGTCGAGATGAGTACGCGGTCCCGCTTCCCCTTGATGGCCTCGCCCAGAATCGTCTCGGCCAGTCCGCCAGAATAGGCATCGGCGCTGTCAAATAAAGAGACGCCATGATCGAGACAAACGTCAATAAGCCGCGCCGCACCGTTGCTGTCTGTTGATCCCCACGCTTTGAAAAAATCGTTCCCTCCTCCAAACGTTGCTGTTCCGAAGCTGAGGGCGGGTACTCGAAGGCCAGAGCGGCCGAAGCGTCTGTATTCCATGACAAGCCTTTTCGGTAAATGATCACGATGCGAACCGATGCTCAACTCGCAATAGAGCCTGCTCAGGCGGCGACTTTCGTCTTCAAATTCGAAAGAATATTGTTAGGGTCAGATACCCCGTACGGATCCTCTGCGCAGTTGTCGCAATATCCGTCCTCTTCGAACCATTCCTCTACAATACAATCATTGACAATCGCCGCATAGCGCCACGACCGCATCCCGAAGCCGAGATTATCTTTGGCGACAAGCATGCCCATCTTGCGGGTAAATTCCGCGGAGCCGTCCGGGATGAGCTTTATATTCAAAAGGTTCTGAGACTTGCCCCAGGCGTTCATTACGAAGGCGTCGTTCACCGAAACGCAGTAGATCTCCTCGATTCCCAGACCCTTAAACTGGGGAGCTAGCTTTTCGAAATCGGGAAGCTGATAGGTTGAGCACGTCGGCGTGAACGCGCCGGGCAACGAAAAGACGATCACGCGTTTTCCGGCGTAATAATCGGCGGTCGTCATATCCTGCCAGCGGAAGGGATTAGGACCTTCGACCTTATCGTCGCGGAAGCGCGTCTTGAAGATGACCTGGGGAATTTGTCTTCCTGCGTGCATTGCTACAGCTCCTGCGATCGGATCAATCTAAGCTTCCACTGCGCGCCCACCGGCCATCGGGACGCGACCCTGGAAATAGCAGGTTGCTCGTGTGTCAAATCCAGAGATTAGGCCAGGTTATCAGGAAATCCGGCCAAAAGAGCAGGAGCCGCCAGCAAAGTTGCCAAAGGGCTTTTAAAGCCTGACCGTGGCCTCAAGGGCGGATCGAACCCCCATCAAGTCTTCAGCTTGCAGGATGTGACGGCCGCCCGGATGATCAAGCTTCAGCAAACGCTCGGTTATACGCTTGGAGAAATCCTCGCGCTCAACGAAGAATACCAGGCGGGCGAGCATTCCCCGGAGCGGACGGTCGCCGTCTTGCAGACCCAGATCGAAAGGCTCCGGCTACGCAAGGAGGCGCTGGATTCGGCCTTGAATTTTCTGCAGGGCAAGGTCGAATGGATTAGGTCCGGTAAACCGGGCGATGCGCCGCGCCTGGAGGATTATCGCTGCTGAGCAGCGATCGGCCGGGCAACCTGGGTACGGTCAGCGGCTCCCGACGGTTCTGCCTGCACAAGCCGCGCAGCCTTGATCGTTACACTAGCGACCAGCCCCCGTGGTTCGAACGTTACCTCAACGGCTCCCGCCTCGCGTGACAATGAGCGTGTCAGGAGCCGGCTTCCGAAGCCGCGACGCTCGGGGCTAGGATCGACCGCCGGGCCTCCAGTCTCTCGCCATTCGAGCAAAAGGTCTTCGCCTTCCATCGTCCCGACGAGATTAACCTTCCCGCCTTCGACGCTCAGCGCGCCGTATTTTACGGCATTGGTCGCCAGTTCGTGGTAGATCAGCGCCAGGCTGGCTGCAGTCTCCCCCGTCACCGCGGCGGGACGTCCGCTTATGTGGATGTGATCCCCGAATGGCAGAAGCACCGCCCTCAGCAGCTCATAGACATCCTGTGCTCCCGCGTCGCTCATCGGCGAAGCGAGGGCCTTTCCGAGCGCTACAAGCCTTTCGTTGAACAGCCGCCGCTGCTCCTCCGGGCACCCGTCGTTCTTGAACGTCATGCTCGCAACTGCCTGTACGAGGCTGACTAGGTTCGACGTCCGATGGAGCATTTCTCGGGCGTAGAGGCTCGACTTTTTCTCTGCCGCCCGCGCTCTTGCAAGAGCGGCCCGCAGGCGGTGAATGAGGGCGAGGATCAAGCCAGACAGCAGCACATAGACGGTCACGGTGACCAGGGACGAGAGTTCTAAAGCAAACGATCCGAAAGGCGGAACCCAGAAATACAAGGCAAGCAGTCCGCCGACGATCATGGTGACCGCGCCGGCACGCAAACCGGCAAGATAGGCGGTCACGGCCACTGCCGGAAAGAAGGTGATGAACGGCACGCCTGCGACGACAGGATCGATGAGTGCCCGCAGTGCGGCGGCTATGGCGATGCATCCGGCAACGACGATGGCGCGGTACATCGTGGGGTAACGAGATTCAAGGTCCGGAAGACGATGCTGGAGCATTAGTAGAGCTCCTTTCACCGGCAACCTACCACCAGGTTATGGGTATTGCCAGAGATCGAGCAGGGCACCCGCCACTGACCATTTGACGGGTGCAAGACCTTCGGATACCGAGCGTCGGCACAAGATAGCAATTTAGCTATCGTCCCGGCGCTGGCTCAGCCTCGCAAGGTTGTCGCGACCATGCTCTGCAGGAGCGTGGTCTGACGGCCAATCAGACGGCCGAGGGCACCACTGTCGTCGAACAGCGCCCCGCGTGACGCTGCAACGTCGGCGTCCGCGAGAAGGCCCGCGAGATCGGGCGGGAGCCCGGCGCTCGTCAGCACTTCGCGATAAGCGTCCTCGGAAAGATCGTTGTAAACGACGGCCTTGCCCGACTGTCGCGAGAGCTCTGAAGCCAGCTCGGCAAGGGTAAAGGCTTGGTCAGCGGCAAGCTCATACGTCTTTCCGGCGTGCCCTTCGGTCGTCAGTACCTTCGCTGCAGCATCGGCGTAATCCCGCCGCGCAGCGGAGGAAAAACGACCGTCCTTCGCAGCGCCGACGAAGGCGCCATGCTCAAGCGCCATCGGAAGCGCCATCAGATGGTTCTCGGTATACCAGCCGTTTCGCAAGATAACAGCAGGCAGGCCCGAAGCGGCGATCACCTCCTCCGTCTGGCGATGCTCGACCGCGAGCATCGCCGGCGACGTGTCAGCGTGCAACATGCTGGTATAGGCGATCAGCGAAACGCCGGCTTGTTTGGCCGCATCGATCACGGCCCGATGACGCGGCAGTCGGCCACTGACCTCGGTCGATGAAATTAGCAGCAATTTCTCAACGCCGGCCAATGCCGGACCAAGAGTCTCGGGGCGGCTATAGTCGGCTTCGCGAATGATCACGCCGCGCTCAGCGAGGTCCTTGCCTTTTGCCGGGTCTCGCACGGCTGCGACGATCCGGTCTGCCGGAATGGTCTTCAACAACGCCTCGATCACGAGGCGGCCGAGTTGTCCTGTTGCTCCAGTCACTACATACATAGGCCAGTCCTTTTCTTGGTTGGGAAGGAAGAGCCTCTGAATATCGGCCGTCGTTACCAATGGAAACCACGTATCTTGTAGTAACGTCCATTTTCCGGTAACCAGATAGAAACTTGCCAGTCAGGGACGCGTGATGGTTCTCAAAGTACGAAAGAAGGTGACGGCGCTCCCCGGATGTCCAATGTCGAAGTGCATGGATCTGCTCGGCGGTTGCTGGACGCCGGAGGTACTCTGGTCTCTGAGCGAAGGCCCACGCCGGTTTTCGGAATTGCGCCGGGATAGTCCATTCATTTCGGCGAAGGTCATGACGAGCAGACTGCGGGATCTGGAACAGCGCGGCGTCCTTACCCGCAAGGTGATGCCGACATCCCCGCCGACAGTGGAATATGAGTTGTCTGAATTGGGAAAAGAATTGCTCCCCGCGATCAGGTCCATCGTCGAAGTCGGGACCCGTCTCCTGCTGCGCGATACGAGCTCTTGAGGGGAGTCGAACCGCCGACCAGTATGTTCTTATTGGATCGCACCTGGCCCGGCTAAAGCAACTCAAACGAGGTTCGGTGGCGTCCGATCTCGGGAACCGTTTGAGCGAAGGAACGTTCGGGTTCGCTCATGCTTTGGATGATCGAACATCTGTTCAGGCGGTCCCTCTTCCAGGATTTTTCCGCGATGGATTAAGACGACCCGGTCAGCGACTTCACGTGCAAAGCCCATCTCGTGCGTGACGACAAGCATTGTCATGCCGCTGCGAGCCAGCTCCCGCATAACATCGAGAACTTCGCCAACCATTTCAGGATCGAGCGCACTGGTTGGTTCGTCAAAAAGCAGCACCTTCGGCTCCATTGCCAGCGAGCGGGCAATTGCCACGCGCTGCTGCTGACCGCCGGACAATTGGCTTGGGTACTTTCTGGCGTGTTCGGCAATGTGGACGCGTTCCAGAAGCTTCATTGCGATCGTTTCCGCCTCCTTGGCTGTCCTGCCGCGAACCTTGCGAGGCGCGAGAGCGACGTTCTCAAGCACAGACAGATGCGGAAACAGATTGAACTGCTGAAACACCATCCCCACTTCCTCGCGCACCGCCTTCAGGTGCCGAAGCTTGTTATGAAGTGGCAGAAGTTCGCGTCCGTCGACGTTCAGCTGGCCTGACATATAGGTCTCAAGACCGTTGATACAGCGAATGAGGGTCGATTTACCGGAGCCGCTGGCGCCTAGAATGACGACGACCTCGCCGACATTCACCGAGAGATCAATGCCATCGAGAACATGGACCGGGCCATAATGCTTGTGCAGGCCGGTAATCTGAACGATTGGATTTTCAGACATCAACGTGCCCCCTTGAGCGAAGCCGTCTGGCTGGCTTCGAAGAGATGAATGACCGCCGACAAGGCAAGGGTGATGATAAGGTAGACCAGGCCGATCATCAGATAGACCTCAAGCGCGTTGAAGGTCGCTGCTATGTAGATCTGTCCCTGGCGGACGAGTTCGCCGATCCCGATGACAGAAAACAGTGACGTGTCCTTGACGCTGGTGATGATCTGGTTGCCCAGAGCTGGCGCGATACGGCGCAGCGTCTGCGGCCAGATGATGGACGTGAAGGTCTGCACCGGGCCGAGGCCGAGCGAGTATCCCGCTTCGCGCTGGCCGTTGTCGATGGAGCGAATACCACCCCGAACGACTTCCGAGATGTAAGCTCCGGAATTGAGGGCAATTGCCGTAATCGCCGCCGTCAGCGGCGCCAATGGATGGCCGATGATGGAGGGCAGGCCGTAGAAAATGAAGAGCACCTGTACCAGAACCGGCGTGCCGCGGAAAATCTCGACATAACAGATCGTCAGCAGGCGCACCGCGCGATAGGGAGCAAGCCTCAGAAGGCCGAGTGCTACGCCGAGCGCCATTCCGATGACGACGCCGGCAAAGGAAATCAGCAGCGTCATTGGCAAGCCGGTGAGGAGCGCTGGAACGCTCGCCCAGGCCGCATGCCAGTCGAATTCGAAGGTCATATCCACACCATCCATGAACAGAGGCAAGAACAGGCGGGGTGCTCGCCACCCCGCCATTCACTCAGTTGCTGGCTGGTGCCGCGCCGAACCACTTGCTGTAGATGCGGGCATACGTGCCGTCAGCCTTGATCGCGGCAAGACCCTTGTCAGCAGCATCACGCCACTTGCTGCCCTTTGGGAAGGCGATGCCAAACTGCTCGCCCTGATAGACCGGGCCGACGACCTTTGCCTTGCCCTTGCCGGTGGTCGCAGCATAGTAGGCCAGCACAGGCTGATCGCCGATCACCGCATCCGTGTCGCCGGAGGTCAGCGACAGGATGGCCGTGGCATAGGCCGGATAAGGCACCAGGTTGACGTCCGTGCCGAGGCTCTTCTGCACGAAGCTGTAACCAGTGGAGCCGGTCAATGCGCCGACCGTCTTGCCTTTGAGATCCTCGATCGCGGCGCTTGTCGAATTTTCCTTCACGAGAAGCTGGAGACCGGAATCATAGTACGGATTGGAGAAGTCGATCACCTTCTTGCGGGCATCGGTGATTGTGATGCTGGAAGCCCCCGCATCGACGTTGCTGCTCTGAAGCGCGGGAATGATCCCGGCAAAATCAAGCGGCACGCTCTCAACCTTGAAGCCTGCCTTTTCGCCGATCGCCTGCATCAACTCGATATCGAATCCCGCCATCTTGTTGGTCTCGGTATCCATATAGGCAAACGGCTTGAAGCTCGGGTCGGAGGCAACCTTCAGCGTCGGCAAATCTTCGGCCTGGGCAGAGAGGTTTATGGTCGCAGCCATGGCGGCCGGGAGGAGTGCGATGCAGGCGACGCGCGTCGCAAGTTTCGTGATGCGGTTTACGAGAGACATTGTGGTTCCCCTTTTTTACTGTTGGTAGAATGTGCTCCGGCCGATTGAGGTCAGAGCGGATTGTCGCCTGGCTGATCGAGCAGCAGGCGAATGGGCGAGATGGTCTGGATTGCGGACTCCACCGGCTTGTCGCCACCCACGAGATGCTGAACGAGATCGAGCGTCGTCGACTGTCTCGTCAGCATCAGGCAGGTTGCCGATGCACTGCGGGTGGCATGCCAGGTATCAGGGTTCATACAGATGCCCGTGCCAGGTCCGAACCGAAAGGCCGAAAGCGTGGAAAGGTCTGGCAGTCCATCAGTGCCGGTCCGCGCCAGCACCTGGACGATCTCTCCGTCGGGCGGCACGACAGCCTGCTCGGTGAGAAGGTGGGTCTCGAGGCTGGTCACGACGGGATCGTTGTTCCGATAGGCGACCCAAAGGATCTCGGTCTTCCCATCTGCACCGGGCGAAAATATATGTTCGCTCCAGAAGTCCGATCCGGGGCTGCCATAGGCATTGCCGGCGGGACCGGCAAAGGGTTTGCCGAGGAGCGTTCCATAAGGTCGAACGGTGTCTTCCGTAGCGGTCTGGATCGGGATGTCGAGCGTTTCGGCCATGGCTACCTCGCGAGATATTTGACTTGAGAGCGGAATGCTTCGGCAATCGACATCAGCCTGCGGTCTTCGCCGCGCCTTCCTACGATCATGCATCCGACGGCACCGGCGCCGTCATCTGTCTCGATAGGCAAGGATATCGCCGGCAGGTCGAAGAAGTTGAATACAGAGGGGTTGCGCAGAAGCAGCGCGTTCGCCCGATCCATCGCGCCCTCGCCCTCAAGCTCCGAGAAGAGTGGCGCGACAACGGGAACCGTTGGCATGATCAGGATATCGAGCTCGGCGATCGCCGCGTCGAGGCGCGGCATGAGAGCTGCGCGCTGCTGTAGGATCCCGACATAGGTCGCGGCATCCAGCGCCTGACCCTTTCTGAGACGAGACAGAACAAAAGGATCGAACCGGGATGGATCGTCCATGCGATCGGTATGGAAATAGGCTGCCTCCGCTGCGACAAGCGTTCCCTTGGCCTGCAGCTCGAATGGTTTCGTCAGGATCCCATCGAGATCGACATCGCTGACAACGTGGCCTTGTTGTTCCAAGCCATGAAGCGCCTTGGCGAACGCATGACCGACGTGAGCGTCCATCCCGGAGAACAGAAAGCCACGCGGTACGCCACAGCGGATAGCCTCGGGGGGCGCCATAGGTGACCCGTCATCGTTGGCAAGGACGTCATAGGCCGCGCAGATGATCGGCAAATCCTTGGCGATGAACCCGACGCAGTCCAATGTGAAAGACAGGGGAAACACGCCTCGCCGCGAGATGCGGTTCTGGCTGGGTTTGAACCCCACGAGCCCATTCAGAGCCGCGGGAATGCGGACGGAACCGCCGGTATCCGATCCAATGGCCAGATCAGCGAGATCAAGCGCCACTGATATGGCGGATCCGGATGAGGAGCCGCCTGGAATGCGGCGCGGGTCCCGCGAATTCGCCGGGGTACCGTAATGAGGGTTGAGGCCGAGGCCGGAAAAGGCATATTCCGTCATGTTCGTTTTACCGACGATCACAGCCCCGCTCTTGCAGAGGTCAGAAACAACGTCGGCGTCTTCCACTGCGGGCTTGTCGTCTTCTCCGGGCAATCCACCGGCAAGCGTCACCTCTCCCTCGACATCGAAGAGATCCTTGATGGAGACGATGCGTCCATCCAAAGGACCGAGAGCACGCCCTGCCGCCCGCCGCTTGTCGGACGCTTCCGCCTCAGCCGTGGCGGATGCAGCGTAAAGACGGGTAAAGACATCGCGATAGCCGGACGGAGAACCATCGAGCTTCGCCAGAATGGCTTTCAATCGGCTGGTCGATGGAAGATTTGACGATGCTGTATCGGCCATGGGGGCATCTCTCAAGCGACGAGCGGAAGGGACTGAACTGTGTACCGATGGGCTATCGAACGATCCAATTTGGGATCGTAAAGCTCCATCTCGAAGGCGACCGCGGGCCTGATCCGCCCAATGACAGGCACCGTGCCACAGATCATCCCCATGCCGTCCGGCAGAGACGGAAGTGCCGAAGACGGATCGAACTTGTTGATGAGCTCGCGCGGCGGCAGCAAAGTCGAAAGCGCTCCCTCCTGGTAAAGCGTCCGTCGATCGCCTTCCTCGATCCATGAGCGCATGACCAGCTCATCCCAGTGACCGACGACATCGTCAAATCGCCACGCGATCGAAGCGACGGGCTTGGGGCAGATCTGCTTGGATTGGGCGACGCCGAAGGATTCGAGTTCACGGTCAGTATGATCAGAGGCAACCGTGACATAGAGGTCGCCGCCTAACGCGAAAATGAAGCATTCCACCTCCCCTGACGATGCTTCGCCAAGGACCTGGACATTCGCATTCTGCGTCAGGTTGTTTTCGCCGACCCGGTAATAGAGGGGCACGCTGTTCGGCGGGGCGACGCCAAGCTCGGCAAGTTCCCGGATGTGATGCTCGACCGCGGCAAGGTCCCTGCCGGCCCAGCCGGCAACAATGAGCTCGGAAATCTCGACAGTCAGGTGGTCTGCGGCGGTCAGGCCGGCAATGTCAAACTCGGCACGCATGTGTGTGCTTCCCTCAGACGGTGATCATTTTCTCTTGTACTAAAGCTACAGTGAAATTTCACTGCTTGTCTACATAAATGTTTCTGGCATTTCAATTTTGGCTTCTGTAGAATGCAAGAGTGCCCCAGGGAGGATGTGTGTTAATGGACAAGCGGAGTGTCGAGAGGCCGACAAAAGATGTGCTGTCGCAGAACGACCTCGCTTACATCACGCTACGCGATAAGTTGATCGACCTTTCCTACCGCCCCGGTGAGTACCTGAACACCGCGACGCTCATCGATGAGCTCAAGCTTGGAAGAACACCGATCAATCATGCGCTCCATCGCCTGGAGATGGAGCGGCTGATCCAGATCCTGCCACGAAAGGGCGTGATCGTAGCTCCGCTTTCCATTGACGATGCCATGGATCTGATCGAAGTCCGCCTCGCAAACGAGGTCCTCTGCGTGCGGCTCGCGACGGAACGCATTACCGCCGAAGAACTGGACGAGATCGAAAGGATCTGCCGTGCCTTCCGCGATGTGCTGGATACGCGTGACATCCGAAAGATTATGGAGCTCGATCGCAGCTTCCATGAAGCCATAGCGTCAGCGTCACGCAATCCGATTTTGATCGACATATTGAAGGTCGTCCATGGACGCGCTCAACGGTTCTGGGCTCTGTCCTTTGAAAACGAGGGGCACCTACAGGAAATCGCCGAAGAGCATGAAGCCGTTCTCAAGGCGATGAACGAGAGATCGGCGGACGCAGCGGCAGAAGCAATCAGGATCCACATCAACTCGTTTCGAAGCTCGATGATGAACAGCAGCCGCCGCTGAGCGCCAGTATCCGAAGCTAGCGCGCCACTGCCTCGAGAAACATGTCTCTGAACCGCGTACGGTCGATATCGAGAACGACGGTGATCTTGCCGGCCTTCGCGGGTGCGGACTTGTCGTCGAACACGATGAACTGGCCACGCTGGCGCCCCTCACCGATATCGACGTCGGCAAGGACCTCCGTGGTTTTCGCGGCAAGCGTCGGATCGATGGCAATCGCCGTGGTGATCTCGTCCCACATCGGTAGATCCTTCCAGGCGTTCTTCACGAGATAATCCGTCAAGGCCGGTGATTTTGCCTTCATCTCCTTGATGAGCGCCTCATCGACGGACACCGCATTAGTGACCAGGCCGGTCGCTACAATCGATGGAAATCCCGCCGTCATGACGATATGGGCAGCCTCCGGATCGAAGATGGAATTGAAGGCATCGGCCGACAGGACCTTACCTGACGCTGGATCGAAAGTCGCTTTCGGCGCCCCGGTGACCAGCAAGGTTTTCACCAGTGACGCAAATTGCGGGTCGGTTCTGACGGCGAGCGCAATGTTGGTCAGTGGCCCGGCGGCGACAATCGTGATCTGACCGGGATATTTGTGAACCTGCTCGATCATGAAATCGACAGCCGATTGTGTTTGAGGCTTGGTCGTCGGCATGCCTTCCTGGAGATCAGGGACCTTCAACGGATCGAAATCCGGCTTGGTCCCGTCCGTCTCCGCCTTATTCCACGCACCCTTCCAGCCGAGCTTCCCGTATTGCGCTTCCCAAGCACTCAACCGAGCAGGCGTATTGATCAGCGGCATCAGCGCGCCCTTGTAGACCGGGATTTGCGGATGTTGCGCGATCTCCAGAAACCGAAGCGTCTGGGCAACGCCCTTCGGCATCCATTCATCGCCGGTGACAGCCGTCAATCCGAGCAGCTCGACCTTCGGATTGTCGAGAAAGAAAAGAATGGGCTGCAGATCAGATCCCCCAGGCCCGGCGAAATCCTGATCGAGGATGAATTTGGCCGGCGCTGTCTGGGCGTGAACTGTCGCAAAAGACATTCCAAACGCAAGAGCCGTTACGAGCTGGAGGGAGAAGGATCGCATGCGGTAACTGTTCATTCGGATTTCCCCTCTCGCCTTGATCTTGGATGGGCTTTAACAAATTCGGCCGCGCTCGGCGGCGGCATCGTCTCCGATCTTATTGACGCTTGACCTGCTGTCAGCCCTTTGAGATGCAAACTGTCGTCCAAGCTTTTGAACGAGTGTAACGATGCAACTGGATGATATTCGCGCCTTCGAACGTATTGCCTCCAGCGGCTCTCTTTCCGACGCGGCGCGCAGACACGGCATACCCAAGAGCAGCTTAAGCCATGGTCTCAGACGTCTTGAAGTCGAGTTAGGAGCCGCGCTGTTCGAGCGGCGAGGAAGCCGGCTGATCCTGACCGACGAAGGTCATGCGTTTCTCAGCCATGCCCAGGATGTCGTTCGCGCCTGCGAGCGGGCAGAAGACGCCGTTCGGACGAAACGTCTCAGTAGCATCGTGAAACTGCGCGTCGGAACGACGGACGAACTGGGCACCAACCTCATGGCACCCATGTGCCTGCAATATCTCAGGCGCAACGGCGATGTCTCTTTCGACCTCGCCGTGCTCAACAAGGTGGATCTGTTTCATCGTGACGCTGGCCTCGATTGCATTATCTTCGCCGGTCCGCCGCCAGAAGATGAAGCCAAAAACCTCATCCATCGTCGCATCGCCCGTTACGTCAGCTGTCTCTACGCCTCACCGGACTATATCAGTGAATATGGCATTCCAACGAATATTGATGAGTTGCGCCGTCATCCGCTGATCGAAAACCGTGCCGCCGGAGGAACCGGGGTCTGGTCGATCGCGAGCGAGCAGGAGCGCGTTATTATCCACCCAAGCGGGAAGACATCGACCAACGACAACTGGCTGGCAAAGTTGTCCGTCATCCAGGGCATGGGCATCGGCTTTTTCCCGGAATGGTTCACGATTGAGGAGGTTCGCGCCGGGATCCTTGTCCCTGTTCTGCCAGAGTGGAGTTCAGATGCGGTTTCGGTCGGCATCTACTATCATGCCCATCGGTTCTCCAATCCGCAGATCAAGGCGTTCGTGACATACCTGGCAACGCAGTTTCACGGGTTCTACCGCTTTCCCTACCGCGAAGGGGATTTCGATATGGGTGGGATCAAGCTGCCTTGAGATAGCAAGCTCAGGCACATAAACGGGGTCGACAGGCGGCTTTGCTCTTGAAGGGACTCGAACCGCCGACGTGTGCCTGCGATTGCCAAACGAGAGCCGACGGTAATGATGACCAACATTTCCATCTAAAAATGCCTGCCGCGGGAGGAGAGATGCGGCAGGCGATCGGAGTAAATGGCTGGCCCACAAAGAGAGGCTTGGAGGAGGATTCCTGAACCTTTTTCAGCCGGTGCGGAAGCCTCACTCCGCTTTCATTTTGCGATCTTGCGATCGAGGAAACTCCTGATCAGCGGAGCCATCTCGTCCAGCTTGTCTTCAAGCGCAAAGTGGCCTGTATCAAGGAGATGGAACTCTGCATCGGGAAGATCGCGAAGATAGGGATGCGCGCCCTCTTCTGGGAAGATCTTGTCGTTCTTGCCCCAGACGATCAGCGTCGGGGGCTTCCGGTCGCGGAAGAATGCCTGGAACTGCGGATAGAGCGGTAGGTTGGTGCGGTAATCGTAGAACAGATCGAGCTGGATATCCTTGTTCCCCGGCCGGTCGAGCAGCGCCTGGTCGTGCACCCAGTTGTCGGGGCTGATGCGCGTCAGATCCTTGACGCCATCGGTATACTGGAACTTGGTCGTCTCGGGTGCGACGAGCACCGAGAGCGCTTCCCGGTCCTTGGTTGCCCCCGACTTCCAATAGGCGCGGATCGGGTTCCAGAAATCCCGGATGCCTTCGTCATATGCATTGCCGTTCTGGACGATCATTCCGGTGACGCGATCCGGGTGCTTGAGCGCTAGCCGGTAGCCAATGGGTGCGCCATAATCCATGAGATACATCGAATATTTGGCAGCACCGAGTTTGGTCAGCAACGTGTCGACGATATCGGCATAGTGGCCGAAGGAATACTCGAATTTGGTGTGATCGGGGGCATCGCTCTGACCGAAGCCCGGATAATCAGGGGCGATGACGCGGTAACGGTCAGCGAGCAGCGGGATCAGGTTGCGGAACATGTGTGACGATGTCGGGAAGCCGTGAAGCAGGACGACGACCGGACCGTCGGCCGGTCCAGCTTCGCGATAGAAGACGTTGACGCCGTCGATTTTCGTGGAGCGATAGTGAATCGTAGCAGATGCCTGCTGGGCGATCGCCGGCGTTTCGGCGAAGACTACGTTTGCGGGCGTGGTAATAAAGATGCTGGCGGATGCGAAAAGTACGGCGGCAAGAGTACGGGACATGGTGTTTCTCCTCAGGAACGGTTGTGGGCGGCTTGTTGCCTGGAGCCAACATCGCTCTTTCAGCCCGGAAGGAGAATGTTCGTATTCGACAAGGGATTATTGCGTCTGGTGATATGAATACAGTAAAACAGCGACCATTTGGATGAGCCGCTACGGTGGCGTCGGCGTGGTAAGCTGTCCGCAGGATCGTAGCTCAGGGGATCGACTTACGGTGTGACCATCGCGTTCAGAAACAGGGATAATTGTCTACCCGAGCGGCGGTGCCACCCAACGAGACGGGGGAGCGAACGCAGTTCGCTCCAAAAGCTTAGGCCTAGCTCGGTGATATCGAGGGGCTAGTTGAGAAGGCGGTTCTCGCGCAGCCTTGCCGCAGCCATATCGACGAAGGCGCGCACCTTTGCTGGAGCGTGCCGACCCTCCGGATGGAGGATGTGTATGGGCAAAGGCGGTTCCTCGAATTCGCTGAGGATGATCTGCAGCTCTCCAGCAACGAGAGCTGGGCCGATCTGGTAGTTGAGCACTCTTGTCAGACCCCACCCCTCGCGTGCCGACTGGATCGCTGCTTCGTTGGTGTTGCATTGTAAAGCCGCATCCACGGATACTCGCAGATCGTCGCCAAACTTCCACTCTGGTGAAGCCCAGGCTGCCGTGGAAGCCGCGATACGGTGGTCTTTGAGATCGGCTGGCGATTTTGGAACACCAAAGCGCTCAAAATACTTGGGAGAACCACACATGACGCGACGGACCGTCCCGACTTTCACAGCAGAGAGATTAGAGTCGGGGAGATGGCCGATACGCACGGCAACGTCGATCCCTTCCTCTACGATATTAACTGGTCGGTCGATGAACAGCGTCTTCGCTTTCATCGTGGGATAGGTATCAAGGTAATCCGTCACGACCGGAAGAACGTACATCTGCCCGAACAGCGCGGACGCGGTTATGGACAGGGTTCCCGTCGGCGTCGCGTAGGAACCGCCGGCAGCCGCCTCTGCTTCAGCAATATCGGCAAGGATCCGGCGACAGTCTTCAAAATAGCGAACCCCCGCTTCGGTCATCTTCACCGAGCGGGTGGTCCGCACCAAGAGGCGCGCTCCAATCAGGTCTTCGAGTGACGAAACCGCACGCGTGACAGCCGGTGCGCTCATGAACATCTGGCGCGCGGTATCCGCGAAACTTTCAGTTTCCGCGACCTTCACAAAGATCCTCATTGCCTGCCAGCGATCCATCCATCCCCCCCAAAGCACTTGCGTTTCCAGGACCCTAAGGGCTCGGAACAGAAGCCTCAAGAGCCTCTAACAGAGGATCATGATTGGCGAACGGCAAGCCTGCGAGATGCGCTCTATTTCCGCAGAGGCTTCCTCGGAAAGACCGGCGCGCAGTGCGCGCTGGTGCGTTTCCTGACAAGCGTTCAATGCAAGGGATATTGCGATCGACGTCTCGAAGTCGAAGCTTGAGCCCCGACGCGCCATGTCCATTTCGGCGCCTGTCATACCAAGTGCACGACCGGCTTCTTCTTGTTTCGCAAGCAGTGTATTGCTCGCGTTGGTTCCCGTGAGAGCCAGCTCTATTGAAAGCCTTACCCGCGGATCAATCGACGAGCTAGCCATTTTCCCATCTCCTTGATCAGCCGTCTAAAAGCCGAAATCACTCAGGCCAGGATGGTCGTCCGGCCGGCGCCCCAGCGGCCAACGAAACTTGCGATCCGCTTCAGCGATCGGGTGCTCGTTGATGCTGGCATGCCGTTCCCGCATCAGGCCGTCTTCGGCAAATTCCCAGTTCTCGTTGCCATAGGCGCGGAACCACTGACCGCTGTCGTCGCGATACTCATAGGCATATCGGACAGCGATGCGATTGTCGGTGAAGGCCCAGAGTTCCTTGATCAGGCGATAGTCGAGCTCCCTGTTCCACTTGCGGGTTAGGAATGCTTCAGCTTCGGCGCGATTCTTCGCGAACTCGGCGCGGTTACGCCAGCGCGTATCGAGCGTATAGGCAAGTGCCACCTTGCCGGCATCGCGGCTATTCCAGCCATCCTCTGCAAGACGGACCTTCTCGATGGCAGTCTCTCTGGTGAATGGGGGAAGCGGGGGACGGGACATGTTTCAAGTTCCTCTCAAGATGGCGTTTGTCTTTGTTGGCGAGAGACGGCGCATCTTGCACCGCTCTCGAGGGTTTGGTCACGCAGCCGCGCGATCGATACGGGGAAAGTCGATCTCGGTATCAAGGGCCTCGTTCACGTAGTTCGTGAAGGTATTGAGGGCCACATGGGCGATGATCTCGACAATCTCGGCATCGCTGTAGCCGGCGTCACGAACCTTGGTGATTTCGGCTGACGAGACGGACCCGCGAGCGACTGTCAGAGCCCTGGCGAACTCGACAGCGGCCGCCGCCTTGGGATCGTTCGAAGTGCCATTGCGGTTGGCAGCGATTTCGCTCCCGTCGAGCTTGGCGAACTTCGTGCCAGTGAAGGTGTGGGCGGACAGGCAATAGTCACAGCCGTTGGCTTCAGCCATGGCGAGTGCGATGCGTTCGCGGGTGGCCGGCGGCAGCTTGCCCTTGCCGAGTGCGCCCTGGAGCGACGTCAATCCGGTTAATGCGGCGGGGCTGTTGGCAACCAGACGGAAGATGTTCGGGACGGAGCCGATCTGCTTCTGGATGGTCTCGAGGATCGGACGAGAGGCTTCTGGAGCCTCATTGATGGTTGCCGGGGTAGGAATGCGTGACATTGTGTTTCTCCTTTTTCGGTTGGGAGAGACGTCGCTCTCTTGAGATTGAATATGATCCGGTCGGGACGATCGCTGAACATCGAAAGGAAGCAAGGGACCGTTACGCTGGACGCAGCAATCGGCCCTTAGACAGCGAGCTGCAGGCCGCTTTCCTGGTCGGCAGGAACAGCGCAGCACAGGAGCACTTCGTCGGCGTCGATCTTCGCCGTTGGTTGCTTGACGTACGCGACGGCGCCCTTGACGAGCTTCGTCCGACACGTCCCGCAATTCCCCTCCCTACAACTGAATTCGGGTTCGAGCCCGCGTGCCTCTGCAAGCTCCAGCAGAGTGCCGGAACCCGGTGTCCACCTTGCTTCTTTTAGGGAGTTCGTGAACACGACGGGTACGGGTTTTTCCGAAGGCTTCGCGGCGGAAGATAACGCGGCTGGTGCGGGTTGCCCCGTGCGGATCAGCGACGACGGACCGAAAGCTTCAGCCTGGATACGATCGTCAGCAATGTTAAGAGCCCGCAGCCCGTCATAAAGTCCTTGCGTGAATTGGGGAGGTCCACAGAGATAAAAATCATAGTCGTTGAAGGGAAGAAACCGCGTCAGCATCGCCATATCGATCCTTCCGGCCGCATCGAAGTCCCTGCCCTCTTCAGCATCCGTCGTGTCGCCGAGGACCCTGACCAAGCGCACAACACCCTTGGTCGCTCCGACGAGCTCGGCAATTTCTTTATCGAACGGCCGATCAGCCTTGGAGCGAGCCGCGTAGAACAAAGTGACCGGACGGACACGCTGCTTGCGCAGCCCTTCGTAGACAATATGACGGAGCATCGCGAGCATCGGCGTGATGCCGACGCCGCCTGCCAGAAGAACCGCCGGACGTATCGAGCGTGCGTCAATCTTGAAGTCACCGGCCGGCGCACGGGCCTCGATGACATCGCCGACGACAACAGTATCGTGCAATAACTGCGAAACCCGGCCGTCTCGCTTGACGCTGATGCGATAGACCCCATCGGAGGGCGCGACCGAGAGTGTGTAAGTGCGAATGATCGACTTTTCTTCGCCGGGTAGCTTTAGCCGTATGGGGATATGTTGACCGGCGTTGTGAGGGAGCAGCCCTGCGCCATCACCAGGCTGCAGATGGAAAGACCTAATCGCCGCACTTTCATCGACAATTGCGGTGACGGTCATTGGCCGCCAGCTGTTAGCAAACTCTGCGGCGCGGAGACGGTCGGCTGCTTGGCTCCAGCTGCCTGTCATCAAGGAGCTCGGCGACCAGCCGTCCTTCTGAAAACCCCATCTTAACGCCAGTGCATTACGGCGACGAACGATCCGTGTCGGCTTAAATGTCCAAAAACGCTCCGCGCCCTGAAAGGCGGCGATCTCGGGCGAATCGAAGATGACTTCGGCTTTCCCCGTCATCTGCAGCATATCGCCGGTGGTGAAATCCACGAACAGCAGTCCTGCCTTCCCGTTCAGTAGGATGTTGCCGAGAGTTGCGAAGAAGAGATTGCCGTCGAAATCGGGGATCGTCAGGACGCCATCGTCACCGATACGAACAAACCCGGCATTCCCGCCGCGGTGGGAAACATCCACCTGGCGCCGGTCTTCGCGATCGACGTAAGACGCCACGAAAAACGCGTCAGCTTCCTCAATGATCGCGCGTGCCTGGTCGTCGAGTGCCGGCAGCTCCTCGACTGCACCGTGAAAAGACGTCCCCGGCTGGCGTTCGAATGAAAAATCGCGCAGCTGAATGTAGCGCGGGCAATTTCCAAAACTCTGGTCGACATCGACGCGAAAACCACCGTCGATCGTCGAGACAAAACCGTTCATGCGGTTGCGGCGACGCGTGTGCATCTCGATGCCAAGGAGACCAATCGGCAGGCCATCGGCCAATCCTTCACTAGCCGGGTCGCTCGGATCGCGGTGCGCAGCTATATCTAAAACGACGGGGGACGGTGACAACATGAAGCCCGGATTGCCTTCGACAAAAGTCGCCCAGGCGTCACCGGCTTGATCGACGCTCCCGAGAACGATGAACGGCAGTTGGGCGTAGAAGTCCCGGTGCTGGTCCGGCATGAAATCGCGAACGACACGCTGGCCGACGGAGGCCATGCGTTCCTTTACGCCGAGCTTTTCCTGAATAAAGGTCTCGCCTTCATGCCAAGTCGGCAGTTTCGAAAGCTTCATGGACATCGGCGTTCTCCAGAATAAGGGGCGAAGAGCGTGCGAGGCATCGCACGCCCTATCGAAGCTCAGGCGGCAAGACCGACGGGCGTCTTGACGAAGTCGACGAAACCGGGGAGCTGTTCGACACGAGCCAGAAAGGCGTTGACGGAGGGATAGGCGCTAAGGTCGACATTGCCCTCCGGGGCACGTGCGACGTAGCTGTAGATCGCGACGTCGGCGATCGTCGGGCGGTTGCCCACCAGCCATTCGCGTCCGTGCAGCTGGCTTTCGATCCGGCCGAGGATGGTGTGTGCACGGCCAATGACCTCTTCGGGATTGAACTTAGCGCCGAAGACCGTCACCAGACGCGCCGCTGCCGGACCGTAAGCAATCTCGCCGGCTGCAACCGAAAGCCACCGCTGAACGTCGGCGGCCCCTTTGGCATCTTCGGGAAGCCATTCCGTCGCAGCCGATTTCTTGGCGAGGTAAACCAGGATCGCGTTGGAATCAGAGATGAAGACATCGCCATCCGCCAGGACCGGGACCTGACCGAAGGGATTCATTTTAAGGTAGTCGGGCTGCTTGTGCGCGCCAGCTTTCAGATCGACCTCGACCAGCTCGTGGGGAAGCCCGATCAGCGAAAGGAAGAGCCGGGCGCGATGCGCGTGACCTGACAGCGGATGGTGATAAAGTTTCATGTGATCGCTCCTGATTGAAGGCCGGGTCCATTCCAGATCCGTGAACGCAGGATGCAACGCGCGATGGTTCGGCTGAATACCCATGTTTGACATTGGACTGTTACGCTGAGCGGAATAGTCCGGTAGCGTCAGGATGACGGGCGGAACTTCGCATCCATCCCGTTGAGCCCTCGTCCAAGCAGAAGAGCGGGTTACGTCGTTCCCTTTGCCCGCAGCTCCTTTATCAAGTCGATAAACCGGCGCAGCTTCGCCGGGATGTTGCGTCTGCCGGGATAGTAGAGACACAGTCCCGGATATGGCGGGGTCCAATCTGAGAGGACCTGCTCCAGCCTTCCGGCGGCAACGTCGTCCCCGACCTGCCATTCGTTCAGATAGGCAAGTCCGGCTCCGTCGCAGGCAGCCCGGAGCATCAGGTCGCTATCGTCGAGCACGAGCTTGCCTGGAACGTCGAGCGCAAAGCTCTCGCCTCGCCGCTCGAACTCCCAGCGATAGATGGTCCCGCTCGCCATTCGGGCACGGATGCACATGTGGTCTTCGAGATCTGCCGGGACCTGCGGCTTTCCATGGCGGCGGAAGTAATCGGACGACCCAACTATGGCCGGTCGGATGCTGTCGCCAATCGGGACGACCACCATGTCGGGAGGAACGGCCTCTCGGATCCTGATGCCGGCGTCAAAGCCCTTGGCGTTGACGTCGACCAGCGCCCCTTCCGTGACGATCTCCACCGACATCTGCGGGTTCCGCCGCATGTAGTCCAAGATCAGCGGAGTGAGGATCATCCGGGTCGCGCCCACCGACGTGTTAATGCGCAAGGTTCCCGTAGCTTCTGCCCGGTGCTCGTCAACGTGTTCTACGGCACTGCGGATTGCCTCCAGCGCCGGACCGACGCTCGCCACGAACTGCTCCCCCGCGGCTGACAGCACTACGCTCCGGGTCGACCGGTTGAACAATCTGACGCCCATGCGCGTCTCCAGCGCAGCGATCTGCTGGCTGAGCGAGGACGACGACATCCCTAGCTCGCGAGCCGCGGCTCGGAAACCGCCCTGGGATGAAACAGCGAGAACCGCTTCGAGTTCTGCGAGCGAGCCACGCATCATTGTCCGTAATCTCCTATCAGCCTGAGCGCTTTTCACCAGCTTATCAGGACAGTGTCGAAGTGCCAGATATGACGGAACAGCCAAAAGGAGTTTGAGATGTTCAATATCGACAAGGCGTATATCGATGGAAGCTTCGTCACACCGAAGGGATTGGAGACCGCTGATCTCTACAATCCGTCGACAGAGGAAAAGATCGGCACGGTCAGACTTGGCGGCCTCGAAGATGCGCGTGAGGCTATCGCCGCCGCGAAACGCGCCTTCCCGGCGTTCTCACGAAGAACAAAAGCCGAGCGTATCGAGACGCTTAAGGGTTTGAACGCAGCCGTCGCCGCGCGCGTCTCCGATCTGACAGAAGCAATGGCGCTTGAATACGGCGCTCCGCAAACCTTCACGCGGTTCGCCATCCCGCATGCTGCTTCAAGCTTCCTGACGATGGCGGATGTCCTCAAGGACTATGATTTCGAGCAACAGATGGGCCGCGCCCGCGTCGTCATGCAGCCCTCCGGCGTCGCCGCTGCCATCACCCCGTGGAACAGCAATATCGGCTTCATCACCTCGAAGCTCGCAACCGCCATCGCCGCCGGCACGACCATCGTCATCAAGCCCAGCGAGATGAGCGCTATACAGACGCAGATCCTCACCGAGTGCCTTCATGAAGCGGGTTTGCCAAAGGGCGTGTTCAATATCGTCAACGGGCTCGGCAATGTCGTCGGCGCGGAACTCAGCCGGCATCCGGACATCGCGAAGGTGACCTTCACCGGATCTACGGCGGTCGGCAGAGAAATCCTGCGAAGTGGTGCCGACACCTTCAAGCGCGTGACGCTGGAGCTTGGCGGCAAGGGACCGAACATCATTCTCGACGATGCCGATCTGAACGCAACTATTCCCGCCGTACTGCGGATGGGGTTCATCAACAGCGGCCAGGCCTGCATCGCCGGCACCCGCATCCTGGCTCCCGCCCATCGGCTCGACGACGTTTTGACCAAGCTGAAGCAGGAGATCGAAACATTCAAGGTCGGCGCGCCAGACGATCCGGACGCGATGATTGGGCCGATGGTCAGCCGTAAGCAGTACGATCGGGTCCAGTCCTATATCGAGCTGGGAACGCAGGAGGGTGCAAGCCTCCTGACGGGTGGGCTCGGCCGGCCGGCCGGACTGGATCGCGGCTGGTTCACGAGGCCGACCATATTCACTAATGTCGACAACCAGATGCGCATCGCGCGCGAGGAGATATTCGGGCCGGTGCTGTCGGTTATCGCCTACAGCGACGACGCCGAAGCTGTGTCGATCGCCAACGACACGCCATATGGACTTCAGGCCTATCTGCATGGCACCGACGCCGCACGCATGCAGGCGCTTGCGGACCGGCTCGACAGCGGACGCGTCGTTGTCAATGGCGCGCCGCATGAGCCCCTTGCCCCCTTCGGTGGCTTCAAGCAATCGGGTATCGGTCGCGAGTATGGCGTGTTCGGCCTCGAAGCGTTTCTGGAGCCGAAGGCCGTCATCGCCTGATGAGCTAAGATTGAGCAGGCGGCGTCACGGGTTCTGAATTCGGACGATGATCTTTCCGACGGCCGTGCCGCTCTCCTGGAACTGGTGTGCCTCGACAAGCTCGTCGAGGGCATATGTCTTCGCGATCCGCGGAGCATATGCCCCAGACGCGGCACAGGCTGAAACCTCCTCACTTGCCTGACCCATCGCTTCTTGCGGCATGGAGTAGACGTAGACGAAACGGAACGAGAAGCCACCCAGCAGCGCCGGGAAAAAGGGGATCGTCAGCATGGCCTGCGGCGTTTCCGTCGAATAGGCCGTGACGACGCCGTCGCGCGCCAGACAGGCGACTGCCACGTCAATGTTGGCGGAGATGTCCACATCGACAATTCGATCGACCCCGTGGCCACCGGTCGCCGATCGCACGGTTTGAGCGACATCCTCCTCGTGCCTGTTGACAACGAAGTCAGCCCCCGCCGCGCGCGCGACCTCAGCCTGCTCCTCGCGGCTCACCGTCGCCGCCACCCACGCTCCCGCCCATTTCGCAAGCAGGATTGCCGCATTGCCCACGGCGCCAGCTCCTCCCTGCACGAGAACCCGCTTGCCCCTCAGGTCCCCGTCGGCGAACAGACACCGATGCGCGGTCATCGCAGGAACGCCGAGCGATGCACCGATCTCGAAGGACACGTTGTCGGCAAGTTTTACGGCTTGCACGGACGGCACCACAACGAATTCCGCCGCGGTTCCCTGCGCTCTGCCCCATTGCGCCATGTAGATCCAGACGCGCTCGCCGACGCGCGACGCAAGGACGCCAGGGCCGACGGCGTCGATGACACCCGCCCCGTCCTGATGCGGCACGATCCGTGGGAACGGCATGGCCTTGCCGCCGAAGCCGGTTCTCGTCTTGATGTCGGACGGATTGATTCCGGACGCAACCACCTTCACCCGGACCTCGCCTGCTTCCGGCTCTGGATCGGGCAGCTCCCTGACCATCAGCACATCTTTGGCAGTTCCCTGTCGCTCGTAAAAAGCAGCTCGCATGGTGCACCTCGTCAATAGCTGCCTTCAACTAGGCGCGACACAAGCACGCTTGCAAGTAGGCAACAGTTCTGCCTATAGGGATAGAAAGTACACTATTGGAGAACCCGTTGACTGCTGGCCAGAAATGCCCCGTTGAAACCACCGTCGATGTCACAGGTGGAAAATGGAAGCCGATGATCATCTACCGGCTGCTGGACGGGCCGCGCCGCTTCGGCGAGCTGCGACGTCTGGTCGGCGATCCGAGCCAGCGCTCGTTGACCATGCAACTTCGCGAGCTCGAAGCCGACGGGATCGTCGCCCGCGAAGTCTTCGCAGAAGTCCCGCCGCGCGTGGAATACTCCCTGACCGCTTTCGGCCAGACGCTTGGGCCGGTGCTGATGGCCATGCGCGACTGGGGAAAGACGTTTCAGGACAGAGGCCTTGCCGGAGAGGCCTGACGCTCGGCATCATCCAGCGCTTGCAGAAAACCGGTCCACGAAGAAGTCGATCAGCACCCTGACCTTTCGCGACACATGCGATCCCGGCGGCCGCACGATGTAGACGCCAATCTCCGGCAGGCTGTATTCCGTCATGATCGGCACGAGAGTACCAGCTTCCAGGTAGGGTTGCGCGATGACGACAGGCAGCGCCGCGATACCAAGCCCTGCCGCCGTACCTTCGGCGATGCCCGCGGCGCTGTCCGCCTTGAACCGCCCCTGGCCGTTGACGACCACCGTCCGGTTGCCGTCGGAAAGTTTCCAGCTTTCGGTCCCCTGCAGTATGGCCTGGTGTTCAAGAATATCTGACGGCTTTTGCGGAACACCGTGGACACGCAGGTAGTCCGAGTTCGCGAACAGACCCGCCGCGAAGGCGCCGATCTTTCGCGCCGTGAGGTTAGAATCCTGCAGATAGCCGACGCGGATGCCGCAGTCGAAGCCCTCCGCGACTAGGTCGACGTACCGATCGCTGTAATGCGCGTGAAGCTGAAGCAGCGGATGGCGGCGGGCGAGCTCGGCAAGCGCTGGTGCGAAGTGTCCAGGGCCAAAGGACGAAGGAACCGCCACGCGCAGCCGTCCCCGCAGCTCCCCGGTCGGCAGCATCTCTTCGCGCGCCACGTCCATCTCCAGGCACATGCGGGCGGCGTGCTCGCGGAAGGAGACACCCGCCTCCGTGAGCGAAGCCCCTCTGGTCGTTCGCGCCAGAAGCTGAACGCCAAGCTCGCTCTCGAGACGCACGAGCCGCCGGCTGACGATCGACTTCGGAAGTCCGAGACGCCGGGCGGCAACCGTGATGCCGCCGCTGTCCGCCACCTCGACGAAGGTCTGCATGTCCTCGAAGCTGATCATCCTAGCGTTCCATTTTTCGTTCCACAGAGTGGCCAACCATAGAGCTACCGTGCTGTCGATCGCAACGATAAATTTCAATCATCGAGCGGATCGTAACGAAGTTCACCAACAGCCGCCGACAAGGAAAAGGAACACGACAATGCATAAGGACGTATTCACCCCCGAGAATTCCACCATGCTGCTGATCGACCACCAGATCGGCACGATGGCCTGGACGCACTCGCACGACATCAATCTGGTCAAGCAGAACGCGCTGAAGCTTGCCCGCATCGCCAAGGCTGCCAACATCCCGACCATTCTGACCTCCAGTATGGAAGACCAGATCCAGGGGCCGCTCCTGCCGGAACTCGAAACGATCCTTCCGGAGGCCTTCGAAGCTCGCATCAAGCGTCCCGGGATCGTCAACGCCATGCACCACGACGGCTTCAACCAGGCCGTCAAGGCGACCGGCCGCAAGAAGCTGTTCGTCGCCGGCGTGACGACGGAAATCTGTGTCACCTTCCCCGTCCTGCAGATGCTCGACGAAGGATACGAAGTCCAGGTCTCGGCCGACGCCTCCGCTTCCTACACCAAATACGGCGATGACATCGCCCTGCGCCGCATGGAAAAGGCCGGTGCGATCATCACCACCGTCGACCAGATCATCTCCGAACTCGCCGTCGACTGGACCAGCCCGCTTGGACAGAAGCTGGTCGGCATCCTGAACTATCATTGAGCACAGCAGGCCCGTTCGGCGCGGGCGGCAGAGCCCGCGCCCGGATGAAGGGAACACCACAATGACCATCACCAAGATTCACGCGGGCCGGATGCGCGGCGATTTCAGGCAGGGCTTCGGCGTCGAGATCCTGTATCCTGGACTGACGTTGACTTCCGACGATAGCGGCATCGGGCCGATTGGCAGGATCGATCGCGCCCAGGTGCAGCCGGGTCACCTCATCGATATGCACCCCCACAAGGACGACGAGATCCTGACTTACATTCGCGGCGGCGAGATGCTCCATCGCGACACGGTGGGTAACGAGAGGAGGCTCGACAAGACGCACTTCATGATGATGAACGCGGGACACACTTTCCAGCACGAGGAATTGATGCTCGGCGAAGAGTCAGTGCGGGCACTCCAGATTTTCCTGCGCCCAAGCGCAGCCGACCTTGAGCCTATCGTACAGTTCCACGAATTTGTAGAAGAGAACAGCATCGATAACTGGCGGCTGATCGCCGGACCGAGGGCTGCCCCGCTGACGGTCAGATCCGACGTAGAGGTCTTCGACGCTCGCATCAGTGAAAATCTTCAGTTGCGGCTGCCGACCGCCGAATTCGCAAAGAATATGCTGCTTTACGTCTACAGCGGGAGGGTGGCCTTGGAAAACGAAGTCATTTCGGAGGGCGAAAGCATCCTTACGACCGAGGGTGATTGCCATCTTACCGCTTTGGCTGAAGCCGAGGTCGTGCTGTTCTCGTTCGATCTTATGGCGGACGTCTATCGCGGCGGCATGTTCAGCGGGAACCAAAGGCGGCCTGCCTAGACCAAAAGCGCCTCGGTCACTGCTCACTGGCAGTCTTTGGCGTCGAACCCTCAACGAAGTTCGTGTGTGGGGCTTATTGAAGGCCTCGCACCAGCGGCTCGCGCCGCTCGGCATCCGTATCGAGAATTTCGCGCGACACACGCCTTGAAAGGATATGAACCGGCGGGGCAGCTGCGAAAACGGCTAAGCGATTGATGAAACTCGACGTTTTAAAACAGTGATATCCTCAGTCTTAATTAGGTCACGGCGGCCGCTGCGCTAATGGGAATTTCGAAGCCTTTTCGGCAAGCGCGCTGAGGTTAGCATGTAGCTGCCGGCGAACCTGATCGACGTCACATTTCCAATGAGACGCCAGTGCAGCTTCTGTTTTTGACAATGCATCAGCAGGATAGTCACCACCGGGAGTCGATACGAATGGTGCGTCGGTTTCTGTCAAGATGCGATCGCGCGGTAAGCTGCTTATAAGAGAGCTTGCGCGCCTGCTTTTTAACATCGGAAGCCCCACTGAAAACCACGCTCCCATCTGGACCGCTTTGTCTGCGTGCGCCGCCGAGCCGGAATACCAATGCAGGATCGGCAACCCGGCCGCTCGGTGTCTTGACAAAGCTTCAACGACCTCGCCGCTGGCATGGCGGCTGTGAATAGATAGAATGCGGCCCCCTATTTCCGCGGAGGCATGCAGCAACCCATCGAAGACATCCTTTTGGAGATCAAGGAAATGAGCGCAGTCATTGCCTCCATCAATCCCGATTTCCCCTACGTATCGCGTCTCCCCGAGAAGTCGTCTAAAGAGGGGGACCTCGGTATGGCGCTCCTTCACCAACTGGGGGTGCAGGCCCAGGGCGGTCCTAATGCGCTTTCTCCCCTTGGCAAGCTGTGCTGTCTTTGGAAATGCCTTTGGTGTATTGGTCACCGAGAGCAGATAGGTTCCCGTTCGTTCGATGTCGTCCGCCACCTTTTCCGGAGAGGGAAACAAATCCAAGTGGCAGTGAAAGTCGATCACACGGGAAATCCCTGGCCCTTCAAATAGTCGGCAACTTCGCGCAGCCCGCGCTGCTGGACGTCGAACCACTGGGCGCGTTCTACAGGATCGAAAGGCAGCGGTCCACTCGCGATCGCCCTTTGCTTCGCGCCCTTGTTCCCACGACCGGCCGCCACGAGCATTGCCATGACGTCATCGCGGATATCGGAACGATCCCATAACTTACCGAGATCGGGATACTGGTATGCAGTCGTGTCGTTCACTGCGGCTTTCGCGAACGAGGCCCGGCGGATTAAGCATGGGACGCAATGACCACACTGCTGGCTTTTCCGCTTCCACTTGCCGCAGGATACGGTGGCGACGGCAGCTTGGCTAAGGCCATCGTATGGCAAGACGCTTGAAAGCATTTCCCCCTTGGTCATATGACGGTAGGGGTTGTCGATACTCCCGTTTAAACCAACCTTGTCGAGAACGGCTTGAATTCCTGACAAGAAATGCGGGTGTGTAGTCCGCGTACTATGGGAACCGATGCGCCGTCTTGTCAGCGGGGCATTGAGGGCGATGAACCCGTTCTCCGGAATGATCAGGTCAATCGGCCCGCTGGACGGTTGTTTTTTCTCGATAGCGTTAGCCGCGACCACACCGAATGCAAGGAAGCCTAAGCTTCGAGTGCGCATAGTCGTGTCGCTAATATAATCCCCGCTGAAAACGGGATTGGCATTTGCCGCGAACCTCGGAAGCTTCTTACCGAGCCTTGGTGCCAAGTAATTTTGATAGGTTTTGTCCCCACGGTAGGAATGGCTAACCAAAAGCGGCGAACGTCCTTCCGCAATGAGTTTGCGAGCGCCGATCAGGCTATCCAGCCCACCCGAGAACAAGCATGCGCAGTCTGCCGAGCCGACAGCGATGTGTGAACGGAAGCGCCTTTGAACCCTCTCCTTCTTAGGAGGCTCAGCACCGTCGGCGTTAAAGTTCAGGGTCCAATTGTCCCCGCTCAGGAAGTTTAAGCTATGCTCGAGCTCGCTCTTCACTTGTCGCCAGACCCCGGGTCGTGCCAAGGGCACGTCGAGCTCGAAGTCGCGGGCCCAACCATTCCCGGAAAAGGCCTCGCGGTTGACGAAGGTGTCAGCGGCGACAACTGCCAATGCGATAGAGAGAAAGTCGAAGGCGACAGGATCGATGACTACGCCCAGTCGTTCCACCGCTAGTTCGAGCCGACGCCCGATGGAGCCTGCCCCCTGTCGCGTCGGTCGCGGTCCATAGAGGAACACGTGCGATGTCCCTTCCTTATCCGTTGACGGAATCTTGTTTTCGTCGACGTGATATATCAGCCTACTCATCGAACGACTCCCACTCCTTCCAGACTTCGACCACGGTCTCGCGCATGAATCGGTGAACCTCAGACTTCGTGATGGATTTCCCGTCTGTCAGCTTGGGACCCAGGTTCTTGTCGACGACGACGCGGATTAGTTCAAGCAACTCGGCTTCCGCTGCCGAGGTTCGCTTATCGTCGGGGGCGTTAGCCCAGGAGCCGCCAACTTCTTCGACGATCTCTTGGAAAACAGTCTGGGACAGGTATTCGCCCATGATACGATCCACTGTTTCGTCGTCCAAGCTTGCTGGGTCGAAGTCACCCTCCCCGAGGACTTCCAACATCGCTTCGTCGATTGCCTCGCGAATGCGGTCAGCGTCGCCATTATCGGGGGCGAGCGCCTCGGCCAGACGTTGGCAAACGACATCAAGCGGCTCGCCGGCAAGAGAGTCTTTGGAGAGCCCCCGGTCAGCGGCGGCTCCGCCATCTCCGCCAAGCGATTTGAGGACCTCATAGAAGTCGCCGCCTGCGTTGTAGACAGAGCCGAATCTTCGAGGGCCAACGCCGCTTCCGCCGGTCGCGGTCCTAGCATAGTGTCCAAGCGATCGCTTGAGATCGCCGGGGTCACCACTCTTGAGGTATTTTCCGAAAGATGTTCGGAATGCTTGGAAGCGCTTCGGTGGGGCCTTTGGGACCGGCGTGCCCGGTTGATCATCGGCCCACGGCGGAACCATCGGCTGCTTAGAACCCGATCCTTTAGATGATGATGAGGTTCCCATTAGCTGCTCTTCCTGTCGCCATCATCTTTCATCAACGCGGCCATCCATTTCGGCGTTTTGGGAAGCGTCTGCACAAACGCAATCAGTTTCCGGTGCGAGACTTCGTGACGTCTCGCGAGTAAGTGGGCACCACGAAAATCGTCGCGCGCTTTGTCCCATTCTGGGTTTCGCTTCATAACCGCCACGATTTCATCCATCGCTTCGCCAGCTTCAGAAGCGTCGAGTACGTCTACGGCTTCCTTTGAAGCCTTGGAGCTTAGCGTTGCTGTCTTCAGCAGGACCTCGATGGCGTTCCGCGTTTTCTCACTCATCCTTCTGGTAGCCACGCGAATCGGCATGGTTTCTCGAGCCAGATAAACCGCCGGGCGAAGGTCGATGCCGCCAAGTGGCGGGTGCAACTTGAGCCAATCGGAGACAAACTCCGAATGCTTTTGCCAATCCTTTGGAAGGGCGTCAGACTTAAGCTGCTCCACGTCGGCCTCGAACTGAGCAAGTTCCTTGGATTTACCCTTTTGCGCAGACTGCACCATCGCGTTCAGGGTCTTGATGGCGTCTTCGCTGGTGCATCTCTCGAACAGTGCGAGCTTCGCTATAACCGACTCGTCTAGGGCCATGCCTCTCCGCCTAGCGACAGAAGCTCGCATCCGGACAACATTCAGCATTCGCTTAACGATACGGGGATTACCGTTTACCTGGATTGAATGCGCGAGGATGCCGGCGAGCCTGTCCATCGTTTCCAGTGAGTTTTGAAGAGCGTGACTCTCCTGTAGGGATAGCCTCGACAATACTTGCTCGACGTCGAACGGCGGCTCATCCGACCAACTGCGTCTAAGCTTTTCAATAAGGAACTTCCGCAGCTCTTCGACTTTCTGCGGGTTAGCGTCCGACTTGGCGATCGCTAGCATGAACAGATACGCTCGTACTTCCTGCAGACCGAGCTTGGGAACGCGGATCGGAACCTGAATCAGCTTGTCGAGATAGTCAGTGATATGCCTATCTCCCGGCTCCTTAAAGTGCTTTGCCACAGCGAGCCGGATCATGTCTTCGTCAGCGGCAACAATAAAGGCCGTGTTCGGCAGGAACAAAAATAGCCGCATCGCTTCAAGCGTCGATATGGCATTCGGCGGCAGGCAACGATCTAGATTATCTACGAAAACGACCAGCCGGCGATCGATCGATTTCAAGAGCTCGCCGAATTCATTCCGGAAGGCGACGATTTCTTCCGGGGCGTTTCGCTTTTCCTTTGGCTTAAGAAGACCAGACGTTCGTTTGCCTGCTTCAGCTACAGCGCCCTTAATCGCATCAACGTCGTCCTCGTCCGAACTCCCATCCCAGGCGTCGTTGGCGGCATCGGCTGCTTTAGAGAAAGCCCCGAGCGTGGGCATCCCTGCAAAGAACGCCCCAACGTCTGCGGCGAGACCCAAAACCTTCAGTTTGTTTACGCGCCTGTAGAGGTTAGCGGCCTTCTCCTTAAATCCTTCCGGCACGTTCTCGTAGACCGTCTTGGCGATTACTGTCATGAGGGCGGCTTTCGCCTCCTCGAAGTCCTGATAAAGCCAAGCATCGAATGGAACCACCAGATTTCGCGGATCTCCGTCAAGTTGTTTGGCGACCAGCTGAAGGATGCTCGATTTTCCGACACCCCAAGTGCCGTATATTCCGAGCGAGATTGGCAACATGGCGTCGTCGGTTACCATGTCACAAACCATTTCAGAGACTTCGGAATAGTTCAGGTAGTCGATCTTACTTTCGCTGTCCGCCCACATAGCTTCCCCCAAAGAGGAGCGAGCATCGCCGCACATAATCGCGCGGTCAAGTTGTAAGCCTTGCGTACGTCCCCGGAAATTCTGTCCCCATTGAAGTATTCACAAATATTTTTAGCGACTGACATTCGTCTCACCGAGCCGTAGAGCCGCGATGAGCGTGTGAAAGCACAAGATATGAGCGGCAGATGGGGAAAACCGTCTTGAGTCTTGGCCACTCGCCCGTGCCTCCGATGACCTGTCGGCCGGCGTAAAAATCTCCAGAATATACCATGCTTAACTTTGCTAAGCGAAACACCCCTCACGGAGCTCCTGGCCTAGCCAGATGCTTTGATGTTCGCCACAGTACGGAGATCATCTAAGTGCAACTGTGTGAACCGAACTCGACTAGGTTCGCCAGCCAACTCGAGTGTAATCTCTGGCAGCACCGCTGCGGCGATCCTAGCACGCAAATCGACATCGCTCACCGGATTGGCATGACGCCACTTCGCAGCACAAGTTGGGCATAAGGCTAGATGATTCTCTGCTTGCTCTTTTTCAAGTGAATCTAGGCATTCCACGGCCTCGAAGTAGGGTGAGCCATCGGCAAGGTCGAACGGCATCTTGCTGTGACAGCCCTGACACACCATTTCGCCGATAGGATTTGTGTAGTGGTCTTCCAGATAGGTCCGCGCGAGCTTCCGACTTTCCGTGTTGCTGGTACGCACGCTGCGCTCTCTGACCTCATAGTTCTTGTTCGCTGCCGCTTGTGCACGCGTTGCAAGTCGTTCAGCCCTTCGCAACGGGTTGCCGGATTCCCGTTCGGGAAACACGATCGGCTCATAAGAACGACTGTTGATGGTTCGGATCATATCCGCGCTCAACGCGGCCAACGCATCAGGAGAAAGGTTGCTGAGCCGGTCGATAAGTTCAGCAGAGAGGCCGATCAGCTCCCCAGCCTGGCGCCGGGCCTTTGTTTGTTCATTCCGCTGGCGATCCTGCTCGCCGAAACCGATGGCGCGAAGCCATTCCTCATTTCCGCCGACCGCATAGCCCTTTGCAAGATCCGCTTGAGTGATCTCATTTGGCTTTCGAAGACGTCCATCCTTGGTCGGGATCCAAGCCGCGCGCCGTAGCGCGATCGCCAACGACGAAGGTCGCGTACGAGCGGCATAAGTTTGATTAGGCGAGAAGCTCGCGACCATGGCTGATGCCCCAACACGGTTCGCGGCCTCCCATACAAGCTTGGATATTTTTGGATCTTGCCTTGCAAGGATTTCCGGAAGCTGGTCAATGCGATAGTCGGAATTGGCGCCGGTACCGGTAAAGCGGGCGCCACCCCAGCTATATCGAAGTTCACTGTAACTAGGATGATTATAGGGAATAGAGGACGACCAAACTATAAGACGGTCCTCCACGCCACACTTCTCCAGAAACGCCAATAAATCCTTACGAGGAAGTGTTTTATACCCTTCCCATAGCGCTAGCTTATCCCGTCCCTCTGTCTGGCCATCATAAATGACTTGCAGGCCTGATTCGAGATAGGGCGATCCGAGATAAACATTGCCGGGCACGCTGTAAGTGGCTTCCTCGCCAGCCCGGACAAACGCCACACCATTGAAGAGCCCTACCTCCCCGGTTTCCTTCCACCAGCGAAGGAAACGACGCATATGGCTGAGGTCCTGCTCACGATTGGGCCGTGGCCCGTTGCCCCTGTACTTGGTCCGAATGATCGCGCTAAGGAATGCTCGTTCATCAAGATCGCGAACGCCAGCTCGTCGAAGGAATTGCTCGACGTCTTTACCGCGGCCCCGGCCGAGTCTGATCAAGCTCTTCTTGACGAGATATAGCTCATCTTGGTCGGCCTCAGGATCCAGATCGCTATCGATTGGCGCGAAAACAGCATGTCGCGGGGAATGGCGCCGGCCATCCTCGAGCCTAACAAACTGGATGTCGGAGAGATCGACCGACGGCCTTTGGGCTTTTTGGGCCGCCTCCAAGGCGAGGTAGAAATACTGAATTTGTTCGTCTGACAAGGCGTTGAACCATTTGAGACCGCGCTCGCGCCATACTTTGTCGCTCTCGCCGAAAAGACTCTGCGCGCCGAGCACGTGCCGGAAAGATGAGAAGAAATCCGCTAAGCCGAATTCTTCCAGTTTCAGCGTGTTTATGAAGGCATCCACGCGACTGTTCTTCGGCGCAGCGATAACCCAGCACCGATCCGGACGCCGACAGAATTCTGCAAGGCCAGTTTCCCCCAAGAGATCCCGAAGGTCGGCCGGCCCACGAATCCCGTTGGCAGTCGTCACATAGCCACCAGCATGAACGGGAATTAGGTCTTCTTCATCAAATTTTGCGACAATCGCGGCGAGGATTGGTGCAAACGTGGCCGGAAGCTCGTCCGTGGCATTGGGTAGAACGCCAAGAGCATTCCGCTTGAGCAGCCCACGATCGCGTAACGAAGGTAACGCATCGGCAACCATTCCCGCGATTGCATCAACCAGCCCAGCATTCCAGCTGTCCTCGCGCTTGATATTTCCACGGTTGTCGGTGAGCTGGAACGGACCATGAATGGTAAAGTGCAGGCCGGTTGGCTCCTCGGTCTCGAAGAAGACCATGAGCCGTGTCGGCGCTTCCTCGGCGATCAAATCGCCGTCACTGTTGAGCCGGAGGGCAGCTTTAACTTCATATTGCTTGCGGTCCTCGCGGTGCTCGACCGCGCGCGAAAGTATAACGAAGCGGTCAAGTTGTCTGGCCCCGTCAGGCAGCTGAGCACTGATCGATCGAACCGATTCATCGGCGTCACTTACCTCCACGACTCCCTGGCGCTCCCCGTCAATCCACGCGAGTCGTTTGATATGCCGTAGGAATAGAAGAGAACGGGCGCCGGAGGCACTGAGACCCTCACGGGCGCGTGTCAACGCAAGTTCGGCGCGGTCGGCGCGCAGCGGCAGGACGATTTTCGTTTTGGCCTCGGCATGATCAGTGTGAACGAGCCGGGGAACGACCAGACTCTCAATCGCGAAGGCCAATGGCTCACTCTCAATAAATGAATGAATTTCAGGGCGCTCCGTCACGACATAAACCGACTTGAAGCCGATGCCAAAACAACCGATCTTATGCCCATCATCCAGCTTTGTAGTATTCCCGATACCGGTGATTCCCTCGATGTCGTCACGGTCGAAAGGCCTACCGTCGTGCTCAAAAACGATGCGGGTCGGCTCTAACAAAAACCGGACCCAACTCGCTCCGGCATCCTCAGCATTCTGTAGTAGTTCGAAGATGAAATGGCTGGGGTCGGCATATTTGTCGACAGTCGCGTTCCAGATACCGCGATCGAAGTCATTCTCGTGGTTCGCTGCCACCCACCGTTCGCGCTTCGCGCGCAGCTCATCAAGCCAGCTGTGAAATGAGGTTTCCATATCAATGCTCCACTCTGAGCGTGCCCGAGGCGACGCGGCGGGGAAGAATATCAGCACGCCGCTCCGCGGCCATGAGGTTCTCAAGGGCCTCCTGACGATCTGCGTTGGCGCGTGCAAGCTGACCGGCGCGCATACGCCGAATGCGATCTTCGGACGCGGCTGCGAGCTGTTCCTCAAGAATCGCGACGCGCGCGCGATGGCTGGCCTCCAGGCTGTCGCGTCGGAATCGCGCGATCTCGCCCGCCTCCGCCACGTGCGCCGCACGCCGCGTGATCCAAAGCTCATGATGCCAGCTTTCGAGGCCCTCAATTGTGGCACTGTCCGGTGGCGCCACGTCTGAAGCATCAATGGCGGTTGTGAACACGTCCATGAATGCTGCGCCGACGGTCGCGTCCTCAACTACGGGAACGAGCATCGCGTCCTCGCGAAGCCCGCGCATCTGCCACTGATAGATTGCAAAGGCGTGATCGCCGACGGGAAGTGCGGAATCATTCACCCGCAATGTCACAACCACCTCCTCATCGCCGGCAAATGACCGCGCGGCAGCCTGAGTGAGCGGGTGTACAGGCGTGATGAAAGCGAGCGACCGATCTTCGTTGGCAGCCTCCCGATCGAAGGTCAAAGCAAGCGTCTGCTGATCACCGCGCAGCCATGTTTCCCACTCCCGTTCCGCAAGACTAAGACGGGTGCCGCGCGCGCGCGGCGGAACAAGGCGTCGCCGCGCGTCAGCGGCGAGCCGGAGACTCTTGACAGGTCCCTGCCCGCTGATTGGATTGCGACCAACGTCCAGTTCGCGTTCAAGGTGGAGTCCGACCAGGCGCTCTATCGCAACCGGCTCAAGCCAGCGGCTTGAGGCCTCGGCGATTTCGTCGTTCATGCGCGTGCGTTCGATGCGAACGCCGAAGAGCTCGGCCTCGCGCTCCTCCAGTGCGTCTGCCTCGATGATCTGGCGGATTTCATTGTCTGCAAGTTGCTGCAGGCGGGCCTGACGCTCAACGTCGGTCAACCGGAAGTCGTCGGCCACCGCCTGAAGGCGACCAGCGATTTCGCCCAAGATCGCCTCGCTGCCGCCGATCGCCCGCTCGAAAACGCCGATACGCTGCAGGCAGCGCTGAAAGATATCGAAGTCGACCGTACCTGGTGTGACAAAATTATAGATCGCGATCGTCTGGCTGCTTTGGCCATAGCGATCGATACGGCCAATGCGCTGTTCGATGCGCATAGGGTTCCACGGGATATCGAAGTTTACGAGTGCGTCGCAAAATTGGAAATCGAGACCTTCCGAACCGACCTCAGACGAAAGTAGAATTTCGACAGCGTCTGGATGCTCTGGCGGAAGGGCGAAAGCCTTGCGTAGAGCACGTCGATCATCATCGGCCACCCCACCATGGATAAGTGCCACACGCACGCCGCATGCGCGCAAACCTTGGTGCAGATAGTACAGCGTGTGTCGGAATGAACTGAACACAAGCAAACGGCGGTTGGCCATGCCACCTTTTTGAGTGACGATGTCAACAAGCGCCGCCAGTTTAGGGTCATCTAGCGGCAATCCTCGCGCGCGTTCGACGAGCGTCCCGATGTCTTCACGGATTTCGTCAATTTCGCTTTCGCCATGATCGAGCGCTTCATCGTCTATCTCGACGAGTTCTAAGTCGCTAAGACGTCGCGTCAGAATATCTTCGAGGAAGGGGACTAGCCCGTGCAACGAGCTCGCCGCCTGCCGCCGTATAGTTGTCATAAGGAAGCCGAGTGGGCCTGCGCCATGCGTTCGCATATAGATGGAGCGCTGAAGCGCCAGCAGGTCGTCATGAACGGCTCGCTGCTCTGGCGTGAATGGCACTTCGACAGTCCGGGCCTTTCGGCTTGTGAAGTTGCCGATATCGCGTCGCCGCGTGCGGCTGATCATCGATGCGAAGCTATGAAGCGCCTCCGCAGGTCTGATGAGACGGACGCGGTCGTCATCACTGGTAGCCCCGCGCGTCGCCGCTACAAGATTGCGATACTCCGGTGATGGCGCCAGCATGACGCGACCCCAGTCGGTGCTCGCGGCTTCAGTCAGCCGTTTGATTGCAGCATCTTGCCATCCCGGAGCTGCCCCGCGTATCGTTGCGATCGCTGCGTTGATGGCTTCGTTCGGCTGCGCCATCCGCTCGAACGTTGGGCGGTCAATGACCAGGTCAGGCCGTAGAAGGTTAAGCAACGAGAACAAATCTCCGGTTCCGAGCTGAACCGGGGTCGCGGTAATCAACACGACCGCCTCGGCGTTGTCGGCGAGGATACGAAGCCCCTGATGCAAGCTAGTGTCAGTATTCCGGGCGTTATGGGCCTCATCGACTATTAGCAGGTCAAAGCGCGGCGGCGTGTCGAGCGTGGTAAGGCCGGGGCTGCGGCCGCCCTTCCGCGAAGGATAGCCCTGTAGCAGCTTTTCATTGACAAGCGAGAAGGGCAAGATCGCCCGCGAGTACCGGTCCGGCCACTCGCCTTCGATGTCGCTTTGATCAAGGCAGTATCGAAGATCGTCACTACCGAGTGTCACGAACTCCTCGTCGAAACGCCGCATCTCACGATGCCACTTCTCTTCCGCCACAAGCGCCTTTGAGCACACGACAAGCACCGACCGCAGCGGCCGGCGCGCCTGTAGTTCCCGGAGCAAGAGGCCAGCTTCGATCGTCTTACCCACGCCGACTTCATCAGCGACTAGTAACCGCGGACGATCGGCCCGTATGAACTTCAGAACGGGCCGGAACTGGTAAGGAATGAAGTCGATGCGACCCGCCTGGAGTGAGTATAGGTTCGCGATGCTCGGCTCCGCCAGTTGGAGAGCCGTCAGGCGCGCGTGGAACTCACTCAGGGTCGCACGGACCGCACCCGGCGCGAGGTCAGCGCGCATAACCTGGCTCACATAGAGCGTCTCAAGACGCCCATCGACGAACACGTTGAGCCGGGTTTCCCGGTTGCTTGGCGTAATGCCGGTGACGACGCCAATCCGTGCGGGGTCGGATCGCAACGCGACAGTCTCGCCGATTTGCAGCGATGGTGCCGGCTGGATCGTAGCGACGCGGACTGCAATGATCTCTCGCACCTTCTTCTCCAGTGCGTTTACATCAACGCCATGCGCATGAGCAGTATCGATTATTTCTTGGTCGCTTGCTTCAAGAATACTTTCCGCAATAAGCGCGAGAATCTGATCGGAGTCAGGAGCGGTCGTCATTTGATCCATCCTGGTTTGAATTGGCGCCTGAGGGCGCGGGTCATACGGCGGCGGCCTGTATCATAGCCGGTGGGATCAAGGCCGAGCTGATCACATGCCTGCTTTCGACTCGTCTGGCTCAAAATGTGATCGAAAATGCCGATCGCTACCTGGTCATCTAACAGTGCTGTCCGCATACGCTGGGCGAGATCGGCAAAGTCGAACGTGGCTTCAATCGAAGTATCGCTGAAAGGGCTATCCTGATCAGCGGTGAGCGGTTCGCGAATGTCTTCGTGTCGCCATTGACTGGCGATGCTTCGCATCACCTGGGAGAGGAAGGCGTGGAGGGAGACATTGGCAGGCCAAGGTCTATTACCGGAAAGAATCCGCGCGAGCGCTTCATTGAGCAAGTCGGACGCCTCACGGCGAGGACAGCCACGGACCCACGTCTCAGCAAGTGCCGCCAGTCGCAGCAAATCGGGTTGCCGCTGACGGCCAAGCAACCGCCCGACTTCCTCCAATGAGAGATGTTCGACCTCGTCAACCATGAACCTTGCCAGGTATCCATTTATCTACATTGCGCGGATGGAGGGCAAAACGGGAAGCTCGGTGTAGAAATTATTTGATGTCGAGCTGCGGCGCCTGCTTTAGGAACATGCGAGGGTCCGTCCGCGACGCCATTCAGCGCCAATCTCTGAATTGTGCGTGAAGAACATCGCACCGGCCGCTTTAAAGCGGGCGCTGAAAAATGTCGGCGCGATTTTATCCGCTCGAGTGGCGAACAGAATGCCTGTCTCACTCGTCCGACCCTATCGTCACCCCCTGGTTCTCAGACGCTGAGCCACCGTAATATCCGCCAGCCGTAATCCCCGCCGCAATACTTCCGCGCGAACCTCTTCGTAGATCGGCGCGTTCCCGCTGGGATCGGCAATAGTCATTAGTATTGAAAAACGGATGCCTTCTTCAGGGTATATTGCACCTGCGCGGGTTAGGCCCTTGAGAGAGAGCTTCCAGTCGCTCGTCGTACCGCACCCTTTGGGCATGTTCTTTTCATAGCGCTTTATTGGGGTCCATTTTAGCCCATTCTCGAGCAGGTATCGCTCTGTGTACTCCAAATGCTGCGGCAGCTGGCTATCACATGCGTTAAGGCGTTGCTGATGATCTGGCACGAGTTCGCCGTTTTCGTTTTCCTTCTCTTCGAGTTGATGCAGCCCAACATTGAGCTGAACACGTTGGCACTCGGCATCAAAGGCGGCGTCAACCGGTGGCGTGTGCGCAAGTGTTACATCGACCCGGCCCCGGCATTTGCCGTCCGAAGTCACCAGCGAGCGTGGCCAAGTGAATATGAAAGATAGCTCTCGCCGAGGTGGAAGGATGTCCGCAAACACAAGCGTAATACTGCTTGGATCGTCAGAAAGGGATTGGTCAGAATGGGTTGGCACGCCGAATCCAACAAAGTCGCGCGCAACCGCCCTCAATGGCTTGGCGCATAGAATTTTGGGTTTCGATGCTTTGTGAACGCTTAGCGCAAGGAGTGTTTCGCGTGGGGCTTGACCTTCCAGCCTGTGATCGAGCGCTGCCAAAGAGCGCGTTATCAATGGGGTGGCGTAACTAGTGCCCGATCCCCCCACGACGGACCCATCGGCTCCGACCGAGTATAGGCCGGACAAACCTCCTGTTCGGGACGAAACCCCGCCGAAGTGAGCTAGTTCCGGCTTCCGCGCTCCCCCGGGACCTGGACCGCGACGACTATATGCAGTAGGCACATCCGCCACCGCTCCAGCCACATTCGGTACGTTGAGCGCTCCGACCGTTAGACCGAATAGATGCTCTCCCGGTGCGGTGATCCTCTCTTCCGCAATTGCTCGGGTTGCCAACATCTCTAAGGCGTCTTCCGCTTTTGCCGGCCATTCGGGACGTGCTTCAATTCCTCTGAGGTTGCCAGCTGATACGAGAAAGAGAACATCATGGGCCAGAGCGATTCGATCTAGATTCGCGGCGAAGCTGCTATAGCCGAGACCTTGTCGCACTCCAGGCGCGCCCAAACTCATGTTGAACACACGGACACCCTGCGCCCGCGCAACCTCTATCTGAGTCTCAAGCTGGTCGAAAAACTCATCCGGCGTTTGATAATATTGATCGAGCAACCCGCGACGAGGCAGCACATCAATATCGAAAAACCGGCAAGGAATGGGCTCTAGTCGGTCTGCAAGTGCTGTGTTCATGGCTCCGGCGCCTGTGAGCAGACCAGCGATGAACGATCCATGCTCAACATCGCGATCCGCTGGCGCGATCACTCCTGCAGTTCCAACCCTCCAAGGCTCCAGCTGAGGTACCGTCGCAATACCAGAGTCGATGACCCCTACCACCGGATAATTCTCATCAGGAACGGGCGGTGCGATCACCGCCTGCCGCCCTAGAGCAACATGAGGAGCTGACTCGGTATCCAGACGAAGCGGCAGTTCGACGCGTCGAACCAGCGGCTCGCGCGCCAAAACCTCAAGGAGTTCTTGATGCCGTTTTAACGACCTGTCGGGAGCGGGCGGGCCGAAATCCATCTCCATCTCTGCTTCTTCGGCGTCCATCTCGGGGACTAGCGGTAGATTGATCGTCCGCCTATCGTCGCTGCGGAGGTCAACACTCAAAGTTAGAGTAGCGGCTGTTGCCTTCGACGTGCGCGAGCTAAACGGAACAGCTAGAACACCACCCAACGCATGCAACCGCCGACGAAACCGTTCGACCATCTCATCAACTGCTTGCGGCGTGACCCTCGGATCCGGTCTGAATAGCTCCACTACGTATCCGCCGATGACGTTCTCTTGCTCCAGCCATGTCACCGCGTCTCGTGCCGAGAAACCGAGCCTATCGACCGACGTTGGCAGGCGGATTTCGTCGATTGCTCCGACCTCGGACCGATAGGAAGAAACACGCTCTTCTAAGCGTCCCGATACCGGATCCACCACCCGACGTGGTTCAAGCTCTGCTTTTCGTTCGATCAGTTCACTCAACTGCTCCAACGCATCTGGCGTAGTCTGGAAATACATTTGCCCGATTGCTGCACCACCCACGAGCGCGAACCTGTTCTGCGCAGTAAACAGTGCTCCTAAGGGACGATAGCTCTTAGCAAGCCCCTCCTCTCGCATCTGCACAAGAATAAAACCGGCGGGATCTCCGCTAGCCTTTAGACTGCCGCTAGCTAGCGCGAGCTGTTGTCGTAAAATAGCCTTGTGACGTTGAAACCCGTTATTATTCCCAGCGAAGAAATCCTTGTTTGGTCCGCGCGTTCCAGTCGGCTGAACCTGTATCAACCGTTGTGTATCGAGGAATACCTGAATTGGGCGCGCTATCTGTTCAGCCATAGGACTTATCCTTCATTCGGTACAGACGTCTCACGGCGGCGGCGGGAAACTGTGCTTTGTGAAATCCCAACGAGGAGCCCGGCCTCTCGCTGACTTAAGCCGGCATCGTCTACCAAAGCCGCGGCAAGCTCTTCATTAGAAGCGAGGAGAAGATCGCGTCTATGCTTGCTGAATAGCTGTCCGCTGAGGGTCGCCTGACGGCGCAGGGCGCCAAGAAGTCCTCGACGCCGTGACCCAGCGGCTCCAGTTGCCTCTTTCATCACCAGGAACCGTTTGCCGCCACTTATCAGAGTTTCGATATCTGCCCCGCTCATGCCCTCAGTCATCCAGATTAGCATCTTGGTTTCAGCGTCCCCGGGAAGAAGCGGAGGAAGGAAGCGAGCCAAAAGTTTTTTTCGAGCTTCTTCGTCTGGAAGAGGTATTTCAATTCTACCGTCAAACCGACGCCAGACGGCCGTGTCGAGCAGCTGCTCATGATTTGTCGCCGCCAGCGTAAAGCCGCGCCTTCCTCGGGCGTCCAAACATTGCAGGAGCGCATTCACGACGCGTTTGATTTCCCCAACCTCCTGCGCGTCATCGCGGGCTTTTGCTATCGCATCGAACTCGTCCAGAAATAGGATGCAGCGGTAGCGATCTGCGAAATCAAAAAGCGATCCGATGTTCCGCGCGGTCGTGCCGAGGAACGATGATACCAAACCATCGAGACGAGCTTCCACGATTGGTAGACCCAATTTGAAGCCAATATACCGCGCGAGCATTGTCTTCCCCACGCCAGGCTTGCCGTACAGTAGGCACCGCATGTTGGGCTGCACGCCGAGCGCGGCCAGCTCTTCGGTGCGAGCCCACTCACCAACGAGCCCGTCCAACGCGTCCGCAAGCACGTTGGAAAGCACTGGCTCGCTCCCCATATTGTCTTCGGGAAAGACAACACGGACCAAGGGAGTCGCTGTTTCTCGGTCATGCGGCAGTGGAGTGTTTTTCCCCAGCTTCTCCCCGGGCAGTTGCGGCGGCGGAATGGAGCCTGAGCGCATTTGCTCGAGCGACATTGGCGCGACAGAATGCTTTCGCTCTTCTCTGTTTAGCAGCCGCCCAAGCTTCTCTGCTTGGTCAGGGTTTGTCTTTTGAAGCGCGTCGCGCAAGCGCGCCAACTGATGAGTAGCCCGTTCGGCATCTCCCCCCACAGCAGTTCGTGACAAGGCAAGAATAATGTCAAAGTGTTCCACGTCACACCCCGGTGATTTCAAGTTGCGGCATATTATGCATCTAAAGTCCTTCTGATGCAACACCGCGCGACTTAATTCATAAATCGCCAAATTTATGCATATGGCGCGGTGTGTATCCCGCTTGTAGGAATTTTACGCTTACACTACCCCCCACGCCCGAAACCTCCCCCTCCCGGTCATCTCCCTTAAACCCAGCTCCAA
>UBJO01000058.1 GCA_900465665.1 Hyphomicrobiales bacterium
ACGATCGACTTGATGCCCTTGAAGCCATATTTCCAGGGAACGACCAGCCGGATCGGCGCGCCGTTCTGGTTGGGCAGCGTCTCGCCATAAAGCCCGACGGCAAGCAGCGTCAGCGGGTGGTTGGCCTCGTCGAGGCGCAAACCTTCCACATAGGGCCAGTCAAGCGATTGGAAAATCCCCTTCTGCCCCGGCATCTCCTCAGGGCGCACAACGGTCTCGAAGGCGACATACTTGGCGCTCCCGAGCGGCTCGACCTTGCTGAGCAGCGAGGCCAGCGGAAAGCCATCCCACGGGATCACCATCGACCATGCTTCGACGCAGCGCATGCGATAGGTGCGGCTCTCGATCGGGAATTCCTTCATCAGCACGTCGAGATCGAAGGTGCCCGGCTTGTTGACCATGCCGTCGACCTTGATCGTCCAGGGCGTGGGCTTGAAGTCACCCGACAGCGCCGCCGGATCACCCTTGTCGAGCCCGAACTCGTAGAAGTTATTGTAAGTGGTCACATCCTTGATCGGCGTCAGCTTCTCGTCGACCTTGTACTTGCTGTCGATGGTCGTAAGCGCGGCCGCACTGGCTGTGCCGGCACCCAAGAGGCCGACGGCTCCGATCGCGGCAGCGCTGAGGAACTGACGGCGATCGAGATAGGTCTGGCGCGGCGTAATCTCCGAAGAGGCGATCCTGGGTGGACGGTAGACGGGCATAGTATCCTCCTGAGCAACATAAGCTCGGCATGGACCTTGAACGCATTCAAGGTTGTTTCGGATCACTGTTTACGCCTTGAAGCGGCCGGCCGGGAAGCCAACTTATCGTGTAGCGAAAACGTGGCGTCCGTCTGTAACAAACCACGTTCTGCCCACGTATATGATCGATGGGCGCCTGAGGCGTACCGAGGAGTACCGCTTTTGCCTTTCCCGGTAGTGACAGCATATACTCTTTGGATTAGGACAATTCCAAAAAGCAGCGATAGTAGAAGCGTGTTGTCAAAATCCGCCCGCTATCGCGGAAGACTTCCGATGTTGTGAGGAAACACCAATGCCAGCTTATCGTTCGAGAACCACGACCCACGGCCGCAACATGGCGGGTGCGCGCGGCCTTTGGCGCGCCACGGGCATGAAGGATTCGGATTTCGGCAAGCCGATTATCGCGGTGGTCAACTCCTTCACCCAGTTCGTGCCGGGTCACGTCCACCTGAAGGACCTCGGCCAGCTCGTCGCGCGGGAGATCGAAGCGGCCGGCGGCGTTGCCAAGGAGTTCAACACGATCGCCGTCGACGACGGTATCGCCATGGGCCATGACGGCATGCTCTATTCGCTGCCTTCGCGCGAATTGATCGCCGACAGCGTCGAATACATGGTCAACGCCCACTGCGCCGACGCCATGGTCTGCATCTCCAACTGCGACAAGATCACCCCCGGCATGCTGATGGCCTCGCTGCGCCTCAATATACCGACGGTTTTCGTCTCCGGCGGTCCTATGGAAGCCGGCAAGGTGGTGCTGAACGGCAAGAAGGTCGCGCTCGACCTCGTCGATGCCATGGTCGCGGCCGCCGACGACAAGATCAGCGATGAAGACGTCGCCGTCATCGAGCGCTCCGCTTGCCCGACCTGCGGCTCCTGCTCTGGCATGTTCACGGCAAACTCGATGAACTGTCTGACGGAAGCCCTGGGCCTGTCCTTACCAGGAAACGGCTCGACGCTTGCCACCCATTCCGACCGCAAGGAACTCTTCCTTGAAGCCGGTCGTCGCGTCGTCGAGCTTGCCCGCCGTTATTACGAACAGGACGATCTGACCGCTCTACCGCGCACCATCGCCAGCAAGGGCGCGTTCGAAAACGCCATGGCGCTCGACATCGCCATGGGCGGCTCGACCAACACCGTCCTCCACATTCTTGCGGCCGCGCATGAAGGCGAGATCGATTTCACGATGGACGATATCGATCGCCTGTCGCGCCGCGTTCCCTGCCTGTCGAAGGTCGCGCCGGCCAAGGCCGACGTCCACATGGAAGACGTTCACCGCGCAGGCGGCATCATGGCTATCCTCGGTGAACTCGACCGCGCCGGTCTGCTGAATGTCGATCTTCCGACGGTCCACGCTCCGACCATGCGCGAAGCGCTGGCGCAGTGGGATGTCGCTGTCACCGACAACAAGGCTGCCTTCGATCTCTTCAGCGCCGCTCCCGGCGGTGTTCCGACGCAGGTCGCCTTCAGCCAGAGCTCGCGTTGGGAAGAACTCGACCTCGACCGCGAAACCGGTGTCATTCGCGATGCCCAGCATCCTTTCTCCAAGGATGGCGGTCTGGCCGTCCTGAAGGGCAACCTCGCGCTCGACGGCTGCATCGTGAAGACGGCAGGCGTCGATGAATCGATCCTGAAGTTCTCCGGCCCGGCCAAGGTCTATGAAAGCCAGGACGCGGCCGTGAAGGCGATCCTGTCCAACGAAGTCGTCGCCGGCGATGTTGTGGTCATCCGCTACGAAGGTCCGAAGGGCGGCCCGGGCATGCAGGAAATGCTCTATCCGACGAGCTACCTGAAGTCGAAGGGCCTCGGAAAGGCTTGCGCGCTGATCACCGACGGCCGCTTCTCCGGCGGCACCTCGGGTCTGTCGATCGGCCACGCCTCTCCGGAAGCGGCCAATGGCGGCACCATCGGCCTCGTGCGCGAAGGCGACATGATCGACATCGACATCCCGAACCGCACCATCAGCCTGCGCGTGGATGACAAGGAACTGGCAACCCGCCGCGCCGAACAGGACGCCAAGGGCTGGCAGCCGGCCGAAAAGCGCAAGCGCAACGTGACGACCGCGCTGAAGGCTTATGCCGCCTTCGCAACCAGCGCCGACCGTGGCGCCGTTCGCGATCTCGGCGATCGCTGAACCTGCTGATTAAAAGTCAGTTGCTCTATTAAACCGGTCGCCTCAAAGCGGCCGGTTTATGTTTTTGTAGCTTTCGGCCAGCTGCTTCAGCCGCTCGTCATAGGCGGCCTGGATGCAGGCGACGTCGGCGGCGCACTCCTGGCGCTTCTTCAGCCACGCCGTCTGCTCGTCCTGCATCGTGCCGCGCGAGCCCATGGCAAGCAGGCCGGACAACAGGTCGAAGGTCGTCACCATCTTCACGTCGGCGTCGTTCAGCGCGCGGTTATCGCAGATCGCCTTCTCGTCCGGCTTCAACTCCTTGGCCTCGCAATCGAAGCTTGCCGCGTGGCTTGTCCCGGCGCAGCAAAGCAGCAGGGCGGCGGCGGTGAAGAGAAGGGGCTGGCGATATCGCGTCATGCAGTGGTTCCTGTCTGGTCTAGCTGGCTCTCAAGAATGCCATGCCGACGAAGATGATGCAGCAAAGCCAGATGGCAAGGATGACGATCAGCCCGGCGCGGCTGGACGGCCGCTCGATACGTGCTGCGGCGTCGACGCGCAGGTCCGCCATCACATTGAAGGGGATGAGCCTGACGGCGAGCATGATGCCGAGCGGCACGATCAGGAGATCGTCGAGATAACCGAGCACGGGAATGAAATCGGGGATCAGGTCGATCGGCGACAACGCGTAGGCAGCGACGCCGCCAGCGACCGCCTTGGCGTACCAGGGCACCCGCTTGTCGCGCGCGGCGAGCCACAAGGCCACGATGTCACGCTTCAGTGATTTCGCCCAGAGTTTGGCCTTTGATATCAGTCGCATGCCTGTCGTTCCTGACTCAGTTTGGCAAGTATGTCGCGCATCGGTTCACCCGCCTTGATCTTCCATGCTTCTGCCCTCTTTCCTTTCTAGCGTCCGGCACTACAACGTTCTCTCAAGACGATTTCAAGAAGGGATTCTTATGCACGACCTGTTGAAGCGCGCCTCTCTGCCGCTGCTTGCTCTGGTGCTTGCACTGCCGATCAATGCTCATGCCCAAACGGCAAATGGCGAGACGGCCAAGACCGTGCCGCAGAGCCAGATGGAAATGCAGCTGTCCTTCGCGCCGCTCGTCAAGCAGACGGCGGGTGCGGTGGTGAACGTTTATGCGGAAAAGACCGTCCGCCGCCAGTCGCCCTTTGCCGGCGATCCCTTCTTCGAGCAGTTCTTCGGTCAGCAGATGCCGAACCGTACGCAGAAGCAGTCCTCGCTCGGCTCCGGCGTCATCGTCGAGGCGAACGGTACGATCGTGACCAACAACCACGTCATCGAGGGCGCCGACGAAATCAAGATCGCGCTCTCGGATGGCCGCGAGTTTCCCTGCAAGGTCATTCTGAAGGACGATCGTCTGGATCTCGCCGTGCTCAAGGTCGATACCAAGCAGACATTCCCGGCGCTTTCGATCGGCAATTCCGACGCCGTTGAAGTTGGCGATCTCGTGCTTGCCATCGGCAATCCGTTCGGTGTCGGCCAGACGGTCACCTCTGGCATCGTCTCGGCGCTGGCGCGCAACCAGGTCGTCAAGGACGAGTTCGGCTTCTTCATCCAGACGGACGCCTCGATCAACCCCGGCAATTCCGGCGGCGCGCTGATGAACATGAAGGGCGAACTGATCGGCATCAACACCGCGATCTTCTCACGCGGCGGCGGCTCCAATGGTATCGGCTTCGCCATCCCCGCCAACCTCGTGAAAGTCTTCATCGCTTCCGCCGACGCGGGCGTGAAGACCTTCGAGCGTCCTTATGTCGGCGCGACCTTCGATGCGGTCACCTCCGACGTCGCCGATGCGCTCGGCCTCGAAAAGGCGCGCGGCGCCATCGTCGTCAAGGTCACGGAAGGCGGCCCGGCCGCAAAGGCGGGCCTGAAGGCAGGCGAAGTCATCACCGCCGTCGATGGCATCTCGGTGGAGCATCCCGACGCACTGTATTACCGCCTGACCACGGCCGGTCTCGGCAAGCCTGTCGATCTCGCCATCATCGACAATGGCAAGGAAGAGCATGTGAAGATGACGCTCGGCCAGGCGCCCGAGACGACGCCGCGCGACCAGCGCACGATCGGCGGCCGTTCGCCGTTCACAGGCACCGTCGTCGAGAACCTGTCGCCGCGCGTGGCCGATGAACTGCGCATGGCAAGCGAGAGCACGGGTGTCGTCGTTTCGGAAGTGAAGGATGGCTCCGTTGCCCAGCAGCTCGGCTTCGAGCCGAAGGACATCATCGTTTCCGTCAACAGCGCCGATGTGAAGTCCACCAAGGATCTCGCTACGCTCGCCGCGCAGAACCCGAGCTTCTGGCGCGTCGAGATTGAGCGCAACGGCCAGCGCATCCGGCAGTTCTTCCGATGAGCAATGATCTCTTCGCGCCGCGCATTCCGCCGGAGGTCGCCAACAGGCGGCCGCTGGCGGATCGGCTTCGCCCGCAGACCATCGCCGACGTCACCGGTCAGGATCACCTGACCGGCGAGGACGGTGTGCTCAGGCGGATGATCGAAAGCGGCTCGTTGGGATCGATGATCTTCTGGGGGCCACCAGGAACCGGCAAGACCACCGTCGCGCGCCTGCTGTCGGGCGAGGCGGGTCTTGCCTTCGAACAGATTTCGGCGATCTTCTCAGGCGTCGCCGATCTCAAGAAAGTCTTCGAGGCCGCCCGGCTGCGCCGCATGGATGGGCGCCAGACGCTTCTCTTCGTCGACGAGATCCATCGCTTCAACCGTGCCCAGCAGGATAGCTTCCTGCCCGTCATGGAAGACGGCACCGTCATCCTCGTCGGTGCCACCACCGAGAACCCGTCCTTCGAGCTCAACGCCGCTCTTTTGTCGCGCGCCCGCGTGCTGACCTTCAAGTCGCATGACGATCAGAGCCTTGCCGAGCTTTTGAACCGCGCCGAAGCGATCGAGGGCAGGGAGCTGCCGCTTACGCCGGAAGCCCGCGTCAGCCTGTTGCGCATGGCCGATGGCGATGGCCGCGCCGTGCTGACGCTCGCCGAGGAAGTCTGGCGCGCTGCCCGCCGCGACGAAATCTTCGACACCGAGGGACTGACGAAGATCGTCCAGCGCCGCGCCCCCGTCTACGACAAGGCCCAGGACGGCCACTACAATCTGATCTCGGCACTGCACAAATCCGTGCGCGGCTCCGATCCCGATGCGGCACTCTATTATTTGGCGCGCATGTTTGATGCCGGTGAGGACCCGCTCTATCTCGGCCGCCGGCTGGTGCGCATGGCGGTCGAGGATATCGGCCTTGCCGATCCCCAGGCGCTTGTCATCTGCAACGCCGCCAAGGATGCTTACGACTATCTCGGCTCGCCCGAGGGGGAGCTGGCGCTCGCGCAGGCGTGCGTCTACCTCGCCACCGCGCCGAAATCCAACGCCGTCTACACCGCCTTCAAGGCCGCCACCATGGCTGCCAAGCAGAACGGCTCGCTATTGCCGCCCAAGCACATCCTGAACGCGCCGACCAAGCTGATGAAGGATGAGGGCTACAACGAAGGCTATCGCTACGACCACGACGAGCCGGACGCTTTTTCCGGCCAGGACTATTTCCCGGAGAAGATGGGCCGCCAGACGTTTTACGATCCGCCCGAGCGCGGCTTCGAGCGTGATATCCGCAAGCGGCTTGAATGGTGGTCGAAACTCAGGAAAGAGCGCAATCAGCGCTGATCAAGACGCCCGCTTCTGGCCTGATGGAGTGGTGATGATCTTGACGGACGATTCCGCAAGGCCATGATGACCTTCCATGTCGACCACGAGATGCCAGTGGCCGCTGTCGGGGATCGGCACCCTAATCGGGGATTTGCGCGCAACGCCGCCCACATATTTGAAGTCGAGCACTTCGGTGAAACGCTGGTAGTTCGGCGAGGTCATGAGCCGAACATTGGCGACCGCGTTCAAGGTCACCTCGATCACCGTTCCGGCGCGCTGCTCCTTGAGATCGTAATGAGTGAAGCGGAAATTCGGCTTGTTCGGCATCGTGTCTGCTCGGCGTGGGGTAGGGGCAGATGATACGAAACGGCGGTTAAGGAAGCGTTCGCCAACGCCTGCGGGAACGCCGTCGCGCGCTCCCGCGGAGGTGGATCATGTCCCGTCAGTGCACATGTCCGCGACTATCGGGCCGATTGAACGGCAGCAGCGTGCGGGTGCGGATGATCGCGATCTGCGTGGCATCGTGATCGCACTCGTCGGAGGCGAAGTGCAACGCGGCGCTCTCGCTGATAAACAGACCGCCGACACGCCCCTCGCGATCCTGAACCACCCATCCGCCGCCCTTGCTCCGGCCGATGGTGAAGCGCGGCAGTGGGTTAGGCTGGATGGTCGCGGCGAGGGCGCGCGCGTTGGAGGAGGGCATGATCTTTCCTTTCAGGCTGGATGATCGAGGCTGTGATTGGAGTTGTTAGCCTTAGACGGCCCGCGCTTGGCGACGGCTCTCGGCCAGCCCTGTCAGGGCGGCGAAGACCGCAGCCTTCTCGGTGGTATCAAGGCCGACCATCGGCAGGCGGACGTCAGGGGACGTGCCAAGCAGCACATGCAGCGCGTATTTGACGGGAGCCGGCGAGCCATCTTCCGCAAGCGCCCGGATGAGTGGCTGCAGACGATCATGCAGCGCCGTGGCCGCTGCCACGTTGCCCGTCTTCGCTAGGCGATGAAGCGAAGCAAACAAGCGCGGCTCGACATTCGCACCAGACGACAGCATGCCGTCTCCGCCGCAAGCGAGAAACGAAAGCGCGCTGGCGTCATCGGATGACAAAGAGACGAAGCGCCGGCGCAAACGCGGCGCAAGCCGGGCCGCACCGCCTGAGTGGACGATGCCGAGAATGCGCTCGACGGGCGCCAGCGCATCGAGGCTCTCAGGCGCCAGGCTGCTGGCGCAACGGGAGGGGTTGTCATCGATGATGACAGGCAGATCGCTCTCCGCCGCCACCTGCTCAAGATGGTGGACGATGCCCTTCTGCCCCGGCTTCGCATAATAGGGCACCGTGACCAGCGCCGCGTCAGCACCGAGCTTCCGCGCCTCCAGCGTTAGCGCGATCGTGGTCGATGTGGCATTGGTGCCGGTGGCGGCGATGACGGGCACCCGCCCGGCCGCGACCCTGACGCAGGTACGGATGATGGCCGCCCGCTCGGTGGGCGACAATGTCGGCCCTTCGCCGGTTACGGTGCAGACAGCCAGTCCGTCGATGCCGGAATTGATCTGCCTCTCCGCCAGCCGCTCGAGCATTGCAAGGTCGAGCCGGTCGTTCCTGAATGGCGTGACCAGCGCCGTGATCACCGTTCCCAGTCGTAGTCGCGTGTCCATCCGCATGGCCGTGTCAGAAACTGCCCCAGATGACGTAGATCTCGACGGCGGCAAGCACGAGGCCGAAGATGATCAGTAAATGCGCCGTGCGCTTCTCGCGCATTTGCCGTTTGACCATCGGCCGTCGGGGCCGGCCGGTTGGAGGGTGGGGAAACAGGAAGTCTCGCATGACGTCTACCTCTGAATTTCGACCACAGGCTAACGCCGCGCGGCGTATGAAATCCATTCGCGGGTCTTCGACGGGAAATAGAAATCTCATAAAGGCGGGCTGGCTCGTGGCGGACAGCGATCGCTAAATCGAATTCGAAATCATGGACTTGCTGCGCGTTTCGGACTCGACTTGCGAAGCACTTGAATCAGAATGACAAGGCACGGGAGGAGATTGTGCAAGCGCATGTCGGGAGCGCGTCATGCCGTTCGTCCTTGCATGATAAGGCGGCGCGATCGCGCTGCGGAGCGTTCACGTATCAGCCGCTATCGGCACAGGGAGAGAAATATGGGCAGGACAATCGCAATTCTGATCGCAAGGCTGATCTTCGCCGGCGTGTTCATCATGGCGCTGAGCTTCAAGTTCATGGATATCACGGCCACGGCCGGTTACATCGCCAGCGCCGGCTTTCCATTCCCGCTCTTTCTTGCCTGGATCGCGGCCTTCTTCGAACTGGGGCTGGCGCTCGCTTTCCTGACCGGCATCTTCTTTTCACCGGCCGCCCTGCTGGCGGGGATCTATGTGATCTTTCTCGCCGTGTCATTCCACGGACCCGGGCGCTGGGCCGGCAATCAGGCGGAGTTCGGCTTCTTCATCGACCACTTCACCTTCCTGGCCGGTCTGCTCTTCGCGGCGGTCCACGGCCCCGGCGAGGCGCTGGTCGTCAGGACCGGTCAAGCCCGCCGGCCGTCTGCCCTAGCGCAGTAGGCCGTCGAGAGCGGGCATGCCGAGGAAGGCCGAGGCGCCGATCAGCCCGTAGCAGATGATCCGGAAGGTGCTCTCCTTGGCGAAGCCGAAAAGCTTGGAGCCGAGAAACAGGCCGATCGTATAGCTCGGCAGGATGACCAGCGTCAGCGCGAACACTGTATCGACGAACAGCCCGCCGGCGTAATAGCTGGCGACGCTGAAGCAGGTGGAGATCGCGAAATAGATGATGATGTTGGAGCGGACCTTGGTGAATTCCGTCTTTCCGCCCAGCCAGTAGGCGACGACGGGCGGCCCGCCGAGTTGGGCGGCACCACTGAACAATCCCGCCACCAGCCCGACCGCAGCACTCAGATAGGAATGCGGCTCCCCATGATAGCGCCAGCCCGAGACCAATAGCGCAAGCAGCAGCAGCGCGATGACGGTGATCGACCAGCGCAAGAGCAGCGGGTCCATCAGCGTCAGCACGGCGGTTCCGGCGGGAACGCCGAGCATCGCACCCGCAGCCATGGTGAAGACCTCGCGCCGGTTCGCCCGCTTCCACGCGGGCGGGATCATCCCCAGTGTTGCCAGCCCGTCGATGACGAGCAGTACCGGCGAGATCAGCTTCGGCCCGATGATGGCACCGCCGAGCGGAATGAAGATCAGCGCCGCCCCAAATCCGGAAAAGCCGCGGGCAAGCCCGGCAATGCAGGCTATGGCGATCAGCGTATAAAGTCCATGATCCGGCAGCGCGGCGGAAAGCCACGCCCCGATATCGGCCATGCTACCGGAAAACGACATGAACGTCCGACCTCGCTCAGGAGGCCAGCATCAGGTCCATGTTCTGCACGGCGGCACCCGAGGCACCCTTGCCGAGGTTGTCGAGCAGGGCGACGAGATTGACCTGCGAACCACCAGGCGTGCCGAAGACGAAGAGCTTCATCGTGTCCTTGCCAGCGAGCTCGACGGCATCGACGCGCGCCATCTTGCTGCTGTCTGCGAGCGGCACGACCGTGACGATATCCTGGCCGGCATAGTGCGCGGTCAGCGCCGCGTGAATGCTTTCCAGCGTCGTGCCTGCGGCCAGCATGTCGAGATGCAGCGGAACCTGCACGATCATCCCCTGCGCGAACTTGCCGACCGATGGCGCGAAGATCGGCGCGCGGTCGAGCAGGCCGTGGATCTTCATCTCAGGCACATGCTTGTGCGTCAGCGTCAAGCCATAGAGGAAGTGCGGCGCGCTTATCGCGTCGTCGCGGCTCTGGTCTTCCATCTGCGCGATCATCTGCTTGCCGCCGCCGGTATAGCCGGAGACAGCGTTGACGGTGACAGGATAGCCGTCCGAAAGAATGCCGGCGGCCCGCAGCGGTCGCATCAGGCCGATGGCGCCGGTCGGATAGCAGCCGGGATTGGCGACGAAGCGCGCCGAACTGATCTTGCCAGCCTGCTCCTTGTCCATCTCCGCGAAGCCATAGGCCCACGAAGGGTCGACGCGGTAGGCGGTCGAGGTGTCGATAACGCGGACATTGTTGTTGGCCGAGACCATCTGCACGGCTTCCTTCGATGCGTCGTCGGGCAGGCAGAGAATGGCGATATCGGCGCTATTGAGCATATCCTCGCGGATCGCGGCATTGCGGCGCTCCGCCTCCGGAATGGACAGAAGCTCGACATCGCGGCGGCCGGCCATGCGCGTGCGGATCTGCAGGCCCGTCGTGCCGTGTTCGCCATCGATGAAGATCTTCGGTGCCATTGTCTTGCTCACACTTTCAATAGTTTAGAAAGAAGTCCGGAATCATTTTGGAAGATGGATGAGTCAGCCGTGTGACGCTGTCGCGCGTCGTTCGGCGTGCAGCCCCAGCATATACATCGCGACCGTCGCCCCCGCAATGGCGGTGATGTCGGCATGGTCGTAGGCGGGAGACACCTCGACCACGTCGGCGCCGCGGATATCGAGCTGGTGCAGCCGCTGCAGCACGGAGAGGATCTTGGCGCTGGACGGGCCGCCCGAAACCGGCGTGCCGGTGCCGGGCGCATAGGCCGGATCCAGGCAGTCGATATCGAAGGTCAGATAGCTGGGCGCGCCCTTGGTGTGCGAGATGATCGTCGAGGCGATCTCGGAGGCACTCATCTCCTCGACCTGATGGCCGTACAGAATGCTGATGCCGAAATCGTCGGGCGCATGCGTGCGGATGCCGATCTGGATCGAACGATCGGGATCGATGATGCCGTCGCGGACCGCGCGCGTCACGAAGGAGCCATGGTCGATCCGCTTGCTGTCGTCGAACCACGTATCCTGATGCGCGTCGAACTGCACCAACGCCAGTGGGCCATGCTTGGCCGCATGCGCCTTGAGGATCGGCCATGTCACATAGTGGTCGCCGCCCAGCGTCAACATGAAGGCGCCAGCATCAACGATCGTCTTCGCCTGCCGCTCGATCGCTTCAGGCGTCTCATGGTGATTGCCGTAATCCAGCAGGCAATCGCCGTAGTCGATCACGGCCATCTCGGCAAAGAGATCGCGATTGAAGGGATATTGCGGATCATTGTCGAAAATCGCCGAAGCCCGCCGGATCGCTTGCGGCCCGAAACGCGTACCCGGCCGATTGGAGGTCGCGGCATCGAAGGGAACACCCCAGACCACTACATCCGCGCCCGTCAGATCCTTGGTGAAGCGCCGGCGCATGAAGGACAGGGCACCCGCAAACGTCGGGTCCGTTGCCGCCGAAGTGAGGCTCGTTGCCGTGAAAGCATGATCGATCGACTTGTTGGCCAAGTGAATACTCCTTCTCGCCTGTTCGAAGAGGTATGCGATTTGAATATCGATTCAACAATTCCCAAAACGAAAAAAGGCCGGGTTTGCACCCGACCTTTCCACATTCCGAAGTCCGAAGCGATTAACGCTTGGAGAACTGGAACGAACGGCGGGCCTTGGCCTTACCGTACTTCTTACGCTCGACGACGCGGCTGTCGCGGGTCAGGAAGCCACCCTTCTTCAGAACCGAGCGTAGGCCTGGTTCGAAGTAGGTGAGTGCCTTGGAGACGCCGTGACGAACGGCACCGGCCTGGCCGGAAAGGCCGCCGCCGGCAACCGTTGCGATGATGTCGAACTGGCCGTCACGGGCAGCAGCGACGATCGGCTGACGCAGAATCATCTGCAGAACCGGACGTGCGAAGTATTCCGTGAATTCCTTGCCGTTGATGACGATCTTGCCGGAGCCCGGCTTGACCCATACACGAGCAACAGCGTTCTTGCGCTTGCCGGTCGCGTAGGAGCGGCCAAGCGAATCGACCTTACGGACGTGTGCCGGAGCCGAAGCTTCGGTAGCCGTGCCGAGATCCTTCAGGGAGGAGAGGTCAGCCATTCTTAGGCGCTCCTTACGTTCTTCTTGTTCAGCGAGGCGACGTCGAGAGCGACAGGCTGCTGAGCTTCATGAGGATGGTTGGAACCAGCGTAAACGCGCAGGTTCTTCATCTGGCGACGACCGAGCGGGCCACGCGGAACCATGCGCTCGACCGCCTTTTCAAGAACGCGCTCCGGGAAGCGGCCTTCCATGATCTGGCGAGCGGTACGCTCCTTGATGCCGCCGGCGAAACCCGTGTGCCAGTAGTAAACCTTGTCGGAATACTTCTTGCCGGTGAATACGACCTTGTCGGCATTGATGACGATGACATTGTCGCCGTCGTCAACGTGAGGAGTGAAGGTAGCCTTGTGCTTGCCGCGCAGACGCATGGCGATAACAGAAGCGAGACGACCAACGACAAGCCCTTCGGCGTCGATGATGACCCACTTCTTCTCTACCTCTGCAGGCTTCTGGGAGAAGGTTGCCATAGTAGTTACTCTCTTTTGATCCCTTGGCCCGAAGGCGAAAGGGCGTTTCTTGTTGCTTGATTTGGGAGCCCTGGGGCGCACCAAAAAGAAAGCAGCCGGAAAGGGCTGCGTTCTGGCGGTGTGTATAGAGGTTGAGGCCGATAGCGTCAATATTGCCGCGGGCTGCGGCCGCAAAAACAAATAAATGAAATCAATGCGTTAGGTATGTGGTATTTTGATACCGCAATTTTCAGCGCCGCGATGGCAGCGCTTTGGCGCCAACGGCATCGCTTCTCCTCGAAATGACTGGCCTTTTATGGCAGGACTGATAGCACGAAATCGACATGCAGGGAGTTTCATCATGGCCGAAGTTCTATCGTTCCGCACCGATGCCAGCAAATCCAGCGGTTCGCTCGTGCTGCGCCAGCTTTCCGATGGCGTGCTGCGGCTGACCCTGAACAATCCTCCCGTCAATCACCTGTCGCTCGCCATGATGGAGACGTTGATGGGCGAGCTGCAGAATGCGGCCGAAGACGACGACGTGCGCGTCGTGATCATCGCATCGACGGGCGATGTCTTCTCGGCCGGCCAGGATCTCAAGGAGTTGACCGAGCATCGCGCCGATGCCGATGATGGCGAGGCCTTCTTCGAGGAGACCTTCGCGCTCGCGGCCGATCTGATGCTGGAGATCACCAAGCTGCCGAAGCCCGTCATCGCCGAGATCGACGGCCTTGCGACTGCCGCCGGATGCCAGCTCGTCGCTTCGTGCGATCTCGCGATCTGCACCGATACGGCGACCTTCTGCACGCCGGGCGTCAATATCGGCCTCTTCTGCGCGACGCCGATGGTGGCGCTGACGCGCTCCGCCCATCGCAAGCAGGCGATGGAGATGCTTTTGACTGGCGAGACGATCGACGCGTCCACCGCCAAGGATTTCGGTCTCGTCAACCGCATCGTGCCGAAACAATATCTGCAGCAGGTCGTCACCAAATACGCGTCGGTGATTGCAAGCAAATCGCCCATGGCGCTCCAGATCGGCAAGGAAGCCTTCTATCGACAGGTCGAAATGCCGGTCGAGGAGGCCTATGGCTATGCCGCCGAAGTCATGGTCGACAGCATGATGACAGAGGATGCGGAAGAGGGGATCGGAGCATTCCTGGAAAACCGGATGCCGGATTGGACGCGGGACTGAACCCGGCGGAGCTCGGAGCCGTCTACGCCAGCTTCAGCAATAGCCCGCCGAGCGCGATGATCGCGCCGGCGAGATAGCGCCAGGGGCTGGCTTTCTCTTTCAGGAATACGACGGAGATGATGAGCGCGAAGAGGATCGACGTCTCGCGCAGCGCGGCGACGGTGGCGACGGGCGCCTTGGTCATGGCCCAGAGCGCCAGCCCATAGGAGGCGATCGATCCGGTGCCGCCGATCAATCCGCGCCACCAATTCACCTTCACATGCATCGCAACCGCGTAGGCGCCGCGCCGTGAGATCGCCCAGCTGAGCAGCAGCACTGGCGGCAACAGCGACATCCACAGCGTATAGGAGATCGCATTGCCGGATATTCGCGCCCCGATGCCGTCGACATAGGTGTAGGTGGCGATGACCACGGCATTGGCAAGGGCCAGACGAATGGCGTGGCCGCTGCCGCGCTTGGCCTCGAAGGCGAGCGTCAGGATGCCGGCGCAGATCGTGATCGTGCCGATCAGCGCGCCGCCCGACAGGCTCTCGCCAAGAACAAAGCCGCTCGTCGCCGCCACCAGCAGCGGCGCGCACCCACGCATCAGCGGATAGACGAGGCCGATGTCGCCGGCTCGATAGGCGCCTGCGACCAGCTGGAAATAGGCGAACTGCAAAATCGCCGAAGCGCCGATATAGGGCAGGGCCTCGATAGAGGGAAACGGCAGGAACGGGAGGAACGGCAGGGCCGCGATCGCTCCACCCGCCGAGATCAGGCTGGCGTCCAGCGCCTTGTCCGTCCCGGCCTTGATCAAGGCGTTCCATGTCGCATGAAGAAGCGCGCCGAACAGGACCAGCAGGATGACGGTGAGGGACAAAAGAACTACCTGATGGTGTGGCGAAAAGACGGGACAAAGCTTGTTACGCCGTCATCAGGAAAATGCAACAGCGGCCATTGAGACGAAGCTATGCAGTTCCCTCTCTGCTTAATCGATTATGCAACCTTCGGACGATCATATCGCCAAGCGGTCGTTGCGATACGTACGCCAGAAGTTTCAAACATTTTTTCCTCATTCAACTATGAGGTGTTTCTAAAATGGCAATGAACAAATGAGGACATAAACGGGATATACAGTGAACATCGATCGCAGTGCGTGCATTAACCCGGATGGGTGATGTAAATAGATCACAAAAAGCCACGCGGGGGCGAGGGCGGCCTGTCAAAATTGGTGGGTTTTATGCCCGTCCGATGGGCAGTCGCTCAACCGAAATTTCGGGTCTCAGAGCGAATAGTCAGGAATGAACAGCATCCCGTCCAGGTTGTCGATATTCTGACAGTTCAGGACCCGGCATTTCGGGTTGTCCTTGGTTGGAACTGTCGTCCATTCGGCATATTCGTTGGCGTCGCACATCCGGCTGTTGCGCACATATCTGTCGTAGAGCGTCATGCCGCGAACGCGCGTGGAGGGATAGCGCAAGATGACCGCTCCCTCGTTGTGGATGGCGGCGCGCGCACGATCGCAGCTTATCGTCTGCGAATTATAGCGCGATATCGCGAGCGCCGGCGTGGCGGCGAGCAGCGCGGCGGCGAACACAAGCACTTTTCTCACGGCGATCTCCTCCTTCGGCATCCAGCGTACCTATTATATATAGGAAACGCTTTAGCGCTGTCATTGAGTTGGAGACAAGGAAAGATGGATCACGATCACTATAGCGACGAATACATCGTCGATATCCTCCGGTCGGTGAAGACGATCGCGCTCACCGGCGCGTCGCCCAATCCCGCAAGGCCGAGCAATGGCGTCATGGGCTACCTTCTGTCGCGCGGCTACGAGGTCGTGCCCGTCAATCCCGGCCAGGTCGGCAAGCGCATCCAGGGGCAGGAGGTCTTCGGCCACCTCGCTGACGTGCCTGTTACGGTCGACATGGTCGACGTCTTCCGGGCCTCGAACTACCTGTCGGAGGTGGTGGACGAGGCGCTGGCGATGAACCCGCGACCGAAAGTGATCTGGGCGCAACTCGGCGTGCGCGACGATGCCGCTGCCGCCAAAGCCGAGACAGCCGGTATCAAGGTTGTCATGGACCGCTGCCCGGCAATCGAGTACCCACGCCTCATCGGCTGAGAAGGGCAAATTTTTCGCCAAACGCGTCTCGGTTGAAACGGATGGCGATTAACTTTTGCCGATCGTCCGCTATGCTCCGCCCAGCGAAGTTAAAGCAGCAAAGTCAAATCAGAACGGGAGGACTTCATGACCGCGAATGATCCGGGTTTCAATACGTTGGCCGTCCATGCAGGCGCAAAGCCCGATCCGGCGACCGGCGCCCGCGCCACGCCGATCTACCAGACGACGGCTTACGTCTTCAACGATGCCGATCATGCGGCGGCACTCTTCGGCCTGCAGGAATTCGGCAATATCTACACCCGCATCATGAACCCCACCCAGGCGGTGCTCGAAGAGCGTGTCGCAGCGCTTGAGGGCGGCACGGCAGCGCTCGCCGTCGCCTCTGGTCATGCCGCGCAGATGATCGTCTTCCACACGCTGCTGCGCCCAGGCGAAAATTTCGTTGCCGCCAAGCGGCTCTATGGCGGCTCCATCAATCAGTTCGGCCATGCCTTCGATAACTTCGGCTGGCAGGTGCGCTGGGGTGATTCCGCTGATCCGGCGAGTTTCGAAAGCCAGATTGATGAAAACACCCGGGCGATCTTCATCGAAAGCCTCGCCAATCCCGGCGGCACCTTTGTCGATATCGCGGCAATCGCCGATGTCGCCCACAAGCACGGCCTGCCTCTGATCGTCGACAACACCATGGCGAGCCCCTATCTCATCCGCCCGATCGAACACGGCGCCGATGTCGTCGTGCATTCGCTGACCAAGTTCCTCGGCGGCCACGGCAATTCCATGGGCGGCATCATCGTCGATGGCGGCACCTTCGACTGGTCGAAATCCGGCAACTATCCGATGCTCTCGAGCCCAAGGCCCGAGTATAACGGCGTCGTCCTGCATTCGACCTTCGGCAACTTCGCCTTCGCCATCGCCTGCCGCGTTCTCGGCCTGCGCGATCTTGGCCCGGCGATCTCGCCCTTCAACGCCTTCCTGATCCTGACCGGCATCGAGACGCTGCCGCTGCGCATGCAGCGCCACAGCGAAAACGCCGCGACGGTGGCCAAATGGCTGAAGGCGCACAGCAAGATCGCCTGGGTCAATTACGCTGGCCTGGAGGACGATCCGAACCACGCGCTGCAGCAGCGCTATTCGCCAAAGGGGGCGGGCTCCGTCTTCACCTTCGGCGTCAAGGGCGGCTACGAAGCCGGCAAGTCGCTGGTCGAAGGCCTGCAGCTCTTCTCTCACCTTGCCAATATCGGCGACACCCGCTCGCTGGTCATCCACCCGGCCTCGACGACCCACCGCCAGCTGACCGACGAGCAAAAGACCGCCGCCGGCGCCGGCCCGGACGTCGTGCGCCTGTCGATCGGCATCGAGGACGTCAAGGACATCATCGCCGATCTCGAACAGTCGCTGGCGAAGGTGTGAGGCGCAATGGCAAAGCAGCTCAAGCTCGATATTGCCGGCGTCGAACCTGAAGTCGGCGCCCCGGCGGAGGATCGGTTGATCGCTGGCGATCCGCAGTTTCGGACATGGAACCTGGAGGAGGCCGATGGCGGTCTCTATGCGGGCATCTGGGAGGCAACGCCGGGCAAGTGGCGCATCGTTTATGATGAGTGGGAATATTTCAACGTATTGTCAGGCCATTCGGTCGTCACCGAAGACGATGGCGAGCCCGTCCATCTGCGCGCCGGCGACCGGATGATCCTGAGACCCGGCTTCAAGGGAACGTGGGAAGTCATTGAAACGACTCGCAAGGACTACGTCATCAGGCTCTGATGGCGCTGTCCCTGCGCAGGGACATCCTTGCTGCGCTCTTCAATCCTGATCCTGTCGGGCCCCGGAAAATGCCGCGGCAAAGCCTGGCGATGCGATGAGATCCATCGTTCGCCGGAGGTTTTCGGAGGCTTCTTTTCCGAAGGCCGCGTCGAAACGCGCCTGTGCCTCGCGCCACAGGCCGTTCGTGTTGCTCCACAATCGATTGCCCTTCTCGGTCAGCCGCACCCGCTTGACGCGGCGGTCGTGCTCGTCGGCCACAAGCTCAACCAGCCCATCGCGCTGCAGCGGCTTCAGCGTGTGGCCGAGCGCGGAGAGATCCATCACCATCGCCTCCGCAAGTAGCTTCAGCGGCGTTTCGCGGCCAAGCTTGATCTGCGTCAGCAGCGTGTACTGCGTGATCTTCAAGCCGCTCGGCGCCAGCAGGTCTTCATAAAGCTGGCCCAATTGCCGTGAGGCGCGCTTGAGCGCGCTGTTGCTGCAATAATTCCATGCCCCGTCAGGGGTGTTGCTCTCTGCCATCGCATGTTCTCCATCGGTGATGTCTTCCGATTGGTGGCGGTCCGTCAACCGCTAAACGACACATCTTTTTCAGCGCCTCTTGCGCACGCCGATCCGTCGCCTAAATATAGTGGCATATACCAGTAAATTTCAACGCGCCCCGTGAGACCAAGCAGGGCGGGTTCAAACAAAGAAGGAATGCCGCAATGTCCACCGCTTCTCTCGGAACCGCACTCGTCACCGGCGCCTCGTCCGGCATCGGCGCCACCTATGCCGATCGCCTTGCCAAGCGCGGCCATGATCTCGTTCTCGTCGCCCGCGATGCCGCGCGCCTGCAGGCGCTGGCCGACAGGTTGATTGGAGAGACCGGCGTGAAAGTGAGCGCGCTGCCGGCCGACCTTACCGATCGCGCCGACGTGCGTGTTGTCGAGAAACGCCTGCGCGAGGACGCTGATATCAGCCTGCTCGTCAACAATGCCGGCATCGGCCCCAAGGGCACGCTGGTGGAGGATGACATCGATTATCTTGAAACGATGATCGAGCTGAACGTCGTTGCCGCCAACCGGCTGGCCGTTGCCGCCGCGCAGGCGTTTGCGGCGCGGGGCAGGGGTGCGATTATCAACATCGCATCGGTGGTCGCCTATATCCCGGAGCGTTTCAACGGGACCTACAGCGCCACCAAGGCTTTCGTTCTCAACCTCACCCAGGCCATCCATTCGGAAGTCGCGGAAAGGGGCGTCAAGGTTCAGGCGGTCATGCCCGGCCTGACCCGCACGGAAATCTTCGAGCGCGTGGGCCGCTCCTTCGACCAGATGCCGCCATCGATGGTCATGGACGTGAACGACATGGTGGACGCGGCGCTTGCGGGCTTCGATCAGGGCGAACTTGTCACCATCCCGTCCTTGCCTGATAGCGCCGATCTCGACGCCGCAACGGCAGCACGATTTGCGCTCGGTCCCAACCTCTCGCACAACAAGCCGGCAGCGCGCTATGGCGTAACGGCGGGCTAGCTTCGCTCGTCGCTCGGCGCGAAGTCGGCACGCACGATGCCGTGGCGCTGCAGCTTGTCGTAGAAGGTCTTTCGCGGGATGCCGAGTTCCGCGATCGTCCTGCGTACATCGCCGTCATTGGCGTCGAGCACGTCGCGGATGATGCTCGCCTCGTAGCGGTCCAGCCGGTCGGGCAGGGGCAGGCCTTCGCCGAGATCGGCAGGCTTCGCCTCGGACGCGCTGCCGGCGAACTGCTCGACCCCAAGCACGAAGCGCTCGGCGAAATGCGAGAGTTCACGGACGTTGCCGGGCCAGTCGTGGCCCTGCAGATGCCGGTGCACGGCGGACGACGCGACCGGCATGTCGCGCTTGAACCGCTTCGCCGCGCGCTCGGCGAAATAGCCGAAGAGCAGCGGAATGTCGTCGCGTCGTTCCCTGAGCGGCGGGATGGAGATCGTCACCACATTCAGCCGGTAATAGAGATCCTCGCGGAACTCGCCGCGCTGCCGGGGATCGCCGAGATCGACCTTGGCGGCTGCGACCACACGCAGGTCGACCGGCCGCACCTCGTTGGTTCCGAGCGGCGTCACCTCGCGCATTTCAAGCACGCGCAGCATCTGCACCTGCGTCGACGGCGCCATGCTCTCAATCTCGTCGAGAAACAGCGTGCCGCCGCTGGCATGCTCGATGCGCCCGACACGCTTCTTCTGCGCACCGGTGAACGCGCCCGGCTCGTGGCCGAACAGCTCGCTCTCGATCACGGTCTCCGGCAGGGCGCCGCAGTTGAGCGCCACGAAGTTCCCGGCCTTGCGCCGCCCCCACTGGTGCAACAGGCTGGCCACGACTTCCTTGCCGCTGCCGGTCTCGCCGGTCACCAGCACGTCGACATCGGTATTGGCGATTTGCCGCAGCGTATGACGCAGCCGCTCCATCGCCGGCGTCTGGCCGATCAGCGGCAGGTCGTCGCGCACCTGCTCGCTCGCCTTGCGCAAGGCACGGTTCTCCAGCACCAGACGCCGCTTCTCCACGGCCCGTCGCACGCTCTGCACCAGCCGGTCGGCGGGGAAGGGCTTGCTGATGAAATCATACACACCCTTCTGGATCGCCTTCACCGCCATCGGAATGTCGCCGTGACCGGTGACCAGGATGACGGGAAGGTCTTGGTCCTGCCGCTGCACGCGGTCGAATAGCTGCAGGCCGTCCATCTGCGGCATGCGGATATCGGAGACGATGATCCCCGGAAAATCCGGCGTCAGCGCCGCCAGCGCATCGACCGCCGAGGAGAAGGCCGAAACGGTAAAGCCCGCCAGTTCCAGCGTCTGCTTGGTGGCGCGCAGAAGCTCCTTGTCGTCGTCGACGAGGAAGATGGATGCGGCGTCTGTCATGGCTTTGCTCTCACGAGATGCACGATGAAGCTGGTTCCCTGGTCGCTGCTGGAGACCTCGATGCGTCCGCCGTAATCGGCGACGATGTCCTTCGAGATCACCAGGCCAAGGCCGAGGCCCTTCTCCTTGGAGGTGTTGAAGGGTGTAAACAGCGAGGCGAGAATGGCGGCGGGTATTCCCGGGCCGTTGTCGGCGACGATCACCTCGACGTCCTCATCCGTCGCGACGGCGGAGATTTCCACCCGCGCGTCGCTACGCCCCTCCAGCGCTTCCAGCGCGTTCTGAAACAGGTTGATCAGGATCTGCTCAAGCCGAACCCTGTTGCCGAGAACCTGCAGCCCCGGCGGCGGCAGCTTGATGCTGAGCGCCTGCAATTGTCCGGCAAAGCGGCTCTTGAGCAGCACCACAGCGCCCTCGATCACATCGCGCAACTCCACCGGCTCCGGCGCCGTCCGACCTTTGCGCGCAAAGGCCTTCAACTCATCGGTGATCGAACCGATCCGCTCGGTGAGATCAGCTATGGCGCCGAGGTTCTCCTTCACCGGCTCGGCCTGCTCGCGGTCTAGGAAGACGCGGGCATTATCAGCATAGGCGCGGATGGTCGCTACCGGCTGGTTGATCTCATGTGCGACGCCGGCCGCGACCTGGCCGAGAATGGCAAGCCGGTTTGCCTGGACAAGCTCCTGTTGCACGACCTGCAGCCTGGATTCGGTGTTCCTGTGGTCGGCGATCTCTTCCTGCAGACGGTCGCGCGCGCGGCTCAGATCCTCGGTGCGGGCGACGACGCGTCGCTCGAGCTCCTCTCGCATCGACAATTCGACCGCGATGCGCATCGCTGCACTTTGCCGGCGTCTAAGCAGGAACGCCGCGACCGCGAGGATGGGCACGAGCACGGCGAGCGACAGCAACCGCATCTCCCGCACGGAAGAGGCAACGGCGGCCTCCGTCGGCACCAGATACTCCAGCCGCCATGGCGTCGTCGGCACAGTAGCATAGAGGCGCAGATATTCGGCCGGGCCGCTGCCGGGAAGGATCGCGGAAACCAGCGATGTCTTGGGGTCGATGATATCGGGCCTGACGACCGGCAGCGGCGTCAGCGGCGCGTCGCCGAATTGCAGGCTCTCGCGGATGGCGGCGAGCTCCTGCTGTGGCACGGGCACAGCCGTCATGAAGCGCCATGAGGGGATGCTGGTGATCAGCACCACGCCATGCTCGTCGGTCACGTAGACCGGCCGGCGCGTGTCGCGCCAGTCGGTCTCGAGCTGGTCGAATTCGAGCTTCACCACCACGACCCCGAGCGGCGCGTCGGCGCTGCCGACCCGGCGGGAGATGTAGAGGCCTGGGCGCTTGCTGACGCTGCCGAGCGCGAAATGCTCCGCCGTTCCCTGCTGCATCGCCCGCTTGAAATAGTCGCGGAACGTATAGTCGTTGCCGACGAAGCTGATCGGCTCGCGCCAGTTGCTGGACGCGATGGCGAGACCGTCGGTGCCGATGACATAGAGGACCGCGGCCTGCGTGCCCGTCACCAGCCGTTCCAGCTTGCGGTTCAATATGTCGATATCGGTGACGCTGGTGGAGGAGAGCGCATTCAGGACCTGCTGGTCCTCGGCGAGCAGCAATGGCAGGGCGCGGGGACGCTCCAGCACGGCCGTCAGCAGCGCCACCTTCAGGCTGGCATCAGTCTGGCTCTGGGCCGCGAGCGCGTTGATCGACGAACTGCGCCCGTAAAGTGCCGCGCCGATCAAGGCTGCGACAAGCAAGGCGGCCGAGAACGCGACGAAGAGGATCCAGCCGCGTCGCGTCCTGCGATCGACGTCGTCAATGGTCTCAAATCCCTGAATGCTCGGCGTATTTGGCATGGGGTAAAATGTGCGGATTTTCGCACATTCGTCAAATGAAATTGTGCGATAATTCGCGCAAACCAGATCCGGCGGCGTTTCGGGCCGGAAGAAAAGTCTTTTGAATCATGGCGATATTGCGGCGCGTGGAAACTGGCACGGTCATTGCAAAGTAGCTGCGAATAGCCGGAAGGCTGTTGATTGAAACGCAGTTGCCCCGGGAGGCCGGTCAGGTTGGGGGCTTTATGGAGGACACTATGGGTGTTGCAATTCCAGCCGCCGAGCCGCGGACCAAGATGCCGTTCTATCGGCATCTCTATTTCCAGGTCGTCGTCGCCATCATCGCCGGCATGCTGATCGGCCATTTCTGGCCGGACTTCGGCGCCAGCCTGAAGCCGCTCGGCGATGCCTTCATCCGCCTCGTCAAGATGATCATCGCACCGGTCATCTTCCTCACGGTCGCCACCGGCATTGCCGGCATGTCGGACCTGAAGAAGGTCGGCCGCGTCGCCGGCAAGGCGATGCTCTATTTCATCGTCTTCTCGACGCTGGCGCTGATCGTCGGTCTCATCGTCGGCAACTTGCTGCATCCGGGCTCCGGCATGAACATCGATCCGGCCACGCTCGATGGCAAGGCGGTCTCGACCTACGCCACCAAGGCGCACGAAACGACGATCACCGGCTTCCTGATGAACATCATCCCGGAAACCATCGTCGGCGCATTCGCCCAGGGCGACATCCTGCAGGTGCTGTTCTTCTCGGTCCTGTTCGGCATCGCGCTCGGCATGGTCGGCGAAAAGGGCAAGCCGGTCACGGATTTTCTGACCGCGCTCACTGCCCCGGTTTTCCGCCTCGTCGCCATCCTGATGAAGGCTGCCCCGATCGGTGCGTTCGGCGCCATGGCGTTCACCATCGGCAAGTACGGTATCGGCTCGGTCGCCAATCTCGCCTACCTCATCCTCACCTTCTACATTACTGCGCTTCTCTTCGTGCTGGTCGTGCTGGGTGCGGTTGCGAAGTATAACGGCTTCTCGATCCTGTCGCTGATCCGCTACATCAAGGAAGAACTGCTGCTCGTCCTTGGCACGTCCTCGTCTGAAGCAGCTCTGCCGGGTCTGATGCAGAAGATGGAACGCGCCGGCTGCAAGCGCTCGGTCGTCGGCCTGGTCATCCCGACCGGCTATTCGTTCAATCTCGACGGCACCAACATCTACATGACGCTGGCAGCGCTCTTCATCGCCCAGGCAACCGGAATCGATCTGTCGCTCGGCGACCAGATCTTGCTGCTCCTCGTTGCGATGCTGTCGTCCAAGGGTGCCGCAGGCATCACCGGCGCCGGCTTCATCACGCTGGCCGCGACCCTGTCGGTCGTGCCTTCGGTGCCGGTCGCCGGCATGGCGCTGATCCTCGGTATCGACCGCTTCATGTCGGAATGCCGCGCTCTGACCAACCTAGTCGGCAACGCTGTCGCCACCGTGGTGGTCGCCCGCTGGGAAAATGAACTCGACCAGGAAAAGTTCGCCGCCGCCATGGCCGGCCAGCTTCCGGAAGAGCTCGACCAGCCGGTTCCCGGCCTGCAGGCCGCCGAATAAGGCAAACGAACCAAAGAACAGCCTGCCTTTAACAGGCAGCTGTGCCTCCCAAGGCGGATGGCCGCGCTCCCGAAAGGGAGCGCGGTCGTTTTATTTAGTCGGCCAGCTGAGGTCGAGCCGGTCGAGCCCGTGGAAATGGTAGACGTCCTTTACTTCGGGCGTTTTAGCGAGCTTCAGGCCGGGCAAGCGCTCGAACAGGATCGGCAAGACCACGTTGAGCTCCAGCCGCGCCAGCGGCGCGCCGATGCAGAAGTGAATGCCGGCGCCGAAGGAGAGGTTGGCCGCCTCGCGGCGATCCGGCTTGAAGGTCAGCGGATCGGTGAATTTCAGCGGGTCGAGGTTGGCGGCAGCCAGGATCAGGCTCACCTTGTCGCCGCGCTTGAACGATATGCCGTCGATTTCGGCCGGCTCCAGCGCCCAGCGCTGGAAGATGTGAACCGGCGCGCAGATGCGCAGCGATTCCTCGACGGTCCGCTCGGTCGTTTCCTCGTCCTTGAACAGTTCTGAAGGCGCAAAGCCGCTGTCGAGGATCATCCGCACTGAGTTGCCGATCTGATGCACGGTCGCCTCATGCCCGGCATTCAAAAGCACGATCGTCGTCGAGACGAGTTCGTCCTCGGTCAGATACTGGCCCTTGTGCTCGGTGTGAATCATGTGCGTCAAGAGATCGTCGCGCGGATTGGCGCGGCGCTCGGCGATCACGGTCTTCACGTAGTCTGCGAATTCCTTCGCAGCCTTCTCCGCGCCATCCTCGTCGGCGCGGGTGCGGCCGAAGAGATACATGCGGATATAGGCGTGCGACCACTTGAGGAGCTGCGGCCCCATCTCCTCGGGGATGCCGATCATCCGCGCGATCATCGTGACCGGGATGATGTCAGCGAAGGCCGAAAGCAGCTCGACCTCGCCCTTGTGCTGGAACTGGTCGATCAGCGGGTTGGCGAGTTCCTCGAGCTCCGGCTTCATCTTCTCGACATGGCGCGAGACGAAAGCGCGGTTGACGAGCGTGCGCAGGCGCGTGTGCTCCGGCGGCTCGAGCTCAAGCAAGGAGTAGCGTTCGGCAAGGTCGAAATTGACGACGTGCTGGTCGGGTTCGGGAAGCCCCAGTTCTTCGCGGCTGGCGATATGCAGGATCTGCCGGCCGAAGCGACGGTCGCGCAAAAGCGCGTTCACATGGTCATATGAGGTGAAGAACCACTGCTTCTGCTCTTCCCAGTAAAATGTGGGACAGTGGGTATGCAATGCCGCATATGCGGCATTGGGATTGCTGTAGAACAAGGGGCTGCGTGCATCGATGGAGACGCGGCGCGCGGCAGGGTCAATGGACATGTAAGGCAATGTGATCATGCCCGAGGCTTAGCGGATTTGCCCAATCTCGGGAAGAGAGGACAACCTCTGGGCACAACCTATTGTCAGCGTCCGAGTGAACCTACGCGACGCAGCGCATGGATCTGGTCGTCGAGCGTCGGCACGAGCTCGCCCGTGGTGTGATCCGGCTTTTCTTCCGGCGGCGGGGGTGCTGCCGCCTCGGCCTCGCCGAAGGTGACGGTACAGTTGCGGCCCGCGGCCTTGGCGGCGTAGAGCGCGCGGTCGGCTGCCGATACCAGCTTGTCCATATTGGCCTCGATGGGCGAGGCAAGGGCAACGCCAATGCTGACGGTGGCCGGAATGATGGCATCGCCGGTGCTGACGGGAACGCGGCAGAACTCGGTGCGTATCGTTTCGGCCAGCGCTTCGGCCTCCGTCTGGTCGGCGACGCTTGCGAACGCGCCGAATTCCTCGCCGCCCATGCGGCCGAACACGCCTGCGGGGGTGAACTGCTGCGCCATGCGGGCGAAGACCGTCAGCACGGCATCGCCGCCCTGGTGGCCGAAGCGATCGTTGATGCGCTTGAAATTGTCGAGATCGAACAGAAGAACGGCGATCTGCCGGTTCTCGTCGAACGCCTTCGTCTGGATGCGCGTGAACTGCGCAAACAGGCCGCGGCGATTAAGAACACCTGTCAGCGTGTCGGTGAGGCTGAGAATACGCAATTTCTGCTCCGAGCGCTCCATGATGAGCCGAACCGTCAGCGCGCAGGCAAGCGTCAGCATGAGCGCCGTACCCATGGCCGCGAGCCCCGCGATGTTGGCTGCTTCCATATCACCCGGCGATAGCACGGCGATCGCGCCGGCGGCGATAAAACAGACGCAGGCCTGCAGAATGAACATGACTGCGAGCTTGGCGCGAGCCGATTCCCGGTTGAGGCCGGGCGAGCTGACCGCCATGGTCAGCGCCGTCGCGCCCGTTGCCGAGGCGAGATTGTAGAGGGCGACCCGGTTCGGATAGTCGTCGTGCACCCAGGGCAGGAACACGCCGGCCAGCCAGACGACCGGCGGCAACAGTACCCACCATTCGATCTTGCGCCGGTCAAGCGCGAGATATCCCGCGACCCAGGCGCTCTGGCCAACAAGCGCGATGGTATTGCCCACCTCGATCGACAGGTAGCTCGGAACGTGGCCGCGCAACGCGACCAGTGCAAATCCGATGCCGCTGAGTGCAAAGCCCCAGCCCCAATAGAAATAAGTTTTATCTCGGACATTGTGGCGCCAGGCAATGAACGCGACCAGCGCGAGCGTCATAGCCTCGGAGCACCAAATGGCCAGTCCTGTCGTAACATTGAACACGGCAATACCCCTTGTATGGCCGCATCCTCGCTAAATAAGCTGGCGACTTTGTTAATCGCGGACCGGCAGCCCACGGGCCTTGTCCGTTATCTGGCGATAGGCTTTCCACGAGGTAAATGACCGGCGTCCCATACTGGACGAATTCAGCATTTCTTCATCTTGCTGAAGAGAAAAGCTGTGAGCCGGGAGTATGGCCCTCCGCTGTTAATGACGGTTTTGAAGAATCTCCCTACAGAGGGCCCATGAAAACAGGCATGGTTTCCCACCGTCTTAACGTTATCCCAAGGCGCGTCTTGAAGAGAAGGGTAGGGAAGTTCTATGTAGGGATAAGGCATTTTCTTTGATTCCCGGCGTCGGGCCGGAAAGACGTTGACAAAGGACGCACATGAGAAACCCAGTCGATACCGCTATGGCCCTCGTGCCGATGGTTGTGGAACAGACCAATCGCGGTGAACGCTCCTACGACATTTATTCGCGCCTGCTCAAGGAACGCATCATTTTCCTGACGGGTCCGGTCGAGGATCACATGGCGACGCTTGTCTGCGCCCAGCTGCTTTTCCTCGAAGCCGAGAACCCCAAGAAGGAAATCGCGCTCTACATCAATTCGCCGGGTGGCGTCGTCACTGCCGGCATGGCGATCTACGATACGATGCAGTTCATCAAGCCTGCCGTTTCGACGCTGTGCATCGGCCAGGCCGCGTCCATGGGCTCGCTGCTTCTCGCAGCCGGCGACAAGGACATGCGCTTCGCCACGCCGAACTCGCGCATCATGGTTCACCAGCCGTCGGGCGGCTTCTCGGGCCAGGCTTCGGACATCGAGCGTCACGCACGCGACATTCTCAAGATGAAGCGCCGCCTGAACGAAGTGTACGTCAAGCACACGGGCCGGACCTACGAGGAAGTTGAAAAGACGCTCGACCGTGACCATTTCATGGATGCGGCGGAAGCCAAGGACTGGGGCGTGATCGACAAGGTCCTCACGTCTCGTGTCGAGATCGAAGGCGCTGCGCCTAGTCAGAACTAGGGATGGTGTTTTCCCCGCCACAGTTCTATCTCATTTGTGATCGAACTAGGGAATAAACCGAGTGGCGGGTGAACCATTCTCAAGTATTAATGCTATGTTGAATTTTTATGACATAGCATTTGGCTTCGAGGGGAGTTCGTTGCCGCCGGGGCCAAGACGGCCTAGTCTGGACCCGGTTCGTACCCCTTGACGGCCTTGGCCGGCTGTAGCTCCAAGTGGGGCAGGCCAATGAGTTGACCGCACTTTCACCTTGAAATGCGGCGTGCTGGAAGGAAAGTGATATGAGCAAAGTCAGCGGCAGCAACGGCGGCGACTCTAAGAACACCCTGTACTGCTCCTTCTGCGGAAAGAGCCAGCACGAAGTCCGCAAGTTGATTGCCGGACCGACAGTTTTCATCTGCGATGAATGCGTCGAATTGTGCATGGACATCATCCGCGAGGAAAACAAGTCCTCGATGGTCAAGTCCCGTGATGGCGTTCCCACGCCCCAGGACATCATCAAGGTCCTCGACGAATACGTCATCGGCCAGCGTCAGGCGAAGAAGATCCTGTCCGTTGCCGTTCACAACCATTACAAGCGTCTCGCGCACGCCACCAAGAACGGCGAAATCGAGCTTGCGAAGTCGAACATCATGCTGGTCGGTCCGACCGGTTGCGGCAAGACCTATCTTGCCCAGACGCTCGCCCGCATCATCGACGTTCCCTTCACGATGGCCGATGCCACGACGCTGACCGAAGCCGGCTATGTCGGTGAAGACGTCGAAAACATCATCCTGAAGCTTCTGCAGGCTGCCGACTACAACGTCGAGCGCGCGCAGCGCGGCATCGTCTACATCGACGAAGTCGACAAGATCTCGCGCAAGTCCGACAACCCGTCGATCACCCGCGACGTGTCGGGCGAAGGCGTGCAGCAGGCGCTTCTGAAGATCATGGAAGGCACGGTCGCTTCCGTACCGCCGCAGGGCGGCCGCAAGCATCCGCAGCAGGAATTCCTGCAGGTCGACACCACGAACATCCTGTTCATCTGCGGTGGCGCCTTTGCCGGTCTCGACAAGATCATCTCGGCCCGTGGCGAAAAGACCTCGATCGGCTTCGGCGCAAGCGTTGCCGCTCCGGATGATCGTCGCGTCGGCGAAGTTCTGCGCGAACTGGAGCCGGAAGATCTCGTCAAGTTCGGCCTGATCCCCGAGTTCATCGGTCGTCTGCCGGTTCTGGCGACGCTCGAGGACCTGGATGAGGACGCACTGATCCAGATCCTGTCTGAGCCGAAGAACGCGCTCGTCAAGCAGTATCAGCGCCTGTTCGAAATGGAAGACGTCGAACTGACCTTCCACGAGGACGCCCTTCGCGAAATCGCCCGCAAGGCGATCACCCGCAAGACCGGCGCCCGCGGCCTTCGTTCGATCATGGAAAAGATCCTGCTCGACACGATGTTCGAACTGCCGACGCTCGAAGGCGTGCGCGAAGTCGTCATTTCCGACGAAGTCGTCCGCGGCTCCTCGCGTCCGCTCTACATCTACGCGGATCGCCAGGAAGAAAAGGCCAACGCCTCGGCCTAAGTATCAGCGCGATACGAACCGTGAATTTAAGGGGCTTGCCGTTGGCAGGCCCCTTTCTATTTGAAAAACCGTTCGCGGCACCTCCAAATGCCGATAAAACTTGCTGATGACGCCTGAAACCACGTTCGTTGCCGTTGCGAATTCATCCGCCCTTGGCAATTATGCAATGATTCCGTTGGTGTGTTTCGGCGTTGTATTTTAGCCGGTTCGGAAATGGTCAGCGCCGGTCCAGCTAGGCGCGACATAGTGAGGTGTTCCGTTGTAGCATAGCTGTCATGTCCAAGCGGACACGGGCCATGTGGCAGCTTGAAAAGCATAGTCAGAACCTCCACTTGTTAATGCAAGTGAGAGTGCGGCCGGTCCCAAACGGTCGCGCCAGAAGAGCCCGGCAACGGGACGATGGAAAGGAAATAAAATGACGAAGAAAACGTCAGTTGCGAGCACCGCTTATCCAGTATTGCCCCTGCGCGACATCGTGGTCTTTCCGCACATGATCGTACCTCTCTTCGTAGGCCGCGAGAAATCGATCCGCGCGCTCGAAGAAGTCATGGGCTCGGACAAGCAGATCATGCTCGTCACGCAGATCAATGCCAGCGACGATGATCCCGAGCCGTCCGCCATCCACAATGTCGGCACCGTCGCCAATGTTCTGCAGCTGCTGAAGCTTCCAGACGGAACCGTCAAGGTTCTCGTCGAAGGCCGCGCGCGCGCTGAAATCGACGCCTACACCGACCGCGAGGATTTCTATGAAGCCCTCGGTCACGTGCTCGAAGAGCCGCACGACGATCCGGTCGAACTGGAAGCGCTGAGCCGCTCGGTCGTGTCCGAATTCGAGAGCTACGTGAAGCTCAACAAGAAGATCTCGCCCGAGGTCGTTGGCGCCGCCAGTCAGATCGATGATTACTCGAAGCTGGCCGATACGGTTGCCTCGCACCTGTCGATCAAGATCACCGAGAAGCAGGAGATGCTGGAAACCACCAGCGTCAAGGCACGCCTCGAAAAGGCGCTCGGCTTCATGGAAGGTGAGATCTCGGTCCTTCAGGTCGAGAAGCGCATCCGCTCGCGCGTCAAGCGCCAGATGGAGAAGACCCAGCGCGAATACTACCTGAATGAGCAGATGAAGGCGATCCAGAAGGAGCTCGGCGACGGCGAAGAAGGCCGCGACGAGATGGCCGAACTGGAAGAGCGCATCTCCAAGACCAAGCTCTCCAAGGAAGGTCGCGAGAAGGCCGATGCCGAGCTGAAGAAGCTGCGTCAGATGAGCCCGATGTCGGCGGAAGCCACCGTCGTGCGCAACTATCTCGATTGGCTGCTCGGTATTCCGTGGTCGAAGAAGTCGAAGATCAAGACGGATCTCAACAACGCCGAAAAGATCCTCGAAGCCGATCACTTCGGTCTCGACAAGGTCAAGGAGCGCATCGTCGAGTATCTGGCTGTCCAGGCCCGTGCGACCAAGATCAAGGGTCCGATCCTGTGCCTCGTCGGCCCTCCGGGTGTCGGCAAGACCTCGCTCGCCCAGTCGATCGCCAAGGCGACCGGCCGTGAGTATGTCCGCATGGCGCTCGGCGGCGTTCGTGATGAAGCTGAAATCCGCGGTCACCGCCGCACCTACATCGGCTCGATGCCCGGCAAGGTCATCCAGTCGATGAAGAAGGCGAAGAAGTCCAACCCGCTCTTCCTGCTCGATGAAATCGACAAGATGGGCCAGGACTTCCGCGGCGATCCGTCTTCGGCTCTGCTCGAAGTGCTCGATCCGGCACAGAACTCGACCTTCATGGACCACTATCTTGAGGTCGAATACGATCTGTCGGACGTGATGTTCATCACGACGGCGAACACGCTGAATATCCCTGCGCCCTTGATGGACCGCATGGAAGTCATCCGTATCGCCGGCTACACCGAGGACGAAAAGCGCGAGATCGCCAAGCGGCACCTGCTGCCCAAGGCCATCAAGGAACACGCTCTGCAGCCGAACGAATTCTCGGTTTCGGACGATGCCCTGATGGCGATCAGCCAGCAGTACACACGCGAAGCCGGTGTCCGTTCGTTCGAGCGTGAACTGATGAAGCTCGCCCGCAAGGCGGTCACCGAGATCATCAAGGGTAAGACGAAATCGGTCGCGGTTACCGCCGAGAACATTTCGGACTACCTGGGTGTTCCGCGCTTCCGTCACGGCGAAGCCGAGGGCGAGGATCAGGTCGGTGTCGTCACCGGTCTGGCCTGGACCGAGGTTGGTGGTGAACTGCTGACGATCGAAGGCGTCATGATGCCGGGCAAGGGTCGCATGACCGTCACCGGCAACCTGAAGGACGTCATGAAGGAATCGATTTCCGCGGCGGCGTCCTACGTCCGCTCGCGTGCTGTCGATTTTGGCATCGAGCCGCCGCGCTTCGACAAGTCGGACATCCACGTCCACGTGCCGGAAGGCGCCACGCCGAAGGACGGCCCATCGGCCGGCGTCGGCATGGCAACCGCGATCGTCTCGATCATGACCGGCATCCCGGTGCGTAAGGACGTGGCGATGACGGGCGAAATCACGCTTCGTGGTCGCGTCCTTCCGATCGGCGGATTGAAGGAAAAGCTGCTCGCCGCACTGCGCGGCGGCATCAAGACTGTTCTGATCCCGGAAGAAAACGCCAAGGACCTGGCGGAGATTCCGGATAACGTGAAGAACAATATGGAGATCATCCCTGTGTCCCGTATGGGCGAGGTGATCAAGCATGCTCTGGTCCGCAGACCGGAGGCGATCGAGTGGGATGGCACGGTGGAAACGCCTGTTATCGCAACGGTCGAAGGGCACGACGAAAGCGGCACTTCCATCGCTCATTGAGCCTTGTTTGCCACATTCGTGCCCTATTGCTTAAAAACCCTGAAAAGGCTGGCATTTTTGCCAGCCTTTTTTTGTGAAAACCGTACGGAGACGCTTGCTTTTCCTTAATTTGCAGGCTCTTTGGGGTGCGGCGGGCCTGATGCACCAACTTCCGTGCCCGGCTATAGATTTGAGTCGTTTCGAACCATTTGAAAGGGGTGGAAACATGAACAAGAATGAACTCGTGTCCGCAGTTGCCGAAAAGGCAGGACTCTCGAAGACCGATGCCGCTTCGGCCGTCGACGCTGTTTTCGAAGTTGTCCAGGCTGAGCTCAAGGGCAAGGGCGACGTTCGCCTCGCTGGTTTCGGTAGCTTCACCGTTTCCCATCGCGCTGCCACCAAGGGCCGCAATCCGTCGACCGGCGCTGAAGTCGACATTCCGGCACGCAACGTGCCGAAGTTCACGCCCGGCAAGGGCCTGAAGGAAGCCGTCAACGGCTGATTGGATTTGCTTGGCAGCCGGGCAACGAGACCGGCAGCACAAGTATTCGAAGGGTTCGGCGAAAGCCGGACCCTTTTCGCATTTGCGAGACTTGCCGCGATTGCCGGTTTGAATTACGCATGGATCGTTCTCAGGGCGGGGTGCAATTCCCCACCGGCGGTAAGAGCGCAAGCTTGAGCCCGCGAGCGCCTTTTTACCTCAGGTGGAAAGGGTCAGCAGATCCGGTTGAATTCCGGAGCCGACGGTCATAGTCCGGATGAAAGAGAATGAGCAGGGTACGCGGGGCGGCATCGTCCGCCGCGTCGGCACCCGCGTTCATGCGTCCTGATTTATGTTGGTCCTTTTGTTCGGATGAATGACATGAATCAGACTACCCAGATTTCCATATCCGCATCGCGTGCACTCGCCGGCGCAAGCTGGATGGTGCTTGCCGGCATCGCCTTTGCCGTTCTCAACGTCGTCACCCAATGGCTGACGATGACCTTGGCCTTTCCGTCGGCCTCGGTCGCCTTCTGGCAATACGCTTTCGCGCTCGTCTTCTCGCTACCCTTCCTGTGGAAGACTGGCCTTGGCGCGATGCGCACTCAATACGCTTGGCGCCACATCGTTCGCGTCGTGCTGGCAGCCCTCGGCGTCCAGACCTGGGTTGCGGGTCTCGCGAGCGTGCCGATCTGGCAGGCGATCGCGCTGGTCATGACCTCGCCCTTCTTCATCATCCTCGGCGCCCGCCTGTTCCTCGGTGAACGGGTAGGGCCAGTGCGCTGGGGCGCCACGGCCTGTGGCTTCGTCGGTGCAATGATCATCCTGCAGCCCTGGTCGGACGGTTTCAGCTGGGCGGCACTGTTGCCGATCCTGTCGGCACTGCTCTGGGGCGCCTCGTCGCTGATCACCAAGAGCCTGACGGGGATCGAGAAGCCGGAGACGATCACTGTGTGGCTGCTCGTGCTCCTCACGCCCGTCAACGGTGGTCTCGCTTTTGCGGCCGGCTTCGCGATGCCAACAGGCACGGTATTGATGCTGCTCGTCGCGGCCGGCCTTCTGACGGCGATCGCCCAGTATCTTCTGACGCTCGCCTACAGTGCCGCCGATGCCGCCTATGTTCAGCCCTTTGACGATCTGAAGCTGCCGCTCAACGTTCTCGCTGGTTGGCTGGTCTTCGGCTATGCGCCAGCCGGCTATTTGTGGCTCGGCGCCGCCCTGATCCTCTGCGCCTCGCTGTTCCTCATGCACCACGAGATGAAGCGCGAGCGCGGAACCGCATAAGCGCTGCTCCGGGCGCTCACGAGATTGTCATGTGGATGGTCCCGAGCGCCCGGCATATGTCACATCGCTGTAATGCAAACCCCATAGGCGGAGGGCGTTTCTTCGCAATGCCAATTGGGGGTATCTCTTATGAAGACCATTATTTCCGCGGCCGCTGCCGTTCTCTTCACGGCCGGCGTCGCTGCCGCTTCCGACTATGTTTCCTACCTCGACTATCCGCAGCCGAAGGACGACAGCAAGGAATTCTTCACGGCGATCGAGATTCCGCAGGGAAGCTTCACCAAGTACGAAATCGACGCCAAGACCGGCCACATCGTCGTGGACCGCTTCCAGTCGATGCCGGTCATCTACCCGGCCAACTACGGCTCGATCACCAGCTCGCTCGGCGGTGATGGCGATCCGCTCGACGCGCTCGTCTACACCCGCGAGCCGGTCGTTCCGGGCGCCATCATCAAGGTTCGTGCCATCGGCCTCCTGAAGATGATCGACGGCGGTGAGCAGGACGACAAGGTCGTCGCCGTTCCGGCCAGCGACATCGATCCGAGCTACGACAAGATCAAGGAAATCTCTGATCTTCCGGAGATCGAGCAGGAGCGCCTGCAGGCCTTCTTCCGCGTATACAAGCAGCTGCCGGCCAAGCGCAAGGTTGTCGAGCTGAACGGCTTCGAGAACGCCGAGAAGGCGCAGGGCGAAGTTGCCGCCGCCATCAAGGCTTACGCTGAAAAGAAGTAAACCGGGCAAAGCCCAGATAAGGAAATGGCCGGGTCGATGCCCGGCCATTTCTGTTTGGTGAAATAGCTACAGCTGTTACCAGCGCTGGTGCACATGCGGCGCGATCAGCCGGTCGTAGATCTCGTGGCTCGCGGCCATCACCTCATGCGTCAGCGGCGCCAGGCTGGCGGCCGCAGCATTGGCCTTCGCCTGTTCGGCATTGCGGGCGCCGGGAATGACCACCGTGACCGCATCGCTCATCAGGATCCAGCGCAGCGCGAACGCCGCCATCGTGGCGCACTCGGGAACCAGCTTGCGAACCTCTTCCACCGCCTGCAGGCCGACTTCGAACGGAACGCCCGCGAAGGTCTCGCCGACATCGAACGCTTCGCCATGGCGATTGAAGTTGCGATGGTCGTCGCTGGCGAATGTCGTCTCACGGCTGATCTTGCCGGAGAGCAGGCCGCTTGCCAGCGGCACGCGGGCGATAACGGCAATGTTCTTCTGCCGCGCCTCCTGGAAGAACAGATGGCTCGGGCGCTGGCGGAAGACATTATAGATGATCTGGATGCTGACCACGCCGGGGAACTCGATCGCCTTCAGCGCTTCCTCGACCTTCTCGACGCTGACGCCATAGCCGCGAATCTTGCCTGCCTTCTGCAGCTCGTTCAGCCCCTCGAACACCTCCGGCCGGTAAAGCACCTCCGTCGGCGGGCAGTGCAGCTGCACGAGGTCGAGGCTGTCGACCTTGAGGTTCTTCAGGCTGCGGTCGATAAAGCCCTCGAGATTGGCCTTGGTGTAGCCGTCGGCCACATGCGGATTCAACCGCCGACCTGCCTTGGTGGCGACCATCGGGCGCTCGCCGCCACGGCTCTCAAGCACATCGGCGATGATCTTCTCCGAACGGCCGTCGCCATAGACGTCGGCGGTGTCGATGAAGGTGATCCCGGCATCGAGCGCCGCATTGAGCGCGTCGCGTCCATCAGCTTCGCTGACATCGCCCCAGGCGCCGCCGATCTGCCATGCGCCAAAACCGATATTGCTCACCGTATGGGGCAGGTGGCCGAAAGAATGCTGCTTCATTGGAATGATCCTCCTCGTTTCGCTGATGGCAGTATCAGTCCGCACAAAGGCCGACAAGCGCATGAGAGGGAGGAGATAGGGCAGCGCGGCGCGTCCGCCTCTGCCAGTTTTCCGTAAAGCCTCCGCGACTCAGAGCCGCTTCAGGCAGAAGGAGAAGTGCGCGTGTGATTCGACGGTGAGGAATTCGAACTGCCAGCCATAATCCTTGCAGAACTTGGTGACGGCCTCGACCACGCCATAAACGATCGGCTTCACCGTATTGCCGGTGCAGAAGTCGTGACCGGCGATGCGGCCGGTCCGCTTGACCTTGCGGTCGCAGAGCAAAAGCTCCTGCCAGGTGAGTTCGAACGAGTGATCCGTGTCGATATAGGCCCAATCGAGGAAATCGTCCTCGAATTCGGCGAGCTTCTCCAGCGAGGTGCCCTGCATCAGGTGCAGTTGCCCGCTTTCGATCTGCTTGCCGAACTGCGTGTGGATCTGGTCGAGGCCGGAGCTGTAGCGGTCCATGCTCCAGGGATCGATGAGATAAAGCTGAGCCGGGCGATTCTTTTCGAGAATCTCCGCCGTATACTCTCCAAACGCCGCGCCGATCTCGACACCCACGCCGCCATTGGGGATTCGATAGAGCAATTCGCCGCGATCGGGCAGCAGGCGCGCGTTTTCCATGTGGTGGGCGCTGAGCTGCGTGCGCGGCATGGCTGCCCGCTGTGCCTGGCGATCTTCGCGTGTTTTCATGATTCTATCTCCGCCTGAAGCACATGAGGTGCCGTTCGATTTGGCCGGAACCTAATCGCCGAAAACGGGATTAGCAACCGCGGCAAAATCAAAGCTTCGGGTCGATCAATCACATAAAGGGGAGAGAAAATGGTGGGCGATGAGAGACTCGAACTCCCGACATCCTCGGTGTAAACGAGGCGCTCTACCAACTGAGCTAATCGCCCTCCGCGGTGCGGATCATGTCCGCCGCGTCGATGGCCGTGATCTATGCGGATCGCGGACAAACCGCAAGAGCGTTTGTGAAGATTTTTTGATTTTTTTCGATCGGCATCCACCAATGCCCCGGTTTCCCGGTAATTCCGTCTGTGGAAAAGAAAAATCGACGAGGGGAGGCCAAGGGGCGCGCAGTGATCGGACCATCAGCTGGCGGGTCTCTGGAGCGCCGGCGCTTGGAAGGCCCTTCTATAAGGGTGATTTTCGATCTGATTTCATTCACCCACAAACAAATCGCAGGCTGTCATCGTTTTGTCTCCAAACCTGCTTGACACTCAAATGCGAACCCCGTAGTTAGCCGCTCATCGAAGCGGCAAGCTGCTTTGACACGGACGCGAAAGCATCCGGATTGCTTGAAATGAATGCGGGTGTAGCTCAGTCGGTTAGAGTGCCGGCCTGTCACGCCGGAGGTCGCGGGTTCGAGCCCCGTCACTCGCGCCATTTCATGTAAATGCTGAAAAGCATGGTCCGGAACGACGCAGTCTGAAAATGCGCGGGTGTAGCTCAGTCGGTTAGAGTGCCGGCCTGTCACGCCGGAGGTCGCGGGTTCGAGCCCCGTCACTCGCGCCATTCTCTTCCAGAATGTCTCCATAATATACATCACCTACAAGGTGCGCTTGCGCCCTTCTGTTCTTGAGGCGCATTTTATGCGCATCGCTGTTTTAGTCCTGCGCGTTTCGCTATGCCTTCGGCATGGGCCGTCGTCGCCAAGAGGGCAGGCGGCGGCGCGTGGCCTGCCAGGAGCCGCGACAGTCGCGCTCAGACGCCTCTTCGGTGCCTCTCGATACTCAATCGACCTGCCGCGTCCTCGGTTGCCGATAAAGCCACCTGTCGCTGCCGTGCTTGAGTTGCTTTGTCCTTATAATGAACTGTCGGAATGGGCCTCTCCAGCGAGGTTATTTCGCGCAACTTATGGATTTAAGTAGCGTGCGCGCATGTCCGGAATCGCGGGTCTTGAGAGTGCGTCTGATGAGGCCGCCGCGCACCCGCCCGATCACCCCGCACGGCCCGTTCCGGGACTCGGGCATGCGCAATATCCACTGGCCGAAATGCCCTTTATTTAGCCATCTGGCCTGCGACATAGCGACCCGATTGGCGCAGTTTTTCAGTCGAATCGGAGCAGATACTCCGCATTGCCGACAATTCACCGACATTAGATGAGGAAACGCACACTTGGCCGCCGCAAAATCACCGATTTTGCCCGTCCGCTCCATGCTGCGGCCCGGTGCGTCGCACACGTTGTCCGACCGTTGCTCGAAAATGAGTATTGTATATCAAATACATAGACATGAGCCGGTTCGAGGTTGTCTGCGCGGGCGAATGTGGCGCGCACAGCGGATATGCCTTACTTCTCAAGCGCTTCGGCAGCCTGAGTTTGCGGCTTGGTCCCATCAAATCCTGCACTTTCCACTCATGAAAGCCCGTCAGTCATGCAATAAATGCTGGGCTGGCATGCAAGATCGCGGGCTGTGCGTTGATTTGTCGCAAAAACAATGTGCGTGGCTAATAATGTCGCACGTGTGCAATTGGAATTGACACGCTAAAACTCTTGCGCATTGGCTGTGGCTGCGCTAACCACGGCTTGTTGCAACGCACGTTCGCTTGCCGGGCAAATGCTCAGGCCGCGCCTCCCGGCGCAGGCGGCAAGCAGGGATGAACCTGATGACTGGACTTCTCAGTTCCTATATTCCGATCGCCATTTTCATTGCCATCGCCCTTGTAATCGGCTTGTCGCTGCTCATTGCGCCGTTCGCCGTTGCCTACAAGGCGCCTGATGCTGAAAAGCTTTCGGCTTTCGAATGCGGCTTCAACGCGTTCGACGACGCCCGCATGAAATTCGATATCCGCTTCTATCTGGTGTCGATTCTCTTCATCATCTTCGACCTCGAAGTCGCCTTTCTGTTCCCGTGGGCCGTTTCTTTCGGCGCGATCGGCTGGTTCGGCTTCTGGTCCATGATGGTCTTCCTTCTCGTGCTGACCATCGGCTTTATTTATGAGTGGAAAAAGGGAGCCCTGGAATGGGAGTAGCCCCAAGCGACAAGGCGCTCGTCGCGCCGCATCCGAAAAGCATCATCGACCCGGCAACGGGCAAGCCTGTTGGCAGCGACAGTGCGTTCTTCGGCGAGATCAATGACGAGCTGGCCGACAAGGGCTTTCTGGTCACGTCCACTCGCGATCTGATCACCTGGGCGCGCACCGGCTCGCTGATGTGGATGCAGTTCGGCCTCGCCTGCTGCGCCGTCGAAGGCCTGATGCAGGTTTCCGGTCCGCGTTACGACATGGAGCGCTTCGGTGTTGCTCCGCGCGCTTCGCCGCGCCAGTCTGATGTCATGATCGTCGCTGGTACGCTGACCAACAAGATGGCGCCGGCGCTCCGCAAGGTCTATGACCAGATGCCGGAGCCGCGTTACGTCATCTCGATGGGCTCCTGCGCAAACGGCGGTGGCTACTATCACTATTCCTACTCGGTCGTGCGTGGCTGCGATCGTGTCGTTCCTGTCGATATCTACGTGCCGGGCTGTCCCCCCACGGCAGAAGCGCTGCTCTACGGGGTCTTGCTTCTGCAGAAGAAGATACGGCGCACCGGAACGATTGAGCGCTAAGGGCGGAGGACTGTCATGAGTGAAGCCTTGAGCGAACTGTCGTCGTATCTCCGCGAGATGCGCGGCGATCTGATTGCCGATGCGTCCATCAGCTATGGCGAATTGAACGTAACCACGACGCCGGAAACGATTGTCGCGCTGCTGACGTTCCTGCGCGACGATCCGCGTTGCGGCTTCGTCAGCATGATCGACATTTGTGGCGTCGACTGGCCGCAGCGCGAAAAGCGTTTCGATGTCGTCTATCATCTCCTGTCGCCGAAGCAGAACCTGCGCATCCGCGTCAAGCTCGCCGTTGCCGATGGCGTATCGGTTCCGTCGGCGACGTCGGTCTACATGGGCGCCGAGTGGTTCGAGCGTGAAGCCTGGGACATGTACGGCATTCCGTTCTCCGGCCATGCCGACCTGCGCCGTCTGCTGACGGACTACGGCTTCGAAGGCCATCCGCTGCGCAAGGACTTCCCGACGACAGGTTATGTCGAGGTACGTTATGACGATGCCGCCAAGCGCGTTGTCTACGAACCCGTCGAACTGAAGCAGGAATTCCGCAATTTCGATTTCACGTCCCCGTGGGAAGGCACCGATTACGTACTTCCGGGAGACGAGAAGGCTGCGAATTGAGATGAGGCTCGACTGTCTTGAAGCCTCTCCGTTCGCCGTCTCATGCCAATTGCCAGCGCGGAGCGCGTCGCTATGACTGAACATAACGTTCGCAACTTTACGATCAACTTCGGACCGGAACACCCGTCCGCGCACGGCGTTCTGCGTCTGGTGCTTGAACTCGATGGCGAAATCATCGAACGCGTCGATCCGCATATCGGCCTCCTGCACCGCGGCACCGAAAAGCTGATCGAATCGAAGACCTATCTTCAGGCCGTTCCTTATTTCGATCGTCTCGACTACGTCGCGCCGATGAACCAGGAGCATGCTTTCGCGCTCGCCGTCGAAAAGATGCTGAAGCTGGAAATTCCGATTCGCGGTCAGCTGATTCGAGTTCTGTACTCCGAAATTGGCCGAATCTTGTCGCACATCATGAACGTAACGACACAGGCCATGGACGTTGGCGCGATGACGCCGCCGGTCTGGGGCTTCGAAGAGCGCGAAAAGCTGATGGTGTTTTACGAGCGCGCCTGCGGCGCCCGTATGCACTCGGCCTATTTCCGTCCGGGCGGTGTCCACCAGGACATCCCGCAGGAACTGGTCGAGGATATCGGCAAGTGGTGCGATCCGTTCCTCAAGGTTCTCGACGATATCGAAGGCCTTCTGACCGACAACCGCATCTTCAAGCAGCGTAACGTCGATATCGGCGTCGTCTCGCTGGAAGACGCATGGTCCTGGGGCTTCTCGGGCGTCATGGTTCGCGGTTCCGGCGCTGCCTGGGACCTGCGCCGCTCGCAGCCCTACGAGTGCTACAACGATCTCGAATTCGACATCGCCATCGGCAAGAACGGCGACTGCTACGATCGCTATCTGATCCGCATGATCGAAATGCGCCAGTCCGTCCGCATCATGAAGCAGTGCGTCAACCGCCTGCTCGGCGATGCCAAGGTCGGCCCGGTCTCCTCGATCGACGGCAAGGTCGTTCCGCCGAAGCGTGGCGAGATGAAGCGTTCGATGGAAGCGCTGATCCACCACTTCAAGCTCTACACCGAAGGCTATCACGTTCCGGCTGGCGAAGTGTACGCGGCCGTCGAAGCGCCGAAGGGCGAGTTCGGCGTCTACGTCGTCGCCGACGGCAGCAACAAGCCCTACCGTTGCAAGATCCGCGCCCCGGGCTATGCCCACCTGCAGGCGATGGACTTCCTCTGCAAGGGCCACATGCTTGCGGACGTGACCGCCGTTCTCGGTTCGCTCGACATCGTCTTCGGCGAGGTCGACCGCTAATGAAGCTGCCGTCGCTCGTTACCGCCGTTCTCCTCCTGGCTTCTGGCGCATACGCCCAGCAAGCCGGTGGACTTGGCCCCAAGTTGGGCCAGGACGACGTGACGCCGCCGGCAAAAAACGCGTCCATGGGCGAACTTTTGTCCAAGGGCTATCAAATCAAGGCTGCAGTCCCCAACGGTGGAAAGTTCTTCGTTGTGTTCCTGCAGAAAGACCAGTCGGCCTACGCTTGCGAGATGAAGTCTCTGACCTCGTCGCAGTGTGGCGCCCTAAACTGACAAGGCGTGAGGAAGAATGTCCGTTCGTCGATTAGCCGAAGATCAATTCCAGCCTGCCGCGTTCGCCTTCAATGACGAGAACGCGGCCTGGGCGGATAAGACGATCCAAAAATACCCTGCGGGCCGTCAGCAATCCGCGGTCATTCCGCTGTTGATGCGAGCGCAGGAACAGGACGGCTGGGTCACGCGCGCGGCGATCGAAAAGGTCGCCAACATGCTCGACATGGCCTACATCCGTGTTCTCGAGGTCGCGACCTTCTACACGCAGTTCCAGCTCGGCCCGGTCGGCACACGCGCCCACATCCAGGTGTGCGGCACGACGCCTTGCATGCTGCGTGGTTCGGAAGGTTTGATGTCGGTCTGCAAGAGCAAGATCCATCACCATCCGTTCGAGCGCAATGCCGAAGGCACGCTGTCCTGGGAAGAAGTCGAATGTCTCGGGGCTTGCGTCAACGCGCCCATGGTCATGATCGGCAAGGATACCTACGAAGACCTGACGCCGGAGCGCCTGGCCGAGATCATCGACACCTTTGATGCCGGCAATGGCGCAAGCGTAACACCCGGCCCGCAGATCGACCGTCATTTCTCCTCTCCTGAGGGCGGCCCGACGTCGCTGACCGACGAAGAGCCGAAGAAGAAGGCCTCCGCCAAGAAGGTCGTCGCCGATGCTGCGACCGCAACAGTCGACGCCGCACCGGTTCCCCCGTCCGAAGCAGCCCGCGCCAAGAGCACGGACGCCGAGACCAACGCCGCGCTGAAGACGCCCGTAACGGCGCCGAAGGCCGCTGCAAAAAACGCCAAGGCCGTTGAAGAACAGCCGGGCGTAGCAGCACCGGTTCCGGCAACGGCAAAGCCGTCGCTGACGGACAAGAACCGTCCTGCCGGCATCGAAAAGCCTGCCACCCCTGACGATCTCAAGCTGATCTCGGGCGTTGGCCCGAAGATCGAAGGCACGCTGCACGAACTCGGCATCTTCACCTTCGCGCAGGTCGCGGGCTGGAAGAAGGCCGAGCGCGAGTGGGTTGATGGCTACCTGAATTTCAAGGGCCGCATCGATCGCGACGACTGGGTCAAGCAGGCCAAGGCGCTCGCCAAGGGCGGCGAAGCCGAATACATTAAAGTCTTCGGCAAGAAGCCGCGGTAAGAGGTGAAGCATGTTACAAGATAAAGATCGCATCTTTACCAATATCTACGGCCTCAAGGACAAGTCCCTGAAGGGCGCGATGAGCCGCGGCCACTGGGACGGCACCAAGCAGATCCTCGAAAAGGGTCGCGACTGGATCATCAACGAGATGAAGGCCTCCGGTCTTCGCGGTCGTGGTGGCGCAGGCTTCCCGACGGGTCTCAAGTGGTCCTTCATGCCGAAGGAAAACGACGGCCGTCCGCACTACCTCGTCGTCAACGCCGACGAATCCGAGCCCGGAACCTGCAAGGACCGTGACATCATGCGTCACGATCCCCATACGCTGATCGAAGGCTGCGTCATCGCCTCCTTCGCCATGGGCGCCAACACCGCCTACATTTACGTTCGCGGTGAATACATCCGCGAGCGCGAGGCGCTGCAGGCTGCGATCGACGAGTGCTACGATTTCGGTCTGCTCGGCAAGAACAACAAGCTTGGCTACCCGATGGACATCTTCGTCCACCACGGCGCCGGCGCTTACATCTGCGGCGAAGAAACCGCATTGCTCGAAAGCCTGGAAGGCAAGAAGGGCCAGCCGCGCCTGAAGCCGCCGTTCCCGGCCAACATGGGCCTCTACGGCTGCCCGACGACGGTCAACAACGTCGAGTCGATCGCCGTTGCTCCGACGATTCTTCGTCGTGGCGCCGGCTGGTTCTCGGCACTCGGTCGCCCGAACAACGTCGGCACCAAGCTGTTCATGCTCTCTGGTCACGTCAACAAGCCGTGCACCGTCGAAGAAGAAATGGGCATCACCTTCCGTGAGCTCGTCGACAAGCACGCCGGCGGTATCCGTGGCGGCTGGGATAACCTGCTCGCCGTCATCCCGGGCGGTGCATCGTGCCCGATCGTTCCCGCCAAGGACATGATCGACGTGCCGATGGACTTCGATGGCCTGCGCTCGGTCGGTTCGTCCTTCGGTACGGCAGCCTCGATCGTCATGGACAAGTCCACCGACGTCATCAAGGCGATCGCCCGCATCTCGGCTTTCTTCAAGCATGAGAGCTGCGGCCAGTGCACGCCGTGCCGCGAAGGTACAGGCTGGATGTGGCGCGTCATGGAGCGCATGGCCAAGGGCAACGCCCAGAAGCGCGAAATCGACATGCTCTTCGCCGTCACCAAGCAGATCGAAGGTCACACCATCTGTGCGCTCGGCGATGCTGCCGCATGGCCGGTGCAGGGTCTGATCCGCAACTTCCGTCATGAGATCGAAGCGCGCATCGATCAGTATACGGCAAGCGCCATGGATCATGGCGCGGTTCTCGAGGCTGCTGAGTAAGACGATGGCAAACGCATCCGACAGCAAGAACAAGGAAGGGGTCGCCGATTTCTCGGCCGACTTCGGCCGTCTTGCCGCCGAGATGCTGGAAAATGCCCGCGCCTTGCCGATCGCGCCGATGATGGTCAATCCGGCAGCCGCCATGGCCGCCGCGACCGCAATCGGTTTCGGCTTCTCCACGCAGATGGCCGGCGCCTTCTTCGGCGCTCTCCAGGGCGCGATGGAAGCATCGAACAAGCTGGCGGCGGTTCTCGACGAGACGCCGCCGGAAGAGCCGAAGCCCGAGATCGACGTGAAGCCGGAAAATATTCGCCCGGCCGCGCCGAAGAAGACGGCTGAACGCGTTAAGCTGGCCGTGGTTGCCGACAAGGCCGAGCCGGTGGCGAAGACGAAGACTGCAGCCGCTAAGCCGGTGCGAGGCAAGAGGGCCGATGATCTCAAGCAGATCTCAGGCGTCGGCCCGAAGCTCGAGCAGGTGCTGAACGCCAAGGGTGTTCGCACGCTTGCCGAGATCGCCGCTTGGTCGGATGCCGATGTGGCCCGCCTGGACGCGGAGCTTGGCTTTGACGGCCGCATCGCCCGCGATGGCTGGGTGGCACAGGCCAAGTTGCTGACGGCAAAGGGCCGGAAGCGGACGTGATGATGTCCGGTCGCGGATCGCGATCGGAGGAGAGACAAGACTGAGCGGCGCGGGGAGGGTCCCAATGCCGCGATGTCGCAGGCCGGTTCCCGGGCCTCGGGGGGCGGAGACGAAAATTTGGACGACACCAGTGTCAGCGGGATAAAAATCCGGCCTGGCAGTGGAAACGTTGCAGAATAGGTTTGTTTACCGGCTTCCGGTGAACGGGAAACAGGACTGAGTGACGATGGCAAAACTGAAGATTGACGGTAACGAGATCGAGGTCCCGGATCATTACACCCTCATTCAGGCGTGTGAGGAAGCCGGTGCTGAAGTTCCGCGCTTCTGCTTCCACGAACGCCTTTCGGTTGCCGGCAACTGCCGCATGTGCCTCGTCGAGGTCAAGGGTGGCCCGCCGAAGCCGCAGGCATCTTGCGCCATGGGCGTGCGCGATATCCGCGGTGGCCCGAACGGCGAATTGCCCGAGGTCTTCACAAACACGCCGATGGTCAAGAAGGCCCGCGAAGGCGTGATGGAATTCCTGCTGATCAACCATCCGCTGGATTGCCCGATCTGCGACCAGGGTGGCGAATGCGACCTGCAGGACCAGGCCATGGCTTTCGGTATCGCCGGCTCTCGTTATCAGGAAGATAAGCGCGCCGTCGAAGACAAGTACATCGGACCGCTCGTCAAGACGGTCATGAACCGTTGCATTCACTGCACGCGCTGCGTTCGCTTCACCACCGAGGTCGCCGGCATTGCCGAGCTCGGCCTGATCGGTCGTGGCGAAGACGCCGAGATCACCACCTATCTCGAGCAGGCGATGACCTCCGAGCTGCAGGGCAACGTCGTTGACCTCTGCCCGGTCGGCGCTCTGACCTCCAAGCCCTTCGCCTTCACGGCCCGTCCGTGGGAACTGAACAAGACCGAAACGATCGACGTCATGGACGCGCTCGGCTCGGCGATCCGCGTCGATACCCGTGGCCGCGAAGTCATGCGCGTCATGCCGCGCGTCAACGACCAGATCAACGAAGAGTGGATCTCCGACAAGAGCCGCTTCATCTGGGACGGCCTGAAGACGCAGCGCCTCGACAAGCCTTACGTTCGCAAGGACGGCCGTCTGCAGGTCGCAAGCTGGCCGGACGCGTTCGCAGCGATCAAGTCGGCGGTCGCCTCGACCGCTGGCGACAAGATCGGCGCCATCGCAGGTGACCTCGCTTCGGTCGAAGAGATGTACGCTCTGTCTGAACTGGTGAAGTCGCTCGGTTCCGAGAACCTCGACTGTCGCCAGGATGGGACGGCACTTGATCCGTCGCTCGGCCGCGCAAGCTACCTCTTCAACCCGACGATCGAAGGCATCGAACAGGCCGACGCGCTGCTCATCATCGGCGCCAACCCGCGCTTCGAAGCCGCAGTTCTCAACGCGCGCATCCGCAAGCGCTGGCGCCGCGGCAACTTCCCGATCGGCGTGATCGGCGAAGCCGGCGAACTGCGCTACGACTACGAATATCTCGGCGCCGGTCCCGACACGCTGAAGGATCTGGTCGACGGCAACAACAGCTTCGCCAAGGTTCTGACCGACGCGAAGAAGCCTCTCATCATCATCGGCCAGGGCGCCCTCTCGCGCGCTGATGGCTCAGGCGTTCTCGCCAGCGCCGCCAAGCTCGCAGGCACTGTCGGTGCTGTCGTCGATGGCTGGAACGGTTTCGCCGTCCTGCACACGGCTGCTGCCCGCGTCGGTGGTCTCGATCTCGGCTTCGTACCGGGCGCCAAGGGCGTCAATGCCGCCGAGATGCTGACCTCGATGGACGTTCTCTTCCTGCTCGGCGCCGATGAAATGAACTTCGAAGCCAAGAAGGCGAAGTTCACCGTCTACATCGGCTCGCATGGCGACCAGGGCGCACAGAACGCCGACGTCATCCTGCCGGCCGCCGCTTACACGGAAAAGTCGGGCACCTGGGTCAACACCGAAGGCCGCGTTCAGGTCGGCAATCGCGCAGGCTTCGCACCGGGCGATGCTCGCGAGGACTGGGCGATCATCCGCGCACTCTCCGACGTGCTCGGCAAGAAGCTGCCGTTCGACTCGCTGAGCCAGCTGCGCGCCAAGCTTTACCAGGCGTTCCCGCACTTCGCGGCCGCCGACGAGATTGCCGAAAGCGACAGCGCCAAGATTGCTGCCGTCGCCAAAAAAGCCGGCAAGATGAACAAGGCCGGCTTCGCATCGCCGGTGAAAGACTTCTATTTGACGAACCCAATCGCGCGCGCATCGGCTGTCATGGCTGAGTGCTCGGCATTGGCCCGCAACAACTTCAAAGTCGCGGCAGAGTAAGGGCAGGGGACTATGGAATCGTTTCTTTCAACATATGTCTGGCCAGGCCTCCTCATGGTCGGTCAGTCGCTTCTTGTCCTCGTCTGCTTGCTCGTCTTCATCGCCTACATCCTGTTGGCCGACCGCAAGATCTGGGCAGCCGTACAGCTGCGTCGCGGACCGAATGTGGTGGGTCCTTTCGGCCTTTTCCAGTCCTTCGCCGACCTTTTGAAGTTCGTCTTCAAGGAGCCGATCATTCCGGCTGGCGCCGACAAGGCGGTCTTCCTTCTGGCCCCGCTGGTCACCGTGCTTCTGGCACTGTCGACCTGGGCCGTGGTTCCCTTCGCTGATGGCTGGGTCATCGCCAACATCAATGTCGGCATCCTCTACATCTTCGCGATCTCGTCGCTTGAAGTGTACGGCGTCATCATGGGCGGCTGGGCTTCGAACTCGAAGTACCCGTTCCTCGGCGCGCTGCGCTCGGCGGCACAGATGGTGTCCTACGAAGTCTCGATCGGTTTCGTCATCGTCACCGTCCTGCTTTGCGTAGGTTCGCTGAACCTCACGGATATCGTTCACGCGCAGCAGAGCGGCATCGGTACGCGTCTCGGCATGCCGTCGTCCTTCCTGGACTGGCATTGGCTTGCGCTGTTCCCGATGTTCATCATCTTCTTCATCTCGGCACTGGCTGAAACCAACCGTCCGCCCTTCGACCTTCCGGAAGCTGAATCCGAACTCGTCGCCGGCTTCATGGTCGAGTATGGTTCGGCCCTCTACATGATGTTCATGCTCGGCGAATACGCGGCCATCGTCCTGATGTGCTCGCTGACGACGATCCTGTTCCTCGGAGGCTGGCTGCCCCCGGTCGACGTCTGGTTCCTGAACTGGGTTCCCGGCATCATCTGGTTCATGCTGAAGTCGTGCCTGGTGTTCTTCATGTTCGCGATGGTCAAGGCATTCGTGCCGCGCTACCGCTACGACCAGCTGATGCGCCTCGGCTGGAAGGTCTTCCTTCCGCTGTCGCTCGCCATGGTCATCATTGTTGCATTCGTGCTGAAGCTGACGGCAGGGGCATGATCATGCCGGCCCTGGTTTCCAGCAATATTGGAGGTTGAAGATGGCAGGCTTGTCCAACGCTGTCAGCTCGTTGTTCCTGAAGGAATTCATCAGCGCTTTCTGGCTGACGTTCCGTTACATTTTCAAGCAGAAGGCAACGGTGAACTATCCGTTCGAAAAGGGACCGGTCAGCCCGCGCTTCCGTGGCGAACATGCCCTGCGTCGTTATCCCAACGGCGAAGAGCGTTGCATCGCCTGCAAGCTGTGTGAGGCTATCTGTCCTGCTCAGGCGATCACCATCGAAGCCGGCCCGCGCCGCAACGATGGCACCCGCCGCACGGTCCGTTACGATATCGACATGGTGAAGTGCATCTATTGCGGCTTTTGCCAGGAGGCTTGCCCGGTCGATGCGATCGTCGAGGGCCCGAATTTCGAATTTGCAACGGAAACGCGCGAAGAGCTCTACTTCGACAAGCAGAAGCTCCTCGAGAACGGCGATCGCTGGGAGCGTGAAATCGCTCGCAACCTCGCTCTCGACGCTCCGTACCGTTGATTGAAATTGAAATGCCGGGCGGTGCTTGAAGCGTCGCCCAGTCAACATGCACCAGAGCTTCGCGGCAACCAATGCGAAGCTTCATCGGGCGGGGGGAGTACCCGGCAGCCCGTGGGAAGATGAAGAAGGCACGAACATGGGTCTGCAGGCTCTATTTTTCTATATTTTCGCCTTTATCGCGATAGCGTCGGCGTTCATGGTCATCTGGTCGAAGAACCCGGTTCACTCGGTTCTGTTCCTGATCCTGGTTTTCTTCAACGCGGCCGGTCTCTTCCTGCTGCTTGGGGCTGAATTCCTCGCGATGATCCTGCTCGTCGTTTATGTCGGCGCCGTGGCGGTTCTCTTCCTCTTCGTGGTCATGATGCTTGACATCGACTTCACGGAGCTGCGCGCGGGCGTTCTGGAATACGCGCCGATCGGCGCCCTGATCGGGGTGATCCTCGCGGCCGAGCTGATCGTCGTGGTCGGCGGCAGCGTGATCTCGCCGGAGATCGCCAAGACGGTCGCCATGCCGATCCCCGCGATCACCGAACGCACCAACACCGCCGCCCTCGGCGACGTGCTCTACACGAATTACGTCTACTTCTTCGAAATCGCCGCTCTCGTCCTGCTGGTCGCGATGATCGGGGCAATCGTGCTCACGCTCAAGCATCGCACGACGGTCAAGCGTCAGAACATCGCAAACCAGGTTGCCCGCAACCCGAAGACCGCCGTCGAGGTGATCTCGGTGAAGCCGGGGCAGGGGCTTTGAGGCAGGCGCGAGCTTAAGGAAACAACACAATGGTCATCGGACTTTCCCATTACCTGACGGTCAGCGCCATCCTCTTCACGCTCGGCGTCTTCGGCATCTTCCTCAACCGGAAGAACATCATCGTCATCCTGATGTCGATCGAGCTCATTTTGCTCGCCGTCAACATCAACATGGTCGCCTTCTCGTCGTTCCTGAACGACATCGTCGGCCAGGTCTTTGCATTGTTCATTCTGACTGTCGCTGCTGCTGAAGCGGCCATCGGTCTCGCAATTCTCGTCGTCTTCTACCGCAACCGCGGCTCCATCGCCGTGGAAGACGTCAATATGATGAAGGGCTGATAAGGCTATGTTTTTATATAAGGCTATCGTCTTTCTTCCCCTGATCGGCGCGATCATAGCCGGCCTTTTCGGCCGTGCGATCGGCGCCAAGGCGTCGGAATTCGTCACCACGGGTCTGATGATCATCGCGGCGGTCTTGTCGTGGTACGTCTTCATCACCGTCGGCATGGGCCATGTCGAAGGCGGCCCGATCAAGGTCGAGGTCCTGCGCTGGATCCAGTCCGGCGGCATCGACGTCTCCTGGTCGCTGCGCATCGACACGCTGACGTCGGTCATGCTGATCGTCGTCAACTCGGTCTCGACGCTCGTCCATCTCTATTCGATCGGGTACATGCACCATGACCCGCATCGCCCGCGCTTCTTCGCCTATCTGTCGCTCTTCACTTTCGCGATGTTGATGCTGATCACGTCGGACAACCTTGCCCAGATGTTCTTCGGCTGGGAAGGCGTGGGTCTGGCGTCCTATCTGCTGATCGGCTTCTGGTTCAAGAAGCCGTCGGCGAACGCCGCCGCCATGAAGGCCTTCATCGTCAACCGCGTTGGCGACTTCGGCTTCATCCTCGGCATCTCGAGCGTTTTCGTCCTCTTCGGCGCCATCAACTTCGACACCATCTTCGCCAATGCCGCGAGCTTCGCGCATGAAGGCGGCGAGGGCGGCGAAGTGGTCCTGAACCTCTTCGGCATGCACCTCGACAAGGCACACGCGCTGACCGGCGCCTGCCTGCTGCTGTTCATGGGCGCGATGGGTAAGTCGGCGCAGTTCCTGCTGCACACGTGGCTGCCTGACGCCATGGAAGGCCCGACACCTGTGTCGGCGCTCATCCACGCCGCGACCATGGTCACCGCCGGCGTCTTCCTCGTCGCCCGCATGTCGCCGCTGTTCGAACTGTCTCCGGATGCACTGACCGTCGTCACCATCATCGGTGCGATCACTGCCTTCTTCGCGGCCACCGTCGGCCTCGTGCAGAACGACATCAAGCGCGTCATCGCCTACTCGACCTGCTCGCAGCTCGGCTACATGTTCGTCGCTCTCGGTGTCGGCGCCTATGGCGCGGCCATCTTCCACCTGTTCACGCACGCTTTTTTCAAGGCACTGCTCTTCCTTTGCGCCGGCTCGGTCATCCACGCCGTCGATGGCGAGCAGGACATGAGAAACATGGGTGGCCTGCGTCCGCACATCAAGGTCACGTTCCTGATGATGCTGATCGGCACGCTCGCCATCACCGGCGTCGGCATTCCGTTCACGCCGTTCGGCTTCGCTGGCTTCTTCTCGAAGGACGTGATCATCGAGGCGACCTATGCATCGCATTCGCCGGTCGCTGGCTTCGCCTTCGCCATGCTGGTTATCGCGGCTCTGTTCACGAGCTTCTATTCCTGGCGCTTGATGTTCCTCACCTTCTTCAACAAGCCGCGCGCGTCGCACGAGGTCATGCACCACGTGCACGAATCGCCGCAGGTCATGCTGATCCCGCTCTATCTGCTGGCGATCGGCGCGGTCTTCGCGGGCTGGTTCTTCGAAGGGCACTTCTACGGCGAGGAATATGCGGAGTTCTGGAAGGGCGCGCTCTTCACCTCGGAGCACAACGAGCTGGTCCACGAGTTTCACCACGTTCCGGCCCTCGTAGCCCTCAGCCCCTTCATCGCCATGGTGATCGGTTTCGTGACCGCCTGGTACATGTACATCAAGTCGCCATCGACGCCGGCCGTGCTCGCACGTCAGCATCGGGTGCTCTACCAGTTCCTCTTGAACAAGTGGTACTTCGACGAGCTCTACGACTTCCTCTTCGTCCGTTCGGCAAAGGCCCTTGGCCGCTTCCTGTGGAAGAAGGGTGACGTCGGCGTCATCGACACCTACGGCCCGAACGGCATTGCCGCCCGCGTCGTCGATGTCACCAACCGCGTCGTGCGCCTGCAGAGCGGTTACCTCTATCACTACGCGTTCGCCATGCTGATCGGCGTTGCAGCGCTCGTTACCTGGATGATGCTCGGGAGTGCCCTCTGATGACCGATTGGCCTATTCTTTCCACGGTCACCTTCCTGCCGTTCGTCGGCGTGGTGCTCCTGCTTTTGATGAATGAGAACGGCCCGAACGGCCGCCGCAACGTCCTCAACATTGCCCTGTTGACGACCGTCGTGACCTTCATCCTGTCGCTCTTCATCTGGATCGGTTTCGACAATGCGAACCCGGGCTTCCAGATGATCGAGAAGCACGGCTGGCTCGGCACGGGCATCAGCTACCATCTCGGTGTCGACGGCATCTCCATGCTGTTCGTCATCCTCTCCACCTTCCTCATGCCCTTCTGCGTGCTCGCCAGCTGGTTTTCGGTGGAGAAGCGCCTGAAGGAATACATGATCGCCTTCCTGATGCTGGAAGTGATGATGGTCGGCGTCTTCGTGTCGCTCGATATCGTTCTCTTCTACGTGTTCTTCGAAGCCGGCCTGATCCCGATGTTCCTGATCATCGGCGTTTGGGGTGGCAAGGATCGCGTCTACGCCAGCTACAAGTTCTTCCTCTACACGCTGCTCGGCTCCGTGCTGATGCTGCTCGCCATCATGGCCATGTACTGGCAGGCCGGCACGACCGATATCTCGGCGCTGCTCGCCTACAAGTTCCCGCCGCACATGCAGACCTGGCTATGGCTGGCCTTCTTCGCCTCGTTCGCGGTGAAGATGCCGATGTGGCCGGTCCACACCTGGCTTCCCGACGCCCACGTTCAGGCGCCGACGGCCGGTTCCGTCATCCTGGCGGGCGTTCTCCTGAAGCTCGGCGGCTACGGCCTCATCCGCTTCTCGCTCGGCATGTTCCCTGTTGCTTCCGATTTCTTCGCGCCCATGGTCTTCGCCATGTCCGTCATCGCCATCATCTACACCTCGCTGGTGGCGCTGATGCAGGAAGACATCAAGAAGCTGATCGCCTACTCATCGGTTGCCCACATGGGCTACGTGACGATGGGTATCTTCGCAGCCAACGCGCAGGGTCTGCAGGGTTCGATCTTCCAGATGCTGTCGCACGGCATCGTCTCGGGCGCGCTCTTCCTCTGTGTCGGCGTGGTCTATGACCGCACCCACACCCGCGAGATCGCGGCCTATGGCGGCCTCGTCAACAACATGCCGAAATATGCTGTTGCGATGATGGTCTTCACCATGGCGAACGTCGGTCTTCCCGGCACCTCGGGCTTCATCGGCGAATTTCTGACGCTGATCGGTGTCTTCCGGGTCAACAGCTGGGTTGCGCTCTTTGCCGCCACCGGCGTCATCCTCTCGGCCGCTTACGCGCTCTGGCTCTATCGCCGGGTGATCTTCGGCACGCTGGACAAGGAAAAGCTCAAGGCTCTCCTCGACCTGTCGCCGCGCGAGCAGCTGATCCTCTACCCGCTGATTGCTCTGACGATCTTCTTCGGCGTCTATCCGGCTCCGGTCTTCGATGTGACCGCTGCCTCCGTCGACCATCTGATCAACAGCTATTCGGCCGCAGTCCAGGCAGCGCATGACGTCGCGCTGTCGATGAAATGATGACGGGACTTTTGTGATATGACCTCTGAAACACTACTCGCAAGCCTGCATCTTTCGATACCGGAACTGATCCTCGCGATCGGCTCTCTGGTCCTGCTGATGATCGGCGTATTCTCGGGAGAGCGCTCCGGCCGCATGGTCAGCGTTCTCGCGATCATCCTTTTGGCAGTCGCGGCCCTCTGGCTGGTCTTCGCTCCGAGCGAAGGCCTTGCCTATGGCGGCGTCTTCCTGGCTGATGGCTTCGGCCGCTTCATGAAGGTGACGGCTCTGGTCGGCTCCATCGTGGCGCTGTTCATGTCGCTCGGCCTTGCCAGGGAAAACCAGATCGACAAGTTCGAGTTCCCGGTTCTGATCGTGCTCTGCACGCTCGGCATCCTGCTGATGATCTCGGCCAACGACCTGATCTCGCTCTACCTCGGCCTCGAGCTGCAGTCGCTCGCGATCTACGTCATCGCCGCGATCAACCGCGACAGCGTCAAGTCGACGGAAGCTGGCCTCAAGTATTTCGTGCTCGGCGCTCTGTCGTCAGGCATGCTGCTCTACGGCATGTCGCTGGTCTATGGCTTCACCGGCCACACCCACTTCGCCGATATCGCCCAGGCGCTGACGGTGGATGGCGCGCGCTCGCTCGGCCTGATCTTCGGTCTGGTCTTCATCCTCGCCGGCATCGCATTCAAGATCTCGGCCGTTCCGTTCCACATGTGGACGCCTGACGTATACGAAGGTGCGCCGACCCCGGTCACGGCCTTCCTGGCAAGCGCGCCTAAGATCGCCGCCATGGCCATGATGACGCGTATCGTCATCACCGCCTTCCAGCCCGTCATGGCGGACTGGCAGCAGGTCGTGGTATTCATCTCGATCGCCTCGATGCTGCTCGGTTCTTTCGCCGCGATCGGCCAGAAGAACATCAAGCGACTGATGGCCTATTCTTCGATCGGTCACATGGGCTACGCGCTGGTCGGTCTTGCCGCCGGCTCGCAGACGGGCGTTTCGGGCGTCATGCTCTACATGCTGATCTACATGGTCATGACGCTGGGCTCCTTCGCGATCATCATGTCGATGCGCCGCAAGGATGGCACCGTCGTTGAAAACGTGGCCGATCTCGCAGGCCTGTCGACCACCAATCCGATGATGGCGACGGTTCTCACCATCCTGATGTTCTCGCTGGCCGGTATTCCGCCGCTGGCTGGCTTCTTCGGGAAGTACTTCGTCTTCGTCGCCGCCATCGAAGCCAAGCTCTATGCGCTTGCCATCATCGGCGTCCTCGCATCGGTTGTCGGCGCCTACTACTATCTGCGCGTCATCAAGCTGATGTGGTTCGATGAAGCCACCGGCGAATTCGCCCGCGTCTCCGGCTCGCTGCGCCTCGTCTTCGGCGTCTCCGGCCTGTTCGTTCTCGCCTATGTGCTCATCGGCGGTCCGATCGGTGGTGCGGCCGAACTCGCAGCCGCGACGCTGTTCTGATGAGCTTCGACCCACGGCGCTTGAAGTCGCTCGACGACTTCAGGCACGAGGCTCTGTCGGAGACATTGTCCACCAATAGCGAATGCCTTGCCCGGGCCCGGGCAGGGGATGCTGGTCGCCTCTGGGTGACCGCGGAAAGACAGACCGGCGGCCGCGGCCGCCGTGGTCGTCCTTGGGTGTCTGAACCCGGCAACCTCTACGCCTCTCTTCTCTTGATCGATCCCGCGCCGATGGAGCGCATCTCGTCCCTGCCGCTGGCGATCGCGGTGGCCGTGCACGAGGCGGTGCGGATGGTGCTGCCTCCGAGTGCCGAGCCGCTCGAGGTGAAGTGGCCCAACGACATCCTGATCGGCCGCAAGAAGACATGCGGCATCCTCATGGAGGGCGAGGCCCTGGCCGACGGCCGCTACGCCCTTGTCATAGGCATCGGCATCAACGTCGCCTTCATGCCCGACAATCCGCTCTATCCCGTGACCTGCCTGCGAGAGCAGGGAAGTTCGGCCTCTCCACAGGAACTCTTCGCGCACCTGTTCGCATCCATGGCCGATGTGCTATCAGCGTGGGACCGCGGCCGCGGTATTCGCGATATCACCGCCCGTTGGCGCGATGTGGCTTGCGGTATTGGCGAAAAGATAACCGTGAATCTGCCGGACCGTTCGATTTCCGGCCACTTCAGCGGAATTGATGATAATGGCCTGTTGCTGCTCGATACGGGGGCAGGCAGGATGATGACGATCGCCGCCGGCGACGTCTTCTTTGGATGATTGGAAAAACAAGCAGTATGGCGAAGCAGGACGAACTGGTATTTCTGCCTTTGGGCGGCGTTGGCGAGATCGGTATGAATCTCGCCCTTTACGGCTATGGCCCGTCCGCGCATCGCCAGTGGATCATGGTCGACTGCGGCGTGACCTTCCCGGGTCCCGATCTGCCGGGAGTAGATCTGGTTCTGCCCGATATTCGCTTCCTCGCCAAGGAACGCAAGAACCTGAAGGCGATCTTCATCACCCACGCGCATGAGGATCACTATGGCGCGCTGGCCGATCTGTGGCCGGGCCTCAATGTTCCCGTCTACGCGTCGGGCTTCACGGCGGGGCTGCTGGAAGCCAAGCGCAACTACGAAAAATCGACGATGGTCGAAATCCCGATCACGCCCTTCACAGCAGGGACAGTGGTCAATGTCGGCCCCTTCAGCGTCGAAGGCGTGGCCGTCAATCACTCGATCCCCGAGCCGATGTCGCTGATGATCCGCACGCCCTTGGGCAACGTCATCCACACCGGTGACTGGAAGATCGACCACGAACCGTCGCTCGGCCCGCTGACCGATGAGGCACGCTTCCGCCAGCTTGGCGATGAAGGCGTGCTCGCCTTGATGTGCGATTCGACCAATGCGCTCCGCGACGGCGTCTCGCCGTCCGAAAAGGACGTCTCTGAAAGCCTGCGCAAGATCATCGAGAATGCCGAAGGTCGCGTCGCGATCACCACCTTCTCCTCGAACGTCGGCCGTATCCGCACCGTGGCTGAAGCCGCCGAAGCCGCCGGACGCGAAGTCCTGCTGCTCGGCAGCTCGCTGAAGCGGGTCGTCAACGTCTCCCGCGATCTCGGCCTGCTCGATGGCATCAAGCCGTTCATCGCCGAAGAGGAGTACGGTTATATTCCGCGCGAAAACGTCGTCGTCATCCTCACCGGCAGCCAGGGCGAGCCGCGCGCAGCGCTTGCCAAGCTCTCGCGTGACGAGATGCGCAACGTGGCGCTTGCGGCCGGCGATACGGTCGTCTTTTCCTCGCGAGCCATCCCGGGCAACGAGAAGGCCATTCAGGACATCAAGAACGGCCTCGTCGAGCAGGGCGTTCACATCATCACGGATAGTGAGGCGCTCGTTCACGTCTCCGGCCACCCGCGCCGCAACGAACTGCAGAAGATGTACGAACTGACACGGCCGACCGTCGTCGTTCCCGTGCACGGCGAAGCCACGCATCTGACCGCCCACAAGGAACTCGCGGAGCAATCCGGCATCTCCACCGTTCCGCGCGTGCGCAACGGCGATGTCCTCCGCCTGGCGCCCGGTACGGTGGAAGTGATCGACGAAGCCCCGCATGGCCGTATCTTCAAGGACGGCACGCTGATCGGCGATTTCGACGAAATGGGTATCGGCGACCGCAAGAAGCTCTCCTATGTCGGGCATGTCGCGCTGAACGTCGTGATCGACGCCCGCTTCGATATCATCGGCGAGCCCGACATGGTGGCGATCGGCCTGCCTGTGTATGACGATGAAGGCGATGAGTTCGAGGACACGCTCTATGACGCCGCGCTGAGCGCCTTCGAGAGCATTCCGCGCGCGCGCCGCAAGGATCTGGACCTGCTGCAGGAATCGATGCGTCGGGCGGTTCGCTCGACGGCCAACCAGATCTGGGGCAAGAAGCCGCTGGTCACCGTGTTCGTCACCAAGGTCTGACCCTATGCTCGGCCGCGTCAACCATGTCGCCATTGCCGTTCCCGATCTCGCAGCCGCCACGGCCGCATATCGGGACATGCTGGGCGCCACGGTATCGGCGGCCGAGGCATTGCCGGAACACGGCGTCACTGTCGTTTTCGTCGAACTGCCGAATACCAAAGTCGAACTGCTTGAGCCGCTCGGCCCGCAATCTCCGATAGCGGCCTTCCTGGAGAAGAACCCGTCCGGCGGCATGCATCACATCTGTTATGAGGTGGCCGACATCATCGCGGCCCGCGACCAGATGCTGGCCGCCGGGGCGAGGGTGCTTGGCAACGGCGAGCCGAAGATCGGCGCCCACGGCAAGCCCGTGCTGTTCCTGCATCCAAAGGATTTCTTCGGCACGCTGATCGAGCTCGAGCAGGTCTGATCGGCTGCGGCAGAGTGACCCAAACGTCGCCAAGACTGGACAAGCCCCTCAACACCACTTTGTATCGTCGCTGTTCCGTCTTATAAGGGCGATGGCCCGATGCGGCCGCTTGGGTGGGAGATCTTATGCTGCAGACATTTCTACAGGGCTTTGCCGTCTACTTCATCGTCTGGTGGATGACGCTCTTTGCCGTCTTGCCGATCGGCTTGCGGACGCAGGCGGAGGACGACGATATCGTGCCCGGCACCGTGCATAGCGCACCAACGCGTTTTCGGCCGCTCTTCACCTTCTCGCTGACGACGCTGGTCTCCGCCGTCATCTACACCCTCTGGTATGTCTCTTCGACCTATTTCGGCTGGGGCTTCGACGCCCTCCCGCAGATCGGTCCATCATTTTCGAATGTTTGAGAGCGCTTAAGGGCGTTTGCTCAGCAATTGAGCAGATGCGAGCGAAGGCGCGTCATACGCGTGTCATCAAGTTGCGGCATGCAGGTGCCGTAACGGAATGGGCAGCTTACGTTGCGGAAGATGGGCGTTTCGAGCGAGGGACGCGGTGTCAAAAAGCCAAAAAAAACAAGGCTAAAAGCCTTGTTTTAAGTATCGCGTGATCCTTAACCGTTACCGGGGCTGCGACAAGCGCGCCTAAGATCTGATCCTCCCAAGACTTGACCGCGAAAATGGTAGGGATTTGAACTCCCTGCCTGTTTTGTGGGCTAAAGCTAGCTCAAAGATTGTGCTTTGTCATCAGATTTTTTTGCATTTTTGCTACACTCGAGTAAATTTTTTCTGTTGATAAGAGTTTCGCGCAAGTCATTATAATTTCGCCGCTTTCTTGGTTTCTTCGGTTTGCGGGCTCCAACTTGCTCTAAGAGAAGCCTGTGGAAATCCCTCGCGGGTTTCCTTCCTGCCGCGAAGCGGTTATGAACGCTGCCAACATTGTGATTGCCTTCGATTCCGCTATTTGGCGGCGTCTCAACAGCTCTGGAATTCGCCATGCGTCTGTCTCGCTACTTCATGCCCATCCTCAAGGAAAACCCCAAGGAGGCTGAAATCGTCTCCCACCGGTTGATGCTGCGCGCCGGCATGATCCGGCAGCAGTCGCAGGGGATCTACTCCTGGCTGCCGCTGGGCAAGCGCGTGCTCGACAAGGTCAACAACATCATCCGCGAGGAGCAGAACCGCTCCGGCGCCATCGAGCTGTCGATGCCGACCCTGCAGTCGGCCGAGCTCTGGCAGGAAAGCGGCCGCTACGACGCCTACGGCAAGGAGATGCTGCGCATCAAGGACCGCCAGGACCGTCCGATGCTGTACGGCCCGACCAACGAAGAAATGGTCACCGATATTTTCCGGTCTTCGGTCAAGTCTTACAAGGACTTGCCGCTCAACCTCTATCACATCCAGCTGAAGTTCCGCGACGAAATCCGTCCGCGCTTCGGCACCATGCGCTCGCGCGAATTCATGATGAAGGACGCCTATTCCTTCGACATGACCCGCGAAGGCGCCGAGCATTCCTACAAGAAGATGTTCGCGGCCTATCTGCGCACCTTCGATCGTCTCGGCCTGCGCGCCATTCCCATGCGCGCTGACACCGGCCCGATCGGCGGCGATCTCAGCCACGAGTTCATCATCCTTGCCGACACCGGTGAATCGGAAGTCTACAGCCACAAGGATTTCGTGAATTTCGATATCCCCTCGGTCGACACCAACTTCGACGACGTCGCCGGTCTGGATGCGATCTTCAAGAAGTGGACCTCGGTTTACGCCGCCACCTCCGAGATGCACGACGAAGCCGCTTTCGACGCCATCCCCGAGAGCGATCGCCTGTCCGCACGCGGAATTGAAGTCGGCCATATCTTCTACTTCGGCACGAAATATTCCGAGCCGATGGGCGCGAAGGTGCAGGGACCGGATGGCAAGGAACACGCCGTCCACATGGGTTCGTACGGTATCGGCCCGACACGCCTTGTTCCCGCCATCATCGAAGCATCGCATGACGAGAACGGAATCATCTGGCCGGCCTCGGTCGCGCCTTTCGATGTCGTCGTGATCAACATGAAGGCCGGCGACGCCGCTTGCGACGCAGCCTGCGAGAAGATCTACGCCGAGCTCTCCAAGGCCGGCGTCGATGTTCTCTATGACGATACCGACGATCGCGCCGGCACCAAGTTCGCGACTGCGGACCTGATCGGTGTGCCCGTACAGATCATCGCCGGCCCGCGCGCGGTCGCGAACGGCGAAGTGGAAGTCAAGGACCGCAAGACTGGCGCCCGCGAAACGATGACCATCGACGCGGCAATCAATAAGCTCTTGGGCTAAGAAAAGGCGGGAGGCGAAATGGCAGACGCAGCGGTGAGCCAGCAGGGATCCAAATCCGGCTCGGCTGCGGCCAGCAGGCCATTTTCCGCTTTCGAGCGACTTGTGGCGTGGCGCTATCTGCGCGCACGCCGCAAGGAAGCCTTCATCTCGGTGATCGCAGGCTTCTCTTTCATCGGCATCATGCTCGGCGTCGCGACGCTGATCATCGTCATGGCCGTGATGAACGGTTTCCGCACCGAGCTGATCTCGCGCATCCTCGGCATCAACGGCCACATGATCGTGCAGCCGGTCGATGGTCCGTTCACGGATTATCCGGCGCTGACCGATCGCCTGGGCGCCGTGCCCGGCATCAAGGTGGCGCTGCCGCTCGTGGAAGGCCAGACGCTGGCCTCCGGTGCCGGCGGTGCCGGCACCGGCGCGCTGGTTCGCGGCATCCGCGCCGAAGACCTGAGCAAGGTGAAAACCGTCTCCGACAACATCAAGTCCGGCGACCTCGTCGGCTTTGCCGCCGGCCAAGGCGTTCTCATCGGCTCGCGCATGGCGGATCAGCTGGGACTGCAGGCGGGTGACAATATTACGCTGATATCACCGGAAGGTGACGTGACGCCGATGGGCATCAATCCGCGCGTCAAATCCTACAAGGTCTCGGGCATCTTCGAGATCGGCATGTCGGAATATGACGCGACGATCATCTATATGCCGCTCGAGGAAGCACAGCTCTATTTCAACGCCGAAGGGCTGGTGCAGTCGATCGAGCTCTATGTCGACAATCCCGACAATATCGATGAGCTCCGCCCCAAGGTAGAGGCCGCAGCCGGCCGCCAGATCGCGATCACCGACTGGCGCCAGCGCAACCAGACCTTCTTCTCAGCGCTGCAGGTCGAGCGCAACGTCATGTTCATGATCCTGACGCTGATCGTTCTCGTGGCCGCCCTGAACATCATCTCCGGCCTCATAATGCTGGTGAAGGACAAGGGCAGCGATATCGCGATCCTGAGAACCATGGGCGCGAGTTCCGGCGCCATCATGCGGATATTCTTCATGACAGGCGCCGCGATCGGCCTGGTCGGCACCTTCGCCGGCGTGCTGCTCGGCGTTATCGTCTGTATCAATATCGAGAAGATCCGCGCGTTCTTCTCCTGGCTGTCGGGTACGGTGCTGTTCGACCCGCAGCTCTACTTCCTCAGCCAGCTGCCGGCCAAGATGGAGGTCGGCGAAACGGTCTCCGTCGTCGTCATGGCGCTGACGCTGTCTTTCTTCGCGACAATCTTCCCCGCATGGCGCGCTTCCAAGCTCGATCCCGTGCAGGCCCTGCGCTACGAATAAGGAATGCTGATTACATGAAGCGGAATACCGTTCTCAAGCTTTCCGGCGTCGAGCGTCACTATGGCCAGGGAGAGACCCAGCTTTCGATCCTCAAGAAGGCCGACCTGACCATCAACAGCGGCGAGATCGTCGCGCTTGTGGCGCCGTCGGGCACCGGCAAGTCGACCCTGCTGCATCTGGCGGGCCTGCTCGAGCATCCCGATGGCGGCGAAGTCACCATCAGCGGCAATGCCTGCAATGGCCTCTCGGACGACAAGCGTACGGCGATCCGCCGCAGCGAGATCGGCTTCGTCTACCAGTTCCACCACCTGCTTCCCGAATTCTCGGCGCTTGAAAACATCATGATGCCGCAGATGATCGCCGGCCTGCCGCGCAACGAAGCCAAGGTGCGGGCAGGGCAGTTGCTCGACTACATGCGCATCGGCCACCGCGGCGCCCATCGCCCCGGCGAATTGTCTGGTGGTGAACAGCAGCGCGTGGCGATCGCCCGCGCCGTCGCCAACGCGCCGAGCCTCCTGCTCGCCGACGAACCAACAGGCAACCTCGACCCCGAGACGGCGAGCTATGTCTTCGAAGCCCTGGAGGCCTTGGTGCGCCAGTCCGGCCTCGCGGCGCTGATCGCCACCCACAACCACGAGCTCGCGGCCCGCATGGACCGCCGCGTCACCATCGCCGACGGCAAGGTCGTGGATTTCTGAGATTTCACTGTCGGGTCAGGACCAGTCTAGCCGCCGCAGATCGACTGCCCGGTTTCGTCCTTCCAGTCGGCAATCGTGATCGTGCGCGCCTCGGCCTTCGCATCCTTGCCGTCCCGCTGCAGCTTGCCGGTGAGCGCATTGTAGTCGCACGAGCCGCCGCCATCGGGATTTAGCGTATCGTAATGGCTGTAGGTGTAGCCAGCGACGACGAACTGGTTGTTGCGGTAAGCAAGCGTCAGCGTCTGCTCCCACCGGTCGCGGCCGATGGCGCTGTTCTGCGAGTGGATGGCTATCGAGCTCTTGCCTGCCGCCTTGATCGACGGCTCCTGGCCGTAAATCCCTTCAGCCACCGTGGTTCCCCAGATCTTGCCGGGTGCGCTGGTCGTAAGCCGCAACAGGTCGTGGTCATCCCGCAGATAGATGTAGACGCCAAGCTGGTCGTCGGCGGCATCATCTGGGGCCTCGGCGAGCAGCGCCAGATCCG
>UBJO01000130.1 GCA_900465665.1 Hyphomicrobiales bacterium
TGCAGAAATTCGCGCTTACGAAAGAGGTGAGAGTGTTTGGTTTTTTTAAGAGAAAGAAGCACGCTTCGCTTTCGCCGCCGGCGCAGCTGGGTTATGCCGGTATCCGAGAGTTTGAGCTAGAGATAGCTGGACTGGGCTAAGGCCAAGCGCACGACGAATATCGCGCCTGTTTTAGGCGTTATTCGCCTGCGCGCGCCACTCATTCAGCTTGGCTCACGCGCTTCATGGCAAGGACATTCCGTGTATCGAGTGAGGTCACAATAGCACCGAAAGATGCTTCGCAGCCAAAGCCGCTCATCGCGTGCACCATCAAAATCATCAATTGATCATAGATTTTGATTTAGAACCGTCGACCACGCCGCGTAACGCGCAAACCAAGCGGGCCGTCGAGGTAACGATTTCTAAGGCTTCCTCTCTGTCACCCTCGCCTACTTCACGAGCCAGTTCTCTGATCGACGCAGCAGCGTTGGCGATTAGGGTCGCCAGGCCCTCTCTGTCGCACGAGAGCTGATGAGCGAAAACATCTAGGGTTTCGCCGAACTCAATTAGGACAGCAGTCATATGCTCAGGCGTCATCACAAGCTGCGCGTTTCTAGAAAACATCGTCACATCCCGGCGAACAATTGGTGTGGGGAGAAAGTGGGGGCAAACTATCTTAGGTCACAATAGCGATCTTCGGTTGCTATTGTGGCGAAAAAGGGGGGCCGAGAATACCGTAAGGTAAACGCCCCTGTAACGCGCAAGTGTGGCGACGAATGCTGTCAGACCTCCTTCAAAGTACGCTATCGACGTTGCCGCCCACTGGCTATCTGATATGCCGCAACGCCTTTCCCCCAGCGTCAAGGAGGACACCGCTTGTATGCTCCATCAGGTGCGATCCGCGATCTGCTCAGCATCGGGCAAAACTTGTGCTCTGTCTCTCCATTGCATCTGCCATGATCCCCGAGCGGAAATCGCTATCCATAGAGATGTTACCTTGTTCGATCGGGTAAGAGGACACACCGAAGATTGGATGCGAGTACGAGTCAACGTTCCGCGCCGATCAACAGACTAGGCACACGCGCAACAGCACCGAGAGGGAAATCAAATGAATACACTTGCCAACTCGGAAAATCCGGGCGAGCCTCGTTGGCAGAGGCCAATTGCGTGCGGCGCTTTCATCAGCTCGAGTAAGGGCTTTGCCGTTAAAGGGATAAGCGACCGGACTTTGATGAGGCCAAATTCGTCGGTCTGCTCCCTTACCGAATGCCCGGAGTTGAGATTGAGCTGGTGAGAACGTAGTGCAAAATAGAACAAGGGATACCATGAAACTGACAGAAGAGATCAGGCACTTCGATGAAGTCGTCGAGGATGTTGTTAAGAGATTGCTTGCGTGCACTGGAGTTCAACAGACCACCGTCGCAAGGTTCCTGCGCGTTAATGTTCCAGACAACGGCGACGTAGTCGAAGGCATTCGGGAACTGATCTCCGCCCGAGACTTTCCCGCTAGGCAGTTGGCTGACCTTGCGTCGCGGCTACTATTGTCGAGGTATCGATATGATGGCGACAGCTTGTTTTCCGTCATGCACGCCGACGGCCCCGACTTCCAAGAGCTGGTGGCAAACCGCGATCTCGATAATGCCACGAAGCGGTTTCTTGAGATAGCGTCGACACGGAGTGGAATGAAAACCAATCTGACCGAGGATCAAGCACAGGAGATTGTGGCTGCATTGATTCCGGCACGTGGGTCGCGCGGCAACGTTAGCTGAGATGCAGCTATGCTCGTCGTTTCCATAGCGGCGATGCTTCGCCAGATGTCCAAGCGGTGGTTTGAATTCAATGTCAAAATGACCAAAGAAAACAACTCTCGGTTTTACAACCGAATGGTCCAAGCAAGCTTCGCGTCGTACCTCCCTTAATTATCGTCACCGAGCGATTCAGTGCTACCCACTACATGGGTATCGTCGGCGCAGATTACATTTGGAGGATTTAACCATGGTTTCGACCATTATGCTCGCACGGCTTCATACAGGTCGGTTGTCCACGAACATCTCGCAGGCAGCGGCCGGAAACAATCCGGAATCAACCAGTTCCGCATCAAGTTCTAGTAAATACCTTTCCTATGGCACGCTTAACTCGGCGGTAAGGGCCGGCCTTAGTTCAAAGAACTTGTCTGCGTTGTTGGCCCAGCTCCAGCAAACAACGTCCACGAATGCCTCGTCGACAGTGGAGGCGCCGATCGCGAAGCTGGACTCGAAACAATTTATGACAGCCTTGAAAAAGACGATCGTGAATGACGACGAAAACGCTCAAAGCGCCGCGAAATCCAAAGCGATACTCGCCGCGTTGAAAGACGGTACGTTGGCTGTGGTCGATCCATTCAAGGGCGAGAAGGTCAATGCCTGGGATCCGACTTCTAAAGATGCGACCGCCGGAAAAACAGAGAAAGTCACAAAGGCGACTTGGAGCGCATTTCTCAACGAACATCTAAAAAAGGACAGCAATGGCGCATTCTTAAAGTTGAAAGATGGCGCATACGTTGACGCGAAGACGGGTGAAAACGCGTACTTCACGAAGGTAAACGGCCGAGACTACTATCTCACTTGGCCGACGGGCATCACGATCATGGGGGAAGACGCGTAAGCAGTTAAGCCGTGCGGGCTAACGTTTCTCAACGCTCAACCCTCACAGCGGTTCATCACGCTTGCAGGGCGGTTATCAGCGCCTTGCAACTGATGTTCATCATTACCAACCAGCTGCCAGTTTCTTAGTGGATAGCAATGGACGTCGGGGCGTTCACTTTCGTGGATATCACGCCGACGTATCCATGGATCAAAAACTCGCTGAGATCTGTACCCCTGTGACCCGATAGATACCCCGCAATAGCCAGCCTGCAAAGGAAATCGGCCGTTTTTTGAGCGAATGGCTCTTTGTAGAAGCGGAACCAAGCGACTAGCGCTTTCAGAAGGTGGGGATGAGCCTCTTCCGGGAGCCTGTCATCAGCATCGAACTGCAAATTCTTCTTTCGCCTCAGTTGTCGCGCTTCGTGACTATGTATTTACCGCAGCACAAGCCGAGACTTCCAAATTCTGGACTTTCAAATACGCGCATATTTTGTCTCACGAATACTAAGGATAATGCGTTTTTTTCGCAGGTATGCCAAACGTGTCACGTTAATTATCGTAAACCAGCGTGAAAACTCCCGACGCAAAAATCCCATCCTACAGCGAAGGGCGATGCAGACCCGAGTACAGATTTAACGAATCCCTCTTGCTCATAAGCAACTTTGACAGCAGAGTAGCGACTGAAAGACGTTTGGGACTTGCTGCGAGCAAGGTGCCTCATGCTTCTGCTCTCTGCTGCCGGACGCCGTTTACATGGGCGCGGCAGCCTGGATGTCCAGACTTTTGATATCTGCTATTTGGAAAAAGGATCGCGGTAATGGTCTTCGACCTTCGATTCATCGCAACAACTTGATGTGTGAAAGGTTTGCGATGCCAGCGTCTGTCACTGCTCCCACGCCTTCTTGGCTTGCGAACGCTCGGGTTCGGATCGCTACAGTAGTACCGGTGTGAAAGCCGAACTAAGATCGTCCAATCGATATCTGTCGATGGTCAAATAGCATCGCGGAGCGCTCAATACAGACCCTGCGGACGTGGTCCTGCATTAGAGGTCAAAGCCGCACACAGCGTTTCGTTAGCCGGGTTATGGTTGGCTTCTCTGGGATGACTCGATCGAACGCCGTTAGGCTGCTAATCGGCTAGAAAAATTGTCATCGCTAAACTGTTTATCGGTCTTCTTATCGCTCACGGTAAGGCAAATGGTATAATCTTTACTTGTCTTGTGATTGCGGAGGATCAATGACAGCGACATCCCTCGACTGTGCATCGCGATCTGCGGTATGCCAAACGAAAACATTGCTAGTCCTCAGGTGGTTGTATTTTCCGAGATTATAGCAGCACTGCCTTGTGCGGAAATAATACGAGGGTGTAGGTGCGCGGAGGCGATGCGCAAACTGTAACGAAGAGCAGTTACTGTCGACGTCAAGTTTCATAGTCGGATGGACGATACTCGGACGGTTCAACGAACCCACGACCCGCAGCATTGCTCAGTGGAGCTAACGCGACATGTTTTTTACGCCGTTTCACCTAACTTAATTTTATAGGGTTTCGATAACAGTTTAGCGTCATGGCAAAACTCTACAATGGCGCTTTATAGGCGTCCAACGTGAAAGATCGGCTGAATCGATAATTTGCGAAGAACGCTACGGTGCAGCGAATACAGCGCGATTTGCGACACGAGACCTAAGTGACAATTTCTGGACACCGCTCAGCTTAAATGCGGAAGGTCCACTCGAAGTACGGTTGGGAACAGCCTTCCCCAATTGAGGAGACAAAAATGGCAACGCCGCAAAGGCAACACGCAAAGTTCTTGAAAAGCTCCACGCCCCGCGCACAAGCATGCTTGGGGGAAGAACTCAAAAATTTCAATAATGGCCTCGCGATCAACCGAGCCAAAATTGCTAGAACTGAGTGAGGTTAACGCGGATGGACAGCTTGCTAGTGGCTCTCCCGATGCTAATGAAAGAGGCTGGACCAGTGTTCTTTAGCATGAACACGGTGAGTTCCCTAAGGTCGTGCGACGACTCCGAACTAGCGCGAGTTGGGCCACTTCGATTGCCTCTTATCTACAGTACATCTACCGATCGCTTCGAGGGTATCGAGTGGACCCATTGTTTCAATTTGATCGCAGAAGGCATCAGTCCCGGCGTCCCGGCGTCGCGAAGCAGCAGCTCGGTAGTTTTCATCTCAAGCGTCCGCAATTTGTCTCAAACAGGCTCGATACATTGGGATGCGATAGCCTGCGTTGAACAGGTGGACTTTGATATCCAGGCAGACCTTGTCGTCCACATTGCAACACACCTCTCACGTCGTCACCTGCACCTCGGGATGACAACCCTACTCCTGCCCTGCGAGGAAAGACCGGCGATGTGCAACGTTCACGAGATTGAGCATGTTGATAGATATCGGGCAGCGAACGGTAGCTGGCCTCTTCCGCTAGCAGTGATTGAACGAGAGGTTGGTTCTCGCATCGCGGCCAAGCTAAGCCCGCAGCGACCCGTACGTCCGCATAAATACAGTTCAGGTCTTCCTAAGCCAACCTGACCCTTCAAAGAGAGACAATTTATAGAGGTTGAGTCCAAAATGCTGCTCGAGACAATTTTAGCGCGGCTTATTAGAATCGGCACACTGACTGTTCACTTGCCCAACGGCTCTCGCCGCTCTTTCGGTAGTGGCTCCGCTCCGTACGCTGCGATGCGCATCAAAACCGGACGCGCAAAGCGACGCCTTGCTCTGAACCCAGCGCTAGCTCTGGGAGAAGGTTACATGGATGGGGAAATCGAACCGGTCGACGGCGACCTGTTTTCAACGTTGGACCTTCTCGCATTGAATGCGACGGAGGGCGGAAATCACCCGTTCGACAAACTGATGGAGAAGGTCCGTTGGCTCCGTCGGAACTTGGATCAGATGAATTACGCGAGCCGGTCCAAACGCAACGTAGCCCATCATTATGATCTGGACGGGCGTCTTTACGAAAGAATGCTCGATGCGGATCGCCAGTACTCTTGCGCCTATTTTCCCGAAGGGCACGAGACATTGGAAGAGGCGCAGCGTAGAAAGAAGATTCACATAGCTTCGAAGCTAATGCTTGATCGTCCTGGACTCGAGGTCCTCGACATTGGCTGCGGTTGGGGCGGGATGGCGATTTTCCTCGCTAGGGAGTACGGCGCTCGGGTTACAGGCCTGACGTTGTCCGAGGAGCAACTTGCTGTCGCCAGAAAACGATCCAAGGATGCTGACCTAGATAACCTCGTCGAATTTCGATTGATGGATTACCGCGATTGGAACAAACCGGTAGACCGAATAGTGTCTGTAGGAATGTTTGAACACGTGGGTATTAATCACTACCGGGTGTTCTTCGAGAAAATCAAACGCTCTCTTAAACCCGATGGGATCGCCTTAATTCATGCGATCGGTCGCGCGGACGGCCCGGGAAGCACAAATCCGTGGATCGCCAAATACATATTCCCGGGCGGCTACTCGCCTGCAGTTTCCGAGGTAATGGCAGCTGTTGAAAAGTCCGGGCTGTGGGCAACCGACATCGAAATTCTGCGCCTTCATTACGCGAAGACCCTTGCGCACTGGAGAGAGCGTTTCAATTTAAGGCGTGATGAGCTTTGCGCACTTTATGATGAACGATTCTGTCGGATGTTCGAGTTCTATCTGGTTGGATCAGAATTGGCTTTCCGTCGTATGGGTCACATCAATTGGCAGCTACAACTCACCAAAAGCCTAGAGACTCTGCCCGTTTCGAGATCATATATGGTTGAGGATGAGTTCAAAAAGACCGCAGCTTTGACGATTGATAACAGCCCGGCATGGCGCGAGATTAAGTCTCTTTAGCCGTTCGGTGCCCCCGGAAAAGGCTTGGCCCAAGTACTTTCAGTTACAAGAAGAACGCCCGTCTAACTTCTGCTCTTCAGGCTGCCGCCCATAGCCCTCTTCAGGGCTGCTCAAGACGAGTGAATCCTTGAGCTGTGAAAACGGATGCGGCCAAGCGCGTCCGTGTCAATATCACTATCCACGCGGACACGACGGCCCCGGCCGAGCTCGATCGTTACATCGCTGCTCTTCCGACGAGGATGGGATGTGGTGGGCGGTTCCGGTTGGGCTGGAGAGACTGTCGGCGCGGTCTCTGACAACGATGACCGGCATCAAAGTGGTTGCCGTCTCGGTCTTCGGCTCCTCGATCCGGCAAAGCTCCTTGCGCCAACGGAACAACTGGCTGACATGGATACCGGCCGCACAAGCAATCTCGGAGATGATCGCGTCTGGCTCAAAGCAGGCAGCGACAAGGCGCTCTTTGTCTTCGCGTGACCAGCGCCGACGGCGCTCCACAGACGTGATCACCTCAATTGGATGCTTCGTAATATAACTACTCCTAGTGTTTCCACTAGGACTGACAGTCAGCAGCCCGTCATCGCAAGACGGCCTTCACCGTGGGCTTACCTTAAAGCTCACGAAGCGACGAAGGTAAACCATTTCATTAACCTCTTTCGTAAGCGGTTAGCCGAGGG
>UBJO01000110.1 GCA_900465665.1 Hyphomicrobiales bacterium
GGCTTGGGGGCCACTTTCGGCGTCGGGGCGGTCTTCACCTGATGTTCGGCGCTGCGGATGGCGGCGGCGACCGGGTCTTCGGCAAGCGCCTGGGCCGAGACATCCTCGCGCGGGCGCTCGGTGGGAATGGCGGATGGGCCGATGGCGTCGGTTCTGAGTGCCGCCAGCACTTCGGGCGTGGCGTCGCCGCTCTGCGGCATGCCGACGGTTTCCTCGAAGAACAGGATGGCGGCGCTGGTGCGCGGGCCGATGACGCCGTCGGGCGCGCCGTTATAGAGGCCGCGACGGACGAGTTCGGCCTGGATATCCATGACCAGCTGGTTGGCCGGCTGGCCGGCGACCGGCGCCGGCGGGACGGCGTTGGTGGTCTCGGCGCTATTCGCCTCACCCTCGCCTTCACGCTCTATCTTGAAGGTGGTGACCTCGCCGGTGTGTTCCTCGACCGGGGGGCGGCCGATCAGCGCGCTCGGAAACAGGCTGTCGCGGGTGCGCAGGAACGGGTGCGGGTGCACGCCCGGCTGATACCAAAGCGCGTTGGCGGCGACGAAGGAGAAGATGACGAGGAAAGCGGCCGTGCCGCCTGTTATCGACGGATTGCGGCCAATGACGCCGCCGAGCACGCCAATGCCCTGCAGCCCCAAACCGCCAACGGCGGCAGCCCCGGTGAGAAGAAGGCTCGGCTTCTGCCTGCCCCTCTTTCCCTTAGGCGATTTTCGCTTGCTCGCGGCCATCGAAAAGCCCCTCTTCCAAGATGTCGGTCATGCCAGTCGACGCTTTCAGCCGCGGCGGAAACTCGACCGGGTGATTGGCCGAGAGATCCACGACGGGAACGCCGGAGCCATCCGCCGCAATCGAGATCGTGATGATGGTGCCGGAACCCGGCGTGCTGGCGATGGCGAAATCGCCGCCGTGCAGCGCGACCAGGCCCTTGACCAGCGACAGGCCGAGGCCCGTGCCCTCGAACCGGCGGGTGTAATCGTTCTGGATCTGCACGAAAGGCTGGCCGAGCAGCTGCAGCTTGTCGGCCGGAATGCCGATGCCGGTATCGGAGACGCAGAGCGTCAGGATGCCGTCGCGCACCGAGGCGTCGAGCGAGATCGCGCCGCCGGCTTCGGTGAACTTGACGGCATTGCCGACCAGATTGATGAGGATCTGCTGAATGGCGCGCTGATCGGCCACGACCTCGTCGAGACCGCGCTGGATGCGGCTCGTCAGCGACACGCCCTTGGTCTTGGCCTGCAGCCCGAGCATGGCCTCGCAGGAGCGCACGACGGTGGCGATATCGAAGGGTTCCAGAACCAGCTCGTAGCGGCCGGCCTCGATCTTGCTCATGTCGAGCATGGTGTTGACGACGGAAAGCAGATGCGCGCCGGAATCGCGCACAAGGCCGACATATTCGCGCTGGCGCTCATTGGCGAGCTTGCCGAAATACTCGCCGATCAGAATATCGGAGAAGCCGAGAATGGCGTTGAGCGGCGTGCGCAGCTCGTGACTGACGGCGGCGAGGAACCGCGATTTGGCATCATTGGCCGAGCGGGCATCGGCGGCATGGGCTTCGGCCTCGACGCGGAGCTGATGCTCGGCGGAGACATCGCGCAGCTGCGCAACGACGCTGATCAGCGCGCCATTGCTATCGCGCCGCGCGGTGAGATCGGTTCTGAGATGGGAGAACTGGCGATTGTCGACCGAGACCGACGGACGCTCGAGCCTGAGATCGACAGCCGCCTGCTCCTCGCCCTGGCGCAGCCGGTCGAGCGCCTGGAGGAAGAGGATGCGGTCGGAGACGTGGATCTGCTCTATGAAGCCGCGACCGTCAGGCGCGCGCATCCAGGCGAGATAATCGCGCTTGTCACGGCCGCCGACATTGACGACGGAGCCTTGCGGATCGAGGAACAGGATGAGGCCGGCCGAGGCTTCCATGAAGAACTCTTCGGCGGACTGGGTGGCGACACCCGAGGTGACGATGCTCTGGCGCGACAGCGCGATGCTGCCGACGGCCGAAAACAGGAAACCACCGACGACGGCGGCGACGCCAACAGGAAGGGCGACGGCCGGGCTGGTGACGATGGAGAGAGCAGCAGGAGCGACGACAAGTGCTGCCGAAGACAGAAGCGCAAGCCGGCGCAGGATGGTCAGCTCGCGCTGGCGCACCGCGGCACTTCCTCCCGTCCGGGAGAGCCAGCGATCCGCCGCCCGGTCCACGAGGGCTGTCGCCCGATCCACGATGTCACTCAATACAAGCACGCAATACCCGCCCTAAAAAGGCTCTTCACAGAGGCCCAAGAATAGGCCCCGGGCGCTTAAGGAAAGAATAAGGGAAACTGCCGCTCCCCGGCCGGAAAGCGTGAAAAGTCCCATTTTGGGCCACCGGAAGGGCCCTTTGTTTTTTACGGTTAACAGCGAGTAAGCGACGGATTTCGCTCATTTTTCGGCAAGTCGTTAACGCTTGGGGCGAGCGCGCTTCAAGGAAAGCCTGCAATTACAGGAGGTGGCTCATGGCATGCTTAACGCCAATGGCTACAATTCGACCGAAATGCGCCGAATGCGGTTTCGATTAAAATTTGAACTAAATTTGACGCAAATGCCACCGAGTTTCGAAAACCGGCATTCGCAAGTTTTGGCTAGGGTGAAATCACACCGGAAGACGGACCTGATTCGGCGGCAAGACCGAGCGGGAAAACAGGATGGGCAACGAACATGTGGTTTCTATTCAAATCATCGATCTGGCTCGGGCTTCTCTTCGTCGCCTTGTCGTTCTTCAGCGGCGAGCGCCAGACGAACACGCAGACCGGATCGACATTGCAGATCGCAGACGCCTTCGTCGCCGTGACCGGCGCCTATGACTATCTGAGCGGCATGTGCGGCGAGAAGCCTGAGGTTTGCGCCAAGGGCGCCAATACGCTCGGCGTTCTCGGCGAGCGGGCACGCTCCGGCGCCCTCGTTGCCTTTGAACTGCTCGACAGCAAGTTCGGCAGCGGCAAGAGCGCCACTGTTGCCACGACGGCAACGCCTTCCGTTGGCCTGGCGCCTGCGACGACCGTACAGCCGGCAACGACAGCCGCTCCGCAGCAGCTGCGCGATGACCGCACCGTGGCGCTGAACCAGCCGATGCCTTACCGCCCGCCTGTTGACGACGGCGAGGACAGCCCGGTCGCCGCCCATGTCGCGACCGATCGGGTCACGACCGGCACCATTCCGCTGCCGACCCCGCGTCCGGCGATCTGACGAATTCCGCGGCGACGCCGCACCCAAAGCTTGCACCGGCGCCGGCCAATGGCCCCGCCCTGTGCCTGACGTGCCTGCCCTGTTTATTCTTCAGCAATTTGCTGCGCCGCGAGGATGCCCATCCTTCGCGGCGTTTCTTTTTAACAGTTCAAATCTGGCCGCATCTCCCCTATATGATCGGGAGACAACGAAAGGCCATTTGCATGACGTCCCTCGATCAGATCATCGACGATTTCACCTTCCTGGACGACTGGGAAGATCGCTATCGCTATGTGATCGAACTCGGCAAGGCGTTGCCTGATCTCGCGGACGAGAAGAAGACGTCATCAAACAAGGTGATGGGCTGCGCCAGCCAGGTGTGGCTCGTAACGCATGTATCGGATGACAGCGACAATCCCGTCATGACCTTCGAGGGCGATTCCGACGCACATATCGTGCGCGGGCTGGTGGCGATCGTGCTCGCCACCTATTCCGGGAAGACCGCTTCGGAGATCGCGGCATTGGATGCCTTCGAGGTGTTCGGCAAGATGGGTCTTGTCGAGAACCTGTCGGCGCAGCGCTCGAACGGGCTGCGCTCGATGGTCAACCGCATCCGCGAGGAAGCGCGGCTGCGGGCGGCGGCGTAACGCCAGCCTTTCTTTTCAGCTCGACCGATCAGGACCAGAGCTCCGGGCGATAATCCGGCGCGCCCCAATGCTCCATACGCTGGCGGTGGGATGGCGTTTGCGGATTGTAGTGGCGCGAGAGCGCCATGAGTGCCGTGCGCAGCATCAGCTTGGCGGAGCGCACCGGCCATTGGCGCTCGCGCTCGACCGTCTCCAGCCCCTTCATGAAGCAGCAGACATCCAGCGCCACGCCTGACAGCTCCGGCCCCAGCGCCTCCAGCGCGCGGTTCACGGCAAGGCGGGCGGCGACGGCGCTGTCGGTCAGATCCGCCATGCCGCCGCGTCCGCCGCTGGCGCGGCTTGAGAGCCGCGGTTCCCAGGAGGCGGTGACGCGCGGCTGCAGCTGGGCGCGGGTGAAATCGGCATGCAGCCTCTCGCCCGCCTTGATCGCCGCCTCGGGCATGAAGGCTGCGCCGTCGCGGTCCTTCAGACGTTCGAGGCTTGCGAGCGGCGATTCATCCTTGTTGATCCGCAGCCGCCTGACGACGCCGTCGACCTCGCGGGCGCTTGTCTCGATCTCCGCATGCTGGGTGAGAAAGGCCTCATCGGCCTCGGCGGCGGCGCGGCGCAGATAGGCGCGGGCCTGATTGGATGCGCGCAGCAGATCGCCCTGTTCGTCGATAAGGCCGGAGGCGCGGGCTTCGGCGATGATGCTCGAGGGAAAGCCGGCGGCGGTTCCGTCGGCGAAGAGGATATCGATATCGCTCCCCTCGCCCGGCTGCTGGCGTGCCTCGCCGCGGATCAGCAGCTTCAGCAGTCTCACCATCGGCTTTTGCGAGGCGGCCAGCTTCGTCTTCGTCTTCGTCTTTGGGGATTTACTCATGGCCGTATCCTCCGCCGGACCGGAAGATGGAATTGACGGTGCGCTCGACGGCGGCGACGAATTCGTCATAGGCGGGATCGTCGCGGCGATCCTCGACCACGTGGCAGGCATGGCTGACCGTGGTGCGATCACGGCCGAAGCCGGTGCCGATCTCATGCAGCGGGATTTGCAGCGCGACATGGCAGACATACATGGCGATCTGCCTGATGTGGCAGAGCGTGCGGCGGCGGTCGCGGCGCATCTGCACGCGCTGGCCGGCGATCATCACCATCTCGGTCGTGACTTCCTGGCAGATGCGGCAGACGGTGCGCACGGCATCCGTGGCGGACTGTGGGCGATCATCCCTTGAAAGGGTGGTCTGCTCTTCCCCATAAAGCGGGGACAGCGGCGCATTCGCGGCGCCGGGCGGGGAAAAATGTCCAATCGGCATATGAATACTCCTATGAATAGGAATTCATTCATACACGCTATACAGGAACGGGGATAAACGAAAGCGCGCCTTGATCGATTTCGGCTGATTTCGCTCACGAATTTTAACGGGGATTGAAATTTTTTGGGATTATTTTCCTCGCATCTCAAATCCCAGACACGAAAAAGCCGGGCTCTCGCCCGGCTGATCGTGATCGTTCAATGCGACAAATCTATCAGCCGCGGCCGCGCTTGCGGCGCTGGCCGAGACCCATTTCCTTGGCAAGGCGCGAGCGCGCCTCGGCATAGGCAGGCGCTACCATCGGGTAGTCGACCGGCAGATCCCACTTTTCGCGATATTCTTCAGGCGAGAGGCTGTGGTGAGTCATCAGATGGCGCTTGAGCGACTTGAAATTGCCGCCGCACTCGAGGCAGGTGATCTGCTCATCCTGGACGGACTTGCGCACAGAAACAGCAGGCTTCTGCTTTTCAACGACAGCCATGGCCGGTGTCGGCGTCGATGTGTTGCTCAACGCCGAATGCACGTCCGAAATAAGATTGGCGAGGTCGCCAACCGGCACGACGTGGTTGCTGACATACGCTGCGACGATATCCGCGGTAAGCTCGACCAGCAATTCTGGCCCGCTTCCGGCTGCAGTATCCGTCATATTTCGTTTCTCCTGTTTGCATGCTCAAAAGGTCTAGAGCCTCCTTGGCCCAGGACCGCTATCGTAGAGCGAACAGCAAAAAACTCAGTCTGCGGCTACATGTTTCGAAAAACTGAAATCCACCCCTAGATTCCTGAGGCCGAAACCCGTTCTTATACTGCCTGATCTTGCATTAGTACGCACACACCCGCACACGACCCTCAATTAAACATTGAAATTCAAAGCGACCGAGGAATTATGCAATGTGATTCTAATTCAATATCAGAACTCTACTTGAGCATCAATTATCACCGTTTTGCGAAAACGCCAATTAATATTTCATATATATCTGTCAAAAAACGCCTCTATCCCAAGAATTAATATAGCGCGAAGGAAACATTAATCATCCTCACATCTGCTTAAAACTGCAAAAAACTGCTTAAAATCTTGAATATATAGCACTCTTACCTTTCAAGAAGATCGTCGCGCACCGAAGGCGGTAACAGACGATAACCTGTCTTGTGTGCCGCCCTGGCCAAGAGATGAGCGGCGACCGGAGCCGTCAGTATAAAAAACACGAAACCAGCAAGCGAACGTGCAAATACCGCGATTTCTCCTGATTCGATGCCGGCCGCAAATAATAACAGCCCCGAGCCTACCGTTCCGGCTTTCGAGGCGGCGTGCATGCGCGTGTATAAATCCGGCAGTCTGACTATACCAAGGGCGGCCACCAGCGCGAAAAGCGCGCCCGACAACAGCAGCACGGAAACGACGATGGCGACGACGTAGTCCATCATGTCCGGTCCTTCTTCGTCTTGCGCACGGGCGCGGTCTTTAATTTAGCATCGGGTTTCAGCTTGGCATCGCTCTTCACCTTCGCATCGGGCTTTTTCGAGGCCGGGCGGACGGTTTTATCCGTTTGCGCCGCCACGGGTCCAGTCGAGGCGGGCAGCGGGCCGCGTGACAGAACGAAGCGGGCGAAGGCGACGGTGGCGAGGAAACCGACGAGGCCGAGCGAAATGGCGATATCGATATAGAGCGCAAAGCCGGTCTTGACCGCGACGACGGCGAGGAAGCCGATTGCCGTGCCGGACAGCGTATCGAGCGCCAGGATGCGATCCGGCAGGGTCGGGCCGACGATGACCCGCCAGGATGCGACGAGGAAGGTGGCGGCGAGGATGACGAGGGCCACGGATGCGGAGGCGGAGACGATCGCGTCGGGCGTCATCGGAAGGCCTCCATGATCTTGCGCTCGAAGCCATTGGCGATGTCTCGCCTGATCGCATCCGGATCGGCGCAATCGAGCGCATGGACGTAGAGCGTCTTGCGGTCGTCGGAGACATCGACCGACAGCGTTCCCGGCGTCAGGGTGATCATGTTGGCGAGCAGCGTGATTTCGAAATCGCGATCGACGGTCAGCGGAAAGGCGAAGATACCGGGCTTCAGGTTCATCTCAGGGCTGAGCACCGTCGTCGCCACCTTGATGGCGGACATTGCGAGCTCCTTGATGAACAGCAGCGCCAGCGACGTGATCGCCCAGAGGCGCCAGAGATAGGCCTTGCTGCCGAAGGGTTCACGCACGAGGAAGAGCGCCAGCGCGCCGAGCGCGAAACCGAGGACGAGATTGTGGGCCGAGGTGCTGCCGCTGAGTGCGGCCCAGGCGATCGCCAGCAGAAGATTGAGAAGCAAGGCGATCATGGCGCGACGCCTCCCGGGAAAACGGATTCGATATAGGGATAGGGGTCGGTGAGCTCGGTGGCGACCGATTGCGTCAGCGCCAGCAGGCGTTCCGGCAAGAGGCCGAAGCCGACGATGAAGACGGTGAGAAGCAGAAGCGGCAGCATCGTCCGCCAGCCGGTGGCGACGTGGGTCTCGGCGCTTTCGGTGGCCGGGCGCCAATAGGCGAGCAGGAAGACGCGGCCGAAGCAGATGGTCGTCAGGAAGCCGCTGACGAGCACTGCGGCCGCCAGCCACCAGGCGCCGACATCGAGCGAGGACTTGACGAGGATGAGCTTCGGCCAGAAGCCGGAGAATGGCGGCAGGCCGCAGGCGGCGAAGAAGAGGATGAGCGAGATGGCGGCGAAGAGGCCATTGCGGCGATAGAGCCCACCCAGCCTCGTCAGCGAGAAACTGCCGCCGAGAAAGGCCATCTGGCCGGCCGCGAGATAGAGTGCGGTCATCAGCAGCATCGAATGCAGCGCATAGAAGACGGTGCCGGACAGTGCGCCTGTCGTGCCGATGGCGATGCCGATCAGCATGTTGCCGATGCCTGATATGACGACATAGCCGAGGAGCTTTCTCACATCATCCTGCGCCAGCGCGCCGAGCGCGCCGAGAATGGCGGTGGCAGCACCCGTGATCGCGATCAGCAGGCTGAGTTCCTCGCGCTCCAGCGGCAGGAGCACCACCAGCACGCGGATCAACGCGTAGATGCCGACCTTGGTGAGCAGGCCGGCAAAGAGTGCCGACACGACGATGCGTGGCGTGTGATAGGAGGCAGGCAGCCAGAAATTGACCGGAAAGGCGGCCGCCTTCATGGCGAAGGCCAAGAGGAAGAGAGCCGCCAGCGTCGTCAGCGGCGCGGTTTCGCTGAGTTCGCCTGCCTTGGTGGCGATATCGGCCATGTTGAGCCTGCCGAAGATGGCATAGAGGATGCCGACGGCGATCAGGAACAGCGTGGTGCCGAGGAGATTGAGGACGGCGTATTTCATCGCGCCGTCGATCTGCTTGCGCTCGGAGCCCAGGATCAGCAGGCCGAAGGACGAGATCAGCAGCACCTCGAACCAGACGTAGAGATTGAAGATGTCGCCCGTGAGAAACGCACCGGTGACGCCGGCCATCAGCATCATGAGAAACGGGAAGAAGCCGTAGCGCCGGTTGGTTTCGTCGATATCGGAGAGCGTGTGGATGGCGCCTGACAGAGCCGCGATCGCCGCCGTCAGCGCCATGACGGCGGAGAGCGTATCGACGGTAAAGGCAATGCCGAAGGGCGGCAGCCAGCGACCCATGACCATGGTGAGCGGGCCGTCCGTCACGACTTTCACGAGGAGTGCGGCGTCGAGGGCGACGAGCAGGGCGAGACCGGGGATGGCGAGCCATGCCTGAAGGCGCACGGAGCCGCGGGCCATCAGGAGGATGGCGCCGAGGGTGATGCAGAGCGCTACCGGGGCGATGACGAGCCAGTGGGCGATCGGCACGGGGGATGTGACGAGGGCTGCGGAGAGGTCGGTGATGGGTTGGGTGGGGGTGGCCA
>UBJO01000025.1 GCA_900465665.1 Hyphomicrobiales bacterium
CCTATCTCTCAGGTCGGGCACCCAGGACGCGACTATCCCGCTTCATCTCGATTATCGTTGCCTTCGGGGAGGTAAGCCGGCCCTTGCGTCGTTGCTCGGTTCGTTGGCATCTAGCCTGACTCTAAAAACCTCGGCGAAACTAGATCTGGCCTTGGCCAGTGTCTCCCCACGCCAGAACGCCATCTCCGTGCCATTGCGGGTTGCACGCTCCGTCGCGGAGAATATCGGCCGCCGCGGTGGCGGTGATATAGCGGTCGGCTCGCTTCTGATAGAACTCGGGCAGTCGCACGTCAGGCCCAAGATGGTTGTCGTACGAGCGCCATCGGCTCCGTCCGTCGCCGGTTGCCGCACTGTCGTCGCCGAGGACTTCGGCTTTACCAACACCTCCAGCATCGTGGTCTTGCGAAGCCGTACCGCCATTGGCGAAGGCGCGCTCTCCCGGATCGCGGGACATAACGGCGGCGACGTCAAGAAGCTAACCAAGACCCAGGCAAAGGCTTTTCTGCAAGACCATGTCGCTGACGACGATGTCGAGGTGCTGGAGACCGTGCAGTTCGACGGCCGTGACTTCCTCAAGCGCGTCAGCTCACATGCCGCCAAGGTCGACAGGTTGCGATCGGAGATCGACCGGCTGTACAATCGTCTCGACCGCATCAGGTCGGAGATCAACGTGGTTGCCGATGTCGAGGCAGGAGCGATTATCCCGGAAGTAGCCGTGATGCCGGACCACCCCCGTTATATGGCGATGCATACGCGCTTCTTCCGTCTGCTGGACGCCGTCGGCCGTCTCAAGGAGGCGCGTCGCGCTGTTTACCGAACCGTGGCGGGGCTGAAGAAATCGTGGTTCGGTTATGTCGCGCAGAGAAAGGCAGACCTCGCCGCGAAGCACGACGCCGTGGTGGTGACGGAAGACCTCGACATCCTGGCGGTGCCGACCGACGATCCGGGCTACAAGGGACGGACCTTCAATAAAATGATCAACAACGGATTGAAGGGGCAGTACATCCTGCGGTCCAAAAACACACTGACGTGGAGAGCCATTGCCTCGGTCAAGATACCGAGCTTCTACACAAGCAGCACCGACTGGAGAAACGGCAGGACCGAGAAGGATCAAAGGCGCGGAACTATCTTCCGGGCGGCATTGGACGGACGCGTCTGGGACGCAGACCTGCATGCCGCCGAGATGATCGGCCGCTACCTGTTTCTCAAGCCTAAGTCGGAAATCATCAGCGCGGCTTTGGCCGCATAGTGACAAACGTTTCCCCCTGCCGGAGGTCGTGGCCCCCGGTGGGCGGGAAAGCCCGGTCCTTCAGGGCCGGGTGTGTTCACCGCCGAATTCCTTGACTCGGTTCGTCACGCGCTGCAACGGGGTTTTGCGGAGCCATTATCACCGACATGAAGAAAATCTCGCGGTGATGCGGGGCAAACTTCTGGTTCCGGAAAACCTCAAGAAAAACCTCATCAGGCCAGATAGGTTTCTTGTAGCTTTCGATAAATTCACCCAAGACCGTCCCGAGAATAGACTGATCCATTCCGCGCTTGTCGTGACACTTGGGCAGGCCGCAAATCCATCGAACCAGCAGCTTGCCCGGGAATTGCGGTTCGCGTTCTCCGACCTACCGTTATCCCGTGATCCCGATCGCGACTTTTCGCGCCTCACGCGGCAACGGGGCATGCATCACTACGAAGAGCCCCTCGCCTGGGCGCGTATGTTGTTGACCGGACTTTCGCCACTTACAGGCGCGGGTGAGCAGAACGCGTCATCCCTCCTTTTCCCGATGGAGGCACTCTTCGAAGCGTTCGTGGCTAAGCATCTGCGTAGACAGCTCACCCACAACCACGAGCTAAAAGCGCAGAGCGGCTCAAAGCACCTGATGCGGCACAGGGGCAAAGGGATTTTCCGGATGCGCCCTGACATCATCATTGCGCGCGCGAGGAAAGATATCCTTGTCGCCGATACTAAATGGAAGCTGCTGAACGCCCATGCCGAGTCTGGCGCTAAGTACTGGCTTTCACAATCAGACCTTTACCAAATGCACGCGTATGGGCACTCATTCCTCAAGTCCGAGGGCCACGTTTTGCTGGTGTACCCACAGTCCGAACTTTTTTTAGCTCCACTTGAGCCATTTCTCTTCAGTGGACACCCCGATTTGACCCTCTGGGTCCTGCCATTCTCGCTCGAAACCAGGCGTCTTGTCCTGCCACCCCAAGATCAGCCGCAGGCACTCGAAATGCGTGGCGCGTTCAATTACGCCTAGACGCCGCTCGGCGCGAAACGCGTTGTCACAAGCCGTGCGGAGAAATCCAAGGCAAAACCAATGATACCGATCGCTATCACCCCAGCCATCAGCTCGGAGTATGCCAGGCGGTCCCGGGTATCGAGAATGAAGTAGCCCAAACCTGCTTGCACACCCAGCATTTCGCACGGAACCAGTACGATCCAGCAAATTCCTATCGCCAGGCGAACGCCGGTCAGCACGTGACCAACCGTACCCGGTATGATGACATGAAAAAGGACCTCGGTCCGCGTCGCGGCGAGGCTGCGAGCCAATAATAGCCAATGCGGATCGAGTTGCCGGACGCCAGCGACGGTATTGAGCATAATTGGCCAGACCGCGGCAAAGGCCAGGAGAAACTGAATAGGGGCGTCTCCGATACCAAACACCATCACGGCGATTGGCATCCACGATAGTGGAGATATCATCCTTAGTAGCTGGAACGCCGGTGTTGTCGCCGCTTCCGCAGACCGGGAAATTCCGACCACTATCCCAACAGGCACGCCTACGAGCAACGCCCCGGCCAACCCTATTAGAACCCGCTTCAGACTGACCGCAATGTGGGTCCATAGATCTTGACCAACCGCGAGACCGGCCAATGCTGGCAAGGCACTTGCGGGTGAAAAACGCCTCGCGAAGCTGTCTTGCGGGGTTAAAACGTCAGTTGAGGCCCACCAAGCTATTAAAAGCAGGAAGATTCCAACGCTCCCCAATGCGATGGCGACGAACAGGTCCAGGCGGAGTGTCGGGTTTCGCTTCCTGCTCTCGATGGCAGGGCGGCTGCTCGGAGGGTTTTCAGTCATAACTGTCAAACTTGCAAGACTTCAGTTCGAAAGTAAGAATCCGGCAGACCGAACGCTTTCAGTCCGCCGTTGGCTTCGAGCGCTGCCTTAACAAATCGATCGTCGACGAGGTCGGTAGCGGCAAACACAGGGTCGAGGTTGTCCAGAAACGCCCGGTCGCCCTCCACCGTTGTTTCCTTCAGGAGCTTCACCAGCGCTTCCGTGTATGTCGGGAATGGATATGGTTGGAAGTCGATCCGTTGGTTTCGCCATTCGGGGTGACGTATCGCACCCGTGGAAACATATTGATCGATGTCGTTCGCAACAGGAGTCAGTACTCGCTGCAGAACCTCCAGTTTGTGGGGCGTATACTTCTGCTCGTTCGACGATGACAGCAATTGAGCGGTTTCGCCTCGATTGTCACGAGTCCAGAGTTGAGCCTTGACCATGGCGTTGACGACTTTCTGAGACCACTCGGGTCGCTCAGTGAGATCAGCCTCGTTCATGAAGACGACGCAGCATGCGTGATCTTTCCAGACGTCGCCCGTGAAACGGAGAACCTTTCCGACGTGATTGAGCTCAGCGGCCGCGTTGAAGGGTTCCGCTACTATGTAGCCGGCGATTTGTCCCGCGGCGAGCGCGGGTACCATGTCAGATGGAGCCATGATCACAAGGCTCACCTCGTCGGAAGCGATAGAGCCTGTTGCCCGGGTCACCACCTTCAGTCCATTGTCTCTCAGCAGCTTCTGCAGGACCACATTGTGGATTGAGTACCAATAGGGCACGGCGACTTTCTTCCCACCCAGATCGCGAACTGAGTTTATCTCATTCCCGACACTCAGGCCCGACCCGCTCGTATGGTTCCAAGCGACGATTTTCGCCGGCGTTTTGCTGCCGTAACGCGCCCAGATCGTGATTGGGGACAGAAGGTGCACCACGTTCACCTGCCCCGCCAGGAACGCTTCAACGATCTGAGACCACCCACGGAACATCACAGGCTTCTCTACTTCGAGCCCCTCCGCCTGGAAGAATCCCTTGCCGTGCGCGACCAGTAGCGGTGTTGCGTCCGTGATCGGAAGGTAACCGATCCGGACAGGATCGTTTGCCGAACGAGCTCGGGCGGCGCGGGCGTTGAGCAGCGGCAGGGCTCCGGCGGCGGTCAGCAATGCGGCAATCTTGACTACGTCCCGTCGCGAAAAAAGCGAGTCTTCAGTCGGCATCTTTCAACCTTTCAATGGCGACGCATCGCGTCACGAAGTCTGGAAACGATCTCGACACGCAACGCGCCGAATTCTACGGGGTAATCGAGCCTGGGAGCCGGGACACGGACTTTCCACTCACCTACGCAGTGTGCAGGCGCGCCGCCCAGGAGAATGACGCGATCTGATACGAGTATCGCCTCGTCGATATCGTGGGTGACAAGCACAGCTGCGGTTCTGTATTCGTTGACCACCCGGATCAGCAGCTCCTGCATCTCGGTTCGGGTCACTTCGTCGAGCGCTCCAAAAGGTTCATCCAGCAGCAGAACGTCTGGACGACGGGCGAGACACCTGGCGAGCGAAACCCTTTGGGCCATGCCGCCCGACAACGCGCTAACTTTCATGCCGCGAGAATCGGCTAGGCCGACGTCTCTGATGGCGGCGGCAACACGGCTGGAAAGGTCTGCTTTCGGCTGTCGTGGCTGGCGTCGGAAATCAAGACCAAAGCCCACGTTTCCCTCAAGATCGAGCCACGGTAGGAGGCACGGATTTTGAAATGCAATCGCCAGCCTTGGATTGACCCCTGATATTTCCAGCCCCCCGGTCTCGACGGTCCCTGTTTCGGGGGTATGCAGCCCGCCGAGGACGCGCAAGAGGGAGGATTTGCCGACACCACTGGGCCCTAGAATTGAAACGATTTCACCAGCGGCGAGATCCAGGCTGAAACCTTGCAATACTGCAACCTCGGACCCAGGATAGCGAAGGCCGATATCCTTGGCCCGTAGAGAGTGGGTGGGAGCGAGGTTCAAGCGGCCGACCTCACCTTCTGAAGAGCGGCCTTGAGCTGCACTATACTTGGCGTGATAATCGGCACAAAGGCCGCCTCTCGCCATCTGCGTCCGAAGCCGGATCCGACTGTTGTAAGATATGCCTTTCCACCTGTGGCCTGAAGCTCGAGCGATACTGCTTCCGCTACAATTGACGCCAGCTCGATTCTAATCTCGAACAGGCCCGCCACATTGTTCTCGAATTGTCGGGTTTTCAGGCCATCGAACAGAAGGTTCTCGGCGCGCGCGAGGCGCTGGTTTGCGAACGTGATTGGCTGCGCGAGAATCCCCCTGCCCGCACCTAGTGCCTCGGAGGCTTCCCTGAGGCACCGACGAGCCAAGCCGACAGACATGCCACATTGCAGGCCGACGAACGCGGGGCGGACACGTGGAAGCCACTCGGCTGCGTTGTCGGCGATTACCCTGCGAGAGTCCAAATTGACCTCCGAGAGTTTGATGGCGGCAGTGTTGGAAGAACGCATGCCCATGAGAGGAAGATCGGCAGACCGCTCCAGTCCATGGTCGTCACTAGAGAATGACGCCACGAAAGTGGGCTGTCCGTCCCGTCGATCGACCGCCGCCGCGACCTTGAAGCCTTCCACCCGCAAGTTCGTCACCCACGGCATCTTGCCGTCCACGACGAGTTGGTTTCCATGTGAAGTGGCGGTGATTTGAAGTGGCTCCAGGCCCGCCAAAGACTTCATGGCGTTCGACAAACCTGTTGCGCCCGCGATTTTGCCGCTCAACAATCCGGCCAATTCGCTTTCGCGAAGGCTTTCGTTGGTGCTCTGGAGAAGGAATTCAATATAGGCGCGATGCCCCCAAAGCACAAAGGATGCCGCAAGCGAGCGTTCGGCGACAGCGCTGATCGCCCTCACCCCATCAGTCGTGTCGCCACCCGCTCCCCCCAGGTCCCGTGGAACACCAGCGCGAGCGAAACCGCCTTCAGCAATCCGAGGCAGCACATCGGCGGCAAGAGTGCTTTCGAGGTCGAGATCTTCAGCATTCGCCTCAATCCACCGTTCGATCTCAAGGAATTCTCTCGCGGCCGTCATTCCGTAAGTCCTGCGGTTTCGCGCTTCCAGCTATATGGCTCGAGTTCCGGGTTCAGCGGCGGCTGCGCGAGATTGTTGGCGAAATTGCAGAGCGTTGCCAGGCTAACTCCCAACACCACCTCAAGCGCGCTCTGGTCAGAGAATCCGGCGCGGTGAAAGGCGGAGATTTCCTCAGCGCTGACATCACCGCGAGTTGCTATTACCGCCTGCGTGAAGCGTGCGACAGCATTGAGACGATTGTCCGGGACCAATCCTTTCGACCGCAAGGCATTGACTATAGCGGGATCAAGTTTCGCCTTCTTGTAGGCGACCGCGGTATGCCCGGCTACACAGAAGCCACAGCCATGGACGACGGCCGCAGTAATCTGTACCGCCTCGCGCTCCGCCAACGTCAAAGACGCGCGTGCGTTGATCTCTCCCACTGTCACATATGTCTCGAGCGCAACCGGCGCGTTTGCGAGCACCCTCAGAAGGTTCGGCAGGAACCCACTGTTCTTCTCCGCTGCAGCTAGTCGATCGGTAGCGTCAGTGGGAGCGTCATCGATAGTGCGCAGTGGCAGTCTGGACATGTCAGTCCTCATCTGTGGCGGATATCCAATCCTTGTATGTCAGCGTCGAACCCGTGGGCAGGTATCCTATGGTTTGCCATCGTGACGTCCGATAGAGACATCCAGCACCACTGGATCGCCTCCCGCTTACCGCACATCTTCAATCGATGCTTTAAGGTAATTAAACTGGATCGATGATTATCATGCTCACGGTTTCCAATTAGGCTGATCGCGTTCCCGCATAATGGACGACGGCGATGTTAGAAAAAACCACTCCGATCAAGATCATCCGCGCGACTTTGGACGCGTTTTGCGACGAACATAAACTCTCGATAGGATCGCCAGCGGCATTGGATGCCGCAAGAACGGGCCTCGCTTTAGGCGCAGCCAACGAATACACCGCCACAGAGTTGTTGGCCGCCGTCGACCGCTGGTATCGCGAAGCCAACTACAGTTAGGCTGAGGCACTGGCCTCGTCACCACCGAGGTTAGAATTTTTGAGCACGTAAGCAGGGAAGCGAGAATACGTAATGAGAATTGCAATGCGTTCCGCGGCGGCAATTCGTCGTGCACAACTACTATATCCTGGCAAAAGCCTTCCACTGTCACAGGAGACCCCGACTGATCGAGCCCTAGACCTCACTTGGTGGGTCACAAATCCACAGAGCGAAAGTTCGCGCAGCGAAAGGCACTTCGGCGCGCTAACCCTATATCTGGAACTCGCGCGCAGTTCGCGAATAGCTTTGCCAGCTTTCACTTTTCCTGCCCGCTTCGACTTTGATGACAGTACAATGCGCCCAGACAAAGGTGTGATGAAGGTCTTCATCGACGAAGGTTTGATAGCCGGCCGCATGATGGGGGCGCAACTTGTCTTTGACGTCACTGACGCCGGCCGCGCTTACCTAGAGTAACCCCGGACCGCCGCGGGCGCGAAGAATAGTCTGCCTCAGACACGGCTGAGACCGACAGCGGCAAGTGCATTGAGAAGACCGCCGAAAGCCCAATGGCGCGGTGTCCCTCGCGTAAGTCGAATGTAAAGTGGTTTCCGCCCGTCACCTGCAACCAGTGCCAACTGCTGCCTGGTAAGTCTACGGGAAAGGGCATCGGGGCGGCAAACCATTCGTCCGTCCGGAAATAGCGCTTATGTCCGCTTGCAATAAAAAGAGCGTCCGGCTAATCAACTGATATCGCTTTCAATTTTCATAGAGACGACGAGCGGATTTATCCAGTTCCGGAGCCGGAGGTAAGATGCTGCGAGACAGGAGCTGGGCTCTTTCAAGACGAGAACAAGCGTTTTTCGAGTCCAACGGCGATGCGAGCGACGACCTTCGCGATAGCTGGTCTATGGAGTACGAGACCTTAACGGTGCGCTGCCGACGTTCCAGGTACTGCACCGAGGACCTCGACCCATTTAAAATGAGATTCGTCGAGTTTCGGTTCTTCCAAGCTGATCAGCTTGTATCCGTAGCAGCGTTGAGGGAGTGGGCGCTGGCCGAGCCCGCGCTAGTCGACAACGCTCTTTTTGTCGATGCCGCGGATTCACTCTCGCAGACCGATTACGAAATGGCGGAGTTTGTTGCCAGCGTATGGGACGACGACGATCACCCGCTGGAATACGGACATATTGTTCACTTTGATCGGCTTTCTATCCCCCGGCCTCACCCTTGGATTTGGGATGCGCTTTCCTCAGCTTTGACACGTCAGTTCGCCAAGAGGCAGTCACTCCTGGTAGTCAAGGCGTTTCCATTGGAGTTTGAAGGTCGGCGGGAGGACTCGTCTGGAACTGATAACACCCACCATCCAGCCTTTGTAAAGCGGCAGGCAGCAATGCGGAGGCACTATATGAGTAAGCTTGGGGTGCGAAACATGAGCGGCGACGGGAGCGGATGGATGTGGCGGACAGTACGCGGGCCGGAGCCGGATGTTGAAAGGACTCGCCAACGGTAGCCGCCACTGCAACGTCTCTGGTGCCTATTCCCGGAGGCGACCTTAGAGGAGCCGCAGGCAATCAATTCGCCTAAAACCTTCTTGAACGCCCAGGCTGTCAGCCGCTGACGGAAACGCCTCAGACCGTCTGCAGGCGGCTTCCCTTCTCCGAGAATGAAGGCTTGGAAGCTGACCCGGGAGACCCGCTCAGCACTTCCGCCAGTTCACCCCAGTGTTTTTCGATAAAGTACTCCGCATCTCTCGCGAAAATGGGGTGTGGTAAGCCAAAAATCCGCCGTTGCCCGCCTCGCTTACTTGCGTTGTAGATGGCGTGCTCTCCGATCGCCTTGCCGACACAAGCATAGCTCGCTTCGAAGCTCTCGATATGGCTCCACAGCCGCTTTGTGGTGAACACCGGCGGATGGTTTCCGGGGAGTAGCCCCCGAGTGACGCAGGACTCTGTTTTCCATAAAATATCCTTCCGGTTGCAATGGCTTTCTACGCGCCTATCGCGTCGATGTCGCCACAAACCGGAGAATGGGCCCTTCGGGGAAACCTTCGTTCTCTAGTAGTTGCAGCCCGATCCACTCGAAGGGTTGAAGCGTAAGCGGCAATCCATGTTCATCAGCTTCTTGCGGTCGAATTGGTATGAAGTGCGGCGCTCGGTGGGATTTGACGCCTGCTGTTTAGGTGATTTGTCGGTGGCGGCCTCGCGTTTGGACGCTTCAGTTTGAGGCGCGGCAATTGCCAGGGCCGGCGATAGCGTTGCCATTAAGAAAGTCATGAAAATTATGCGACTACAGGTGTTCATGTGGGTTCTCCGTCGAGTTCAAGAATCGCTACCGCTATTTCTTGAAAGACGCCACGTATCCTCTGGCATACCCTGACTCGATAGCGCCGACCATGACTGCACGGCAGCCTTGCAACCGATATTGCGAAAGTCAGTCCGATCCCTTACGTCGCGTCAAACCTTGCAGCCTGCTATTGACAGCGTTTGCTGAAGAGGAACAAAAGGCGCTTCCGAGAAATCGGTTGAGCGCCTTTTTGTTGGATAGTGGGTGGTCAACTTAATGCCAGATCTAGAATGGTTTTGCTGCCCTTCTGGTAGCCGTTTCTTGGCCAGCGTCGATCGGCCTTGGTTCACTTATTCTCCAGGGTGGAAGGGATTCGTCAGTTAAACCTTTGTAGCAGTTCCGGTGCCTCCCCGAAGCAAGCCCCTCCGGGAGACTATCCCCTAGAACAATCGACGTTGGCGCAAAACTGCCTGCGTCGAATCCTTATGGTGGATCCGCTCGACGCTCTCAATATCGATTAGTTGCGAAAGATCGAATTTCCGTTCGACGCCGTTGATCGTGGCATTGATCTGCGAACCTGTAATGGCGAGAATAGTAGCGAGGTAATTGCGCTCCTCGCCGCGGTCATTGATGGATACTACGTACATGTTACTCCTAAGAAATCGGGAGCATTGTGCATCGAATGCAGAGGCATTGCATCGCTGAAATCAGAGTTGACCAAAAAAGGTCCGACGCCGTCCAAAAGGCGGTTGGCGAAAGCGCTCAGTAACCCAATCGGCGAAACTCTCGTCGCGATCTATCCGAGACGTGCAGCTACCCGCCACGAAAACCAATTGCTAACGGACAACCGTTATGACCGCGATTCCCGCTTCCTCAGCTGCCTCGATAAGTGCCCGTCGGGCGTAGTCGATGGTGGCATCTCCAGTGATCGCGTCTAAGCACGCCTTCACCGCGATGACATATTTTTCGCCATCCTCGTCAGGCCACATACTGATAAGCACGTTGCCAGCGTCGTAGAGTGTCCGGATTCTAAACGCCTCCCGACTTTCTAAGACTAACATGAGCGAAGGAAATTCGCCCGAAGTGTGCCGTTTCAATGCAGGAAGTCCTAAAGGTTTTACGTCTCGTAAACCCTGCAAGGAATGTGCCGGAAGTCCCGTCGCCGACCCAGCCACCTATACTCGCGTAGAGTTCAAGCTCCCGAAAATTGGCGTAAATTCTGCCTGAAACATACCAATCGGCGTTTCGAACAAGAAGACTTGAAACAGCATTCGATCGCCTGCGGTCTCGGATCTAGGGATCAATTTGAAAGCACACACCGATGTCCATGCTACAGTCCGCAGCAACGAACACTCCGACACTGAAGGCCGCGCCCGCGTCCAACTACACCGGAGCACTGATCGCGCTGACCACTTTGTTTTTCATGTGGGACTCATAACCTGACTGAACGACATCCTGATCCCGCATCTGAAGAATGTCTTTCACCTGAGCTACACGGAAACGATGTTGATCCAGCTCTGCTTCTTCGGGGCATACTCGATCATCTCGTTGCCTGCCGGCTCCTTGGTCCAACGCATCTCCTACAAATGGGGCATCGTGACAGGTCTGACGATAGCGGCGATCGGCTGCGCGATGTTCACCCCGGCCGCCAGCTATCGGGTCTACGCCATTTTTTTGCGGCATTGACATAATCTTCTCCAGACTGGGGGATCGAAGCCGTTGGTTCGGTAACTACGAGTTGGGCGACCCCAGGCCGCCCAGTCTGATCAGTCAATCTTCTGCGTCATATACTCACGCATGAAAGCCATGTATTCAGCCTCTGAGCTTCCTCTCCGTTTTTCGACAAGCGGCCGAATGTCATCCGTTGCCACATAGCGTAACTGGTCGCTGCCATCGGTGGCAGCTTCGAAAATTACCTTTGCAACATCAGAACTTGTGGCGTCTTTTCGTTCAGCGCGCATCCGGTCGAACACCGCGGACGCCCCCGCAATAAATGGGACATAGTCCGGCGGGGTGGACGTAGTTGAAAACTCCGCACCACTTCGCGTTCCAAACTTCGTATCGAGGACACCGCCCGGTTCAACGATCTTCACGCCTATACCAAGCGCGGCCAACTCATAGGAAAGCGATTCAGAAAACCCCTCCAAGGCGAACTTCGAGGCGTTGTAAAGTGACAGCATGGGAAGCCCAAAGACGCCAGCCCCGGAGCTAACGTTGATATACATACCCGAGCGATTTCCGCGGAAGTGCGGAAGCGTTTCTCTGATAACGTCCATCACGCCAAAGACGTTGACATCAAATTGCTCCTGGACTTTGTCTCGGGACGTCCCCTCGAATACCCCGGAAAGTCCGTAGCCCGCATTGTTGACTACCACGTCAATTCTACCGAACTTCTCTACACTTTGGCTAACGGCGTCTTTGATGGTGCCACGATCCTGAACGTCCAACTTGGTTATAAAGACGTTCGGATATTCAGCGCAGGCCTCCACCGGTGTGCGCATCGTAGCGACGACGTTCCAGCCTTTTTCAGCGAAATGACAGGCGGTAGCCGCGCCAAATCCTGTTGAACACCCGGTGATTAAAACCGTGCTGGTCATGTCTGCATCTCCTTTTCAACGAATGGAGATCTATTTGGCACTTTCCCCGCGATAGCAAAACCCGTACAATGTTGCACACGTAGTTGCTGGAAATTGCACAATCATGTCTGGAATGACACTATCCGACCTGAGGGCTGTGGCAGTCGTTGCCGAGATAGGGACCTTCCGCGGCGCGGCGAAGAACCTGGATATGGCCGCATCAACACTTAGTCATCAAATAGCAAATGTGGAGAAGCGATTAGGCATTAGGCTTTTTAACCGGTCGACACGAAGCGTCTCAATTACCCAAGCGGGCGAGGCCCTGCTCAGCCGTGTGCGTCCCGCGCTCGACGAAATAGACGCGGCCTTAGAGGCGGTGGATCATCTCCGCTCGACGCCATCCGGTACGCTCCGATTGAACACGTCGGATGGAGGTGCCGAGCGGGCCCTGCCGCTAATTCTGGACTTCATGGCGACCTATCCCTCCGTTCAGGTGGACCTCGTGACCGACGGCAAGCTCATCGATATCGTGGCTCAAGGCTTCGACGCGGGTCTCCGTCTACAGGAAACAGTTCCAAGAGACATGATCTGCGTGCCGCTGGGACAGAGCGAGTCTTTCGTCATAGTAGCCTCGCCTTTCTACCTCGAAGCCAGACAAATTCCAGCTAGCCCGGGCGATTTGCTGAAACACGAGTGCATTCGCGCTCGACTTCCCAGCGGTTCGCTGCTGCCTTGGGAGCTCGAGAGAAACGGCGAAGCCGTGCTCGTAGATGTCAAAGGTCGTCTTGTAGTTGGAAACACGGAACTTGGAGCGACAGCCGCGCGTCGGCACGCTGGCATAGCATATGTATCACTTCGGGCTGTTGAGCTTGACCTCGAGAATGGCACTCTGATTCAATTGCTTGCAGAATGGACCCCTCCGTATCCAGGACTTGCCTTGTACTATCCAAGCAGGCGGCTTCCATCCGCGAGTTTGCGGGCATTCATTGACCACGTTCAGATCCGTCGGAAAAGCTTGCAGAGAGAAACCGGGAACGAGCGCGGTGCGACCGACTAAAAGCGACCGACCTCTAACGCTTGACCGTGAACAAGCCCGTGCCTAAAGGGCCGGGCTTCCTGTCCATTCAGTGGCCAAGACCTCCGGCAGGGAAACGTTTGCCACTACGCGGCCAGTGCCGCGCCGATGATTTCTGACTAGAGTTTGAGGGAGAGGTGCCGGCCGGTCATCGGTAGCAAGCAGTTCGGCACCCTAGACGCGCCCGTCCGACGCAGCGCCGGAGAGCGTTCTGCGCCTTTGATTCCTCTCAACCCTGCCGTTTTTCCAGCCTGTGCTGCTCGTATAGAAGCTCGGCATCCTGAGCGGGCAATGCCTCTCCATGTGAATTGAGTAGTTGCGTCGACAGAACCCGGGCTCCATGCAGCATACCGCCCACGTATCGTGCGAGCTTGCCGAACGTCTGCGTTCGCCTTGGTCGAACAAAATAGTTCGAGTTTCGAAATAATTTTTGTCCGTTTTTTAGTGAGTATCGTCTGAATCTTAGTAAAGTGAACTGATTAGCCATCCGGAAAAATCTGCAGAATCCGGACCTTAGCCAGTGTTCGACTTTTGGGAATATTAGAAAGAGCGTGTTCGTCTCGCCCGAGGCAGCAGCAGCACTTGATGCTCGCGAGGATGAGAGAAAAGGGCCCTTGATTGTGGCGCGCAACGGATGCACCGGGTATGCGGCACAGAATGTTGGGAGCGCTCGGAGCATTATCATGCGTAATGAGTTGTCGCCGGCAGATTTTGGCCCGAGCATCGTGATGTAGAAATCACGAGAAGCGGGCACCACTTGAGCAGAACATTTGAAACGAGGCCCCGACTGGGCGGAGGAAAGGCGGCTGGATCAGACGCTGTTCCATGCTGATAGGCCGCATTGACGAGCCGAGCCGAGCACCTTTTTTTACCACAGCTCAAGGTCGGCGGGTTATGGACCAGCGACTCAACGTCTCATTTTACGAGACGCTAGATATGTCCGTTGGTTCTCCGTAAGCTGTTGGCAAAACTTGTGTCTGGTTGAACTGGCGAAAGAACAGCCGCAACGGCATAGCCGAGATCGTCAACGGCAGTGGTTTTCGACTTAGGCCCCAGCAAAAAGTAGCGGCCGATCATTTCGGCGGTTTGCCGGTCAGCCTCTTCACACTCGTTCGTCCGGGGCCTCACGGAAGACGACCGCTGCCGTTGAGTCTAGTCCACCCAGCGTTTCTTCAATCAATGCTACTCGAACGACGGGCGCTTTGAGCGAAACAAGAGCGGAAGCGTTGCTAGGCTCAGGAGGCTTATCGCCATGAGGTAGTATGCAGGCACATAAGCGTTTCCCGTAGCACCGATCAACCATGCAACAACGAACTGCGCTGTTCCTCCTAACGCAGCCACGACGAGAGCGTAGCTCGTTGAGAGCCCTTTGCTTCGCTTGTCCTGCGGCAGGGCGTCTATTACCGCCACGAACGTAGCGCCGCCGCTTATCATCGCAAGAAACGGCAAGACCGCGCACAGGATGAACAAATCAAGTGGGTTCTGTCCCTCGATGACGGGCTTGAAGAGCGGAACGAGTAGCATCATCAGCAGAAGACGAGGCACCGCGATAACGAGCTTGCGTGAGACGACATCAGATAACCAACCACCCAACAGAGAACCTGCAAACACCGACGCTCCCACAACGATCGCGGCGTGGAATCCGGTCTTCGGTGAAAGGTTCAACGTCTGCATTGCGTACGTTGTCATGTATGTCGACACGTAGATAGTAATTGTCCCGAAACCAATCTGGGTGAAAACTGAGAAGATAATAATCGGGTGCAGACGGTTGCGCTCGCCTTTGGATCTCGCTCTAGGCGACAGGGTTTCGGGCAGTGAATTACGCAGCGACAAGCCGATGGGAACAATGAGGAGGCCTATAAAGAACGGCACCCGCCATCCCCATTCTGACAGAGCCTCCGACGACAAAATATGGCTGAGTCCCACGCCGACCAACCCCGCGAATAGCGTCGCGATGCCCTGGCTCGCGGGCTGCCAGCTGGTCCATGTTCCTCGGGATGACGGGGAAGCCGCTTCAAAAAGATAAACCGTGGCAGGGCCGATTTCTCCGCCTAGCGCCGCCCCTTGCAGAAGGCGGGCAATAACTATCATCACGGGAGCGGCGATACCGATCGACGAGTATCCGGGCGTGACTGCTATTATCGCCGTACCGATTGCCATCAAGAGAATCGTCAACAACAGCGCGGGACGCCTTCCGGCTTTGTCGGCATAAGCTCCAATGATGACACTGCCTGCGGGACGTGTCACGAAGCCAACGCCGAATACCGCCAGCGATAGCAATGTGGAGGTCGTAGGATCGTGGGAGGGGAAAAATGTCTGTCCGATCATTACCGCAAAAAACGCGTAGCTCGTAAAATCGAAGAACTCCAGCGCGTTACCCGAGACAGCCGCAGCGAGAGTTCTAAGATCTGGTTTGCGGCTCGCTCGCGCGCTCGATCCTACCTCAGACACTCCTGTAGGCTTTGACCACATCGGTGATATCCCTTTATATCGCATGCGCGGATGATCGCGGTGCGCTCTCTATGACCTCAACCGCACGTCTCAAATCGTGGTAAGCTTCAGATCTGTCGAACCGCGCCACTATTTGTTCGATACGAAGGACGCCTTGGACCCGCTCGGCAGTCGGGATCGGAAGAGACACGAAACTCAGTGCCAGCCTCAGTTCAAAGAGCAGAGCTCCGCTTTCTTGGCAAAGCCGCTCGACGACAGGAAACGGCATGGTGGCGGCTCCCGCTCCTTCTGTTCGATGAACTAGTACCGCATGGAGGCGCAGCATGTCCGCCATCTGAAACTTCTCGCCAGTCTTTTCCGCGATTTCGATCGCTTCGTCCAAAGCATCCTTTGCCATTTCGGTCGAGCCGGTGGCCGCAAGTCCCTCGGCAAGCGTCGCCATGAAGTCGACGACCATGTGATGATGGTTCTCTGATCTCATGACCTTCAGCGCGTCCTCGATCAGGAGGATCCCATCTTCTTGATTGCCCCGGCGTACGGCGACGTCACCGCGCAAGCCGCGACTGACAGCGTTGAACGCCGCCAGTGAGTGTCGTTCGGACACATCCGCTAACTGATCAACGAGCTCAAGGGCATCGTCCCAGTCACCCTTCCAGATGAGCGCGGATGCCGTGTAGGCGAGAGCGATGCAACTCGGTATCGGGTGGGCATATGAAGCGGCTTGTGAGACCGCTCGCCTGCCAAGCCGTATTCCCGCCGCACCGGAACCGGTGAGAACCAGACACTTCGCATACTGCACAAGCGCTCTAATCCTCTGGGTGAAGACGACCAGGTTCAGACTGAGTTCGAGTGGCTCGTCCGAAGAGCATCCCTGCTCGAAGTAGGTTTTCGCCGCGGCTAAATCCCCGAGATAGCTAAGCGAAACTCCGCGGACGCAATGTGATAGCGCGACGGCCTCAGCGTCTTCCATCCCCGATACGACAGCTTCACAGTCTTCCGAAATTTCAGCGCCAGTGTAGCAATCTCCAGAACGCATCGCATATATGTTGTGGCCGGCCAGCAGCTCCAACATCATCCTTCTATTGCCGAGCGAAGTAGCGATACCAATGGCCTTTCGAAAAGCCGCCGGGATCTTCGATTTAGCGTCTGCGATAACGATCCCCGAGATCGCAAGGGCTTGATTAAGAGACGCTTCTCGGACTGTGCCTACGTCCTCCGGTGTCAATACTTCTATCGCGGTGGATGCCCATCGATAACATTCGCTTAGGAGCGACAGCTCAAGGAATGCGTGAGCGGCCGACGACGCGAGTCTTACGCCTAGCGCACTGTTTCCTTCGTGGCTAAACGCCCACTCAAGAGCATGACGTACGTCTCCAAGAATCTCTGGCCGCTTAGTCGTGATCCCACTCATCCGAAAGCTTCCAACCGGAGGAGACGCTCTTTCAAGCAACTCGACGCAGTAGACCGCATGGGCAATCGCGCAACCAGCATATTCATCGGGGAGTTCCCGGAGCCGTTCTGCGCAGTAAGCCCTCGTTGTCTCCGACAGCCGGTATCTCACCAAGCCGTCTGACGAAATCCGCTGAGATAGCAGAGACTTGTCACAAAGGTTTTCAATGATAGTGGCTACAGGTAGTGCTTCGTTGAGAACCGCGACCGCAGCGTCTAACGCGAATGGGCCAGCGAAACAGCTGAGCTGTCTGAGCACCAATTTTTCCTTGTCACCAAGGAGGTTGTAACTCCAGTCGTGCAGCGCAGCCAAGGTCTGATGACGCGGAAGTGCCGTTCGCCTCCCCTGCCAGTGTATTCCGAACCGATGGTCGAGCAACTCCAACATCCGGCCGATCCCGTGTGCGCCTGCCCTACCGGCCACCAGTTCGATGGCAAGTGCCACTCCATCTAACCGACGACATATCTCAGCCGCCACGACCGCATCCGTGTCACTTGGTTGTCCGGTTACACCGCTTGCGTGGGCGCGGTCCATAAAAAGAGAGACCGCCGGAAACGACATGATCTCTCGAGCCGACATCTGGGATGACCTCGGAGGAACGGCAAGCGGCGCGAGGTTAAACACGTACTCACCTTCGACCCTCAAAGCCTCCCGACTGGTGACTAGAATATGTACCGCCAAGCAGGATCGGTATATCTCCTCGGTAAAAGAAGCAATGAAATCAACTAGATGTTCCGCATTGTCCAGAACCAGCAGGAGGCGCTTCTCGCGTAGAAAATTGAGAAACGGTGGTAGCGGGTTTGTCGATGGGACGGAAGTATTCAAGAGCGCTGCAATTGTCGACATGACAAGAGTGCTATCCGCAATCGGAGCAAGGTCTACGAAATAGACTCCGTGCTCGAATTCATTCACCGCTTCGTGTGCAGCAGCCACAGCCGCGGTCGTTTTACCCAAACCTCCGGCACCAACGACACTGACGAATCTTCGATCCAATAGCTGTTCTTGGAGTAACGCGACCTCTCTCTCTCGCCCCACCATGCGACCAAGGCGTACGGGTAAGCTGGAGTCTAGATGGGAAATCGGCTGAACAGGCGCATCCGAGGTGGGGTCGTCACTTGTCTGGGTTGCTGATAAAGAGAAGAGGTAGCCTCGACCGGAGACGTTAGTAATATACTGGCCGCCATTTGGTGTTGTCCCAAGGGTCTTGCGAAGACCGGAGATATGGACGCGCAAGCTGACCTCGTCGACGATCGTGTTCGGCCACGCGCGCGTGGTCAATTCCGATTTGCTTACCACCATTCCACTGTTTTCGACCAGTACCTGAAGCAGATCAAACGCTCGGCTGCCGATCTGCAACGGCCGCCCATCGCGCTCCAGGACACGCTCGGCGGGAAGAAGACGGAACGGTCCGAAGATGTGGGGAGTTATATGAACCTGAGTTCCCATTGCTGCAGGCTAAACTCGCTGTTGCCCCGACGGTCGATGAGCGAACGTCGCTCACCGAAGCGTAATAGTCTTAGCGATTGCCAATGTGGTACACGATGTAAACCAACGTATACCTATGCCTGGTGTGGCTCCTGTGTATCGGCGATATAGCCCACCCCCGAACCCTGCACCAACTCAAACTTCCGAACCAACTCCGGCACAGACCGAGCCTGCATTTTTCGCATCATCCTGCCACGGTGAACTTTGACCATAATCTCGCTGATACCCATCTGGAACGCGATCTGCTTATTGAGCAATCCATCGGTGACCGCAGCGAACATCTCGCGCTCCCTCGGAGTTAGTTTCTTCGCACATGCCATAACGGCGCGCACGCTCCGGCTCACTTGCCTTCTGATCTCGCACTTCCGAAGAGCATGAGACACTGCTGTTCGCAGCGCATGTCGGTCAAGCGGTTTTAGGAGAAAGTCGATCGCGCCAGCTTTCATCGCCTCCACACTCTCCGATACATCGCTCTCCGCGCTCATGAATATGACCGGAAGCTGGACCCGCGAGAGATTCAGCTGCCTTTGCAGCTCGACACCAGCCGCGTCCGAGAGTTGCGTGTTGATGAGGATAAGGCCAAGCCGCTCTTCGTCAATCTGCTCTAAAAGGTCGGCCGCACTCCCGCAGGCGGCGACCTCGATTCCTAGATCGATGAAGAAGTCCGCGAGCGACAGTTGGATTTGTCGGTCGCCATCAACGACGTATGCGATGGGAGTTTCTTTGATGGCAGAGTTTGTTTCGGTGATTGTCTGATGCAGCATGGCAATAACCTCCTGGTGGCAGAGCGCTGATTTGATGAATAAGCTTTGCACCGGTCGGTGTGAGGTCGCGAGTTCAGATATGTTGGAAAACGCAAAGCGTTGTTGGGTCTCAGAACAGGTCCCACATAACAAAAGTCCACCGGGGGTTACCCGGCTTGTTGCAGACAGAAAAAAGCCGGAGGGAAACTCCGGCCTAGTGATCATCAACGTTGCCTAACCGCTGCGGTCACAGCGTCTTGCGGATTAGAATGAGCTGATCAATCCGCTCGGCCTCAAACGAAATGTACAGTAACAAGATCAGCGGCTCCGGCAAACCTAAGCCATCAAAATCGCCTTTGACCTCACATGTCGCGACCAGACTTGCGGGTTTGACCCTGACCTCTTGCGGTATCATCGTCACACGGGACGGGTAAAGTTCCTGCTCCGCCCAGGCACGAACTTCTTTGGTTCCCCGGTATTCCACCAGCTGGTCGTTGACCGAAGCGTCTGCGGTGAAGGCACCAAGGAGCAATTCGACGTCGCCGGTGTTTATGCCTTCAAGGAGATGGACTAGCGCGGCAGGGACTGAGGATGCCTCAGCGCTGGAGAGGCGAAGTGTGGAACTGAGCATTGGAAGCGATCCTAGTTGATCGGGCCAATGTACCGAAGCCAAAACCAATCGACACGTTAAACCACGTTAATTTATGTTATGATGCTGATTTCTCGATTTTATTGCACTTCGGCCCTCGACACACCCTTTCGGTCTGATCGGTGGAGTTGAGACGATCAATCCCGGTCGACTATCGCCGCAGTCATATCATCCACTTCCGATGCTCAGTGAAGCGTTCCGCCAAGAGATCGATAAACAATCTTGCTTTGCTCGGCATATGACTGCGGTCGGGGAAAACTGCGGCAATCAATGATTCCGGAGCTTGGAACCGCGGCATCAACTTAACCAGTCTGCCCGCATCGATATCCTCTGCCACAACGAAGCTCGGCGCGAGGAACAGGCCTTGGCCACCGATCGCGAGGTGCCTAAGCGTTTCAGCGCTGTTTGAGACGACTGTGCCGGTGACCTTCACCTCGTGCGGGTTGCCGGTCTCGTCATGGAATTGCCACTGCTCGCCGTTCACATAGTAGGCGTACTGCAAGCAGTTGTGGCTCGTCAGATGAGAGGGCTCATCCGGTGCAGCGTGTTTCGCCAGATATTCCGGGGAACATACTAAAAAATGCCGCCAAGCTGTCAGCTTCCGGGATATCAGGCTGGAATCCGGAAGCAGCGTTGCTCGTATGGCAAGATCGTAGCCCTCCTCGATCATATCGATCATTCGTTCACCAATATCGAAGTCAATGGCGACTGTCGGGTAGAGTTTGAGGTACTCGTCCATGACCGGTGCGAGGAACCGGGCGATTGCCGTTGTGGCGTAAATCTTGAGCTTGCCTCTCGGTGTAGAGTTGAGCGCACCGGCGGCACGATCTATCTCCTCCAGTTCCGCCAAGATGCGTGAGGAGTGGTCGTAGTAGTATCGGCCTGTTTCGGTAAGGCTAACTCGTCTCGTTGTGCGATTTAGTAGACGCACGCCAAGGCGCTCCTCCAAAGACTGTATGTGATTGGCGACCATGGTCGTTGACATGTTCAGCTTGCGGGCAGCCGCCGAGAAACCACCTGTCTCAACGACGCGGCCGAACACCGCTAAGCTTGTGAGCCGATCCATCTCCCCATCCCCCTGACCTTCAACCCAGACTTCATGATCCTTCCATATATTTCAATATTATCCCAAGGCATATCTTGGAGCATTGTCCTTTCCACCGAAGATATACGCGACGACTGATCGCACAGGAGACGACAATGGTCGAGTTACCACGCAAAGAGGCATTCGAAATCGTAGGGAAAGACGACGTGGCTAAAACCTCTGTGGCGGAAGGCGTCCAAGAGGCCCCTCCGACGCAGGAGGTCACGCGGAAGCCCAAAGCCAAGCTGGTCAAACGGACGGTACTGCTGGCTGCGCTACTCGCCGGGGCAGCACTCGCTGTCCATTATGGTCATGACTACTGGACAGTAGGTCGGTTTATCGAATCCACCGACGACGCCTATGTGAAGGCCGATTACACGGCGACTGCCCCTAAGGTATCGGGCTATATCAAAGAAGTTCTGGTCAAGGACAACGATGTGGTCAAGGCCGGCCAGGTGGTCGCTCGAATCGATGATCGCGATTTTCAGGCGGCACTGTCGCAAGCTAGAGCCGATGTGAAGGCTGCCGATGCGGCGATCGGCAACATCGATGCTCAGATCACGTTGCAACAAGCGATCATTGAGCAGGCTAACGCTGCCCTAAATGCGTCCCGGGCATCTCTGGTCTTCGCCAACTCCGATGCCGATCGGTCTCAGCGCCTCATCACAAACGGAGCCGGCACACAGTCGAAAGCGGAGCAGAGCCAATCGCTCAGAGATCAATCGGCTGCTGCTGTGGAGCGAGACAGGGCGGCACTGGTCGCGGCGCAAAACAAGGTTCCCGTCCTTGATACGCAACGCGAGCAGGCCGTCGCGCAACGCGAGCGGACCATGGCGACGCTTCAACAGGCTGAGCTGAACTTATCCTACACCAACGTCCTTTCAGCAGTGGACGGCACGGTTGGCGCTCGCTCAATCAGGCTTGGCCAGTTTGTCAATGCAGGCACGCAACTGATGGCTGTTGTTCCTCTTCATTCAGTCTATGTCGTAGCCAACTACAAAGAGACACAGCTCACTCACGTGCGCCCCGGTCAACCAGTAGAGATCGAAGTCGATAGCTTTCCCGGCAAAACCATCGCGGGGCATGTTGATAGCATCTCTCCGGCCAGTGGGCTGGAGTTCTCACTCCTGCCGCCTGACAACGCAACAGGCAACTTCACGAAGATCGTCCAACGAATTCCAGTTAAGATCGTTATCGACGATGAGGAACTCGTCGGCCTTCTGAGATCGGGAATGTCAGTAGAGCCGCGGATTGACACGAAGGCTGCACGGAAGAACCCGTGATCCCGCGGATCGCTGCCAGCGCTTTCCGCATGCCACCTGTCTAGAACGCTTACCGTTCCCCTCCGGGAAGGATTCAAATCATGTCTACAGTTCGATCGGCAACGCCGGGGGTTCCCGAGCGTTCAGCCGAGCAATCTCGCTCGACGTCCAGAAAACCGCTCCTAATGTGGGTAGCGGTAATCGCGTCGAACCTCGGCGCTTTCATGGCGATCCTGAACATCCAAATTGTCAACGCCTCGCTGGCTGACATACAGGGCGCGATTGGAGCAGGAACAGATGACGGCGGGTGGATTTCCACGTCGTATCTGATCGCCGAGATCGTTGTCATCCCTCTCACCGGATGGCTTGCCCGTGTCTTCTCCGTCCGGACATATTTGCTTGCAAACGCCGTATTGTTCCTTCTGTTTTCGGTCGCGTGCGCCTTCGCCGTCAACCTCCAGCAAATGATCGTTCTGCGCGCGATCCAGGGTTTTTCGGGTGGCGTTCTGATCCCGATGGCTTTTACCATCATCATCACGCTTTTCCCGAAATCAAAGCAACCGATCGGTCTGGCGCTGTTCGCCTTGTCCGCGACGTTTGCGCCAGCGATAGGCCCGACCATCGGCGGCTACTTCACCGAAAACTTCGGCTGGCAGTACATCTTCTACGTCAATCTTGTGCCTGGCTCGATAATGGTCGCCATGCTGTGGGTGTCGCTGGACCCCGCTCCGATGAACCTTGCATTGCTCAAAAAGGGAGACTGGCCTGGGATAGCGACGATGGCAATCGGCCTTGCCGCACTGCAGACTGTCTTAGAAGAGGGAAACAAGGACGACTGGTTTGGATCGCAGTTTATAGTGCGGCTATCGGTTGTGGCCTTCGTATCACTGACGCTCTTCCTGATAATTGAGCTACGCAGCCCTCACCCCCTTCTGAACCTTCGTCTTCTTATCCGAAGAAACTTTGCCTTTGGCACGCTGGCGAACTTCCTCCTTGGCCTGGCCCTTTATGGGTCCGTGTTCGTGTTACCTATCTATCTTACGCGCATACAGGGATACAATTCCGAGCAAATCGGCCTCGTACTGGCCTGGACAGGCATCCCGCAGTTGATTTTGATCCCCCTGGTCCCAAGGATGATGAAGCGGTTCGACGTACGATGGCTGATTGTCGCGGGGTTCGTTCTTTTCGCTCTATCGAACTTCATGAATGTGTACATGACCGGAGACTACGGAAGCGATCAGCTCTTCTGGCCGAACATCGTTCGAGCCGTCGGTCAGGCGCTCGTCTTCACGCCTTTGTCTGTCATCGCGACGTCCGGCATTGAACCCGAGAACGCCGGCTCAGCCTCATCGCTCTTCAACATGATGCGCAACCTCGGCGGAGCCGTAGGCATCGCGTTGATACAGACGTTTCTGACGAAACGGGAGCAATATCATTCTAATATCCTGACCAACGCGGTTTCCTTGTTCGAAGACGCGACCAGAGATCGTATAGCGGCGATATCAAGCTACCTCGCCGCTCACGGAGTCAGCGACAAAGCGCTTGCACAGCACAAGGCTGTAGTCGCGGTTGCTCTCAGAATTCGTAAGCAAGCGAATATCCTGGCATTCAGCGATACCTTCTTTCTACTTGGCGTCGCCCTAGTCGCAGCGTTGGTGGCGAGCCTTTTCCTGACCAAGCCGGGCCAGCTGTCAGGCAGCGCGGGCCACTGAGCTAGTGGAGACAACATGAAAGCCAACCGCCTCGACTGCGATGTCGCCTTCTCAAGTCCGATAGCGCCGGTGTTGAGCCTAATCGAATGGCTCTCTGGCGACGAGAGCCTCGCGCTGGATGACGTGGGCTTCGTATCGCAGGTCGCGCTTCGGATCGAGCGGGCCGGACTGCCTGTCCATCGTCTGACATTGCATCTGACAACCCTTCACCCGGAATTTGTCGGGCGAACAATCGCGTGGGCACCCGGTGAACCTGTAGAAGTCCACGACCGCGAGCGCAGCAGCTGGATGTTGCTCTCCGGCAGTCCCATCATTCGCGCCATGAGGACACGGCAGCTGGTGGTGGCAAATCAGCTTCCGGACGACCGCGACCAATGGCAAACCGTAGACGTCTATTCAGGCCGGAATCTACGTCAGTTGATCGTAGCCCCCCTTTGCAACGCGGACGGCCCAGTCAGCGTGTTAGGAGTGGGCACACGGCATCCCGGTGGCTTCACCGCAACTGACAGAGACTACCTCGAGCGATTAGTGCCAGCTTTGCGCACGGCGTGCGAGCTGCGAGTGCTAAGGCAGACAGAGCTATCTCTCCTGGACACCTATATTGGCCCCATGACCGCGCAGCGCGTCCTCGCCGGAAGGATACGGCAAAGCGAGATCGAAACCATAGACGCCGCCCTCATGCTTTGCGATCTTCGCGGTTTCACAGAGCTGTCAAACGCCCTGAAACCTCAGCAGGTCTTTGATGTTCTGAACGCCTACTTCGAAGCCGTCATTCCAGCGATCGGAATAAACGGCGGAGAGATCCTCAAATTCATGGGGGATGCAGTGCTAGCGTTCTTCCCAAGTCAAGATGCCGGCGCTTGCTGCCGCGCCGCGTTGTCTTCCTCTACTGAAATAATGCGCCGACTGGAGCTCGACCAGTTTTGTGGCTTCAAACTCAGCGCCGCGATTGCGTTGCATTACGGAGAGTTGAGCTACGGAAACATCGGCTCTGGCAGTCGTCTCGATTTCACAATGATCGGCCCCGATGTGAATCTAGTCAGCCGGATACAGGCAACTTGCAGCGTTGTGAATTCACCCTTGTTGATGTCAGCCACGTTCAACGAGTACGCGCAGGCAAACGGCATAAGCGCCGGCGCGCACACTCTCAAGGGATTTCCTCGTCCGATCGAGCTTGTCAAGCTGTCGTATTGACGGCAGGCGAATGGCCACCTCCCGACAACGACCTGAGCAGCGGTCAGGCTGAAAGCGGCGCGGGCTTGGATACGCCCGCCCAGGCCCTGTGCACGACTTGAGCCTCCCCGAAACCATACCTGCTTCCTGGTGCGTGTGGCTATAGGTCCCGTCTCGGCTTGCGCCTCCCGGTCTATCGATCGTTCGCCTCAAAGCGTTCTCCCTGGGACGCGATCCGCCGAATCGATCAATCCCGCTGCAGATCAACCGCTTGGGATTCCCTCGGAATACGCGAATACCTTTGTATATCTATAGAGGTTGCTAGAACCCGCTACCATCTTCCTCGCCGCACAAGCGGAGAGAAATCAAATTTTCCAACGACATGTACATCAGCATCGCACTGAAGCGAAAAGGATTTGAGAGATGGACGATCAAAACAATCGGGCTACCCGCCGAAGCGTTATGACGGCCGGTTTAGGCCTCGCGGCGGTCGCCGCAGCTGCTCCGTTCGCGACTACGGCTTCGGCCGCAACACACAGTTCTTCAAAGGAGACAACCAAAATGACCGGTAGTTACGTAAAGACAAAAGACGGCGTCGAAATCTTCTACAAGGATTGGGGTACGGGTCAGCCGATCGTATTTCATCATGGTTGGCCGCTCAGCGCCGATGACTGGGATGCCCAGATGATGTTCTTCGTGAATCACGGCTACCGGGTGATCGCTCATGATCGCCGCGGCCACGGTCGTTCGAGCCAAGTCTCGGACGGTCACGATATGGATCACTACGCTGCCGACGCAGCAGCGGTCGTCGAGCATCTGGACCTGCGCGATGCTGTCCACATTGGTCACTCGACAGGTGGTGGAGAAGCCGCTCACTACGTCGCAAAACATGGAAAGGGACGAGTTGCGAAGCTCGTCCTGATTGGCGCGGTTCCCCCGATCATGGTCAAGACGGCGTCCAACCCTGGCGGGTTGCCGATCGAGGTCTTCGACGGCTTCCGCACCGGCCTCGCAGCCAACCGAGCTCAGTTCTACCTCGACATCGCGAGCGGCCCCTTCTATGGGTTCAATCGCCCGGGCGCGAAAATCTCGCAAGGCGTGATCGACAACTGGTATCGCCAGGGTATGGTAGGCGGCGCGAAGGCCCACTACGACGGTATCAAGGCGTTCTCGGAAACCGATTTCACCGAGGATCTCAAGGTTATCGACGTTCCGACGCTTGTAATGCACGGCGATGATGACCAGATCGTGCCAATCGCTGACTCCGCTCTACTGTCTGCGAAGCTTCTGAAAAACAGCACGCTGAAGGTGTACAAAGGCTTTCCTCATGGAATGGCCACGACACACGCCGACGTGATCAACGCCGATCTGCTCCAGTTCATCAAGGGCTGACAGAACAACGATCGAGCGCCCGCCCCTCCCGGCGGGCGCTTTTTTTGTTCGATCCGGTGTACCTTAGTATGTTGTGACGACCAAGCAAGTGACTGTACGATCTGTCAACAAATCAGGACGCCAATACCTCCGTCCTCGGGAACATCTTCAAGCAGGAAAAGGGGTCAAGAATGTCGTCATTGGACGCAGTCGCGCCGCTTACTTCAGGATCTACAAACGTCTCAACCAACGCACGCTCGTCCTCGACCGCACCATCTCGTCTTCGGAATGCTATATTGGCATGTGCTGCCGGAGTGGCGCGGTGCGACGGCTTACACGCGGTCGACATCTCTTCGGTTGCACACTCTGTCGGTATCAGCGCAAAGCGCGCGCTTAGCCATTTCCCTTCCACCTCCAATTTGATAGACGCTCTTTGGGACGAAATGATCGAGGGGTTGGAGCTCTCATCTTCAGGCGACGACTATCCTGTCGCCATTACAGCCCCGGATCTCAGGCTAACCGTGACATTTCGCGAGCCAACAATTGCCGAGATGGTCCGTGACCCGTTGATAAACCTGATGAACGAGGCTGACTGCATCAACGAACGCCAGTTTGCCCAGCTGCTGGAAAGCGCTGCGCGGGTCCTCCCCAAGCAAAGACAGCGGACGGAAGAAACCGTGCCGCAAACTCCGGTGAACGCAGCACTTTCTGCACGACAAGATACCTACGTATAGCTGTCTCGTGGCCGCAGGTTCGGTACGCTGCTGATCTCCAAGACATCATACGAAAGGTAGACAATGCTACAGGAAAGAGGTCTTGATACTTTGCGTAGGGAGCAGATCCCGCTCCTTCCGGTCTCAATTTTTGCGAGCGGCCTGTTCGCGCTGTTCTCATACGCTTTATTTGATTCACCACACACGTTCAAAGCAGCATCGCCTTTGAAGTCATCAGCGGCTCAGGCGAGGTCCGAAATCGTTTTTGTCTCTGATTTACGGTCAGAAATCGTTCTCAAGCAGCTTGACGAAGCCACGGCTTCACGCGGCTATCGAGAGGACTAGCATCATGGCTCTAACCGCCTACGACACGTACGTCCGTCATCTTCATGAGATAATCGAACATAAACGTGCAGCGCCAAATGCATGTGGTCGTATCCAGATCACGATATCCCAAAACGCCGCCAGCTACAGAAGTGTGGAAACATTCGGCCCCACCGCCTCGAAAGAATGTTGGACTGGTTCGGTTCTCGCAGATCGCTGGACGCGCGACGAGGACGGCGCTTCAAAAGCGGAAATCGAGAGATTCTTCGCCCTTCCGGTCTTTTTTGCGTACTCCGATCAAGCTCTGCACCAACCACAGCTCCCCATCCACAAAGCGCATTGGGACGCTACGGTGGCTTTGATCGACGCAACTCTTGAACGCGATGGCGAGACCCTACAGCAGCGAATGATGTTCGCCGGCTTCTCCGACCCGATCCATGCGGAGTTTTTCACGGCTACAGAAGGGAGTGTACTTGTACACGATCACGAGACTGGAGAGCAGCTGTTCGAGTGGAGGTCGGTCGCGGGACAAGGGCCAGTGCCCGCTCTCGAAACTGATCAGCAGCCGTCTGTTGAACGGCGTGCACTGTCACAGCCAGCCCGGCGCTCGTGGATCAGCAGCCGCGTGTCCCAACTTTTTCGCGGACAGCACGCTTCACTAGGTTAAGCGCTCAGCGAGAGCGAACATCCAGGTGTGGAATCCACTCTCAGGCGGCGCTCAATCAAATTCGCTCAAGGTCTAGTTCTGGCAATCGATGTTAGCCAACGGCATCACCAAAAAGGATCGATCAATGTCACAGATGGCCCCCGCTGGAATTCTCTCACAAAAAGTAAGTTGCTCCACCATAACATCTCCGAACGACTTCCATCGCCCGGACTTCCATTTTCTCGCCGGTAATCACGTCGCCGAATTGAAATCGTGGAGCAAGGAGGATTTGGTAGAGCTAGGGCCAATTCCGTACCCGATGGCATACGAGCCAAGCGCTGATCGATTTGAACGGCGCGAGTGGGGATCGGTTCTTGCGGAATTTGGCGACGCGATCGCCGACGCCGACGCGATCGCACTCATTGGCAATCAGCGCAACGCCGGCGAGCTTGAGGCCCTACAGCTGATTCTAGCGCACGCGACGGGCCGATGTGTAGACCTGTTGCAGTGCTGGGATGACCATAGCCCCGGCCACGTGTGGACCTCGACATCCGACGATTTCACAACAATTCCGAACCGCCAGGGAAAAGTCGTAGTCGCCCTCGGTAATATCCCCCCGCCAAGATTTCTCGGCTTTGACGACCACGATCTACTTGTCCTGATGGGTGACATCGCCATTCCCGCGATGTTCGACATTCCATCGAGAGCAATTGTGCTCCCGGTGAAATCCGATGGATGGAAGCTAACGCACATGGCTTTCCATCGCCTTATTGATATCGAACTGGAGCAGTCGACCTCATCGCACTACGAACGGATTTTCGGTGAGAACGGCGTTCCCCGCCCCTTATGTTCGGTGGTCGCCGAAGTGTCTTCCCGCGCAAAAACTAGACGATTGACGAACCGCTCAGTGCAGGGCATCAACGAGACCGCTTAGAAGCGCGGTGGGAGCGATCGGGTAACCCGCTCCATCTGCCAATCGGTCAGATCGGAATTGCTCCTCCAGCATTCGTCTGTTTTTGGGTCGCCCTGGCCGAGGATCCGGATGCGCAAAAGTACAGAGGTGCCAATTAGTTCATTGCGCCAGCGATGCATGCCAGCAACTGTTCAGTGTCGATTGGCTTCCCGAGAAACGCGACTGCGCCACTGCGGTAAACGGCGGATTTCGTCTGAGCATCCGCATAGGACGTCATGATTATCACCGGCGGACATCCCACCACCCCGGAGAGAGCAGAAAGGAGTTCAAGTCCAGAAATTCCGGGCATTCGGACATCGGCCAGGATGCAGTCCGCGGATCGGTAGCCTTGCTTCTCGAGAAAATGGTCGCCAGACTCATAGAGATGACTTTCATAGCCGGCGGTTTCCAGCAAATCTTTGATAGACTCCCTCAGATGCAGATCATCGTCGACTATCGCAACAATTTTGGTGTTCGCTTTTGCCATCTGGTTGTGCGCGCTCTTAGGTTTGCGGATGTCGAGGCAATTAGAAAAGCGGTCCCGAGACGGACAGGTTACAAGCGATGATGCAACACGTTTTGCATATTGGCCCTCCCTTGCGCTCCAGTCGCACGCTACACCAGATGCCACGTCTGGGAGGCAAATGCGATTACCATAGCATGTGTCAAACCGCCTCATATGTATACCTAAGTGTGTGTCCGACCGCCAGGCAAGGACACCGTCAGCCGAGCTCCACCTCCAGGGGGGCTTTCGGCTTTGATGGAGCCGCCATGGGTTTTGGTGATAGAGCGGCATATCGCCAACCCCATACCCATTCCTCGATCCTTTGTAGAAAAGAAGCTATCGAAGATCTGTTCTTCGCAACCGACCGGGATTCCAGGGCCGGTATCCGATACCACCAGCTCGATGCCTTCGTGACTTCCTTTGGTCTCAACCAGTATATCGCGCTCATCCACGTCCCCGGTTTCAATCGCATGCACTGCGTTCAGCAGGAGGTTCACAACAACCTGCTGGAGCTGAATCTCATCTCCCACGATAGGGGGCAGGTTCGGGGCCAATCGCGATATGACTTTGACACCTCTCGACCTTAATTCGCTTTTCACGAGCCTCAGTGACTGAAGGACAACGTCATTCACTTCAATTTCCAAAGATATTGGCGGCTGCTTGACGGTCATCTCCTTGATGCGGCCAACGATGGAGTTGGCCCGTTCAGCGCTTTGGACGATCCTTTCGGTAACTTGGCGGACCTTTTCGATAGGTGGCTCGCTCTTGGACAACCACCGTAGCGACGTCTCCGCATCAGTCGTGATCACAGTCAACGGCTGGCGTACTTCGTGCACGATCGAACTCACCATCTCGCCCAGAGTCGAAACCCGTGAAGCATGGGCAAAATCAGCTTCCACTTTCGCCAATTGCTTTTCGAGGCGCACGCGATCTGTGATGTCGACCATCATGAGCAGGGTCTTGTCCAAAACCGCGCTTCTGTGGGGGTAGGAGACCATAAACAAGATGTCTATGATCCGCCCGTCGAAGGTCCGAACCGTCATTTCCTGTGCATGGTTTTTCTGGCCATGGAAACGAGCCACCATCACGTTTATGGCTGCGTCCTTGGCCTCGCTGAAGATGTAGCCAACGGGGCCATGCATATCCTCAGCTGCTGACGCGCCGAAGAGAGGCGCGGCCAGATCGTTGACACGTGTGACCACTACGTTTTCGTTCGCGTAATCAACCAACTCCCCATTCTCCCTGAGGAATTGACCAATCTCCGTAACGCCATCCTCCTTCAGCTGAAGGAAGACATTCTTCATCCTACTGGCGTCCACCTCCCACATGGCAATCGGCAGGTTTTCCAGCAGCATGCGATAGCGCTCTTCGCTGGCCTGGAGCTGCCACACGCGGTTTGGCTGCGGCCACTGTCCCGACAATTCGAGCCTGAGATATCCCGAGTCATCATCGACATTCGAGATACTGACGTGGACGCCCGAATACACCCCCTCCGCCTTTTCCCTCCCACTGATGAGGATTTCGTCGAGCAGCTGGTTAAAGAGGTCGCGATACGCATCCGGACAGACAGAGTGGAAAGTTCGGCCGATCAGCTCATCGGCATTCGGCGACCCGCCGAAAAAAATCGAAGCGGTCTTGTTCACCGAGGACACTGTAAGTGAGCGTAGAATGTCCCCTCTGTATCTAGCGTCCATATCCGATGCGGTGGAAGCCGCTCGGTTGGCAGTCTGCTGAAGGAGAGTGGAAGCAAGGGTGCACGAGCACCGCCATGCGCTTCCACCAATCGCATTCAGCTCCGCGGCCTTCGCGTACTCAACTATGACCGGATAATCGTTTTCTAAACCAAGGTCCATTATCTCAACGCGCAAGGCGACCTCGGAATTTACGCCAGATTTTTTCAGTCGGATGAGGGTGCCGCGCCACGTAGGGCGCTCAGGCGAACCTCCAAACAAAGATATATCGGCCGCTTGCCAACCGATGTCGCCTACTCGTTTTCCAATGACGTGAGCTCTATCCCATCCGTAGAGCGACTCGGATGCCTCGTTCCAGAACCTGATGATACCATCGAGATCGTATATGACCACACTCTCAGACGCTCTATTGAGGGGAGCGGCCCACGTGTTGACGCTCTCCGAAGTAACGCTAGACTTGCTTGGTCGATTGATGTCCATGTTAACGACCTCGATGCGGCTTGTTTAATGACCGGACGCGTCGCCGCCGGTCCTACGAACCTGTTCGCTATTTTTTACGGTGGCATTACAAATAGCGATATGGACTGTAATCTGACTGCGACGCCTAAGGACAGGGGAGCACTGTGCACCGTGTTACTGGAGCGCCGATCGCGCAACGCATTCCCGCACGAGCTTCGGCGCGGACGGCGTCTCCGTCGTCACGATCAGGTTAGGCGGAAGACCGAATGTCAGTGACGCACCTCCTCCCGGCTGATTGATCGCATGCAGTCGACCGCCATGCGCCTCAATGATCGAGCGGCAGATTGCCAAGCCAATACCCATGCCGTCTTTTTTGGTGGTATAGAAGGGATCAAAGATCCTTTCTGGATTCAGGATGCCAGAACCGTTGTCGGAGACCACCGCTTCAATCCATCCGTCCGCATTGGCTCTCGTCGTTATTGATATCGTCCTCATGTCATTACCGACGCCTTGCAGCGCTTCTGATGCGTTACGGACGAGGTTCACCACAACCTGCTCTATCTGAACGCGGTCTGCTGAGGTGTCAGAGACGGCGGTGTCAAGGTCAAGCTCAAGCCTAACTTGGCTCGAAGTCAGCCTATCTGCGAGCAAATCGCAAACGTCAGTGATCACGCCATTGACGTTGACCGCCTCTCGCTGGTGTTCAGTTTGAGAAAACAGCGCACGGGTTCGACCGATTACCTCTCCCGCTGCCTCAGCATCCCGGATGATCCAGTCGGCAGTCTTCCTAGCCCGCTCGAAGTTGGGCGGCTCCGCGGCGAGCCAACGCTCAAAAGCGTTCGCGTTCGAAACCATAGCCTGCAAAGGCTGATTGAGCTCATGAGCAATGGAGACAGACAACTCGGACAAGCTGGCTATCCTCGACGCGCGTGCAAGCCTCTCGTCCGCCAACCGTAGTCCTTCTTGCGCTTTAACCTCTTCGTCCACGTCAAGATTGACGCCGTACCATTGTTTCAATGCGCCGCTGTCATCGTAGAATGGTTCACTTCGATGCTCAATCCATCGATAGATGCCGTCTGATCGACGCTGTCGATATCGCATGGCGAACGGCTCACCAGCCTCTCGGCATTGCGCTAAGCGTGCATAAACCGCATCGCGGTCGTCCGGGTGAACGAGTTCCCGCAGGGCTTGCCCCAGGTGAGAGTCCATGCCATTTTCTGCGGCGGTGACCACAGCTCCTGTTTTGTCACTCAAGCGTCTGTTCACATAGACTGGCTGTCCTCTGGGGTTGGACAGAACGATACCAACTGGTACGGTATCGATGAGATGCTGCAGATAGCGTTCGCTCTCGACCAATGCCGCTTGCGCTTTGACCTCGTCTTCAATGTCGAATGATACACCGTACCAACGGATTATTTTTCCGGTCTTATCGCGCAGCGGTTCTACTCGTGAGTCCACCCATCTATATTGACCGTCTTTACGACGCAGCCTGCCTTTCACATGAAGAGGGAGTCCGTCTTCAAACGATCGCTGGAACGTCTCAGCCACGAAAGCGCGGTCGTCCGGATGGATGAGGTCGACGTGGGTCTCATTGCCGTAAGGACCTTCAGACAAAGCACCCAACTGGTCCACGCCCGCCCATTCAAGAAATCGCTTATTGAAGTAATACGGGAGTCCTTGAGGCGTCATCAGCCAGATCAACGAGGGGACTGTCTCGACGAGCACCTGTAGCTCCGCTTCGCTCTGCCGAACCGCTTCATGGGCGGCAATTTCCTCATCGATATCCAAAAAGACACCGTACCACTGGAGAATTTTGCCATCGCCGCCGCGTAGCGGCTGCGCTTTGCCATCGATCCACCGGTATTCCCCGTCGGCCCTGCGCTGCCGATACTTCATTCCAAATGGTTCGCCCGCAGTGAACGATTCCGACAGCACAGCGGCAACGCAGTCCCTATCATCCGGATGCACTGCATCTACGATCGTGGTCGTAAGCTTCGAATTCCTCGTGGCTTCGTCATCATCATGTGTGAGGCCAAACCACGTTTGCAGCTGGTTGTTAATGTAGGTAGTGTTTCCCTGAGGATCGGCACACCAGATCAACGCCGGGACAGTGTCAATCAAATGCTGCAATTTCTGCTCGCTGTCCCTGAGCGCGGCTTCTGCCCTTTTCTGGTCGTCGATGTCAGCGGTTGTGCCGTGCCAACCGGTGATATTGCCGCGCTCGTCTCGTGACGCGACCGCGGAATCTCGGAACCAACGATACGTTCCATCGTGCTTGCGAACCCGTTGCTCGTCGATCAACGGCTCACCTGTCTTGAGGCTTTGACGCCAACGCGCCTTGCAGCCCTCGACATCATCAGGGTGAACAAAGCGATCCCACCAAGCGTTTGGGTCCCCATCCATGATCTCTTGCATCTCTTCAGCAGAGACACCGATGAAATCCGTTGCGGCTGGATTTACAAAGCGCATACGTCCGTCGGGATACGCTGACCAACCCAGTCCTGGTATGTCATTGGCGCTAGGCTGAACTGTTTTGTAAACTTGTGCGTAAAAGGTGGTGGTTCTGAAGACGTGGACCAAAGTCCATAGGCCGACAGCACATGAAATATATACCAACAGCCTGATCGCGACCGCATTCGGGTCAGATGTGTTGGGGAGCAGGATCGCGGCGGCTGTCACTCCAAAAAGCCCAACGGACACAAGACCGGCAAGCCAGCCGAAGCAAATGGTCATAGCCGCGACTGAGATCAACAACGTCGCCGGCTCTCCGGAAAACCAGGAAACCAGTATTCCGATGAGACTGATAACGGCTGCAAGCGCTCTGCGCTGCACGGATAAACTCAGCTCCATCGGCCTCTTTTCCCGGATAACACCACGTAGTTAGCCGTCAAGGGCTGCCCGTTGGGTAGACCTCATGATTACACTCGCAATCGCTGGTATGTAACCTATTCTTTGGCGTAGGCAGCACGGTCAGCCGAGCATAGAAAACGGGCCTCATGCCAAATGGGCATTATATGCTAGGCGTTGCCCGCCCGAATCGAGTGAGGAAGCGCCTGCCAGGCACCAAACAGCTGGTTGAATGTCCCTACCTGCATCTTCTTCATCATGTTGCTTCGATGAAGTTTCACGGTGACCTCGCTGATGCCGAGATCGAAAGCGATCTGCTTATTGAGCGCACCTGTGACCACCAAGGACAGCACTTGACGTTCGCGCAGGGTGAGTTTGTCGTAGAGCACCAGTAGCTTCCTAGATGCCTCAGCTTCCTCCCGACGGGCGAGATCAACAGAAATGGCTCTCGAAATCGCATCGAGGAATGTCTGATCACGTACGGGTTTAGTAAGAAAATCAGATGCCCCGGCTTTCATCGCCTCGACGCCCATGGCGATGTCGCCATGGGCTGTAAGAAAAACGATAGGCGTATCGATGCCCTTCCGCGCAAGTTGATGCTGGACATCGAGTCCACTGAGGCCGGGCATTCGGACATCTAGCACCAAGCATCCCGGCCTGTCCGGAAGAGCAGCATCAAGCAATTCCCGTCCGGAAGCGAAAGAGATGGTGTCTATTCCGACGGAGTTGAGCAGATTGCCCATGGCTTCCCGAACATTCGCGTCGTCATCGACAAGCGTGACGACCGGGCCGCTCAGCGCCCCAGAAACTGTAATGTCCATGTTGCCACCCCCATGTGACGCCCAGCTTGACGTGCATCGTAGCATCTTTCGCGTTTGGCACACAATATCACAGAGATCGGCATCGGCATGTCGATCGTCTTCCCCATAAAATACGGCCCACACCCGATCTTCAGCTTGTGGCGCGGAATCGTCAATACACTTTCCTGAAGCCGCATAGATTGGGCCCGACCATTCACCGATTGCCGCTCCATACAGTTTTCACAGGTCATATTGAATGCGAACAAAATTTACCGCGATCTTTCCGCCCCTAAGCTACTTCGCAATGCGATCAGGCCTCTTCAAAGTCGCCCTGCTCGTGGGGCTCGCGTGTTGGGCGTTTCCGATCAATGCGAAGGAAGTCCTTCGGGTCCCGCTGAGCAGCGACATTGGAACATTCGATCCAGACAACGGCTTCGAGATCGGAGCAATGAGCGCGATCGACAACGTGTACGAGGGATTGGTCGAGTACGAACCTGGATCGACACGGATAACCGGCCGGTTGGCCTTGAGATGGGATGTCTCGGCGGACGCCCTCACCTATACCTTCCATCTACGAGCAGGCGTGAAATTCCACGACGGAACGCCATTGGATGCGGCGGCTGTGGTAACGTCGTTCACGCGCAGGCGCGACAAGGGGCTGGCACTCAGCTACTTTCTCGCCAATGTCGCGGAGATAAAGGCCTTGGACAGTCTGACAGTGGCAACCGTGCTTCACAGGCCTCAGTCGTCGTTCCTTGATACCCTAGCAAGCCCATGGGGACCGAAGGTGATAAGCCCTACCGCCTTGGAAAAGCACGCCGATGGCGACAACGCGTCGAGTTGGTTGAACGTAAACGCGGTGGGGACAGGGCCTTTCATCCTAGCTGAGTTCCGACCAGGTGAGCGATATGTGCTGACGCGAAACGACCACTATTGGGGGGCGAAACCATTTTTTGACGAAGTCCAACTGCCGGTGATACCCGACATGAGCCAGCAGATACTTCAGCTAAGGCAAGGTGCGATCGATGCGGTCCCAAGAAATTTCCCGATCGCTCAGATCTCAGAATTGCCAGCCGATCTCGACGTTACGAAAAGCCCTAGCATGAACCAATTTGACCTCTTTATCCGACCCGGGTCCGCTCTAGACGATGAAGAGGTCCGCAACGCGGTACGTACCGCGATCAACCCCGCCCTTTGGGTAGAGAGAGCATTCGGAGATTATGCGGCACCCTCGAAGTCGATATTTCCGAATATCATGCTCAACCCGACAACCCCCGATGCCGTCTCGGCAGATATAGAGGCGGCAAAATCGGCTATCTCCCGACACCGGAAAATAGAACTGACCATCGGGCTATTCAGCGCAACGTCCAACTATACCCGCATCTCCAACCTGCTGATCACGCAACTCGCGCAGGTCGGCATCAGCGCAACGGCCTCAGTCCTTCCACCAGGAGAGGCGTTTTCACTGAGAAAAAGCGCCAACCCTCCTGATCTGCTGCTGACCATCGCGAGCCCTGATGCGGCTCATCCAGAGAATCAGGCCACCGCGTTCTATACCGAAAACGCCCCTCTCAATTTTTACGGCAAAACCGTACGTGAAGCCGACGAGTTGATATCCAAGGCCCGCCCGATCACGGATATTCCCGCGCGAAACGCGCTGTACGAGCGGGCCAGCCGGCTCTACATCAAGAGCGGCGTTGTCATTCCCTTAGTCGATATGAAGGATGTGGTCGTTCACACGCGAGGACTTACAGACCTCGGGCTGAGGCCGGTCTTCCCTGAAGGGAACATAGATTTCGCCACGGTTCGCAGGTGATGGGGATCACTGAGATACCGCGTCACACCCCTCTTATCACCTTCAAAGCTAGCGGGAGTTGACACCGTGACGCCGCCTGTCGTTTCCATTCGAGGAATCTCTGTCACGTTTCGTCGCGAAAACGGCACCACCCGGGCGCTTGAGGACGTGAGCCTGGATATCAATGAGGGAGAAGTGCTCGCGATCATCGGCGAAAGCGGATCGGGCAAGACGACGTTGGGGCTGATGATGCAAGGCCTGTTGGCGTCTGACAGCCAGCCTGTCGTAACGGGATCTCTTAAAATCTTGGGGCACGAGCTTGTGAATGCCAATCGAAAGCTCCTGCGTACAGTTCGGCGGGACTTCGTGCGCGCCATCCCGCAGGAACCTATCGCCGCGCTCGACCCAACAATGAGGATCCGAAAACAGCTCCGCGGGTCCAACTACCACGGAGATCACGTGGCCGACGAGTGGCTCTCCAGGATCGGACTGAAGAGCGCCGACGCAATTCCGGACAAGTTCCCACACGAGCTCTCCGGCGGCCAGCGTCAGAGGGTCCTGATTGCTATGGCCGCGATGGCTCTTCCGAAAGTTTTGGTGGCGGACGAGCCGACCACTGCTCTCGATATCGCAGCCCAGATGCAGGTGGTGCCGCTTTTCCGCGATCTAGCCGATCGGCATGGAACAGCGGTGGCGTTCATTACGCACAATCTCAAGGTCGCGGCCGAGGTGGCGGACAGAATACTGGTGTTGCGGGAAGGTGTTGTCGTAGAGACGCACGCTTCTCCGCAGTCGATAAGCAACCAGTCTCATGTTTTGGCATCGCGTCTCGGCCATGCGTCACGTCATTCACCGGTAGTCATAACCTCGGAGGGAAATAATCCGGCACCGCCCTCGACTGGCCATCCCGCTGCGCCGCGCGTTCCTCGCAACACGGGGCCAGGAAGCGAAGAGGATCACGCCCCGAAGGTTTCGGTTCCGGAAGGGTCCCCTAACCGGCGAGTTTCTCGATCTACCTTATCGATCAACCGAGACAAATCCGCACTGAGGCTGAACAATATCTCTCACACCTTTCGCCCCAGAGCCTCTATTTTCCATGAGAGGCCGACAAAGACGATACTGTCCTCGGTCAATCTATCCGTCGCGGTTGGCGAATGTATCGCGCTAACAGGGGAAAGTGGGGTAGGCAAGACGACACTCCTGAGGATCGCCGCAGGGCTTACGAAACCCGACACAGGCTCCGTAGAGACAGCGAGCACCGTTAGACCTCAGGTCGTCTTCCAGGATGCGGTGGCATCATTCACACCATGGCTTACGATAGGCGAACAAATCGGTGATCGGCTCCGCCTCCTGCACCTGACCAAAAGGCAGAAGGCTGACAAGATCGCGGAGGCATTGGAAAATGTCAGCCTATCTCCTCATCTCATGACGGCTTTGCCGGGCAAGCTCTCGGTGGGCCAATGCCAGCGCGCCGCTATTGCTCGAGCATTGGTGGTGCCGCCAAGCATTCTGCTATGCGACGAGCCGACGAGCGCGATGGATCAAGGCCTCGCACGAGCTACGCTCTATCTCCTCGACGATATAAGGCTGAAGTTCGAGGTCGCGCTGCTTTTCATATCACACGATGTTGAGTCAGCGGCACTCATAGCGGACCGGATCGTATTGCTCGATCGAGCTAAGCTGACGGAGATAAATCCATTATCGTCCCTCGACACCGCGCGCTTTCCGATGCGGCTTGGGGTCGATAATCGAGTGGAGGACCTATGAAAAGAGCAGCAGTCTTCTACGATACGGTCACCCCGAGAATTGCGGTTCGCGAGTTTTTTATCCGCGCGGGTTGGCATACGCGGATATCTCTTTTTGCACTTCTGTTGCTTACGGTCGTGGCCGTTATGCCCTCCCTCTTCTCGCCGTTCGACCCGCAGGTCCCTGTCTCCACGGCATTTTCACCCCCGTCCAGTGCCCACTGGTTCGGCACGGATGATATCGGTCGCGATTTGTTTTCCCGTGTCATCTTGGGCACTCATTACACTCTGCTGCCCGGCCTCGCGGTCATCCTAATCAGCCTCCTAACCGGGGCGACTGTCGGGCTGATCGCGGGCAGCGCCGGCGGATTGATCGACTTCGCCATGCAACGTGTGACCGACCTGTTCCTGATCATGCCGACAACGCTTCTTGCCTTGGCTGTTGCCGCGGCCCTCGGTCCAGGGCTCTGGAACGTTGGAATGGCTTTGTCGCTCGCCTGGTGGCCGTGGTACGCCACAATCGCGCGCGACGAAACACGTCGGATCCGGGCTAGGCCTCATTTCGAAGCAGCTGTCGCCTCTGAAACCAGCCGGGGAAGGCTAATGCTCAGATATTCACTCCCCGGCGTCGTGCCTTCGTTGATCGTTGCGGCGGCACTTGATGTTTCGAATGTTATCATGGCCTTTGCGTTGATGTCTTTCCTCGGTTTGGGGCAGCCCGAACCCGCGCCCGAACTCGGCGCGCTCACTGCGCGTGCTCTAGAGAGTCTCACGGCTTTCTGGTGGTTGCCCCTGATGCCAGCGGCCGTTGTTTTTCTGATCTGCCTGTTAGCCAACATCGCGGGAGACGGCGTACGAGCCGCGCTGGTAGGACGATGAAGGCCATTAGCTGGTTTATTCTCAGGCGTCTCGTTGCGATGGCACCTGTTTTGCTTTGCATGAGTTTTATTGTCTTTTGCATTCAAAGCTTCATTCCCGCCGATCCAGCGCGCGCGATCGTTGGACCGAGCGCTCCGATTGAAACTGTCAATAGAATCCGCGACCAACTCGGTTTGAACGATCCACTCTTGGTGCAGTACACTCGCTTCGTGACCAGGCTGGCACATGGCGATCTCGGGACATCCGTCCGAACTCGCCAATCAATAACAGCCGACGTTAGGACATTTCTCCCCGCGACTACCGAATTGTCGATTGCCGCATTGTCGTTTGGGATCTGCCTAGCTATCGCGATAGCGACCTTTCAGGCCGCGCTCCCGAAGCTAACCGCATTCCGATACCTTCTGGTCGGGATTGGCTCAGCTCCTGTATACTTAACCGCCCTGCTAATGGTCTACGTGTTCTCATTCCGTCTGTCGTGGTTTCCAGGAAGTAGCCGCATCGACGGCCACGATTTGAGCGGCCCAACGGGAATGAACGTGATCGATGGCCTTGTATCAGGAAGACCCGATCTGAGCTTAAACGCAATCTATCATTTGGCACTGCCCGCGATCGCTTTGGGCCTCCCGGTCGCTGCGGCGGTAGGGCAAACATTGAGCGGCTCCCTGCACGACGTCCTCCGCCAACAATACGCTCAGGCCGCCCGGGGCCGCGGGCTATCCGAATTCAAAATAATTCTGCGCCACGGTTTGCGCAACTCTGCCGCAGCTCCCTTGGCTATGACCGGACTTCAAGTGAGACTTCTTTTCGGAAACCTACTGATCGTCGAACGAGTTTTCGGCTGGCCCGGCCTCGGTTCCTATATGGTACAAGCTTTTGCAAGCGCGGACCTTCCAGCGATTCTCGGTTTATCGCTGCTGCTAGGCGCTTTCTACATCGCTATCGGCGCTGTTGTGGATCTTCTCCAAGTCCTCGCCGACCCAAGGGTCGCCGGCCGAGGCTAACACCTATCCATCGGCATAGGTTCGCTATCCCATTCAATAGCCCGACAATACCTTTTGTAACTGGCATTTCTAACTTTGTGAGGCATTAACTAGGAAAAGCAAACCCATCTTATCTCGGTGAACAAAATGGATGCCATCGGCCAGGGCCAAACGCTTCCCCCCGGACAAGCAGCCGCGCCGGATGCGGTGTCGCCTCGACAGGCGGGCGTCGCAAGCCGCCCGAAGCGTAAGGGTCTATGCGACTGGCAATACAAGAGGGTCAGCGACTATCTGGACGAACGCATCGACACACCAGTGCGGATCGATGACCTCGCGGCTCAGGCAAACCTAAGCACAAGCCATTTCACGCGAGCATTCTCAATCCGCTTTGGAATGTCGCCATATTCGTTCATAACGAAACGCCGCCTCGAGAAAGCACAGATGCTGATCCTAGACTCGAAAGGGCAGCTCGCCGAGGTCGCTTTCCAGTGCGGCCTCTCAGATCAAGCCCACCTCAACCGACTGTTTCAAAGATGTGTGGGCACCAGTCCGGCCAGATGGCGGCGCGCTCGCCTGGCTGAAGTCGGGAACTCCCCGACCTGACCGCATGCGCTTCCGTTGATCTTAGGTGGATGTGTCCGTAGCAGTTTTAGTCAAACAATCGCCGGTCTATCAAGGGAACAGGTCTCTCACAGCCGCGCCTTGGACCACGCTTACCCCCACGACTAGCTTCTCAAGCTGCTACGATCTCACCCGCGTTGTTCACCTGATCGAACTTTCGAACGACTTCGACGACCGAGCGCGCCTTCATCTTCTTCATCATCCTGCCGCGATGCAGCTTTACCATTATCTCGCTGATACTCATCTCGAATGCGATCTGCTTATTCAGCAGCCCTTGAGAGACGTACATCAACACTTCTGTTTCACGAGGGGTCAACTGATCAGCGCAGGCACGGGCTTCTTCCACCTGCACCATTTTCGCCCGGCGTTCTGCATCCTTCTGGAAAGCTGAATTGGTTATCGAGACTACTGTCTGCGAGTTGAAAGGCTTCAAAAGGAAATCGAAAGCCCCCGCTTTCATAGCAGTTACGCTGATTGGCACACTTGCGTTGCCCGTCATGAATATTATCGGTAGCGGATTGCCGATTGCGGTGAGGCTGGACTGCAGCTCCAAACCTGTCATCCCAGGCATCTGGATATCCAACAGTATACATCCCGGCGAAGTCAAACTCGAGCTTGCCAAGAAATCCGTGGCGCTATCAAAAACAGCGGCCCGGATTTCCATTGATTCGAATAGATTCAAAAGAGACAGGCGAAGATTTCGCTCATCGTCAATAATGAATACGGTCGGTTCATCTATATGGTTGTCATGATTGGACATTGTTTCCTCACGATCCGCATAGTTTTTGCAAAAGTCCTATCCGCCACGTTTGGGGACGGTTTAGTGAAATCGAGACTTGAGGCTTGGTGCACGCGCTTCGACATACCTGCTCGCATGCATGCCAGGGCAAACAATCGCAGTCTCACGCGACGCCAAGATCGCGCGCTAGCTTGGCGGAGTATCAGGCAAAGACGCAGCGAAAGATTGGAGGAAGCCCAGAGGTATGTGGCCCCAGCATAACGATTTTCGATGAGCTGCAGCTCAATGAACCCTCTGTCGACTGCCCTTGGTTCGTCCATAACATTCGCCCGCCGATTGATCCGATAAAGCGTATCCGCCCGTTCGAAACTGCCGGCCAACGTCAAATTTTTTCCGAGAATGATTTTGCCAGCCCCACCACAATATCCATGAGACGGACATCAATCCACTGGGCTCGCGGAATTGGTCTACCTATCCCAACGTATAGGTTTTTAACTATGCGGGAATCCTCCGCACAGAAAGCTAGAGCGGGAGCGGCTCTCTAAGCGTGCCCCCGCGCGAGCGTCAACGGAGAGGTTTGTCAAAGTGACCGACGGAAACCTTCAACGTGGACGAAAAGCCGTCCTTAAATTCCTCTTCGCTCACTCTACCCTGCCCGTCTTTGTCGATCTGGTTCCAAGTGTTCTGGACATCTTCCAGCTTGGGCGTATAGCCATCGGCTCTCGTCTTCATATTGTTCTCAATGAATTCGCTCTGATCCACGAAACCATCGTTATTGGTGTCGTTTCTGTCGAAGCTGCTTTGCGCGAGCCGCGCTTGGAAGGCGGCGGCTATCGAGTCATCGGAGCCACCACCACCGATGCTCCTGATCGATGGCGCAGCCTGTGGTAGCCCGCTTCCCGAGACCGACTCCGGTTTAGTCCGCGGTAGAAAGAGTTGGTAGATGGAATCAGCACCAGATCCAACGCGCATATAATATCCCCTATAGCTGGATGAAATCACACGCAAAAGATGCACTCGCAAGCTTGCGCCGGCCTTTCGGCGACGGCAATCCGAAGTGTCTTGGGCGAGTTCATCAGGAACCGTCCGGAAGAGGCAGACCCTTGTATATCTATCGGGCTGGGCCTTTCCGCTTATTTTGAAAACGCCCGCGTTCTCAGCGCATCGGCCGTATCAAAGACATGTTAGGAGCCTCCCATGCACGAACGGTTTGACATCACTCACGAAGAGCCGCTTGCCTTCAAGACGATTTACGGCCTCCAGCTCTATGTCCAGAATTCCGGACTGGACAAGCGATACCTACATCTTCTGGAAATCCGGTCGTCGCAAATCAACGGTTGTGCGTATTGCGTCGATAATCATACAAAGGAAGCAAGGAAAGCAGGCTTTTCCGAACAGTGGGTATCGCTGATCGCTGTCTGGAGAGAATCTCCGATTTATAGTCCAAAAGAACGAGCGGTTTTGAACTGGGCCGAAAGCGTTACAAAGGTTTCAGAGACCAGGATCCCCGATGAAGACTATGACCTGCTTAGGGAATTTTTCAGTCTTCAAGAGATAGCAAAATTAACCGTCGCTGTAAGCACGATCAACGTGTGGAACCGCATGGCGCTCGCTCTTCGGCTCCAGCACCAGGTCGATCCAGAACCCACGTCGGGCTGAACCTCAATGGTTTTCAACGCTAGTCCGAATTGACGACTCGAAAATCGCGCCGGAGGCGCGCCTTTTCAACTTCGACTTTCTGTCAGGCGGGGCTCGTCGGGCTCGCCGACAGGGAGAGTGAACGAGACCTTTGCTCCGCCAACGGTATTCTCCGCCCATAGACGTCCGTTGTGGGAATATAACACAGAGCGGCATATCGAAAGACCCATTCCCATACCGTCCGCTTTGGTGGTGAAGAAGGGATTGAAAATACGTTCCACGTCAGAAATTCCAGGGCCAGCATCCTCGATTTCAACCGCGATGCCATCTGATGTGGACCGTGTGCGGACAGTAATTGTCTTCGAGTGGGCCGCGGTTTCCGACATCGCCTCTGACGCATTGCGGAATAGGTTCACCAGGACCTGTTGTATGTGAACAGCGTCAATAACCACGACAGGCAGATCGGGAAAAAGGTCGTAGATCACGCTCACGCCAGCGGCGCTGAGCTCTTCGCTCAAGATACCACAAACGGCAACAATGATCTTGTTGAGATCATCCGGATGCCGCTCGTAGATTCTGTTCTGGAAAAGCGCTCTCACTCTCTTCACGACGTCGGAGGCAATGGTGGCATCGCGTAGAGCACTGTCCGCACTCATACGGGCGCGCTCAATGTTCGGAGGAGACATCTCCAGCCACCGTTGACCAGCAGAGGCACTTGCGACCAAGGAGGCCAGCGGCTGGCTCACTTCGTGCGCAATCGAGGCGGAGAGCTCCGCCATGGCAGCATATTGCGCCGCTCTCGAAAGCTTCTCCTGCGCTAGCCTCAAGGATTCCTGTCCCCTCACCTCTTGATCGATATCGAGTTCAAGGCCGTACCATTGCGTGATTTCACCGTTCTTGGCGCGAAGAGCCTCCATTCGCCCTTCCATCCAGCGCCAGACACCATCCGCACGGCGTTGACGAAATCGCATGAGCCAGGCTTCGCCGCTGGCGAAGCTTGCTCTCATGCTCTTCTCGACCGCCGCTTGGTCGTCAGGGTGGATGATCAGTTGGATCGCCGTAGACAACAACGCCTTCCGCGAAGAAAGAAAGTCTCTCGGCGCGATCCCGCTCCACTCCTCCAATCTTCGGTTATAGTAAGTTGGCTCACCGAGCGGGCTGCACATCCAAACTAGCCCTGGTAATGCGTCCACCGCCAGGCGAACCCTCGCCTCGCGCTCGCGGAGAGCCTCTTGTGCTAGAACTTCCTCATCGATGTCTTGGCAAACACCGTACCACTGGACAATATCTCCATCGGCGTCGCGAAGCGCGTTTGCTTGACCGCTTATCCAACCGTAGCGGCCGTCGGCGCGTAGCTGTCGATACTTGAGCTTGAACGGCGTTCCTGTGAGGAAGGAGTACTGAAGTGCGGCGTCAACATTCGCGGCGTCGTCCGGGTGGATGGCCTTTGCGATCGCTTGAGCGAGAACCGAACTGTCCTTGCTCGTTAGCTCGTCGATCCTTATCCCGGTTTGCTCCGACAAAGCTCGATTGATGTGCGTTGGTTCCCCGTTAGCGGCAGCAGCCCACAAAGCGGACGGGACCGCATCTATGAGCTTCTCAAGCCGGCTTTCGTTCGCCTGGGATTGCTCCATCGCGGTCATCGCATCGTGAATATCGATAGAGATGCCTAACCAATAGATGACCTTACCAGCCTCATCCCGTTGCGGGCGAGCCTGTGACCGAAGCCAGCGAAAGCTGCCATCAATCGCCCGGATGCGGTGTGTGACCTCTAAGTCCCGCTCGGTTTCTACAGCTGTAAACCACGCCGAGCTCAGTCTTTCGTACTCTTCGGTTTCAACGGTAGCCTTCCAGTTGAAATCGCCATTCTCGTCACGCTGCACCTGCTCCTCAGTAGGCATTCCGGTGAGAGCGACCAGAGCCTTCGAGTGATAGAGAAATTCGCCATTAGGCAATCCAATCCATCCTAGCCCGGGCAAAGCTTCCGCGAGATCGATAAGCCTACCTTTGAGGTCAGAGGGTATGTCAGCGATTTTTTCCACTTGAATCCCCGGAAGCACCATCGTCGCGTCGAATGGATGAAAACAAATTGCGGGTGTAGGTCAACCCCAATCTTCCCTGAACGCTGACTGCGCTAAGGCACCGCACCTCAAGGAGACTGGTCGCTATTAATCGGCCTTGCGGAATACGTTCGTATAGCTACCGGAAAGCGACCTGAAAAGTACTATCAAGCCAGTAGCTTTACCCGAAAGGCGAGACGTTGAAACGCGATCGAATGCTGCCTGACCATCCGCCGTTGAGAACACCAGTACTGCCGCTGTTCTGTATTGCGGTGATGATGAGTACCATAGTCATTTACTTGATTAGCGCAGGGTCCTTCGCGCCCCCTGTACAATCGACCCGCGTCTACCTCCCTTCGGTATCAGCGCAAGTCGCAACGGATTTCCATCGAGACCGCTCAACATTGGCCGCGCGCTGATGTCTGAGGTCTCCAAGCTATCCTCTCGATACGAGGGTACAGGGCCGGTGTGTGAACCGGAAGGGCACCTACAGCGCCCTTCCGGCATGGTCAATTCGCCTTGGCGGCGTCCTCGATGACCTTCGCAACCCTGTCGGGATGCGAGACCATGACGACGTGGGAGGCTCCCTTGACAACAACAGTCTCCTTTGACTTCGCTCGTTCAGCCATCCAGCCAAGAGCTCTAGGAGGAATATTCTTGTCAGCGCCACCGTAAACAAACCATGATGGAATGGATTTCCAGGCCGCACCGTTCGCCGGCTCGTTAAGAGCCGCTTCGGTCACAGGTCGTTGAGCCGCTGCCATAAGGGCTGCATCCTTCACGGAAACATCAGCCGCGAACTGGTCGTGAAACTTGTCTTGCTGAATATACAAGTCCTTCGTGTCAGACTCTAGAGCTACTGGCTTTGCGAGGGTCGGGGCGAGCGTGCTTCCGGGAAACTTCCCAGAAAGAGATGCTGCGCTTTCGCCTTTTTCCGGCGCGAAGGCGGCCACGAACACCAAAGCCTTGACGTTGCCTCCAGGTGAAGCCGCCTCGGAGATGACGTGTCCCCCGTAAGAGTGTCCTACCAAAACCACTGGTCTGTTGAGGTTCTCGATAATCCGCCGGACGTAATCGCCGTCGCTCTCGACGCCTCGGAGTGGATTCGCGACCGCGATGACCGGATATCCATCCTTCTCCAGATTAGCTATCACGCCGTTCCAACTCGATCCATCGGCGAAGGCTCCGTGGACCAGAACCACAGTCGGCTTCACGTCGGCACCCGAAGCTGGGGCAGCCGCCAGCAGAGCCGCTCCAAGAGCAAAGATGACTTTAGCAGTCGTATTCATAAGCACTCCGTCTAATGTTGAACGCGCACTTCGCTCGTGCACCGTTATTCGTGTGGTGTTTTGAACAGCATCAATACTTAGACTGCTCGCGGAGACAGACCGTGCCGAGAGCGGAGCGCGCGCTTCGCCATCCGATGCGGATTGTCTTCGAGCAACTTACCGCGTAGAGCGCACCAGATCAGCTATACCTTGGTACACGACTACCGGTGTGGCACCCTCAGGATTGCGCGCGATCCCCTAGCCAGTCTTCGAACGTGATGCCGCCGAGCATTGAGCCACTCGTGGGGACCATCGTGTCCTCCCTGAGCACCGATCCGAAGTAAAGTGCATTAGGATCTGCAACAACTCTTCTCGCGTCACCTCTCGCCCTAAGATACTTTTCGACCATGTCGCTCATCCGCGCCTTGTCCGGGCCTGCTATTTCGATGGTGGAGTTGAAAGCTGGTCCCGTAGCGATCTCACACAATTTTTCGACTACATCGTCAGCGGCTACCAATTGCACCGCGCCAGTAGAGACGTGAGTTACCCCATTGACGTCACCAAGATCAGCTACCGCTCCGAGGAACTCCATGAACTGGGTCGCCCGTACCACGGTGTATCGGTCCGCGGATTTTCGGATGAGTTCCTCCTGCTGCATCTTAGCCTTGAAGTAGGCGTTTGCTTGCAAATTTTCCGTGCCCACAATTGACAGCATAATGTGATGTTTGACGCCCGCGACCTTCTCGGCGGCGAGAAGATTGGTGGTTGATATGCGAAAGAAATCCATGACAGCGTGCTCGTCATAGGAAGGCGAATTGGAGACATCTATAACCGCGTCAGTCCCTGTCATCGCGAGCTGAAGCCCTTTGCCAGTTATGCTGTTGACGCCAGTCGCCGGAGAGCCCGCTAGGGCTTCATGTCCCTGTTTCACGAGTCTGGCGACGACTCGCGAACCTATAAAGCCCGTCCCACCGATCACTAATATTCTCATCGCGTCCTCCTGTATCGGATATTGCGCTCGCACGAGCGAACGCCATCATAGGCGGTCAGGGAGGCTGGGCTTAGCTGAACCAAGATATAGCATGGCGCATGTCACCGAATACAGATCGCGTTGGGGCGCTTAGAATCTCGACAAACGACCGCAATCTCTAGCGTCATTGAATAGAGGCGAAGAAGTTGGCGGCCGTATCGATTTCCTCAAGCGTCATAGCGCGGGCAATGTTGCGCATTTGCTGGCTTGTGTCGTTTTTGCGCGTTCCGTTTCGGAAACTCATCAACTGGCTTTTGATATAAACCGCAGACTGGCCGCCCAGCCATGGACTTCCCAGCTTGTTTTCTATGTCCCCATGACAGGAGCCGCACGGCGCGATCCCGCGCATCGGCGCGCCCGAAGCTACAATCGCAGGCGCGACTTCGTTGGGCGTTGACGAGCCTTCGGGCAACCGAGGGAGGTACGCGTAGTAAGCCGCCAGATCTCTCATGTCTCGCTCGGTCATGTTCAACGCGAACGGTGTCATCACCGCGTTCGTTCGTGCGCCGCTCTTGAAGTCGTGGAGCTGTTTATAGATCGCAGCGGCGTATTGCCCGGCAAGATTGGGTGAGTCAGCGCGACTTATTCCTGTTGGACCGTGGCAGATGGCGCATTGTTGCGCCAACGTTGCGCCGCGTCCAACAGACGTAGCGGGAGCATCGTGCTCGGCGACTGATCCCACGTCAGCTGTTGAGACGGTGAAGGCAGGCGTGATCGGCTCGTCGGAGCGGCTGGTGGGAAAGCCCGCCGCGTTGCAGATGGACTCCCAAATTCCCGCAAGCCGGCTGTCCGGCTCAGCGTAGGGCAACACGACAAAACCCATGATCGCCGAGAACAGAAATATCGCCAGCGTCACGCCAACGCTTGTCGAAAACCATCGGTTCGCAAAACTGAAAAGCTTTTCTTGCCGCATCATTGCCCTCCCACGTAGACAGCTGGGACCGACGTGTCATCCCGGACAGCGAGCTGAATGATTGGGAACCCGTAATTGGTGAGCGTCAATCCGATCATCAAAGCGATCCAGAGGGCGTGGCTATTTAGAGCGACGGGCACGCGAACAGGTGGATGAACCGCGACGCTGAAGCGGTATTCGCCAACATCCCCCTTTGGCGCGCGGTGTCCCTTTATCAGGACTACAAAGAAAAGTACCGCCGAGATGACCAGGATGAACCCACCGAACGCGGACATCACGACCGGCATAGCCTCATCAGCGATCATTGGGTCGGTGTAGTCATAGAACGCCATTCGCCTTGGCATCCCTAAAATGCCGACATAGTGCCAAGGGAACGTGGTCACTATCATGCCAATGAACCAGAGCCATAGCTGCGTCCGCATCAGTGAGAGCGACACGAGCGGGCGGCCAGTCAAATGAGGCCACACGTCGTAGGCAATCACGAAGTACATGATGACAATCGCACCACCGAAGATCAGATGGAAATGCCCTGTGATCCACTGCGTGTTGTGGATCGCCGCATCCAATTGATAGCTCATGTTGATCAGCCCGCCGGCACCACCAAAGCCGAGCATCACAAACGAGAAGGTCACGGCCAACATTGTCGGGTTTGACCACGGCAGAGCGGTCAGCCACCCGAATGGTCCGCGAACTCCCCGTAGTCTTGCCGCTATCTCTACCGAAGCGCAAATCGTGAAGACCGTTAGTAGAGTCGGCAAGGCGACAATTGCCGTGAAGGCGGAGTGGATGAATTTAAAGCCAGCGCCGACCTGCGGGTCAGCAAAAGTGTGGTGTATCCCGATGGGCATGGCGACAACAAGGAAGAGCACGAACGAGATTCGGGCCATCGAGTCGCTGTAGAGCCTTCCGCCGATCGCGCGCGGCACAATCGTGTAGTAGGCGATGTACGTTGGAACTAGCCAAAAGTATACAATTGCATGCAGCGTCCAGGAGAAGAAGATACGAGCAAGGCCAGCATCGATCGTCGACCGAAGGCCGAGCGAAACGGGTATTATCTGCAGCACCAGTTCAAGAGCCGCGCCCACCGCGGTCCAACCCCAAAGATAGGAACCCGCGACATTTGCGTACATCGCCAAGGGCACTGGAGCGCCAGGGTTGGAACGCTTCCAAGCGATCAGATTGATCGCCATCAACGCCACCCATATCCAGGAGCCGACGACTACAAGAACTACGCCGATGTAATAGAACGGGTTGCCGACCATCGGTGGGTAAAATGTGTAAAGAACCGACGCCAGCCCCAGGGAAACGGGGATCATAGCCGTTATCGAGCCGACGACAATCAAGGACAGCCCAGCCCACGCCCACCGACGTCCGAGGAGGTTCTGTTTCAGGGCGCTTTCAGTAATCGCGTAGCCGAACGCCATGGCGATCAAGGTCGGGAAGACATAACCCATCACCGTTCCGTGCGCGGTGACAGAGCGATAGTACCACTCGGGATTGCCGATCCAAGATGACAGGGGGCTTCTGACAAACATCTGCCAAGCCCCAAGGAGGAGCGCCAGTCCGAAAACTCCGAACGCCAGCCAGAAGTGAGCGAGAATAAGTTTTCGGCTATTCAACACAGCTGAGTCTCCGTTTGTCAGCAGCCAGTGCCGTGAATTCCGCTTGCTCGATTACTTTTACTTTGGCCCACATACCCTCATGTCCAACGCTGCAGAATTCCTGGCATGGCATTAGATATTCGCCGACACGGTTGAAGCGCGCAGGCAGCTCCGAGACATATCCCGGCACCAACATCGTGTTGATGTTCGTCTGTCGGATCAGTATTCCGTGCACGACGTCGGCGCTCGTTCCCCGTATAACGACCTTTGTATCTTTGGGCACAAGGATGCATGCGGGAGTGAAGGAGTATTGCTGGCCGACAACCCGGACCGTGACCGAGCCATCCGGTTCCAGGGCACTGCCAAGGTTGGACTCCACAAACTCGCCGGACATATGCAGTTTGACCGGGTCGATAGTCTCCACACGCGATTGGGGCATCGTTGCCTGGTGTACGCCTGCGTAAGCGGCCATTCCCGTCAGGAACGCGATTATGAGCACGGAGATCACAGCCCAACGCCGCTCGATGCGCTCCGCGACAGCCGCGCTTGCAGAATGAAGTTTGGAATTCATCAGATGCCGCTCCGCGGAATAAAAACGAGCAGGTAGAACAGGAGCCACATCGCCATTACGACCGCCGTAGCGATCCCGGCAACCATGATTGCCCCATGGGGGCCGCTTGCGACTATGTCATTTACTCGAGCATCGTCTTCGCTCGTTTCATCTTGAGGCGCGTTGGTATTGATCATGACGACCTCACTGAAGGGTGGCGGAGCGCAACTTGTTTGCCTCCGACGCGCTGACAGGCTTTCCGGTGTTGCCCCACGCCGTCCGGATGTAGCTGACTACCGCCGCTACCTCGTCATCAGATAACGTCACCGAGAATGGAGGCATTCCGTGTGGCATTGGATTACCGAACGTGCCGGGTGGATATCCTCCGTTCAGCACCATGCGTATGGCATTTACGGCGGAGTCCATCTGGATGGACTGATTGCCTGCGAGTATCGGATAATGCGGCGGCCGGCCCTCGCCGTTGATGCCGTGACAGCTCGAACAGTGCTTGTCGTAGACAGATTTGCCGAGACTTACGAGAAGGCTGTTCTCCGCGTCCGGCAAACGAGAAACCACGGGGTCGGGCTCGTCCTGCGCGATACCTTTCAGGTAGACCGCCATCGCCCTGGTATCTTCGTCTGTCAAATATTGCAGGCTATTGTAAACGACATCGGCCATGGGGCCATATACCGCGCCCCGATCTGAAATGCCTTTTTGGAGCAGGTCGGATATCTCTTGAATGCTCCAGTCGCCGAGACCTGCTTCCTTGTTGGACGTCAAAGACGGCGCGTACCAATCCTGCATGGGGATCAGCCCACCTTGAAATGCCTGAGACTCGGAATTGCCGCCTAAGGCGTTGATAGGCGTGTGGCACATACCACAATGCCCAAGCCCCTCGACGAGATATGCCCCGCGGTTCCACTCCTCGGATTTCGAGACGTCAGGCTTGAATTGACCTTCACTGAAAAAGAGCGTCCGCCAACCCAGAATGAGCGAGCGGTTGTTGTAGGGGAACTGGAGCTCATGCGGTGTGTTCTTCCGCACGACAGGTTCAATCGATCGCAAGTAGGCGAAAATGGCGTCACTGTCTTCCCGCGTGACCTTGGTATATGACGCAAATGGCATCGCGGGATAGATGAGGCCGCCGTCCGGAAATCTACCTTCATGCAGCGTCTTGTAGAAGCCGTCAGCTGTCCATTTCCCGATCCCGGTTTCGGGATCGGGGGTGATGTTCGACGTGTAGATGGTACCGAACGGCGTGGGCATCGCACGCCCTCCAGCGAAGACCTTGCCTTCCGGGGCGGTATGGCAGGCAATGCAGTCGCCAGCTCTGGCGAGATATTCGCCGCGCGCCACTGTTACATCGGTAGTGCTGTTCGGCTGCTGAGCACCGGCAGTCGACGAAAACACGATGACCGCGCCCGCGAACGCGATTTTTGAGATATCAATCGCTATTTTAAGAGCTTTCACTTCACGCCCTCCGGCTGACTACCGCACGCTAGAGGAAGCGAGTAGCTTCCGACCGGAGCCGGACTTGGATTCGATGGCGCTTTTTGCCCTGAGAGCCACGCCGCCACGGCGGTCACGTCCTCTTCCGTCAGATGACCGGCCACGACCTGCATACAGTCAGGAGCGATGGAGGTGCGGGTTCCGTAACGCCAACCTCCCAACTGAGCACTTATGTACGCCGCTCTAAGGCCGAGAAGACCTGGAATCGCCGGCTCTTGCCCCGTCAAATCCACTCCATGGCAACTCGAACAGGCGGGGATACCTTGATCAGGATCACCCGCGGTAACCAAATTTTCGCCGCGCGCCATCACGGCGGCACTAGCTTCTGGTAGAGAGAACTCAGGCAGCGCAGGGCGCTGCGCGGCAAAGTATTCCGCCATCTGTTTGAGATAAGCGTCAGGTAGAAATTGCAGGAGGTAGTTCATCGGAGGATATTTTCGACGCCCGGCCTTAAAGGCGGTGAGTTGGTTGAACACGTAGCCAGCCGGTTTGCCCGCCAACCTGGGAAAGTACGGATCATTCGTGCCGCGACCCTGTAACCCATGGCAGGGCGTGCAGGCCTGAACCCGCTCCTCCATTTGGGAAATGACATCGTCGCCGGCCGCCACACTCGACGCGCCAAGACACAGACATAGAAACAGAACCCTGTTGAATATCGGTCGCACTGAAATAGCTCCCCTGTGCCGGTCAATCTGGCCAAAGGCTTGGAAGTCAATCGGACCATTCGGCCACTTCAACGTTTTGCTCGAGCAATTCCATGCATACGAACGTATACTGTCACCATGTTGGCCAATGCGTATACTCGGGGGTTGGGTTTATGCCGGACTGGCGTAGCATCGTTTTGTATTGTCGTTTAGCCGACACGTCCGGAAGGCCGACCCTCGTCCGGTTTACTGGCGCTAAACCGGAATGATTGGCACGTCGCGAACCATACTTTTGTATACTTATGAGCCGTCCAGCGAATGGATATCGTTTTCGTATTGCCTCCCTTCCCCCGGAGTGCAAGCAGTGGCATCCCCTCCGCCACTGGCTTTCTGGGTCCCCTCACCCAGGGCAACGGACGTAGTCCGCACCTGGCCGTCTCCGCCGCCATGGAGACGGCCATCTCTTTTTTTCGAACGCCATGCGTGGGTCAACGAGAGGACAGTTGAGACCGCTGCGGCAGAATGCCCACTCGCCACGGACTCATGCGGAATCTAATAGTGCAAACAGAATGCACATTTTGGAGAGCGTAATGAGATTGGCTCTAATCTCGAATTTCTTGAAGGCTTGGAATTCGCGGCGAAAGGCGACCAGGCCCGCCCGTTTCGAGATAGTGGGAGAGCGCTGTGATTGCGACCAATATGAAATGTTGATCGCTGCAGCAGCTCATCATTTTGGCGATGGCAGCACTATGGTCGCCGTCGCACTTGAAAGTGTCTCCCGGCCAAAACTCTAATCACCCTTCGAAGGCGGACTCGTATGCCATTCATGCCTCTCGATCCATCGGTCTACATCGATGATACGATAATCGCCGACCTATCGGAGGAGCTCTCGCACCAACTTAGGATGGACAGAAGACTTCGTCCCATCCTCGATAGGCTGGTGGGAAATCAATGGTACGAGTTCGAGATCGGTTTCGAGAACTTCTGGCGGGCTGTTGTGCTTCAAACCGGTGGCCATGCCGAGTACGTGGACGCTGTATCGATCCATTTCTCTGAACTAACCCCAGAGGACGTCAGGACAATATCGGATGTGTTCTTAGAAGCCTGTTTGAAAGCAGTGCCTCTCCATACCGCCGCACGGTTCGCGGAAATAAGCGACGCAGCGCTCTCGGCCATACATTCAGCACTCAAGCCGGACGACCGCGAGCATTATGACCGGCTTATCGAAGTTCGAGATAGCCTGAAGGCAGGGCGCATTTTCGGATAGCTAGTCACTTTCTTGGATAGCAGGAACCTTCGGTCGATCGAGCAAATGCGCCTTTTGGTTGCGCTCGATTTTCACCGGCGTTTGACGGCGATGATGTTCTCGCAGTCTCATGGAGATATTGGCTCGATCATGTTTCCTTGCAGACCATCTCCATCCCATATCGCTGTTGCGAACAAAGCGCGGCTTTCCTTCGAGAACTCCGCCGCGTGTTCTCAGCCGCAGTCCGTACGGCCTATGCGAACGCAGTGTCGAATGGCGTCTCGCTGAAGCAAAAGGACCTGCGAAATCTCGTCAAGCAGCGTTTCGCCGGCGGTCCCGGCGACGCCTGGATTATTCATTGCGCGACGCTCGAAGGGATGGACCTGAGGAAGGCACGGCCCGAACGTGGTATGATCTTCGGCACGCGCGCCGGGCTGGAGCGACGTCGAAAGGGACTTGTCACTCACGACGAGTGGCGTAATTTGCGACTTCGCCCTTTGTGCTCGCGCGGGGACAAGACCTTCGCAGGCAATCGTCACTTCCGCCTCGCGCTGGATGGGCGCACCTGCAGCGTACGTGTATACGGGCGTGAAGTGACGCTCTTCCTTCCTCAAATGACTGGGAACTCGGGCGAAACTTTGCGACAGGCTGCGGCATTGGCCGCCGAAAGGAAGATCAACCTTACCTTTCGCCTCGATAGCGCGAAGCTGCACGTCACTCTCGATCCCGACGATTTGCCAGATCATCCGCAGCGTCGTCGACCGGTAAGACCTCTCCCCGGCCGCGCGCTGAATGCCATAGCCACTGTTGCTGAAAAATCTCGGCGCTAGCGGGCGGTCGCTACGCGTTGAGAGCGGCATTGGGCGCGGGTCACCGTCGAAGGCCTCGCTGGCGTTGTGGGAAGAGGCCGGCCATCCCGTGGGGAAGAGCCAACACCATTGGAGCCAGGCATGCGAAGAGCGCGGACTTCTCGAGCGCACGATGGCGTCACCCGATGGGGTCGAGGTTCTTAAAAGGCTTAGGGAGCTGCAGCTGTAATCTCTATGGCGCGAGGCTTTGCTTCAAGTGGCCGGCCCGGTCAGTGACTGTCGTTCTGGATGTATACGTTGGCATGCCTTCAGTTTGGGAAAAACGACACCAATTACCGAGCACGCGCCCCTTATTTTAAACCCTCGTTTGAAGTTCCCTTCAGTAAAGAGGTGATTATCGCGGGCCTGGCGGAGTCGCATTATGGCCCCGTCAAGCTGCATTCAAACTGCACCTGACGATGCCAACACCGGAGACAGAGATGGCTGACATATCTCATACAGAAGGCATTGGACGTCCAATCTCGTGGGTCGGTCCGTACTTTCTTCTAGCCGGCGCGATGACGATCGTTCTCACCGACGCCATAGCTGGAACCGCGCTTTCGATGGCCAGATTGGATATGATGGGAAGCACTCACGCCTCTCCAGACGAATTCGCTAAACTCGACTACGGCTATACAGCGGCAAAGTTGCTTGCTTTCGCTCTGACGCCTTGGCTGGCGGGCGCTTTTGGTCTCTATCGATGCGTCATGGTGGCCGGCCTCGTAATGACAGCCGCATGCTACGGGGCGTCTTACGTCTTAGACCTCAATATCCTGTATGTCCTCCGCCTACTCCAAGGTTCAAGCGGCGGGGTTTTGCTCGTTGGCGCGCAAGCACTGCTTTTCAGAGTGTTTCCACTGAGGCAACAGCCACTGGTTCAAAGCATCTATGCGATCGGCTCGGTTGTCGCGCCGGCGACGATCGCCCCGTACATGCAGGGCTGGCTGTTGGACAGTGTGGACTGGTCGCTCATATTCCTTTCCTCGGTTCCGTTCGGCATTGCGGGCATCGGGATGCTCGCACTATCTCCTCAGGCACATGCTGTCGATAGCCCCAAAGTCCGACTGGACGCGCAGGGAATCGTGTTGATCGGCGTGGCCGCCTTTGCGATCAGCTTTGTTCTAAACCAAGGGAATCGCTGGGACTGGCTCAACGATCGGACAATTGTTCTCGCGATTGCGATCGGTGTTGGCGCTCTCGCGATCCAGGTCGCAAGGCAGCTATACGACCCAGCATCGGCAACAATCTTCAATTTCTCAGTTTTCAAGAATCCCAACTTCTGCTTTGGGATCGTTGCCAGCTTGGCGGCTGGTTTCGCGCTACTCGGCAGCAGCTTTGTAATACCCTCGTTCGCGGTCTCGGTTCTCAAAATGACACCCACGGCGGCTGGGAGCCTTTTGTTGCCGAGCACCGTAATGTTTATTGGGTCGCTGTTTTTGACCGCCTTTCTGATCCAAAAACTAAAGCTGCCCGGCATCATCACAGTACCTCTCGGTATTCTTGGTCTAATGCTGGCGATGTGGCTGCTGTCGGGCTCAAGCCCCGGGAGTGGAATTCCCGACATGACGCCCGCGATCCTTATACGCGGCCTGGCCTTGGGCTTCCTCTTTCTCTCGATCACTCTCGTCACTTTGATGAGCCTGGACAAAACGCTGCTGCTGTTCGGGGTTGCCCTCTTCAGCATCGGCCGACAGCTTGGCGGGCTAGCGGGCATCTCATTCCTCCAGACTTTTATCGAGGACCAGACGGCTCGGAACCGTGTCATCCTAGCCTCGCACATCTTCCCCGGACGAGGAGAGGTCGCCGCGCGTATCAGCTCTGTTGGAAACCTTCTTTCACACCACGGGATGGAAGCCGCGGTTGCAAATAAAACGGCGATTTCGCTGATCGGAAAGCAAGTCATGTTGCAATCTACGACTATCGCCTTCAATTCCGCATTTCTCGCCATAACCCTTTTCTTTTTCATAGCGGCACCCTGCTTGATACTGTGGAAGATAATTCTCGGGCGCGCGTTAGGGGCCAAGTAGGTAATTTGCCAAGCGCCCACCGATGCGCAGGCGTCGGCCGTCGCGGCGCTGCGTTTATGGGTTGGCATGCTCCGCATACAGGAGCGTACCGGACCAAAGCGAGCTACGCGATCTCATGCACGCATGAGCAAATTGAGTCGGCGCGCCGAAGAGATCGCGGCTCGTTACCGACGCACAGGTATACGGACGGATAACTGACCGCCAATCCGCAGAGACCTAGATCACTTGCATAATGGGTCACGGGCTGCCTTGCGGGCGATTACCGCGAGCCGCGCTCCCAGGAATGGAGATCAAGAATATGGACAATCGCATCGACAGTGACGTCTTGATTGTTGGAGCCGGTCCCACGGGCCTTCTGCTTGCTTACATGCTGGCCTCGAGCGGCGTTTCCGTCAAACTGGTTGAGAGGCGTGATGGACCGTCTCGAGAGAGCCGAGCGATGGTAATCCAGGCCCGCACGCTGGAATTTTATGACATGCTTGGGCTCGCAAAAAAAGCGATCCAACTCGGTCTGCGCCTTGAGGATGGCCACCTCTTGGTCGAGGGTCGGGAACGCTTAGGTTTCTCTCTTAGAACGATGGGGCCTGTGGGCACCAAGTTTCCATTCGTGCTGGCCCTTCCACAGAGTGAACACGAGGCATTTCTGATTTCGGAGCTTGCTGCTCTCGGTGTGTATCCTCAATGGAGCACCGAGCTCGTTGAGTTTGAGGATCGTGGTGACCGTGTGTCGGCATCCCTGTCTCGAAAGGATGGAAGATCCGATAGCCACACCGCACGCTGGTTGGTTGGCTGTGACGGATCTAGAAGCTTCGTTCGCCACCGTCTAGGCATCGATTTTGTCGGCGGAACGACGGAAGGCACGTTTTTTGTCGCGGATGTGGACACGAGCCCCTCTCTGCGCGATGTCTATTTCGCTTTGGATGGCGAAGCGGTCACCCTGATGCTTCCAGTAACAAGCAGCGGCACCCAACGGATTATCGGTGTCGTCCCGGATGGCTTGGTCGGCACACCGTCCGCCTTCTCTTTGATGACAGCCCGTCTGGAGAAAGTCCTGAACGTCTCGATCAGTGAGCTTCGCTGGTTTTCATCATATCAAGTCAGCCACAAAGTGGCCGCCCGGTATCGTCGGGGCAGGTGTTTGATCCTCGGGGACGCCGCGCATGTCCATAGCCCTATCGGTGGCCAAGGCATGAACACGGGTTTGGGTGACGCCGTCAATCTTGGTTGGAAGCTGGCCGCGGTCATTCAAGGTCGAGCCTCACAAGCACTGCTCGATAGCTTTGAACTTGAACGTAAGCCTGTGGCAGAAAACTTGGTGCACACCACCGACCGGCTTTTCAGGAACATGATAAGCCAAGGAATGGTTTCTCGGCTGCTCCGGCTGTGGATTGTGCCGGCTTTGATATCCGGCTTCGCTCGTTTGAGCGTCTGCAAGCGCGCACTTTTCAATCTGATCGCGGAGCTGAATGTCGGCTACACAGAAAGCCTCCTCAACGTGGGCAGACAAGGCCGGCTGAAGAGCGGGGAGCGACTGCCTTGGGTAAAAGACCTACTGCTATTCGAGTCACTTGATGGGCTGAACTGGGCGGCGGTCTCTTTTGGAGACAGGACCCTTGAATGTTCCGAATGTCTGGCCCAGGAAGGCGTGATGATCATCCATCGACCAATGACCACTCCGGCGAGAAAAGCAGGCTACAAATCCGATACTCTCTATCTCGTCAGGCCAGATGGATACATCGGTATGATCGCACGGCAACCGACCTATCAGGAGGTCAAGCAGTATCTCGAGCGGATAGGCATAGGGCCTCAGGCTGATCACAGACAACCCAGTCGCCCCGATGGCCTTCGCGGAGGCATGGGAGCTTGAGCAATGGGGCGGCCATGGTTGATGCGGGATCTGTGGCATTCTTGATGTACTACGATCATAAGATGCCGAGAGATGTGAAGGCCCCTCGTGCCTCGGCAGCGCGTTGAAATAGTACTCCCAGAGACGAGTGGTGTTGAAGGTTCGCCGGCATCTCACCAGATTGAGTTGTTGTAACGTAAGAGGGGGCACAAAGTGGCCGTATACGACATAAACAAGATCGACCTTTGGAATAGGGGCCGCAAGGCGGCTCTTGAGCGTGCAGGAACGTCAGACTGCCCGGATGCTAACGAACAGCCCGAAGACGCGAAAGTCTGGATGGATGGGTTCAAAGAGGGACAAGCTGAGAAGAACCGACGATAAGAGGTCTTCAGCGCCTGCGACGGCTCGCTGCATTTCGTTGGTTAACTGAGTGCGGGCTGATGCAGGCGTAGAACGGCCTCGGGACGCCGTCAAATCAAAGCTGAGACCGGGCCAAGGCACTGTTCTTCTTTGATCTCTGCTAGAGTTCGATCTCCGGCCCGTCTTCGTTGGCCCTGCAGATGGGCGCGACAATCCGATCTCGGCAATGCATACCCAGGTATAATTAGACGCCTCTCCGGCGAGGGACTACACCGCCTGTGTGGCCTCGCCACTCAACGAGGCGAACAACGGCATTACGCTCCGGGCACTCCTCCCCGCGAGATCAGCTGTACGCCCTGCAAAACCGTCTCCGTCTGCCGAGGCGGTTTATCATCACGACCAAGGAAGTCACAAAATGAAAAAGAATACCGTCCTCGTCGCCCACGAACAGATCGGTTTCGTAGCGGAAAAGCTGTCGCCAGATTTCCAGGTATTGAAAGCTTGGGAAGCCCTGTCGAAAATGGATCAGGAGGCTGTGAAGGCGATCGTTGTCGCTGGCGACGTCACGCTTGATAAAAGCTACCTATCACAATTCAGGAATCTCGGCTTGATCGCGTGCCTGACCAGTGGCTATGACGGCGTGGATGTCGCCTGGGCGAACGCTCATGGCATCAAGGTGTCCCACGCGATCAACGTGAACCACGAAGACGTTGCAGATCACGCCGTCGGCCTTCTCATTGCCTGGACGCGTGGACTGGTCACTGGCGACCGGCTTGTTCGCTCCGGCAAATGGGACCCCAAGAAGAAAGTGGTCACCCGGTCATTGAGTGAAATCTGGGTCGGCATTGTCGGCATGGGCGCGATCGGAAAAGCAATAGCCAGCCGATGTGCGGGTCTAGGGCTGGCGGTCTTTTGGTGGGGTCCTCGAGAAAACACGGCGTCGAACATCCACGGGTGCGAGACCTGAAGACATTGGCAAGCGGGACAGACGCCCTGTTTGTGGCCAGCAGTGCTGACGATAGCAATCGTCACCTAATCTCGAAAGAGGTACTTGATGCCCTCGGCCCTGATGGGATCCTCGTCAACGTGGCAAGGGGGAGTCTCGTGGATGAGGATGCATTGATCGAACGACTTCGGTCCGGGCGTCTTGGTGGCGCTGCTTTGGACGTTTTCCAGTCCGAGCCGACCGATCCGAAGAGGTGGCTTGGGTTGGACAACGTCATCCTGACCCCTCACTCGGCCGGAGTGACATATTCGGTGTTGCCTAAGCTGGTGGCCCAGCTGTCTTCGAATCTCGAGGCCTACTTCGAGGGTCGGGAGTTGCTGACCCCGATTGCCGCATGAGGATTCGGTTCATGGCGAACGGCTGCGCTGGATCTGCGCGTAGCTAGGAGAGCGGCAGATAGCAGTCGGAGCGATCCTCTCGCTCTCCCATCGACTTTGGTTTCGATCACGCTCGGTCGCGGATAAGGGGCAGCGGAACATCTCAGGCGCAGGAAACCGTGATAAACGGCGTAGAGATTGATGCGTAGGCTGGCATGCTTCCAGCGCGCGAGGCGGTCGCCTGCACGTCGCTCAAAACGATGCCGCAAACGATGGTAACGAAGCTCGCCGCGCTGTCGGGCATCCCCGAAGACACACTCGAACGGTTTTGGGTGCGGTCGGGCGTGATCATTCCGTTCGGCGAAAGCTCCGTTAAGCGCAAACAGATCAACACAAAGATCGTTCGCTATTGTCCGCACTGCCTCATTGAGGACGGGAAAACTCACGGCGTTCGCCGCGGAGGGAGTCTCCATGTAATACCAGCGCTCAATGATCAGAACCCATTTGCCCATTTTCGGTGCCCGATCGACATGACGCGCCACGGCTGGGTCTCGAGTTTTCGCCAGGCGTCGCAACAGTGATCGACGATATCGTCGTACGATTTGAAGACGCGGTTTGATAGCCAATTCTCGCGCATGAACTGCCAGAGGTTTTCAACCGGGTTCAGTTCCGGCGATTTTGATGGTAGCGGCAGGATGGTGATGTTGCCGGGGACAGCGAGTTCATTGGACATGTGCCACCCTGCCTGATCCATGATGAGGATGGCGTGTGCATCATCGGCGACATGGCGAGATATTTCGGCCAGATGCTGGGTCATGGCATGTGTGTCGCACCAGGGCATGACGAGAGCGGCCGCTTTGCCAAGCTTCGGGCAGATTGCCCCGAAGATGTAGGCCGATCTGGTGCGCTGATCGTGCGGTGCTGACGGTCGTGTTCCACGCCTGGCCCAACGGCGTGTGAGCTTGTTCTTCTGTCCGATCCGGGCCTCATCTTGGAACCAGATTTCTATTCGCTTTCCTCGGGCTTCTCCGTCGGCGATTTCTGCCACTGCGGCGGGGAAGTTTTTTTAAACGCCTCAATGGCTTGAGGGTCTTGAGCATGATGCTTCGGTCTGGCGGTGAGCTTACGATAGCCCATCGCATTCAATTCGCGCCCAAGCGTTTGGCGGCTCACCAAGATGCGATGCTCTTGCCACAGCCACTGAACCAGATCGACAAGTCTCCAGCGCACGACGCCGTCGAGGTAGGGGACAGGACCTTTTTCAACCGCCTCGATAAGTGCCTTGCGTTGGCTGTCGGTCAACAATGCCTCTCGCCCCTTGGCCTTCCCGGTCTTCAGGCCATCTGGACCTTGCTGATTGAAACGCTCGACCCAGTCGCGAATAATCTGCAAGCCTACCCCGCCCATAGAGGCGGCCTGGCTGCGCGACCTACCGTCATAGATCACCGACAAAGCAAGTAACCGGCGGGACCAATCTGCGTCTCGGCTTTGTCTGGCAAGCCGACGCAGGTCATCGGCGGTGAAGTCCTGACGAATATTCAGTGCCGTTCCCATGGCGAAATCTCCTTCCGCCATGTTGAATCATGATTTGCGCGGAAACGGAATCCCGTGAGTCAGTTTCATCGAGCTCTGGTATAAGAGGATACTGGAATTGGTCGATGATCGAATCCTGTCACATCCACGGAACTTCTCTCGTGTCATCCGCCAGAGAGCCTGGAATGCTCCGCGGGTCTGAACTCCTACTCGATCGTACGCGTCCGGAAAACCCCTGCGCGCCTAACGAGGCAGACGTCTATTTCCGGCGTCGTCTGATCGAGCCGGCAGGCACCAGCTTCTTGGACAGCATGCCTGCATATGTTGCCGCGGAGTTTTGCAGCGTGCTCGGAGAATTCGAGCGAACAGTTGGCTCGGTTGACCGCCTGCAGCGGATTGGCGGCGTTTTCGGATCTCCTCAGTTGCGGCGGGCAGGCTTCGCCATAGCGAAAGATGGGCGAGAAGCCGTCAACGAGTTCTTGACCGACTACGTCGCGAGAATGTCGCGCCATTTCGATCTTCCGCGGATGTACTATGCGGCCGCGCGTCGGTGGTGGAACCAAAACCTGCATAATCCGGACTACCATCCCGTGATGAGAAAGATTCAGGATCATGCCGAAGAGAATACGCCACTAGACAGAGGCGACATATTCTTCTGGCCCGTCCTGCGTCGCAATATTCACACCCTCGATTCCGCCGCAGAGGAATAACGGCCTGACCGCAGATCGGGTCAGGAAAATTTGCAGTCCCCTGTACGACGGCGAGCTTCCCCGGTTTATCAGGAGAGTTGATGTCCACCGTCCGCTCATGGACGCCGCCGCTTGGATCGGCACCGCAGAAGTTGCCGAAACACTTGGCTGCTCAAAAGCGATCAGCCTCGATATCATGAAGAGCGAACTGGTCACCGTTTTGAGCGAGAACTATGAGCAAGGCCAGTCGGTGTTCGTAGTTCATCGCCGCGAGATCGACACGCTTATGGAAGCGGTTCGCGAGAAGGTTTGTTTCGAGCAGGGAAACACGCCCTGGAAGTCGATGCATGCAATGAGACGGTACGGCGGCGCGGTGGGTGTCCTTCGTCTGCTGCGCGATGGTCACCTCACCAGGCTTTATTGCAGCTCGCTCGAAATCCGCCTTGAGAACATCCACGCTGATTTTGCCGAACTGGAACGGGTCCCGCGCCATCGGCTGGACGGACGACATGCCGAGGAAAGCGACGCTGAATTGCTCGACACGAAGAGCGCGCGCCGAAGACTGAAGGTGACTGGCTCATTGATAGAAGTCTTGGTCAAAGAGGGCTTGGTCGGCTACGTGGACGTGGAAAATCAGGTGCGTTGGAAGGGACGATCGCGAAGGTTCATCAAGCGATCCGATCTCGACCGCTTTGCCCGCGACCATATTTCCATCGCTCACCTATCCGTCGAGCGTAGTATCTAACCGGCACGGCTGCAGGCGGAACTCGGAAGTCGGGGCATTCGACCTGTTGTTCAGGGGGATAGATTTGTAGGTATGCATTACCGAAAAGCGGACATCCCAGACGATCTCTAGCAAGGCATAAATATCGCATTTTTTGAAACCCGGCTTCGGCCGGGTTTTTTTGTGTCCGCAGCCTGGTTAACCACGAGGCTGAGTTCCGAAAATATTACGGGGTGTTTTCCGGAATTAGGTACCCATCTCGAATTACCCAGGTCAGCTAAATCAATAGGTTAGTGTGCTTTCGTTCAGTAAATGTTATTCTACTCTACAGTGATCGGTGGAGCGCAAATGTTCTGATGTCGAGCCGGCCGGTGCTCACCGGAACATTGAAATCGGCCGAGCGAACCACGATCTACATGGCATCAGGAGGCTTCCAATGACGCCAATCATCATCATGCTCTGCGCCGCCTTATGCGCGTTTTCGGCCGCGCGATATTTCGCGGCGAGAACACGCCTCGTTGAAAAGAAGATCGATGAGGCCATTGCCCGCAAGCTGCGGGCCTCTCCGGTCTTGGCCGAGATGCAGGAGATTAGGGAGGCGAACGCTGTCATGCGCAACCTGCTGATCGATATGGTGGAGAACGAAGCGTCTGCCGCGCCGACCGACATCCAGACAACCGATCAGGAGCGCGCCTACAAGCTTCGCCACCAGAGAAGGCGTGAGATTTTCGGCGAAGCTGTCTTCGTTCTTCAGCGCACCGAAGGCGCGCGGGTCAGCACTTCCCAGAAGACTGCAGGTTGACGCAATTCGACTTGGCTGCTGGGCGAACCATTCCATACAACGAATAGTGAATCAGTGGCATTGCAATTGTTAGCGCACCACCTAAATTGTGTCGGAAAGTGGACACATTTGGAGAAGCGCACATGTCACGATCCTACGGCAATATCGAGGATTCAAACGTCCCCACACCATTGACGATCGACCTTGGCGAAGCCGTGCGCTCCGCAAGGACCGTGGCCGGATACAGCATCGAGCAGGTGGCCGTGACTTGCGGGCTGACGGAAATGGAGATTGCCAAGGTCGAAGCCGGGCATGAGGGCGATCGACGACTCGTGACGCGGATCGCAAAGGCGCTGGGGATTACCACGACCGCACTGTTTCCGTCTGTCGCCGCCTAACTCCAGATAACGAATATCGGTCAAGCACTGCCCCGCCATTCAACGGCCAGTGCGGGGACCGGTGCGCTGGGCGATTGACCGACCCGCTCACAGGTTCAGTCTTGTCATCAGCCCCTAGAACGCAAAACGCCCCTCAATGGATCGCATTGAGGGGCGTTTGTGTAAGGTCAAAACCTTAGTAGTGAACCGACCGGCTGTCGATCGGCGTCGTCTTCGGCGGAGCGAACTTCGTCAGGTTGATGCCTTCGACGGCGACGCGATACTCCTCGATGCTCGGCGTGCGGCCGAGGATCGCCGAGAGGACGACCAGCGGAGTCGAGGCGAGCAGCGACTCACCCTTCTTCTCGGCGGTGTCTTCAACCACGCGGCCCTGGAACAGGCGGGTCGAGGTGGCGAGAACGGTGTCACCCTTCTCAGCCTTTTCCTGGTTGCCCATGCAAAGGTTGCAGCCCGGGCGCTCGAGATAGAGGATGTTCTCGTACTCGGTGCGGTTGGACGTCTTCGGCTTCACGTCATCGAACTCGAAGCCGGAATACTTCTGGAGGATTTCCCAGTCGCCCTCGGCCTTCAGCTCGTCGATGATATTGTAGGTCGGTGCGGCGACGACGAGCGGCGCCTTGAACTCGACCTTGCCCTCGTTCTTCTCGATGTTCTTCAGCATCTGAGCGACAATCTTCATGTCGCCCTTGTGCACCATGCAGGAACCGACGAAGCCGAGGTCCACCTTCTTGGTGCCGCCATAGTAGGAAACCGGGCGGATCGTGTCGTGGGTGTAGCGCCGCGAGACGTCGGCGTTGTTGACGTCAGGGTCCGCGATCATCGGCTCGTCGATGAGGTCGAGATCGACCACGACTTCGGCGAAGTACTTGGCGTTATCGTCGGGCTTCAGCGCCGGCTTTTCGCCCATCCGGATTTCGGCGATGCGGCGATCGGCCTTGGCGATTAGTCCCTTCAGGGTCTGCGCCTCATTGTCCATACCCTTGTCGATCATGATCTGCATGCGCGACTTGGCGATCTCCAAGCTCTCAATCAGCGTCTCGTCTTCGGAAATGCAGATGGAGGCCTTGGCCTTCATCTCGGCAGTCCAGTCGGTGAAGGTGAAGGCCTGGTCGGCGAGCAGTGTGCCGATATGGACTTCGATGATGCGGCCCTGGAAGACATTGTCGCCGTGCTGCTTCAGCATCTGCGCTTGGGTCGCGTGCACGACGTCGCGGAAGTCCATGTAGGGCTGCATCGTGCCCTTGAAGGTGACCTTGACCGACTGCGGGATCGGCATGGTGGCTTCGCCGGTGGCGAGCGCCAGCGCCACGGTGCCGGAGTCAGCGCCGAAGGCCACGCCCTTCGACATGCGGGTGTGGCTGTCGCCGCCGATGATGATGTCCCAGTCATCGACAGTGATGTCGTTCAGCACCTTGTGGATAACGTCGGTCATCGAATGGTAGACGCCCTTCGGGTCACGCGCGGTGATAACGCCGAAGTTGTTCATGAAGGACATGAGCTTCGGGATGTTGGCCTGGGCCTTCTTGTCCCAAACAGACGCGGTGTGGCAACCGGACTGGTAGGCTCCGTCGACCAGCGGGGAAATAATTGTGGCCGCCATGGCTTCCAGTTCCTGCGCTGTCATCAGACCGGTGGTGTCCTGCGAGCCGACGATGTTGACCTTGACGCGAACGTCGGAGCCGGCATGCAGCACCTTGCCGGGCGTTACGCCAACGGCGTTGCGATTGAAGATCTTCTCGACCGCCGTCAGGCCCTGACCCTCGATTGAGATTTCCTTGTTCGGCGCGAAAACGGGGGTGGCTTCGACGCCGAGCGTCTGAGCGGCGAAGGTCTGCAGCTTCTTGCCAAAAACGATGGCGTAGGACGAGCCGGCCTTCATAAACTCCATCTTCTGCGGCGTGAAAGAAGACGCGACATCGACTAGCTCGTTGCCGGCCTCGTCTCTCAGCTTCTTGTTCTTCGCGTCGATCTTCAGCACGGTACCGGTCTCGACCGAGAACTTCTGTTCAAGGATCGGGTTGCCGTCATTGTTGAGAATCGGCTTGCCGCTGTCGTCGAGCTTCTTGACCCAGTTCTTGAGGTTGAGGCCGATGCCACCGGTAACATCGACGGTGGTCGCGAAGATCGGTGAGATGCCGTTGGTGCCGGCGACAACAGGGGCGAAGTTGACAAAGGGAACGTAAGGGCTGGCTTGCTTGCCGGTCCACAGCGCCACGTTGTTGACGCCGGACATGCGCGAGGAGCCAACGCCCATCGTGCCCTTTTCGGCGATCATCATCACCCGCTTGTCCGGGTGCTGCTGCTGGAGGGCGACGATCTCGGCCTGTGCCTCCGGCGTGATCATGCACTGGCCGTGCAGCTGGCGGTCGGAGCGCGAATGCGCCTGGTTGCCGGGCGACAAGAGGTCGGTCGAGATGTCGCCTTCGGCAGCTATGAAGGTCACGACCTTGATCTCGTCTTCGACATCCGGAAGCTTGGTGAAGAATTCAGCTTTGGCGTAGCTTTCGAGAACGTCCTTGGCGACTGCATTGCCGGCCCTGTAGGCATCACGCAGGCGGAACATGTCGGCGTCGTAGAGGAAGACCTGGGTCTTCAGCACGTCGCCGGCCTGACAGGCAATTTCCACGTCATTGCCGAGTGCTACGTCGAGCAGCACTTCGACCGACGGGCCACCCTTCATGTGCGACAACAGCTCCAGGGCGAATTTCGGCGTGATCTCGGGGACGACAGCCTCGTTGAGGATGATCTTCTTAAGGAAAGCGCCTTTGACGCCCGCAGCACTCGTCGTGCCTGGCAGCGTGTTGTAGATGAAAAATTGCAAAGCATCGGCGCGGTATTCGCTGCCGGCATCCTCGATCAGGGCAATTATTTCGCCGGTCAGTGCGCCGTCGTCGATCGGCTTGGGGGCGAGCCCTTGAGTTTCTCTGCTTTTGATCTCGGCGAGGTATTCCAGGTAAAGGTTCATCGCAATCCCAACGTCTTGGTGTGTGGGGCGCTGACGCGCAGCGCCACCGAACGGCAGTGTTCATCAGCCGAGGTCATACAGCGTTCGTGTGCGTCAACCAAGGCCATCGGCGCACATACCGCAATTCAGCAAAAAAAATATTACTTTGGATCGGCCAACACCGATTTTCGGCGACAGACTTGCTGGACTTCCAGCCTGTGCCCGTCACTGCATCGCAAGCCCATGCGCATTCGACCAACATCAAGAACGATAATTTTTCACAGGGTCGGAGGCCAGTTGTTAACCATCTTTTCAACACTGTGAACGATTGTGGCAGAGTAACTTCAACCAGGTGAACATGATGTCCACTATTCCATTACAGCATGGCCAGCCGCCCCTTATCGCGGAAAATGCGCTGTTGCCGTCACGGCTTCGTTCCGCCGGCTCCCACATTGGCTTCCAATCCATTCATCACTCGCCCCTGGCGCGGCTGCCCGCCGTATCGGGCTAGTCGTTCAATTTCGTGCTTAAACTTCCAGGAACGGCGGACCGCGCGATATCGTGGACGACGCTTCCCGCCTATTCATTGGGAAAATCATATGCAGGAAGACAATCAGAATCCGCAGAACATTGCTGCTCTGGCAGAGCAGCTTGCGGCTCTCGGAAACGCCAACCGCCTCGCGATCCTGACGAACCTCGCCGAGGGCGAAATCCAGGTCAACGTGCTTGCCAAGAAACTCGGCCTCGGGCAATCGGCACTCTCGCAGCATCTCTCCATTCTGCGAGCCTGCGAATTTGTCTCGACGCGTCGCGCCTCGCAATCCGTGTTCTACTCGCTGCAGCCGCGTTCGATCGCAGCGACGCTTGCAAATCTTAGGGTTCTGCTCGTCGGCTCCCGCGATGGCGAGGCGGACCGCACGATCGGGTAGCTCTCGGCAAAGCCGAGTCGCCAAGAGCGCGCGCTGGAAAGCTTCTGCGCGGACAAAGCGAACGACCGTCGTTCCGTGAGCTATCCGGATGCAAGCCGGCTAGAGACGTGCAAAGATTGGCCTGAATAGCGCCGCGTAGTCACGAAATCGTCACGCGGCTCTGCCATGCGTGCTGGCCGTATTGCAGTTTCATTACCCCGGGTTCCCAATGACATCCTCCCACGTCTTGTCGCGACTTTCTCCGACCGCCTCCGCGCGCCTGATCACTCTCGCATCGACGGTCGTGAAAGCCGGCGAAACGGCCCGCCGGTCGTTGCAGCGTCGCCACATCAGCAATGTGGTGTCAAAGGGGCCGCGCGATTACCAGACAGAGATCGACGTTGCTGTTGAGCGGATCATCGTGACCGATATGATCGCGGCCTTCCCCTCCTACTCCATCAAGGGCGAGGAAGATGTCGGCAACCGGGTGGTGGGTGCGAATGCGCCGATCATCTACATCGATCCGATCGATGGAACGACCAATTTCGCATGGGGCATCCCGCATTTCGGCATGACCATCGCGATCGCCGAAGGCGGCCGGATCGTTGCCGGCGTGGTCTATGACCCGATGCTCGACGAGCTGTTCAGTGCCGAACTCGGCGGCGGGGCCTATCTCAACGGCGAGCGCATCTCCTGCGTCGACAATGCCGATATCGAAAATGTCGTGGTCGGCGCTGGTCTGCCAGTTCCCGGTCAGGTCAAGGCCGTTGCAACGGACGTCTATTTCGAGGCTTTGAAGCGATTGATGGGCAATACCGCCGGCGTAAGGCGGCTGGGGTCGGCGGCATTGTCGATTGCTTACGTCGCAAGCGGCCGCCTGGACGGTTTCTTTGAAGATGGTCTATCGAAGCATGATTATGGTGCGGCCGCACTGCTGGTGACAGAAGCCGGCGGCACGGTTTCGGCATTCAAGGGCGGCGCAGTGACGGCGAATGGCGACATTCTCGCCGCCAACACCGCGCTGCACCCCTGGCTCGTAGAAGGCTTCAAAGGCTAACAGCCCCAGCCGAGAAACAATGCTTCCAGGCCGACCGGGTCATCGGTGGTGATCTGGTCAACCTTCAGCGCCAGAAGCCGGCGCACGACAGGCAATGCGGCCGGAATTGCCGACTTGATCGTGTAGGCGTCGATGCTGCGCCCGGCGCGGTGGAAGGCGGCAACGAGATCGTATCTGGCGTCGTCGGCAAACAGCACCAGCTGGTGATGCAGATAGATCGTCCGCGCGCGCGGCGAGGCACCCACGGCATCTGCGACGAAACCGTCGAAGTCGCGGCTTTGCTTCAACCGCTCGATCGCGCCATGGTGGCAGGGGTCGTAGCCGATCGGCATATCCGGCACGGCTTGGGACAAGCGTTCGACAGCCTCGGGATCGCCGGCCGAGAGAATAATCGACTTTGCGACCGGCGAGATCGCGGCGGCGAAAGCGGCGATATCCTCTTCGCGGATAGCAGGGGAATCCTCCTTGAGATCGAGCTGCAGAACAGCACGGCCGTCGCTGCCTACACGCTTTAGCAGTTGGCCGAGATCATCGATCAGCATGACCCTGTGGGCCGTTGGCTCGCCGAAGGGGTCGCGCAGGTGCAGAGCGCGCAAGTCACTCTCCGTCGCATCGATTACGCGCCCCTCGCCCGTCGTTGCCTTGTTCAGCGTCTCATCGTGAAGGACGGCGAAGCCGGCGCCATTGAAGCGCACAAGATCGATCTCGATACTGGCGCCCAGCGCCATCGCCTCGGCAATGCGTTGTCCCGTAAACGAGATATCGCCGGCATAGCGGTGGCCGCGATGCCATTTCAGCCAGGTCTTGTGGCCAGCCCGATCGATCGCGATACCGCTGCGATCAAGCGTTGCCAAGGATTCGATCATGATGTCGTTCGCCTGAGGTTGCCGATTGGTAGACCAGCTGGTTTTCACGGAAGGCCCGGAATGCGGAAGCGGTGGGTTCGACGCCCACGCCCTTGACCCAGTTGCTATCCGGTGCCGTCATCGCCTTCAACCGCGTCCCGTCAGCAAGGTCGATATCCACGATCTTATGCGTGCCGAAATCGATGCTGCGATGGACGATCGCGGCCGACAGCGTCTTCGATGGCTGCAGCGACAACGCCTCGGGACGGAACGCCAGGACGACGTCGCCATCCTCGATCGGCACAGCAACTGGAAAGGCAGGGTGCTGGCTGACGCCGCCACGGATGCTGGTCTTCACGAAATTCATCGAGCCGATGAAGCCCGCCACGAACTCCGTCTGCGGCTCGCGGTAGACGATATCGGGTGGCGCGATCTGCTCGGTGCTGCCGTCGCGCATGACGACGATACGGTCGGCGAGCGCCAATGCCTCATCCTGGCCGTGGGTGACGAAGAGCGTGGTGATGCCGACGCGCTGCTGGATGTCGCGCACTTCCTCACGCAGCCGTTCGCGCAAATGCTGGTCGAGGCTCGCGAACGGCTCATCGAGCAGCAAGATCTTCGGCTCCAGCACCAGAGACCGGGCAAGCGCCACGCGCTGCTGCTGGCCACCCGACAGTTGCGTCGTCATACGCTTGCCGTAGTCCGCAAGCCCGACCAGCGCCAGGGCGTTTTCGACGCGCTCGCGGATCTCGGTCTTCGGCAGACGGCGAAGCTTGAGGCCGAAGGCGATATTGTTGAACACGTCCATATGGGTCCAGAGCGCGTGGCTCTGGAAGACCATGCCCGTCGGACGCTTTTCCGGCGGAAGCGTCGTCACATCCTTGGCATCGATCAGGATCGAGCCGCCGCTCGGCTGCTCGAAGCCGCCGATCATGCGAAGCAGCGTCGACTTGCCGGACCCCGATGGACCAAGCAGGCAGACGAGCTCGCCGTCTTCCACATCGAGCGAAAAATCACGGACCGCGAACGAAGTGCCGAACGTCTTCGAGACGTTCTTGATCGTCAAGCGTGCCATATCAAGCCTTTCCTCGGGCAAAGCCCGATCCTAACGTCACGCGCCGAAGCCGCGAGCAAACGCACCCGTTCCGACGACACGGCGGGCAAACATCAGCGCAATGAACGACGGCACCCAGAGCATCACCGAGAGAACGGCGCCATATTGCACCACGATCTGGTTGTTGATGAAGGTGATCATCAAAACCGGCATGGTGCGGATTTCCGGTGCGCCGATCAGCCAGGCGCCTTCGGTTTCATAAAATGTGCCGACAAAGGTCAGCAGCAATGCGGCGAAAATCGTTGGCGCTGCCTGCGGCAGCGTGATCGACCAGAACACGCGCAAAGGCCCGGCGCCCGCATCGCGCGCGGCCTCTTCCATCCGGCGATCGATATTCTGGAAAGCCGCCACTGGAATCCAGATCATCAGCATCAACGTCCCGACCAGCTGGATCAGGACTACGCCCCAGAAGGTGCTGATCAGCCCGAGCTTCAGGAAGATGCCGGCGATCGCCACCAGAAGGCCGAACTTCGGAAAGGCGTGCGATGCCAGGAACGACAGGAAGAGCACGTTCTTTCCGGGAAACGACATGCGCGCGAAAGCGTATGCCGCCGGCAGGCAGATGATAGCGGAGAGAAGCGTGACCGTCGTCGTCAGCCGCAAGCTCAGGAAGAGCGCATCCCACACATCCGCGCGTGACAGCGTCTGCGACCAGAAGCGGAAGCCGAACTGCTGCGGAATGACCGACGGATAACGCCAGACCTCCGTGAATGCCCAGGTGCCGACCACGATCAGCGGCACCGCAATGAAGAGCGTGAGCAGCACGGCAAACAGGATGCCCGCCCAATCAATCTCGGAGCCGTTGACCTTGCTTGCGACTTTCATCGCGACGCCTCCCGGTTTTTGGCGATCGAGCGCACATAGAAGATGCCGAAGACCAGGCAGAAGCCGAAGGAGATCACGGCCTGCGTCAGCGCATTCAGCGGATCGTTCACATCGGAGAAGGTGCGCTGCATGAACGGCCCCATCATTTCCGGCGATGCCGGGCCGAGCACATATGGCAAAGTGAAGGATGAGAAGATGCCGAGGATGGCGAAGGACGCCGTGACCAGGAGCGAGTTGCCCATGCGCGGCAGGATGATCGAGACGAAAACGCGCATCGGCGAAGCGCCGACATCACGGGCAGCCTCGACCGAGCTCTTCGCAATATTGCCAAGCCCTGCTGTTAGCATCAGCACTGTCAACGGAAGATTGTCCCACACCAGCCCGATAACCGGGCCCCATGGGGTCAGATAGGGCGACGGAATCTTCGGCAGTCCGACAGCATTCAACAGCAGATCGACGGTGCCATTGGGCCCGATGGTCCGGATCAATGCGTAGGACAGGATGATCGACGGGACGAACATCGGGAAAATCGCCATACCCTGCACATAGGCGGGAAGACGTCCCTGCGAAAAGCGCAGATAGAGCGCGATCGGCAAGCCGATCACCAGCAGCAGAACGCCACAGACGACAGTCGTCCACAACGTCACCCAGAGATTGGCGAGGCTGTAGGAGTCGCTGAAGAAAAACGCATACGAGGCCAGCGACACCGACCTCGTACCATCCGCTTGCGGGACGAACACGGTGGTGATCACGGCCGAGAAGATTGGGTAGACGATCAGCCACCCGAGCAGAAACACCGGCAGAGCGACCAGAAGAAGCCCCACCGGATTCTGCGCCTTGCCCGGCGCGGTTGCCCGCGCCGGCAGCGATAATGTCATGCCTTTACGCATCAGGTGCGGCTAATGCCCGGAGCAACGTTACGGTACCAACCGTCGTTGATGTTGCTTTCCCAATCGCCGGCCGGGAAGGTCGGGATCGTGGTCGGGATGACGTCGGCGTATTTCTGGCGGAGTTCATCAGAGATATGATCCCAGGAAACGCCTGGAAAGCCGCCGATCTCGGTGATGATCGCTTCCTGGATTTCCTTGGTCAGCATGAAGGCCGCCAGCTTCAGCGCCGCGTCCTTGTTGGCGCCGTTGGAGAACACCGTCATGCGCGAGAAGCCGCCGCAGAGCGCCAGATCGCTCAGCTGAACAAGACCCGTCGTCTCAGTCAGGACACCCTGCGACAGAGCCTGCAGCACCTGGTCGGACCAAACAGGCGTCATCGTGACAACGCCCTGGGCGAGCAGCTGGATCGACTGCGTGTTGCCGGCCGTGTAGGCGCCCTTTTCGTAAAGCGACGGCGCCAGATCGTTGAGGATCGCCCAAGCTGGCGTCAGCATCTGGTTGCCAAGCTCGGCGGTGTAGTTATCGGTGGTGAACTTCTTCGGATCACGACCGTTGGCCTCGTGGATCGCGCGGCGCACGAAGTTGCCGCCGGAGCCACCCTTGTCCGGGCGATTGTAGATGAACTGGCCAGGATTGGCCTTGATCCAAGCCGTCAGCTGTTCCCAGGTCTTCGGCGCATCCTTGGGGTCGAGCTTCGTCTTGTCGTAGGCGAGTAGAACCTGCGAACCACGATAGGGCAGCGAATATTCGCTGTCGACGCTCAGCGGATTGACATTGGCAAAACCGTCGATGTTCTCGGCCGAGAACTTGACCCAGAGGCCGGCATCGATAGCGCCAGCAGGCAAACGCGGATCAAAGTGCTCGAAGATATCCGACTGCGGATCTGTCTTCGACTTGAGCGCTGCCAGCGCGCGGTCTGCAATCGCACGCAATCCGGCGTTGTCGCCGGCATCGGTGACCTTTACGGCAGCTTCGGGGTGGGCCTTCTTGAAGGCCGGAAGCACGGTGTTGTTCCAGAAATCGATGATGTTGGCGTCGGAGCCACTGTAGAGGTTGATCGTGCCATCTGCAGCCATTGCAAAGCGTGGCAGGGCCAGCAGACCGGCTGCCGCCGATGATGTGACAAGAAACTCGCGTCTGTTCATGACCGTCTCCATTCGGTTTTGGGGCACTGCCCTTAGGACTGCGGTTTTGCTATCGCCAGCGCGTAACAGTGACATGACAAGATAAGGCCGGAATTCATTTTTTGCACACCCGTGCAATTTAATTTGCCGAATAGGCAGTGCGCCGCGGAAGATCGCGGATGCCACCCAGCGCAACGCCTCAGTTCTTGAAAACCAGGCAGATCTGGTTGGTCTTGCGGATCTGTTTGCAGACATCATTGGCCTCCCCCCTCGTTTGCCGCGCGATGCGGGTCACATAGCGCGGCCGAAAGCCGAAGCTGCGGTCGCGCTGCCGCAGGATCAACGGCTGCTCCTGATCAAGCGGCGCCGGAAACTGCGCAACCGCCTCGAAAAACAAGCGACGGGCGACATCGGGATTGGCGCTCGCCGCGATCTGCACGCCCCACGGCGCCCAGTTCCCTTCCGGCCGCCAGACCGGCTCGGTCATCTTGCGGCGATCGGCAAGCGCCACGCAGCTTTCGATGAACGGCTGATCTTCGGCCAACGGGCCAGCCGCCTTGTCGGGTGCCGAAGATTTCCATTCCTCGACGCTATGGGCGGTGATCGCCATCACGTAACTGCGGGTTTCCGTCGGCAGGCCGCCGCCATTGAGGAAGTTCGACAAACCGTTTTCGCCTGCGTTATAGGCCGCGGCTGCGAGACCAAGATTGCCGAAGCGATCCCTGAGCTCGTCGAGATATTCGGCCGACTTTTGCAAGGCTTCCAAGACATCGTAACTGTCCTGCAGGCCGCGCAGCTTGGCGGTACCCGGCATGAACTGCGCGATACCCTGCGCACCCTTGTAGCTCAGCGCATCGGGCCTGAAACGGCTCTCGCGCCAGATCAGCCGGGCGAAGAAATCCGGCGGCAGGTCGTGCTCGGTCGCGGTCCTTTCGATCGCGCCGCAGAGATCGCGGTTGAAACTGTCCTTGCGAATACAGAGCGTTCCCGCCGAGCCGCTCATCGAGCGCGTGTAGAGGCAGGCTGCCTCCGGCTGGGCTTCGGTGGGCTCGGCAGCATTGGCGGAGCCAATGAATGTCATGCAAAGGGAGAGGCGGAAACCCCACGACACGAATAGACCGATGCTGCCCCGCATGATCGCGATCATTTGCTCTCGGTGCCACGCTGGCGGCACCGCCATAGGATGATGTCAGGCGTGCATACCATTTGGTTTGGAGCCCGTAGTCAAGTTGTCGCTAAAACAGCGACCTCATGGCGCCGAACGGATCGTCAGGCGGTGGATCCCCAGCGGGCATTACAGGTCAGCGTTATGCTGTGCGGCCCCGGCAGATCGGCGTCGTGGCGTTCGATGAGATCGACAACCGCATCGATGAAGGCGACATGATCGAGGCTGAGCGTCGTCAGATCGTTGCAATCCCATGCAGCCATGGCAATGCCGTCCTGCCCGACGATGGCGATATCATCAGGCGTGTTCTTGCCAAGCATGCGCCGCGCGGCGTCTCGCGCGCCGATCGCCATCACGTCGTTGCCGCAAATGATGGCATCGACCTTCGAGCGGTGCAGCAGTAGCACCGCTTCCTTGAAGCCGGAATCATAGGTGTAGTCGCCGAAGGCCTCGGCCTCGATGGCCAGCCCGCGCTTGGCGAGTGCATCCGCGAACCATTTGCGTCGAAGCTTGTCGATCCAGCTGGATTTGGTTCCGGAGAGATAGGCGAAGCGCTTCTTGCCGTCATTGACGATCTTCTCGATGATCTCGTCGGCCGCAGCCGAGCCGTCGATGCGGATATTGGAGACGTTTTCATTCTCCAGCGGTTCGAACGATACGATGATCGGCTTGGTCGTATGAAAGATATCGACCGCGTCCTGCATCGACACCATGTCCGAGAAAACCACGACATGATCCACCTGATAGGTGGATGCCAGCCGCATTAGTTGCAGACGATCGTCGTGATCGGCACAGCACAGGATGATCGGAAGCAGCTGGCGCGCCTGCAGCCTATGGACCAATAATTGCTGCTCCTCAGCCTCGCAAGGGTTGCCAATCGCATTGACGACGAGGGCCACCAACCTTGATCGTTGATTGTTCAGCGAGCGGGCAATCGCGTTCGGCTGATAGCCGTGCTCGCGCGCGACCGAGAGAATTCGATCGCGCGTGGCGCTGCCGATCCTGGAATCAGGCGAGAATGCGCGCGAGATGGTGGCGGAGGATACCCCGGCGAGCTTTGCCAGTTCCTTCGAGGTGATCCGCCGCTTGTTCATGTCTGTTGTCCGATACGACTATTCGGCGGGCCGGACGGGCATGCCGTCGGCTGCCGCCGATTCCTTGATTGCATCCCACAGCCTAGCGAAACGCAGACCCATTTCAACGGAGCCGGTGTTTTCCATTTCACCGGCGCGAATGGCAAGGAAGTTCTTCATCGGGTTTCCGAGAATTTCGGCCTCTTCACGCGGCTCGTTGACCCGACCGACGCTGATTTCGCGCCAGCCGCCCCAGGCATCGATCCGCACGATCGCCTTCGAGTAGAAGAACGTGATGTAGGAGGCGCAGCCGGGAGGCCCCTCGCCTGCCGCCGTCAATGTCGCCATGGCGCCGTTTTTCAAGCGGGCGGAAACGGCGGTGGCGATATCGACCTTGCGGCCGTGCCTGTTCATATAGGCCGACACGCTGGCGAAGTCGGAATTGGCCAGCAGGCAGACGGTGTTCATCATGTGCGCGCCGGTGTCGAACATGAAGCCGCCGCCCGAGATTTCCGGCTCCTGCTTCCAGTGACCGGCATAATTGCCGGCCCAACTCTCCCAGATCATGCCCGATATCGCTATAAGCTCGCCGAACTCGCCTGCAAGCGCGCGTTTGCGCGTATCGATCACCAACGGCGAGAGGCCACCCTGGAACGCAGTAACAACAGTGACGCCGCTCTTCTTCTGCGCCGCTATCAGCGTCTCAGCCTCGGCAACGGTCGTGACCATCGGCTTCTCAAGGAAAAGATCGATGCCGGCTTCGACGACGGCTGCCGCCTGCTCGCCATGAAAGGCGTGCGGGGTGGAGATATAGACGATGTCGAGCTCATCCCGGCATTTCGCGAGCATCTCGCGGTAATCCTCGAAGCTCTTCGGTGCCGCTGCGCCGGCTGCGGTGCAGACGTCGATCAGACGCTGGCGCGACGAAGCGGTCGTATCGGCAAGCGCTACGAACTCAACCTCCGGCATCGCCGCCCAGCTCGCCGCATATTCGGCCGCCTTCAGGCCGGCGCCGATAACGCCAAGCCGCAATTTCTGTGTCATGAAACTCCTCCCACATGATTGTGTACACGATTACACAAACGGAAAACTCGGCGCAAGTTCTATTTTAATACGTAAAAACAACGAATTATATAAGCGCGAAAATTCTTTCAGAAATCCGTCTTGCCTCATTGAGGAATGCGTGTACATTTTTCACACGGTGCTGGAGGGCGCCGCCAATCAAAAAGGGAGGACTTCCGTTGAAGAAGACGGTCATTGGTGGCCTGTGCGCCATTTTGCTCAGCGCGGTCTCGACGCTGGCGCATGCCGAAACAATCCGAATTGCAAATCACGGCCAGGCCGGAATCGACGCCATGAAGTCGACGGTCGAGGCGATCGAAAAGAAATACGGAGTGACCGTCGAGGTCGTCGAATACCCGGCGCCCGACAAGGACTACCTGACGAAGCTGCTCACCGAGCTTGGCGCCGGCAATGCGCCCGATCTGTTCTCGATTCCATCAACGGCGGCTGTGGCCGATATGGTGGAAGCCGGATACCTCGCCCCTGTCACCAAGGAGATCACCGCCTGGGACGGTTACGCGAACTTCTACGACGTCGCAAAGCAGCTGGCCGTGAGCCCCGACGGCGAAACCTACGTCATGCCGTTCATGCTCGGCATCCAGGAGATCTATTTCCGCAAGGATGTGCTTGAGAAAGCCGGCATTTCGACCGAGCAGCCGAAGACCTGGCAGGAACTGCTGGATCGCGCTGCCGAAGTGAAGGCGAAGACCGGCGCTTACGGCCTGCTCTTCCCGGCTGGCGTGTCCTGGGGCAGCGGCGCCTTCGATGAGGGCTTCCAGCATCTCCTCGTCGGCTCCAAGACGCCGCAACTCGTCGACGCCGATGGAAAGCTCGATCTCAGCGGCGAAGGCATCAAGGATGTCTTCGGCGTCTACAAGGAGCTGATCGACAAGGATCTGATGCCGACCCAGCCGCTGCTCGGCCCCGAGCCGTGGGTTATTCCCAAGTACCAGATGTTCCCCGAGGGCAAGCTTGCGGCAACCACTTGCGGTTCCTGGTGCTACATCTTCGATTGGGGCCGCGAGAGCAAGAACCCGATCCCAGAGGTCACCAAGATCGTCGGCACCTGGACCGTTCCCGGCCAGACGGGCGGCCAGTACGTGCTCGCGAACCTTGCTGCTCCGTGGGCCGTCAACGCGAAGTCCGCAAACGTGGAGCTGGCGACGAAGGCGCTGCTTGAGATAGGCTCGGTCGACACGCAGGTCTCCTACGCCGCGCGCATCGGCAATATTCCGGCAAGCAAGGATGCGGCCAAGAGCGCCGAGTTCCAGAAGCTGACGGAACTCGTTCCGATCCACGCCGCGGCCGGCAACGGCGTCTTCCTAAAGCAGGCTTCCGGCTTCGGCACCATCGCCGAAGGCGTGGCGCGTGCGACCGAAGCGCTGCTGCGCAAGGAAACAGACGCCGCCGGCGCCCAGAAGATCCTTGTCGATTACGTCAAGGAAACGCTCGGCGACGACGTGGTGAAATAAGCCTCAAGCCCTTCAACTTCCGCCCAAGACTGCAGGCGCGGCCCATTGGCCGCGTCTGCGATCATCAGACAAGGTTGCGAGCTTCATGGTACTCAATTCTCACGAACGACGCGTCGAGCGGCAGCTCCTCGTGATCCTGCTGCCGTCGCTGGTCCTGCTTCTGGCCTTCGTGATCTATCCCGCGCTTTACTCTGTCTATTTGAGCTTCACCAACGAAGCCCTCACCGGCGCCGCGGCCCTTCGTCCGCGCTTCGTGGGCATTCGCAACTACATGCGGCTTCTCAACGACGCGAAATTCTGGAACGCGCTCATCGTGACGTTCTTCTTCGTGGTCGGCTCGGCGGTAATCGGCCAGTTTGTTCTCGGGCTGATTTCGGCCGTTGCCCTGCGCCGGCAGATCATGTTCCGCCAGATTTTCTCCTCGATGATCCTTTTGCCCAACGCGGCACCCGAGGTCGTTGCCGGTTTCATGTGGATTTCGATGCTGGCCGGCGGCGAGAACGCCACGCTCAGCCGCATCGTGAGCTTCTTCGGCGTGACACCCACCGACTGGCTCCAGGTCTTCCCGCTGACGATGATCATCGTCGTCAACACCTGGCGCGGCATCGCCACCGCGATGATCCTCTTGACCGCGGGTCTCAGCACCATTCCGAGCGAAATCTACGAGGCTGCCCGCATGGACGGCGCCACGCCATCCCAGATGTTCCGCCGCATCACGCTTCCCCTGATGATGCCGACGATCCTTCTCTACATGCTGATCTCCGCCGTCTCTACGATCGCGGTCTTCGGCCTCGTCTATGCACTGACGCGCGGCGGCCCTGGTGGCGCAACCGAAGTCATCAGCATCTACATCTACAACCAGTCCTTCACTGCCTTCCAGCTCGGCTACGGCGCCGCCGTCGCGGTCGTCACTCTGGTGATCTCGCTGATCCTCGGCATCGCATACGTGCGGGCAATGAAGGTGGAGGTCTGACATGGCAGTGCTTTCCCCGACAGAAAACGCCAACAAGACCCGATCGGATCTGCTCGCCTACGCCACGCTGTCGTTGATCTCGATCTTCTGCGCCATCCCGTTTCTATGGGTTCTGCTCGCCTCGCTCGATGGCAACGCCCAGCTGTTTCTTCGTTGGCCGGAGCAATGGACGCTAGACAACTATCTGCGTGTTTTCACCAAGGAAGACGGGGCGAAGTGGCTCTTCAATTCGCTCTTCGTCGTCGGTTCCGCGACGGTGCTGGTCATGGTGCTGGCCGGCCTTGGTGGCTATGCCTTGTCGCGCACGCGAGCGTGGTGGAAACTGCCGTTTCTCTACGCGATTCTTCTGATCCGCGTCTTGCCGCCGACCGCGCTGGTGGTGCCGCTCTACAAGTTCCTGTTGACGCTCAACAATGCCGAGGGCGCGATCCTGCGGCCGATCTTCGGCGAGTATGCCCGACCGATCATGCGCTGGACGGGCTTCATCGACGGTTACCTCGGCCTGATCCTGGTGCTTGCGACCATGCAGCTGCCGCTCGCGCTGTGGATCATGAAAACCTTCTTCGACGGACTTCCGCGCGACTATGAAGAAGCCGCCCTGATGGATGGCGCAACGATGACGCAGCGCATCCGCCGCGTCCTGATCCCGCTGGCGCTGCCGGGGCTGGCCGCAGCCGGGCTGTTTGCCTTCATGTCGGCATGGGGCGATTTCCTGCTGCCGCTGATCTTCCTGTCGTCACCCGAGCTGCAAACGCTTCCCCTCGGCCTCTTTCGCGCTTTCCTGCGCATCAACGAGATCGATTACGGCCTGCTTGCCGCCCTCGCCTTCATCTACCTCCTGCCCGCTGTGATCGCCTTCGGCTTCGCGCGGCGCTTCCTCGTCCAGACCTTCGCGGGCGGCGTCAAAGGCTGATATCCAGAAAGAGTTTCACAGATGATCAATCTCAAGAACGTTCGCAAATTCTATGGCGCCCTGGAGGTCATCAAGGGCGTCGACATCACAGTCGAGGACGGCGAGTTTGCCGTGTTCGTTGGCCCGTCCGGTTGCGGCAAGTCGACCCTTCTGCGGATGATCGCTGGGCTGGAAGGCATTGACGACGGCGACCTCATCCTGAACGGCAAGCGCATCAACGACGTGCCGCCGGACAAGCGCGGCATCGCCATGGTGTTTCAGTCATACGCGCTTTATCCGCACATGACGGTGGCGCAGAACATCGGCTTTTCGCTCAGCCTGAAGAAAGTGCCGGAAGCGGAAATCCGCAAGCAGGTCGAAGGCGTCGCCGAAATCCTGCAGCTGACGGATTATCTCGACCGCCGCCCCGCCGCACTATCAGGCGGTCAAAGACAGCGTGTCGCGATCGGTCGCGCCATCATCAAGAAGCCGTCGCTGATCCTGTTCGATGAACCGTTGTCCAACCTCGATTCCGCGCTGCGCGTGCAGATGCGCGCCGAACTGCAGCGCCTGCACCGCGAATTGAAGGCGACCGTCGTTTACGTCACTCACGATCAGGTCGAGGCCATGACCATGGCGGACCGCATCGTCGTCCTGAACAAGGGGCTAGTCGCCCAGCAGGGTGCGCCGATGGACCTTTACCACAAGCCCGACAACGAGTTCGTTGCCACCTTCATCGGCTCTCCACGCATGAACACCGTTCCCGTGACGATCAGCAAGCCACGGGCCGGCGCGTTGCGCGTGCAAAGCCCGATCGGATTGGCGCTCGACCTGCCGGATGGCGTTGGAACGGTGCCCGAGGGGGCCGCCACGCTCGGTATCCGCCCGGAGCACTTCAAGATCGCACCCGAGGGCCAGGGCAATTTCACGGCCGACGTCGTCATCGTCGAGCGCCTTGGCGTCGAGACTTACATGACCGTCGGCTCTGAGGAACAGCCGATCGTCGTGCGCGCCGAAGGCGATATCGCGGTGCGGCCGGGAGACCGCGTCTCGCTCACAGCCGATAGCGCCGCTTGCCACCTGTTCGACACCACCGGGCGGATCATCCGCTCGGCTCAAGCATCCTAATCACGTTGATAACATCGAGGACATCATGACGATCAAGGTCACCATCTGGAACGAGGGACGCCACGAGCAGCTGCACAAGGAGGTTCAGGAGATCTATCCTGACCGCATCGACGGTGCGATTGCGGCAGGCATTGGGCATCCCGATTTCGAAATTCGTCGAGGTACGCTCGATGATCCCGACGAAGGCCTTCCCGATTCAGTGCTCAACGACACCGACGTCCTGCTCTGGTGGGGCCATATGGCCCATGAGGACGTCAGCGACGGACTGATCGACCGCGTACAGCAGCGCGTCCTGAAGGGCATGGGGTTGCTCGTCCTGCATTCTGGGCACCACTCCAAGCTCTTCCGCCGCCTGATGGGCACCAACGCCAACCTCTCCTGGCGTGAAACGCCGGAGGGCGATCTCGAGCGCGTCTGGGTGGTCAACCCGTCTCATCCGATCGCGGAGGGACTGCCGCCCTATTTCGAGGTGAATGCTTCGGAGATGTACGGCGAGCCCTTCGACATCCCACAACCCGACGAGCTGGTGTTCATTTCGTGGTATTCGGGCGGCGAGGTGTTTCGAAGCGGCTGCACCTTCCAGCGCGGCCGGGGACGCATCTTCTTCTTCAGCCCGGGGCATGAGACCTACCCGATCTACCACGACAAGACCATTCACAAGGTCATCTCGAACGGGATCCGTTGGGCAAAGCAGAACCACACCGACGGCCGGATCCTGGAAAACTGGCATCGCGCCGAGCCGCTGCACGGCCGCCCTGCGAAAAAGGCCTGATGCCTGTCGATCCGTCGACTGAACACCGGCGCGGCCCATGGTCGCGCCGATCTCGGCTTTGAGAAAGCCGCCGCCAGCTCCCGTTGCAAGTCCGTAGCAATTCGGCCAATTTGACGTTGCCGGACGGGACACCAGTTTATCCTTCGCACAAGAAGACACTGACCCGATCAGGGCCGGCGTCAATGCGGGCAACTTGTCAAACAGGATGAATGCGATGCAGCTGAAAGACCCTTCCCTTTTTCGCCAGGCCGCTCTTGTTGGCGGAAAATGGATCGACGCCGATCCCGCCAATGCGATCGAAGTGAATAATCCGGCCACCGGAGAGATCATCGGCCGCGTGCCCAAGCTGGGCGGCGCCGAGACGAAGGCGGCGATCGAGGCCGCGCGCGTTGCGCAGAAGGGCTGGGCTGCCCGAACGGCCAAGGAGCGCGCCGGCATTCTGCGGAAATGGTTCGACCTGATGATCGACAACAAGGACGACCTCGGGCGCATCCTGACGCTTGAACAAGGCAAGCCGCTTGCCGAAGCCACGGGCGAGATCGTCTACGGCGCAAGCTTCATCGAATGGTTCGCGGAGGAAGCGCGGCGCATCTATGGCGACCTGATACCGGGCCACCAGCCAGACAAGCGCATCATGGTCATGAAGCAGCCGATCGGTGTGGTCGCGGCGATCACGCCCTGGAATTTCCCCAATGCGATGATCACCCGCAAAGCCGGGCCGGCGCTGGCGGCTGGTTGCGCCATGGTGCTGAAGCCGGCATCGCAGACGCCGTTCTCGGCGATCGCAATCGCGGTGCTTGCCGAACGCGCCGGCCTGCCGGCTGGGCTTTTCTCGGTGCTGACAGGCTCTGCCGCCGCGATCGGCGCGGAGATGACGTCGAACCCGACTGTGCGCAAGCTCACCTTTACCGGATCGACCGAAATCGGTGCCGAGCTCTACAAACAGAGCGCGCCGACGATCAAGAAGCTCGGGCTCGAGCTCGGCGGCAATGCACCATTCATCGTCTTCGACGACGCTGATCTCGATGCTGCCGTCGAGGGCGCGCTGATCGCCAAGTTCCGCAACAACGGCCAGACATGCGTCTGCGCCAACCGACTGTACGTGCAGGATGGCGTCTACGATGCCTTCTCGAAGAAGCTCGCGGAAGCGGTCGGCAAGCTGAAGACCGGCAATGGTTTCGACGAGGGGGTGATCCTCGGACCGCTGATCGACAAGCCGGCGCTCGATAAGGTTGAGGAGCATGTCGCCGACGCGCTCGCGAAAGGCGCCAAGATCATCCAGGGCGGCAAGCCGCATGCGCTGGGCGGCACCTTCTACGAGGCCACGGTTCTCGCCAACGTCACCAAGGATATGGCGGTTGCGCGCGAAGAGACGTTTGGCCCGCTTGCTCCCCTCTTCCGCTTCAACGATGAGGCGGATGTGATTGAACAGGCCAACGACACCGAATTCGGCCTCGCCTCCTATTTCTACGCAAAGGACCTCGCGCGCGTATTCCGCGTTGCCGAGGCGCTGGAATACGGGATGGTCGGCGTCAATACGGGCCTGATCTCGACGGCGGAAGCGCCGTTCGGTGGCGTGAAGCTATCAGGTCTCGGCCGCGAAGGCTCGCGATACGGCATCGAGGAGTTCACCGAGATCAAATATGTCTGCCTCGGCGGCATCGGCTGACACTATAGAACGAAGGGCGCGCAAGCCGAATGGTTTGCGCGCTGGCGCTACCGTTTAATCCGGAAAACTGAGAGCTGAAGAATGCGTGGGCCAGAATCGAAAAAGCCTGCCGCGGGAGGAGGTGCGACAGGCTTTTCGAAAATAACCGAATGACAGCTGGGAGGAGGAGTGCTGTCATTCCCGCAGGCGCCCTTGGGAGGAGGATAAGGCCACCTGCAACTCGAAGCTTTGCGGGAGGAGGTGCATCGCTTCGATGATTTATTTATACAGTAAGCACGCTCAAATCATAGGCACAATTCTGCAGAACAGCTATGCGCTATGCGCGTGGCGCGCAGCTTCTGTCGCAGATCTGCGACATGCCGCCCTTGCTGTGCAGATCACCAGCCCCCTTGGAATTTCTACGGTTTCTGTTACCACGCGCCAAAAGCCATGAGGAAACGCCGATGAGCGCCGCATTTTATCGTGACTATGTTGTCGATCTGAAGGCACGTATCGACGATCTGCACACCGATCCCGGCAGCTATCAGACCTACGATCTGACGATGGAGCTGCTGGCGCAGAAAAACCTGATTAGCTACGCCATGAGCCGCAAGCAGGGCCAGGTAGACAGCCTGTTTTACCGTCGCGACACGACAAGCGGACAGGGTACGCAGATGTCGCAGGAGACGGCGTACCGGGTGTTTTCCGGCTTCTTCGGACTAGGCCAGTTCCTGGCGTCGACGGGCCATGCGAACGGGCTCGGCGAGGAAGCGTTCGCGGAGACGCTGACAGCGGGATGGCAATATCCCACCTGCGCGGTCCAGTTTGCCTACCGGAAGAAGGGCCAGCCGCGCGGCGCGTCGATGAAGATGCTCTTTGTCGGGCTGAATGGTGACGCCGATGCCGCGACCTTCGAGGCCAAGCTGACGCAACCCGAACTCCTGATCGGCACACGGCCGTTCTCGACCAAGCTCCTGTGGGAATGGAAGTAAAGTCGCCTTAGGCGGTCGGCTACCGTCGGATGTCGGCAAGCAGCTCCTGGGCAACGCCGCGCAGGAGACCGGCGATAGTTTCCAGAAAAGCGCCCATCGCTGAACCCGTGCGCCAGCAGATGCCGATCCGCCTGTTTGGCGATATGCCTTCGAAACGCAAAAGCCTGATATCGCCCGACGCCGGATGCAGCGCGGCGAGCTCGGGCAGAAGCGTGATCCCGACATTAGCGCCGACCATCTGGCGCAGCGTCTCCAGGCTGGTGGCGCGAAACGAAGTGCGCTCGCTCGCACCCGACAAGCGGCACACATCGAGCGCCTGGTCGCGCAGGCAGTGCCCCTCTTCGAGCAGCATGAGGTCGTAGCGATCGAGGTCCCCGAGCACCAGCGACTGCCGCTTTGCCAGCGGATGGGCGCCGGGAACGGCGAGCAGGAAATCCTCCTCGAAGAGAAACTCTGACTTCAGGTGATCGTCGTTGACGGGAAGAGCGAGGATCGCGGCATCGAGATTGCCGCTCCTGAGCCGCGTCAGGAGTGCATCGCTCTTTTCTTCGATCAGCAGCGTCTCAAGCCGCGGGAACTGCCTGTGGATACGCGGCACCGCATGCGGCAGGAAATAGGGCGCGAGCGTCGGGAAGATGCCGAGACGCAGGGTGCCAACCTCAGGATTGAGGCTGCGCAAGGCCGACGACCTGATCTCGGCGACCTCCCGCATGATGCGCCTTGCCCGCTCGACAGTATCCTCGCCGAACGGTGTCAGCATGACCGTGCGCGGCGTGCGCTCGATCAGGGGAGCGCCAAGCGTCTCTTCAAGCTTCCTGATCTGTGTCGACAGCGTCGGCTGGCTGACCAGGCACGCCTCGGCGGCACGGCCAAAATGCCGGTGGTCCGCCAAGGCAATCAGGTATTCCAGCTCGCGAAGCGTCATTCAAGAACCGTGTCGATCAGCCTCAAGCAGCCTTCACCGCGTCCTCGTCGGGCGTGGATGTGCGGATCAGATGATCGAAGGCCGCAAGCGATGCCTTCGCGCCCTCGCCGAGCGCAATCACGATCTGCTTGTAAGGCACCGTGGTGCAATCGCCGGCTGCAAAGACGCCGGGAACCGACGTCTGGCCGTGATGATCGACGATGATCTCGCCGCGCGGCGACAGTTCGACGGCGCCCTTCAGCCATTCGGTGTTCGGGAGCAGTCCGATCTGGACGAAAATGCCTTCCAGATCAAGCGTGTGGCGCTGACCCGCTACGCGGTTTTCGTAGACGAGACCGGTCACCTTCTGGCCGTCGCCCAGCACTTCCGTCGTCTTGGCGGAAAGCAGGATATCGACGTTGGGAAGGCTGCGCAGCTTGCGCTGCAGGACGTCATCGGCACGCAGCTTGTTGTCGAATTCGATCAGCGTCACGTGGCTGACGATGTTGGCAAGATCGATCGCCGCCTCGACGCCGGAATTGCCACCGCCGATGACGGCAACGCGCTTGCCCTTGAACAGTGGACCGTCGCAATGCGGGCAATAGGCAACGCCCTTATTGCGATACTGGTCCTCGCCGGGAACGCCCATCTGCCGCCAGCGGGCGCCGGTCGATAGAATGACAGTCTTCGAGCGCAGCGTCGCGCCGTTGGCGAGCTCGACCGCGATCATGTCCTTCCCCGGAACGAGCTTCTCAGCGCGCTGCAGGTTCATGACATCGACGTCGTATTGCTTCACATGCGCTTCCAGCGAGGCTGCGAACTGCGGACCCTCGGTGTGCTGCACGGAGATGAAGTTCTCGATCGCCATAGTATCGAGAACCTGACCACCGAAGCGCTCGGCGGCAACGCCGATACGGATGCCTTTGCGGGCAGCGTAGATCGCAGCGGCTGCACCAGCGGGGCCACCGCCGATGACGAGCACGTCATAGGCTTCGCGGCCATTCAGCTTTTCCGCAGCGCGTGCAGCCGAGTTGGTGTCGAGTTTGGAGACGATCTCCTCGACTTCCATTCGGCCCTGACCGAACAGGTGACCGTTGAGATAGACCGTCGGCACCGACATGACCTGGCGGCTTTGAACTTCGGCTGGGAATACGCCGCCATCGATCGCCACATGCTTCACGCGCGGGTTCAAAACGGCCATCAGGTTCAGAGCCTGCACGACGTCTGGGCAATTCTGGCAGGTTAGCGAGAAATAGGTTTCGAAGAGGAAATCGCCGTCGAGATCCTTGATCTGATCGATGATCGCCTGCTCGGTGCGCGGCGGGTGGCCGCCGACCTGTAGCAGAGCCAGCACCAGCGAGGTAAACTCGTGGCCCATCGGAATGCCGGCGAAGCGAAGGTTGATGTCGTGACCGGGGCTCGTCAGCGCGAAGGAGGGGGCGCGCTCGCCGTCATCGCGGTTTTCCACGACCGAGATTTTGTCGGAAAGCGCGACCAGTTCGGCGAGAAGCTCCGACATCTCTTTCGACTTGGCGCTGTCATTGACCGAAGCGGTGATCGCGATCGGGCGAACGACCCGCTCCAGATAACCCTTCAACTGGGATTTCAGATTGGCGTCGAGCATGGGTCACTCCGCTAAAAATGGATGGCCGCGCCGCGTTTAAGGCGCTGAATATGGTATTGGGCGCCGCCTTCCAGATGGACCGGAAGGCGGCAGGTCGTTTGAACGTCAGATCTTGCCGACGAGGTGCAGCGACGGAGCGAGCGTCTTTTCGCCCTCTTCCCACTTGGCCGGGCAAACTTCACCCGGATGTGCGCGCACATACTGTGCAGCCTTGATGCGACGCAGAAGGTCGACGGCGTTACGGCCGATACCTTCGGCAGTCACTTCCATCGCCTGGATGACGCCATCAGGGTCGACGACGAAGGTGCCGCGGTCGGCAAGGCCTTCGGCTTCGCGCATGACTTCGAAGTTGCGGCTGATCGTGCCCGTTGGGTCGCCGATCATCGTGTACTGGATCTTGCCGATCGTCTCGGAGCTGTCGTGCCAGGCCTTGTGGGTGAAGTGCGTGTCGGTCGATACCGAATAGACCTCGACATCAAGGCGCTGCAGTTCAGCATAGTGATCAGCGACATCGCCGAGTTCCGTCGGGCAAACGAAGGTAAAGTCAGCCGGATAGAAGAAGAATACCGCCCACTTGCCCTTGGTGTCGGCATCGGTCACTTCAATGAATTTGCCCTGCTTGAAGGCCTGCGCCTTGAAGGGCTTAATGGATGTGTTGATAAGGGACATAAAGGCTCCTGTGAAATTGCTGCGAAGCGAAAACCCGCTTTCGCGCCGCAACATAAACAGGGGCCGGCGATAAATGAAATAGATAAAGAAAATTATTTCGATAGATGTCCTCTATCGTCAGCCTAGGGCATGACGTCTGTCAAGCGACCGCCAAACAGCCGCTTGATTCCGCAACGTCGGCGGTTTCGATCAAACCGATCGACCGAGCCCGCCATCCACCTTGATATTCTGCCCGGTGATATACCCCGCACCTTCCGATGCCAGAAACGCCACGGTTGCCGCGATCTCTTCGGTTGTGCCATAGCGCTTCATCGGCACCGATTCGCGGCGTTCCTCGGTTGCCGGCAAGCTATCGATCCAGCCCGGCAAAACGTTGTTCATGCGGATATTGTCCGCCGCATAAGTGTCGGCGAAGATCTTGGTGAAGGAGGCGAGACCGGCGCGGAAGACCGCCGAGGTCGGAAACATCGCCGACGGTTCGAAGGCCCAGGCGGTCGAGATATTGACGATCGCGCCAGACTTCTGCGCCCGCATGATCGGCGTCACGATCCGGGTCGGGCGGATGACGTTCATCAGGTAGACTTCCATGCCCTTGTGCCAATCCTCGTCGGTGATATCGAGGATCGGCGCGCGCGGGCCGTGCCCGGCGCTGTTGACGAGCACATCGATGCGACCCCAGGCCTGCATTGCGAGATCCACAAGGCGTTTGATATCGTCATTCGACTGGTTCGAGCCCGTGACGCCGACGCCACCGAGCTCCTTGGCAAGCGCCTCGCCCTTGCCTGAGGACGAGAGGATGGCGAGCTTGAAGCCATCGGCCGCCAGACGCTTGGCGGCATCCGCCCCCATGCCACTGCCGCCAGCCGTCACCAGTGCCACTTTTTCTACTGTCATGACATCCACCCTTTCGTCGCTTTTCTTGCGCATCGCGCTTGTTTTCAGCCTTGGTGCCCTATGATATCATCAGGAAGGCATCGCTTCGAGCCAATTCGATTGGCATCAATCAGTAGAAAATCTATCGCATGAACGATCCGCTTTTCCGCCTTCCGCCGCTCAACGGCTTGCGTGCCTTCGAAGTCGCCGCCCGCCATCTCAACTTTCGCGCCGCAGCCGAAGAACTGGGCGTCACCCAGGCGGCGGTGGCCCAGCAGGTCCGTGGCCTGGAGAAAGAGCTGAACCTCGCTCTGTTCGAGCGGCTGCCACGCAGGCTTGCGCTCACCGAAGCCGGACGTGGCTATGCCGAAAGCATCCGCCGCGCCTTCGAAATGATCTCCGATGCGACCGCGACATTGAGACCCGAGCCGCTGCGGTTGACCATCAGTGTCACGCCGACTTTCGCATCGAAATGGCTGATCCCGAGGCTGCCGGATTTCCTGGCCGCTCACCCGGATCTCGATATGCGCATACTCGCCAGCGAACGTGTCGCGAACTTCCAGTCGGATGACGTCGATATCGCCGTTAGGCTGGCGCGGCCGCCGTTTCCGGCCTCGCTGGAGGCCGACCTGCTTTTTGAGCAAGAGCTTGTCCCGGTCTGCAGCCCCGCGCTAATGCCGCCGACCGGTTGCCTTGCCCCCGCCGATCTCGCGCGTTTCGTACTGCTCCATGACACCCACAATCAATGGCCGGAGTTCATCGCCACGATCGCGGGTGCGAGGCCGGTCGCCGCCTCGAAGGGCGTTCGCTTCAATCAGACATCCCACGCCATCGAGGCTGCGCTTGCCGGCCAGGGTATCGCGCTGGCAAGCGCGGTCTTTGTCAACGAAGATATCGCCGCCGGCCGGTTGGTGCCGGCGTTTGCGCAAACGATGCGCGCGCAATCGGATTTTTACGTCGTCTCGCTCCGCAAGCCGAGGCAAGCCCAATCCGTCGCCAAGGTCAGGGCGTGGTTGCTTCAGCATGCTGGAAAAGGAACGCGCCTCTCGTGACCGGGCGGGCGTTTGTGGGCTTCCTCAGTGATAGTCGGGAATACCAGGCATCGTCAGGAAACCCTTCACGCCGCGGATACGCCGGGTCCAACGCCGCAGCGCCGGATACTCGTCATGATCGATCCCGTAGTCACGACTGAGCGCGAAGGACGGGAACAGCGCAAGATCGGCTAGCGTCGCGCCCTCGCCTACGAACCACTCCCTCCCGTCGAAATGGCGGATCGTCATGTGATCATCCATGATGCGGAACGCGGCGCGCGCCGATTGGCGAAGCGCATCTGCGTCTCCCGGCAGGTCGAACAGTGCTTGCAACCGCGCCTCGACGGCGGCTGCCAGCGACGTCTCGCAGAAGCTGAGCCAATGGCTGAGCGCGCCGAAAGTGACGGCATCATCAGGCAGCCAGCGCTTTGCTGGATCGTAGGCCTTGGCGAGATAGAGCATGATCGCGGTCGTGCCGGAGAGGACGAAATCCCCATCGCGCATCACCGGTAGCGTGCCTTGCGGGTTGAGCGCCAGCATCGGAGGCTTCTGGTGCTCCCCGCCCGGAAACATGTCGATCGCGACCGTCGCCCACTCCAGTCCTAACACGGACAGCGTCAGGCGCGCACGGTAGCTCTTTTCGTCCAGTTCATAATTGTAGAGCGTGATTGCGGACATCAGGCAACCTCTGCCGTGCGCGGTTGCTCAAGCCCATAGCGAAAACGTTCGGCCCATTGAGCATAATGCTTCTGCTTGGCGCCGGCATAAATCGCAGGAGTCCCGAGGATGACGATATGGGCGGCAGTCTTCGTGTCACGCATCTCCTGAAGGCCGATCAGCAAGATGTCGTCTCCCAGGGCGAGCCTGCCCGTCTCCGCCGTCAGCGCGGTCATTCCCGCATGCACAAAAGCATCCCTGACGTCGTCAACGGAGCGATCAACGAAGACACTGCGGACGGGCGTGGCCTCTAGGGCGTCCGTATTCGGCATCACGCTCGCTTCATCGGTCGTCGCCCAGACAATTCCGTATTTTTCCTGGGCGAGATAGGTCGGAACCTTGATCGTCTGCGGCACATCCAGCGTCGGGTGTGCGGGAATATAGCGACATTGACCGGCGGTGTCGTATTGCCATCCGTGGTACAGGCAGGCGATGTGATCGCCTCGTACAAAGCCGAAGCTCATGCGCATGCCGCGATGCGGACAGCGATCCTCCCACACATGGACCTTGCCGCTGCTGTCGCGCCAAACGACGATCTCGCTGCCTTGGACAATCGCGCCCGCCGAAGTGCCCGCCTCGATAGACGATGACAGCGCAACCGGCACCCAGCCTTCACTCAATTTCATGTTTCACTCCTGCTGGCGCCGCTGCGCTCGATATCGAGTATGAGACAATCATAGGGACCAAGACTGCAGGCCATTTCGAAGGCATCCACGAGATCCTCCTGGCCTTTCACCGAAAGCGTCGCGGACGCTGTGTCGCAGGTGTCGACATCAATTGCGATATCCAGGCGACGGGCGCGGTGCAACGCGAATTCGATGAAGCTCTCACGAACGAGCCGCCCTCGAAATGTGAAGCGCGCGCATTCGATCACTCCCGACATTCTTTGCCTATCGCCTGAAAACAACCGCACCCCATGTTCAAAAATTAGCCTGAATGCACAATAAAATACCATGCCCTAGTTTTGTGCATTCTAGTCATTGTCACGCACGAAATTCAAGTCGGCTTCACTGCGATCGTTGTTACTGATCATTCCATCCTCCCCATCATCGGGACCCCGATTGGCATAATTGTTGCGTCGGAAGAATTCGGGCCAAAACGATCTCAGATCACAAACGTTATGATCCGCGTCAAACACCATGAGGGGAAATAATGATCGACCTGCGCACACTCTCCCGCCGCGGATTTCTGAACATGGCTGCGGCCGGTGCTGCGGCGACCGCTCTGCCTTCAGGTTTTGCACGCCAAGCACTTGCCGCTTCGGCATTTCCCGCGGTCAAGGAAGAGGACGCGGTCGTTGGCTTCGGCCACGTTGGTCCGATCTCCGACGAGGGTTGGACCTGGGCGCACCACCAGGGGCTGCTAGCCGTCAAGGAAGCCTATCCGAAGCTAAAGAAGATCCTTGAGGTCGAGAATATCCCCTACTCCGCCGACGCGACGCGCACATATCGCCAGTTCGTCTCGGAAGGCGCGAACATCATCTTCGACACCTCGTCCAACGGCGACTTTCTGCACGAGGTCGTCAAGCGCGCGCCGGAGGTGGCGTTCCTGGAGTGCAACGGCCACGTCTCCATGGACAATCTCGGCTGGTATTACCTTGCGCACTGGTATCCGACCTATGTGCTCGGCGTTGCTGCCGGGCATCTCTCGAAAACCGGAAAGCTCGGCTACATCGCCTCCTTCCCCGTCGCCTCCGTTTATGCCTCGACGAATGCATTCGTCATGGGCGCCCGCACCGTAAACCCGGATGCAACGGTGCAGACGATCGTCATCAACTCCTGGTTCGATCCGCAAGCAGCCACCCAGGCCGGCACCGCGCTGATCGACAATGGCTGCGATTTCCTGTTCGGCATCATGGACGAGGCCGGATACCTGCAGGTCGCGGAAAAGCGTGGCGTGTGGGCGGCGATGTGGAACACCGATATCCGTCGCTACGGCCCGAACTCCTACGTCTCGTCGATACTGATCGACTTCGCAAAATTCTATGTCGATCAGGTCGGCAAACGCCTTGCCGGCACCTGGGCGCCAAGTGAACAGCTGTTTGCAATGGGCGCCGGCGTCGATCGTGACAAATGGGGCGAGAATGTCCCGGCGGAGGTCGCAGCAGCGGCAGACGCGGTACGCGACAAGATCATGGGCGGCTGGTCGCCGTTCACCGGCGAGCTGAAGGATGCGACCGGTAAGGTGCGTGTCACCGCCAGCCAGAGGATGACCGAGGTCGAACTCTACAACTGGGATTGGTCCGTTGAGGGGGTCACCGGCCTATCCGCTTGATCCAGGACCATCCAAGAAAAAGAGCCCGGCCGCCAAGTGCAGGCCGGGCTAACGCCCATCCATCTCGGTGCTATTAATGACTGAACACGCCACCCGCTATACCCCGCCTGCAGGCACGCCCGCTCTCGTGCAGCTAAAGGGTATCGCCAAGAATTTTCCCGGCGTGATCGCCAACGAGAATGTCGACTTGGAAGTGATGCCAGGCGAAATCCACGCGCTCCTAGGTGAAAACGGGGCTGGCAAATCAACGCTGATGAACATTCTGACCGGCATCTACCGGCCGGATGCGGGCGAGATCATCATCGATGGCTACGCTCAGGAATTTAGCACGCCAGCACAGGCGATCGCATCAGGCATTGGCATGGTGCACCAACACTTCAAGCTTGTTCAGGCGTTCACCGTTGCCGAAAACATTCACCTCGGTTGGGCCGAAACGCCACGCCGCGCATCCGTCCAGGTGCTCGAACAGCGTACCGCCGCCTTGGTGTCGAAATTCAACCTGCAGATCCGTCCCGGTGCGCGCGTGAGCGACCTTTCCATCGGCGAACAGCAGCGTGTCGAAATCCTGCGCGTTCTGGCGCGGCAAGCCCGCGTCCTGATCCTCGACGAACCGACCGCCGTCTTGACGCCTGCCGAAGCGCGCGAACTCTTCAAGGCGCTGCGCGAGTTCGTGGCCGCCGGAAATGCCGTCATCTTCATCAGCCACAAGCTCGACGAAGTACTGGAGATTTCTGATCGCATCTCGATACTGCGCGGCGGCAGAAAGGTCGCCACCGAGGTCGCGGCCGAATGCAATCCGCGTATGCTGGCCAAACTGATGGTCGGCCGCGACATCGTCCTTGCCGACATGCGTGCCCGCCCCGCCGATGCGGCGCCGATCTCCGATCGACCGGTGCTGGCGCTCGAAAACATCTCGGCGCTTGACGACAACGGCAGCGAAGCCCTGCACGACGTATCGATCAGCGTTCGCGCAGGCGAGATCGTCGGTATCGCGGGTGTTGCCGGCAATGGCCAACGTGAACTCAGCCAAGTGCTGACCGGCATGCGTCCGGTCGCTAGCGGCCGGATTCTGATCGAGGGACAGCCGGCAAACAGAAGCGATGCCGCGGCCTTCGCCGAGAATGGCATCGGGCACATTCCCGAGGACCGGTTGCATAGCGGCCTTGCGCCGGCGCTCAGCATATCCGTCAATGCCGTGATGCGTGAATATGCAAGGCCGCCGGTCTCTTCGCACGGAAGCTACAGACCCGCTGCCGCAACCGCTCTCGCCAAGGAGATCGCGGCCGCTGCTGACGTCGCAATTCCCGACTTCGCAATGCCCATCCGCAACTTGTCCGGCGGCAATCAACAGCGCCTCGTCGCCCGCCGAGAGATGCGGATCGCCAAAAAAGTACTGATTGCCGCCTACCCAAGCCGAGGCCTCGATGTCGGTGCGATCAACACCATGCTGCGCTACATCGTAGAACTCAGGGACGCCGGCGCCGGCATTATCCTGATTTCGGAAGAGCTCGAGGAGCTGCTCAATCTCTCCGATCGAATTGCCGTTCTTTATGAAGGCAAGATTGTTGGGATCGTCGAAAACGACAAGGCTGATCTGGATGAGATCGGCTTGTTGATGGGCGGCCGCGCCCCAGTTCGCGAGTTCGCTTGATATGGCAGCCTTTCGTTTCCAGCGGCTTCCCTCGGCCCCTTCCGGCATCGCCTTCGCGGCGCGCGCCACTGCCATCATCCTCGCGCTTGTCTTTGCCGGCATCATTCTCGCACTGACGGGTGCCAACCCGCTCGAGCTCGCCGCTCAGGTCATCGATGCAAGCTTCGGTTCGAGCTTCGGCATGGAAGATCTCGGCGTCCTCGTCACGCCACTCATCCTCACGGGCCTCTCGGTGGCCGTCGCGCAGCAGATCGGTGCCTGGAATATCGGCGCAGAGGGGCAATTCTACGCAGGAGCTTTCGCATCGGCAGCCGTCGGCCTCTTCGTCCCCGGACCGCCGACACTGATCCTTGTGCTGATGTTCATCGCCGGCATCGTTGGCGGTGCCATCTGGATCCTCGTGCCGACGCTCGCGCGCGCCTATGCCAACGTCAATGAGCTGATCACCACGCTGCTCCTGAATTTCGTGGCGATCCTGCTCGTCTATTACGTCTCGACCAAAGCCTGGCGCGACCGCATGGCAAACTCGGCGACGCCGCGGCTCTCCGCCGAGATTCCGGAGTTCTGGGGCTCGATCCATTGGGGCCTGCCGATCGCGATCCTCATCGCGCTTCTGGTCGCCGGTCTGCTTGCCTATTCCCGCTGGGGCTATGAGGTTCGCCTCGTCGGCTCCAATCCAACGGCGGCGAAATATGCCGGCATGCCGGTCCGCAGGCATCTGATCACCGTCATGCTTCTATCGGGCGCCATTGCCGGGCTCGCAGGCATGCTCGAGATCGCCGGCACCGTTCACCGGCTGCAGGGCGGGATCTCCAACAATTACGGCTATCTTGGCATCATGGTCGCGGTTCTTGCCCGCAGCTCGGCCGTCGGCGTGATCTTTTCCGCCGCTCTGATGGCATTTATCCTGAATTCCGGCATCATTCTGCAAACGCAGGGGCTCACTACCTCGACCGTGTTGGCGATCACCGGCCTGATCCTCTTTCTCACCGCCATCGGCGACGAACTCGCCCACTACCGCATCGCCCGTGACAAGGCTTGAAGGAGAACGAAGTGGATCTTTTGGCGGGCCTTTTCACCACAGCCTTCCTGGCAGGCGGCGTACTGTCGCTCGCCGCACTCGGCGAAGTGCTTGCCGAACGTGTCGGCGTCGTCAATCTCGGCGTCGAGGGTTTGATGGCGCTCGGCGCGTTGACGGCGATCGCAACCGTTGCCTCGACCCCCTCCCCAACAATCGGCTTCATCTGCGCGCTGGCGGTCGGCGCCCTATTCGGAGCGGTCTTCGCCTTCGCAACGGTCATACTGCGTGCCAACCAGGTTCTCTGTGGCCTAGCGCTGACGCTGATGGGCACCGGCATCGCCTCGACCGTCGGCCGCGCCTATTCCGGGATGCCGGCGCGCGCGACCTTTCCGCCGGTCGAAGTGCCGCTGTTGAGCAAGATACCGGTCCTCGGACCGGCCTTCTTCTCGCAGAGCATTTTGGTCTACCTGATCTTCATCATCCTGCCGGTTGGGATAAGCTATCTGATGTTCCGCACCCGCCACGGCCTGAACTTGCGCGCCGTCGGCGAAAATCCGGCGGCAGCCGACGCGGCCGGTATCCCTGTCAATCTCATCCGCTTTGCCTACGTGACGGCAGGCTCCGCGCTCGCAGCTGGCGCCGGCGCCTACCTGACGCTCACCTTCGTGCCGTCCTGGTCGGACGGCGTGGTCGCCGGGCGTGGCTGGATTGCCGTGGCGCTGGTGATCTTTGCGGGATACCGCCCCATTCCGGCGGTCCTCTCCGGCCTGCTTTTCGGCTTCATCACGGCGCTCGGCTTCGTCGGCCAGGCGCGCGGCTGGCCGGTTGCGCCTGCATTTCTGTCCATGCTGCCTTATCTCGGCACCATGGCCTTTATCATCGTGCCGGTTCTTGCCTGGCAGCGCATGCGCCGCGTCATGGCGGCACCCGCCGCGATCGGCCTGCCTTACTATCGAGACGTCAGATGACTTTGGTCGGGTATTCGCCGGTGCAAGCATTGCCGACAGGCCAACGAACTGCAAAGAATTCGGTACATGAGCGATGAAAGCGAGCGTGTCATGAGATGTTCCGACAAAGCGGCCCTCGATCAGTGGTATCCGCTTGGCACAGAAAAAGAGATCGCCTTCGGCCGCACGAACACCCGCCTGTTGGGGACGGGGCTGACGATCGCTCGCGCCGAGGATGGCGCTCTTGTGGTCATGGCCGATGACAGCGATCAACCGCTGCCGATCATCAACCGCTTCGGCCTGGTCTGGACGACGCTTGGGGAGCCAGCCGGCGGGCTTTTCGCGCTTCCCGAAGCAGACGAAGAGGACCGCCGCGTTGTCAATTGCGGTGCGGTCATGGTGCGGTCGTCGGGATTGCGGATCATCGAGAATTTTCTTGACATGGCACACTTTCCGTTCGTCCACACGGACATTCTAGGCGCCGAGCCGCATACAGAGGTTATGCACTATAACGCTGAAATCCGTCGGGATGTCGATGAAGTCTGGGCAACCAATTGCCAGTTCTTTCAGCCCCAGGCAGCGCTATCGGCGACCGACGGGATCATGACTGACTATATCTACCGGGTGATGACGCCGTTCACGACGCTTCTTTACAAGACCTGTCCGAATTCGGCCAATCGCTGGGATGTCATTTGCCTCTTCGTCCAGCCGCTCGATCCCGACCGCTGTATCGCCCACCCCGTGATGTTCCTGATCGACGCCGTGTCGACGACAACGGAGCTCGTTCACTTCCAGCAGCTGATCTTCCTGCAGGACCGCATCATTCTGGAAAACCAGCGCCCGCTGCTTCTGCCCATGGAATCGCGTGCGGAAATTCCGACCCGCGCCGACGCGAGCTCGATCGCCTATCGCCGCTGGCTGAAAGAAAAGGGCATCACCTACGGTACGACGGCCATGGCAGCCTGAGGGCTGGCGATTTTCGCTCGCGTTGGGAGCGTCCCATCAATGCACGACAGCCCCCGTAAAAACGCAGGGCTCCGGCGATGGACCCCGTCGCGATTCGCTATAGATTTAAATTCCTGCATACGTGCGCGGATACTGACGCATTGATTGAATTGGAATACAGCATTGGACTTGCGGAATAAAACGCTCTGCGCCTCCGGATTTCACGCGCCGGAGCGCGGAAAGATCGATATCCTGGACGAGGTGCTGATCGACATCGGCGCGGATGGCACGATTGCCGCCATGCATCGCCCGAGCGATCCGAACTACCGGACCATTCGCGAGGCGCGCGAGGAAGGCGGCGAGTTGGTCACGCTGCCTGTAGGCTCTTATCTCCTTCCGGGCTTCATCGATCTTCACGTACATGCACCGCAATATCCCCAGCTTGGCAGCGCGCTCGATGTGCCGCTCGAAGTGTGGCTGCAGAAATACACCTTCCCGCTGGAAGCCCGCTATGGAGACCTTGCCTTCGCGAAGCGCGGCTACGGCCTGCTTGTCGACGACCTCCTCGCGAACGGTACGACCACCGCGCTCTATTTCGCCACCGTGCACCAGGATGCAACGCGATCGCTTGCGGATATATGTCTGGAGAAGGGCCAGCGCGCGCTGATCGGCAAGGTGGCGATGGACAATGCCGACGAGTGCCCGGATTACTACCGCGACGCCTCGCCGGAAGCCGCGATCGAAGGCACGCGGGCACTGATCGATTACATCAACGCCCATCCCGAAAACGGCGAGAAGCGGGTGCTTCCCGTCATCACGCCACGTTTCGTGCCATCCTGTACCGACGCGACGCTTGAGGGGCTGGGCGCTCTTGCCAAGGAGTGCGGCTGCCACGTGCAGACCCACTGTTCGGAGAGCGACTGGGCGCATGGATATGTGCTGTCCCGTTATGGGGTGACCGATACCGAGGCGCTCGATCGCTTCGGTCTTCTCGGCCGGCGCACGGTGCTGGCGCACGCCAACTTTCTGACGGACGGTGACATGGACAAGGTGCGGGATCGCGAAGCGGCAGTTGCCCACTGCCCGCTCTCCAACGTCTATTTCGCCAACGCAGTCTTCCCGCTCAAGGCCGCCCTCGACAAGGGCATGCATGTTGGTCTCGGCACGGATGTCTCCGGCGGACCGAGCGCCTCGATGCTCGAGAACTGCCGCGGCGCGATCTTGATGTCGCGAGCGCTGGAAAGCGGCGTCGATCCCAAGCGCGACGCCAAAGCGCGCGCCTGCTATGGGCCAGCACAGATCGATTTTCGCGACGCCTTCTATATCGCTACAGCAGGCGGCGGCGTCGCCCTCGATCTGCCGATCGGCCAGTTTACGCCAGGCTACCTCTTCGATGCGATCGTCATTGACACCAAGGCGCCGAAGGGATCGGTGCGCTTGTTCGACGAATTCGATAGCGGCGAGCAGATCCTGCAGAAAATCATCAACACCGCCTCGAAGCCCAACATCGCAACCGCTTGGGTTGGCGGCACGAACTTGCGCCTGCCGTAAGAAAGGCGTCAGCCACGCAGCATCTCGATAATCGCCGAGAAATCGCGGCTGCCATTGCCCTGCTTTTCAAAGCGCGCGAATAGTTGCGCGGCTTCGGCGCCAAGCGGGGTCGAAGCGCTGGTTGCAAGGGCAGCCTCCTGCGCCAGCCGGAGATCCTTTAGCATCAAGGCGGCAGCGAACCCGGGCTTGTAATCGTTGTTGGCGGGCGATGTCGGCACCGGGCCGGGAACCGGGCAATAGGTGTTGATCGACCAGCATTGGCCAGATGACGTCGAGGCGACATCGAACAAGGCCTGGTGCGAGAGGCCGAGCTTTTCTCCCAGCGCGAAAGCCTCACAGACGCCGATCATCGATATGCCGAGGATCATATTGTTGCAGATCTTCGCCGCCTGCCCCGCGCCAGCCTCTCCGCAATGCACGATCTTCCGGCCCATTGCCTCGAGTATGGGTTTGGCCTTTGCGAAACTCTCCGGCGTTCCTCCCGCCATGAAGGTCAGCGAGCCGGCCGCCGCTCCGCTCGTTCCGCCGGAGACCGGAGCATCGAGCGATGGGCAATCGGCGGCCTTTGCCATCTCATGCGCCTTGCGCGCGCTGGCGACGTCGATTGTCGAGCAGTCGATGACGAGCGCTCCCAAGGGAACTACGCCAAGGATATCCGTCCACGCCGTCAGGACGTGCTTGCCCTGCGGGAGCATGGTCACCACAACGTCGGCACCGCTCACAGCGTGGGAGATATCGCTCGCCGGCTGCACGCCGGTCGCTTGCGCGGCCTGAAGCAACGCCGGCACCAAATCGAAGCCCGCGACCGTGTGCCCTGCCTTGACCAGATTTGCCGCCATCGGCCCGCCCATATTGCCGAGGCCGATAAACGCGACCTTTGCCATGTCCTGCTCCTATCCTCGGACGCTCGCATTTGAGCCGCCATTGAGGGATAGCTATGTCATGATCGCGCGCAGTCGAGAGTGACAGGCGCGGTGGCGTGTTGACGCTGTCTTGCCCCGGCAGTATCCCAATAGGGCCCGCGACATGCCAATGGATCGAGGAGGATGAACCATGCAGCACACCCGCGAGAGTTTCGACTGGTCTGATCCGTTCCGGCTCGTCGAGCAACTCAGCGACGAGGAGCGCATGGTGCTCGACACCGCGCATTCCTACGCGCAGGAAAAGCTTGCGCCGCGCGTGCTCGAAGCCTTCCGCCATGAGAAAACCGATCCGAGCATCTTTCGCGAAATGGGCGAGCTTGGCCTCCTCGGCCCGACGATATCGCCCGAATATGGCGGCGCGGGCCTCGGCTACGTCGCCTACGGCCTGATCGCCCGCGAGGTCGAGCGGGTCGACAGCGGCTATCGCTCCATGATGAGCGTCCAGTCCTCGCTGGTGATGGTGCCGATCGATGCGTTCGGATCCGAAGCGCAGAAGCAGAGATATCTACCGAAACTCGCCACCGGCGAATGGATCGGCTGCTTTGGCCTGACTGAGCCTAACCATGGCTCCGATCCGGGATCCATGGCGACACGCGCAAGGAAAGTCGACAGCGGCTACAGACTTTCCGGCACCAAGACGTGGATATCGAACGCGCCGATCGCCGATGTGTTCGTGGTCTGGGCAAAGACGGACGATGGCGTGATCCGTGGCTTCATCCTTGAAAAGGGATGGAACGGCCTGACGGCGCCTGCCATTCACGGCAAGATCGGCCTGCGCGCCTCTTTAACAGGCGAAGTGGTGATGAACGGCGTCTTCGTACCGGAAGAGAACCTGTTGCCTAACGTCTCCGGCCTCAAGGGTCCGTTTACGTCCCTCAACTCCGCCCGTTTCGGGATCGCCTGGGGCGCGCTCGGCGCCGCCGAGGATTGCTATGCGCGGGCGCGTCAATACACGCTCGACCGCAAGCAATTCGACCGGCCGCTCGCCGCCAGTCAGTTGATCCAGCGGAAGCTCGCCGACATGGCGACCGAGATCACGCTCGGCCTGCAGGGCTGCCTGCGCCTCGGGCGCATGAAGGAGGACGGCCACCCGCCGGTCGAGCTTACCTCGATTTTGAAACGAAACTCCTGCGGCAAGGCGCTCGATATCGCCCGAATGGCGCGCGACATGCTTGGAGGCAACGGCATCTCCGATGAGTTCGGCGTCGCCCGCCATCTCGTCAACCTCGAGGTGGTCAACACCTATGAGGGAACGCACGACATTCACGCCCTGATCCTCGGCCGCGCCATAACGGGGATAGCGGCGTTCTCGAACTGAGAGAGAATTCTTCGCCGCCAAATTGCAACAGACCCGACAATATGCAAACTTTCCCTCATCGCGGGGAGAGCCTGCGCTGCGATGGGGGATTGCGCATGCTTCTATTTCTCGCATTTCTGATTGGCGTCATCGCCGGGCTGCGCACAATGACAGCGCCGGCAGCCGTCGCCTGGGGCGCGGCGCTCAGCTGGTTCGACGTATCTCAGACACCGCTCGCCTTCATGGGCTATCGCTGGACACCATGGATCTTCACACTGCTGGCGCTGGTCGAACTGGTGACGGATCAATTGCCGTCCACGCCTTCAAGAAAAGTGCCGATGCAATTCGGTGCGCGGCTTATCATGGGCGCGCTGTCAGGCGCCACCATCGGCGCTGCCGGCGGATCATTGCTCGGTGGCCTCATCGCCGGCATTCTTGGCGCTGCTGCGGGCACACTCCGCGGTGCGGCGGCGCGCGCTAAATTGGCAAGCGTGTTTCATAGAGATTCGCCAGCCGCCATTCTCGAGGACGCCGTCGCTATTGTCGGCGCGATCCTGATCGTGGCGTCGGTCTAATGCGGAGCTTCGACGCCATCGTTATCGGCGCCGGCCAATCCGGCCCCTTCCTCGCCGCCCGGATGGCGGAGAAGGGCATGAAGGTCGCGCTGATCGAGCGCAAATATCTCGGCGGAACATGCGTCAACGCCGGATGCATGCCCACCAAGACTCTCGTCGCGAGCGCCCGCGCCGCTTATGTCGCCCGCAATGCCGGCGGCTACGGAGTATCGATTGTGGGTAAGATCGGTATCGATATGGCGGTCGTGCGAAAGCGCGCTTTGACGGTAACCCTGGAGGCTCGCAACGGGCTGATCTCCTGGTTCGCGGGCATGGACGACGTGTCCGTGATTTACGGTCATGCAAGATTCGAGAGCGAACGGACGATCATGGTCAACGGCGAGCAGCTCACCGCGCCGCGCATCTATATCAACGTCGGCGCGCGACCGGCCATTCCCGATATGCCTGGTATCGGCGACATCGAATTTCTGACCAGCACGTCGATCATCGCGTTGGACACGTTACCACGGCATCTAGTCGTCATTGGCGGAAGCTATATCGGGCTTGAGTTCGCCCAGATGTATCGCCGCTTCGGCGCCGATGTTACCGTCGTCGAGCGTGGCCCCACGCTCGCCTCTCGAGAGGATGACGACATCTCGGACGCGATCGCCGATATTCTGCGCGCCGAAGGAATTGCCATCCATACCGGCGCGCACCGCATCGCGTTTAAGAAAAGAGCGGATGGTATCGAGGTCGCAGTCGCCGATGGTATCGCCGATATCACAGCGAGCCATGTGCTGGTGGCAACCGGCCGTGTGCCCAACACGGACGATCTCGGCCTCGATCGTGCCGGTGTGGCCACCGACACACGTGGCTACATCATCGTTGACGACAAGCTGGCGACCAATATCGAAGGTATCTGGGCTCTTGGCGACTGCAATGGCCACGGCGCCTTCACGCATACCTCCTACAACGACTTCGAGATCGCAGCCGCCAATCTGCTCGATGGGGAAGATCGCAAGCTTAGCGACCGCATTCTCGCCTATGCGCTCTATATCGACCCGCCGCTCGGCCGCGTCGGCATGTCGGAAAAGCAGGCGCGTGCATCGGGCCGCGAGATTATGATCTCGACCCGGCCGATGACCAAAGTCGGACGCGCCAAGGAGCGAGGCGAGACCAAAGGCTTCATGAAGGTCATCGCCGACGCGCAAACAAAGCAGATCCTCGGAGCCGCGATCCTCGGTATAGAGGGTGACGAGGCGATCCATGGTTTCATCGACGCGATGAACGCCAGAACAACCTATCGCGAGCTGAAATGGGCAGTGCCGATCCACCCGACGGTCTCCGAACTGATCCCGACATTGCTTGGCGACCTGAAGAAAGTGTAGCTTTCACGGCGGCAGGCCAAAACGCTAAGGGAATAATCGTGTCCATAGAACATCTGATCGAACACTACGGGGTTGTCGCGATCTTCTTGGGGACGGCATTCGAGGGCGAGACCGCGGCCTTTCTCGGTGGCATCCTCTCCCATCGCGGGCTTGTCACCTACTGGACGGCCTCGCTGATGGCGTCGGCGGGTTCATTCGCCGGAGACCAGATGTGGTTCTTCGCCGGCCGCTATGCGGCCCGCTGGCGCGTTGTCCGCCGGCTGATGGAGACACCAACGCTGGCGCAGGTGACGTCCCTCCTCGAACGTTACCCGACAGGTTTCATCCTGGCGTTCCGCTTTCTCGTCGGCCTGAGAACGATCAGTCCGATCGTGATCGGCACGACGCGAATCTCGAGCGGCAAATTCGTGGTGCTGAATGCGATTGCGGCGCTTGTATGGGGACAGCTATTCACGGCGCTCGGCTACCTTTTCGGCCATGGTATCGAGCAGATCCTGGGCCGTATGCCGCTGCACCATCACCTCTTCATCGGGCTCGGGGCCGCGGCCATCGTGGCTGGCGCGGCCCTTGTCTTCAGAAAGGCTTTCAAAAAAGTGTCGGCTAGCGCGAGCTAGCCGGCAGGCACCTATTCCATCACAATCTGCAGCTTCACGTCGCTCGGGCGCGCTTCGACCGCGCGGTCGAAAGCCTTCATCGAATCCTCGAAGCCGAACGTGTCGGAAATCAGAGGCTTCAGATCGACACGACCTGAGCCGAGGAGCGCAATCGACCGCTCATACTGATGCGCGTAGCGGAATACCGTTTCGATGCGGATTTCCTTGGTCGAGGCAGTCGAGACGTCGAACCCTATCGGGTTGACCGGCAGACCAACGGCAACGATGACGCCGCCGGGACGTGCCAGATCCATGATGGTCTCCCAGGCCTTCGGCGAACCGGAGCATTCGAAGATCACGTCGGCACCCCACCCGTCCGTCAGCCGCGAGACTTCCTCTGTAATGTTCTTTTCGCGAATATTGACCGGGAGCACGCCCTGATACTGTGCGGCGATATCGAGCTTCGGCTGGGCGAGGTCGGCAACGATCGCGCGAGCGCAGCCGCCGGCAAGTGCTGCGATAGCAACCATCGTGCCGATCGGGCCGGCACCGAGCACAACGGCGGTGTCGCCGGGGGCGATCTTCGCCTTGGTGGCGGCCTGCATGCCGACGGCGAAGGGCTCAACCATGGCGCCTTCGGCAAAGCTGACATTATCAGGCAGCTTGAACGTGTAGTTGGCGGGGTGAACGACTTCGGGCGTGAGCACGCCGTGAACTGGCGGTGTCGCCCAGAAGGAGACGGCGGGATCGACATTGTACATGCCGAGCCGGCTTGCCTTGGAATTCGGATCGGGAATGCCTGGCTCCATGCAGACGCGATCGCCGACCTTCAGGTGCGTGACGCCGGCGCCGACCTCGACGACGGTACCCGCCGCCTCGTGCCCGAGAACCATCGGCTCGTTGACGACGAAGGGGCCGATCTTGCCGTGCGTGTAATAGTGAACGTCGGAGCCGCAGACGCCGACCGTGTGGATCTTGATCTTGACCTCGCCCGGCCCGGTTTCCATCGGCAAATCGATCTCGCGGATTGCGAGCTCATGCTGGCGCTCCAGCACCAATGCGCGGACTTTGGTCATATGTGTATTCCTTCCCTTGCCTCCCCGCGCGCGAGTCGAGCGCGGTATCAGCGGACTATAGTCGCCCGACACGACGGATTTCAATTCCATCGCGAAAGCTTTTGCTCATGACGCGATGGGCTGCCCGCACCTACTGCCAGTTGCCATTGAAACGTGGCCCGTCTGGCGTTGCTCTCTCACCTTACCGCTGCGAGCAGCTAGAGCTCAACAGCACATTCATTTCAAAACGGCGAACGAAATGGCACGCCATTCCCAAAGCAGCGCATGGAACAGAAACAATCTTCGTTTCATTATACGACCAAGTTGGTAGAGTTTGGCTCACAAATGAAGGAGGTTCCCATGCACGCACAACGGATTGCCCGGCTTCTTGCGGCCGCGGTTCTGGCAGGCAGTTTCGCCATCGGCGCTGTCGCACCAGCTCTTGCCGATCAGACGCTTCTCAACGTATCCTACGATCCGACACGGGAACTGTATAAGGATTTCAACGCTGCCTTCGCACAGAAGTGGCAGAAGGACACCGGCGAGACGGTGACGGTCCAGGCTTCGCATGGTGGCTCCGGCGCGCAGGCGCGCTCGGTCATCGACGGTCTTGAAGCCGATGTCGTAACGCTCGCTCTCGAAGGCGACATCGACGCGATCGCCCAAAAGACCGGCAAAATCCCGGCTGACTGGAAGAGCAAGCTTCCCAACAACTCGACACCTTACACCTCCACCATCGTGTTCCTGGTCCGCAAGGGCAATCCGAAGGGCATCAAGGATTGGGCCGATCTCGTGAAGGACGACGTCCAGGTGATCACGCCGAACCCGAAGACATCGGGCGGCGCGCGCTGGAACTTCCTGGCTGCCTGGGCCTGGGCCAAGCAGGCAAACGGCGGCGATGAGGCAAAGGCGCAGGCCTATGTGACGAGCCTGCTTCAGCACGTTCCCGTTCTCGACACCGGTGCACGCGGCGCCACCACCACCTTCGTCCAGCGCGGACTGGGTGACGTGCTTCTTGCCTGGGAAAACGAAGCCTACCTCTCGCTTGAAGAACTCGGCCCTGATCAGTTCGAGATCGTAACCCCGAGCTTCTCGATCCGTGCGGACCCGCCGGTCGCCGTGGTCGACGGCAATGTCGACAAGAAGGGCACGCGCAAGGTCGCCGAGGCCTATCTGAACTACCTCTATTCCGACGAGGGCCAGAAGATCGCGGCCAAGCACTATTACCGCCCGATCAAGCCCGAAGCAGCCGACCCTGCCGATATCGCCCGCTTTCCGAAGCTGACGCTTGCAACGATCGACGATTTCGGCGGCTGGAAGCAAGCACAGCCGAAGTTCTTCGGAGATGGCGGCGTGTTTGACCAAATCTACAAGCCGGCACAATAATACATCGCATGACAGCACATAGCCCCGCGCGGTGGCGGTTCAGGCGGCCGAGTGTCATTCCAGGATTTGGGATGGCACTCGGCTTTACCTTGATCTGGCTCACCCTTCTTATCCTCATCCCCCTCTCGGGCCTCGCATGGCGTTCGAGCGAACTCGGCTGGGAGAAATTCTGGTCGATCGCTGTTGATCCCCGTACGTTAAATGCACTGCGGATCAGCTTCGGAACCGCATTTGCGGCGGCCTGCGTCAACGTTGTCTTCGGCATCGTGCTTGCCTGGGTACTGGTGCGCTACCGCTTTCCCGGCAAGCGCATCATCGACGCGATGGTGGACCTACCGTTTGCGCTGCCAACCGCGGTCGCCGGCATCGCGCTTGCGACGCTCTATGCGCCCAACGGGTGGATCGGCCAGTTCCTGACGCCGCTCGGCATCAAGATCGCTTTCACACCCGTCGGCATCGTTGTGGCGCTGGTCTTCGTCGGCCTGCCCTTTGTAGTGCGCACGGTGCAGCCGGTTATGGAGGAGATCGACAAGGAGGTCGAGGAGGCAGCCGCGACGCTCGGCGCCAACCGTATTCAGACGATCACCCGCGTTCTGCTGCCCGGCCTCGCACCGGCGGTGCTCACCGGCTTCGCGCTGGCCTTTGCACGAGGCGTCGGCGAGTACGGATCGGTCATCTTCATCGCCGGCAACCTGCCGTTCAAATCGGAGATCGCCCCGCTGCTGATCGTCATCAAGCTCGAAGAGTATAACTACGCGGCCGCCACCGGCATCGCCGCCGTCATGCTGGTGCTGTCCTTCGCGATGCTTCTCGTGATCAATCTCATCCAGAGCTGGAGCAGACGGAGGTATGGCAATGGCGCTTGAGACCCAGGCTTCGCCCGCCAGCAAAGCGCGCTCCGTCGTCACCGAGCATCGGTGGGCGCGATGGACACTGATCGTCGCCTCGCTGGTGTTCCTGACACTGATCCTGATCTTGCCGCTCACAGCGGTGTTTGTCGAAGCCTTCCGAAAAGGGCCGACCGCCTTCTTCACGGCCTTGCAGGATGCGGAGACCTTTTCCGCGATCCGACTGACCCTGATCGTCGCGGGCATCAGCGTGCCATTAAACGTCGTGTTCGGCGTGGCCGCCGCCTGGGCAATCGCCAAGTTCGAGTTCAAGGGCAAGGCCTTCCTGACAACGCTGATCGACCTGCCATTCTCGGTGTCGCCAGTCATATCGGGTCTGGTCTTCGTTCTGCTGCTCGGCGCCAACACCTATCTCGGGCAATGGCTGAGCGCCCACAGCATCAAGGTGCTCTTTGCGGTTCCAGGCTTGATCCTGGCCACCATGTTTGTCACCTTCCCCTTCGTCGCCCGCGAACTCATTCCGCTCATGCAGGAACAGGGAACCGGCGATGAAGAGGCCGCGATCTCGCTTGGCGCTAGCGGCTGGCAGACCTTCTGGCACGTGACATTGCCGAACATCAAATGGGGTCTGCTCTACGGCGTATTGCTTTGCAACGCCCGTGCGATGGGCGAGTTCGGCGCCGTCTCGGTCGTCTCCGGCCACATTCGCGGTCAGACCAACACCATGCCGCTACAAGTGGAAATCCTCTACAACGAGTATAATTTCACCGGGGCTTTCGCAGTTGCCACACTGCTTGCGCTGCTCGCGCTCGTCACCCTTGTTTTGAAGACCTTGCTGGAAATGCGATACAGCGATGAAATCGCCGCGAGCCGGCGGCACTGAGGAATTAGAATGGAAGTTCGTGTTCAAAACCTACGCAAGGAATTCGATCGGTTTCCGGCTCTGCATGACGTGTCGCTCGATATCCGCTCCGGCGAGCTGATCGCGCTGCTTGGCCCGTCGGGCTCCGGTAAAACGACCTTGCTCCGGCTCATCGCCGGGCTCGAAAGCCCGACAGAGGGACTGATCTACTTCGGCGACGAGGACGCGTCTCGCAAGAGCGTGCAGGAGCGCAACATCGGCTTCGTGTTCCAGCACTACGCCCTTTTCCGCCACATGACGGTGCTCGACAATGTCGCCTTCGGCCTGAAGGTCCGCCATTCGTCGCGCCGTCCTCCGAAGGACGAGATACGACGCAGAGCGCTGGAGCTGCTCGACCTCGTCCAGCTCCCCGGCCTCGAGAAGCGCTATCCCGCGCAGCTTTCCGGCGGCCAGCGGCAGCGCGTGGCGCTGGCGCGCGCCATGGCGGTGGAGCCGAACGTGCTTCTGCTCGACGAGCCGTTCGGCGCGCTCGACGCGCAGGTCCGCAAGGATCTGCGCAAGTGGCTGCGCGAGATCCACGACAGGACGGGGCACACGACCATCTTCGTCACCCACGACCAGGATGAGGCGATGGAACTGGCGGACCGGGTGGTGGTAATGAGCCAGGGCGCGATCGAACAGGTCGGAACGCCCGACGATGTCTACGATCACCCAAATTCGCCCTTCGTCTTCGGCTTCGTCGGCCAATCGAACTGTCTGAAGGTCAAGATTTCGAACAGCGAAATCTGGTTCGACGGGCGCTTGCTCGGCCTCCGCGTCGACGGTGAGACTGACGGTGAGGCGACCCTCTACTTCCGACCACACGATATCGAGATCCGCAACGACGCCGAAGGCATCGCCGGGGTTATGACCAGCAGCCGCCGCGTCGCCGGCACGCGTCACGTGGAAATCGACATCGGGCAAGGCCATCCGCCGATCGAGCTTGAACTGCCGCCAGCAGCAGCAGGGGCCGTCGACGCGAGCGGCATTGCGTTTCGACCGACCCGTTGGAAGCTCTTCAGGTCTGCCTAAGGCTGGCCAGAGGGCGAACCAATACAAAAGGAACGGTGCACTGCCGTTCCTTTTGCTTATACGCCGGGGCGTGGCGTTTACGGCAGCCTCACGTGAAAATGCGCTCTGCCCCCTGCATTATCGCTATTCTCGTCAAGCTCCGCTTCAGAATTGAGCGCTAAGGATGAGTCCACCATCGCCGCGCTGCGATGGTTTGAAAGCTGATTGCATCGAAAGACCGCCGCCATGACAAGTATTGCTTCCGACCTCGACATTTTTGATTTGGCGCCGATAGCGATGTGGATAGAGGATTTCAGCGGGGTCGCAGCGCAGTTCGATGCCTGGCAGCAGGATGGCGTCACCGATATTCGGGCCTTTTTGAAAGAGGATGTAAGCCGCGTGGCCGCCTGTTCGCAGCGGATCCGGATATTGCGCGTCAATAAGAAGACGCTCGATCTTTTCGAGGCTGAAAGCAAAGAGCACCTGACCGCCAATCTCTCGTCCATATTCCGAGACGAGATGCTGGAGAGCCATGTCAACGAACTCGCTTCCCTTTGGAACGGACACCTTGAGTTCGATGGTAGCGCCGTAAACTACACGCTCTCGGGTCGGCGCCTCGATATCCAACTGCGCGGTTCGGTCCTGCCTGGCTTCGAGAAGACACTGGGGCGGGTGCTGATCACCACCGAGGACGTAAGCGCACGCGAAAACGCGCGGCGCGCCGAACAGAAAAACCGACTTTATGCCGAGGGAATCTTTGAGCACTCCCCGGTATCGCTTTGGATCGAGGATTTCAGCCGCGTTAAAGCTTTGATTGAAGACGTCCGCAATCGCGGCATCGTGGATTTCCGCGTGTTTACAGATGTTCACCCGGAGTTTGTCGTGCAGTGCATGAGCGAGATCAGCGTGATCGAGGTCAACAAGGCGACGCTCGATCTATTCGGCGCGCCGGATCGCACCACCCTCCTCCACGGCATCGCGAACATCTTCCGCGACGACATGGAAAAGACCTTTCGCGAGCAGCTGATCGAGCTTTGGAACGGCAATCTGTTTCACCAGCGCGAGGTCATAAATTATGCGCTGGATGGTTGCGAGGGCCACGTATTACTGCAGTTTTCCGTGTTTCCTGGCCATGAGACGGACTGGTCACGCGTGCAGGTCGCCCTGACCGACATAACTGCACGCAAGAAGGCCGAGGCCTACCTCGAATATCTTGGCAAGCACGACGTGCTGACCAAGCTCCACAATAGGGCCTTCTACATGGATGAGCTCAACCGTCTGCAGCGCAAATCGCTGCGGCCGGTTTCGGCCTTGATCATCGACCTCGACGGCCTGAAGATCGCCAATGACCAGCGCGGCCACGACGCCGGCGACGCGCTACTGCGCCGGCTCGGCGAGGTGTTAAACGGCGCGGTTTCCATGCCAAACCACGCCGCGCGTGTGGGCGGTGACGAGTTCGCGGTTCTCATGCCCGGCGCCGACCGGCAGGCGGCCCAAGCGATGCTCGAGACCATTCAAGAACTGCTGAAGATCAACAACCAGTTCTATTCGAATGCTCCGCTCGAGATTTCCGTGGGCCTGGCCACAAGCGAAGAGGGTGAAACGATGGAGGCGATGGTTCAGCGCGCCGATCTGGCGATGTATGAGCAGAAGCGGGTGCATCATGCAAGCCGCGGGGCAACTCCAGCAGTCGCTGTATAGGCGGCGTCGAAGCGATCGCTACTGACGCGGCTTGTCGGCAAAATGATCAAGCGCGAATTCGGCGGCACGCTGGTTGGATTTGCGGGCATCGTCGAGCCAGAACGGAAACAGCTGCCATTGATGGATCATTCCCGGCAACACCTCGGTGGTCACATCGACACCGGCCTGCCTGGCCTTGTCGGCAAGACGCAAGGTGTCGTCGAGCGAGATTTCGCTGGAGCCGACCTGCATCAGCAGCGGCGGAAATCCCTTCATGTCGGCGTAGAGCGGCGATACGCGCGGGTCCGTCGGTGGGCGATCTCCGAGGTAGGCTTTGCGCGCCGCCTCGATCTGCAATGCGCTGCCGAAGGGGTCACTGACGGCGTTCGCCTTGATCGATGCGCCTGTTGCCGCAAGATCGGTCACGGCGCTGATGGTGATAACGGCAGCAGGCGGCGGCCCGCGCAGCTTGATCTGACGCAACACCGCTTCGATCGCGAGGTTGCCACCGACGGAATCGCCGAGCAAGACGATGTTGCCGCTTTCATACCCGGAATCGAGCAGCCAAAGATAGGCGGTCAGCGTATCGTCGATCTGCGAGGGATAGGGATATTCCGGCGCCAGCCGATAATCAATCAGCAACACATCCGCCGATGCCGCCTTTGCGAAGGAAGCGGCCGACGCGCGATGCGTATCCAGCGAACCGCTGTAGAAGCCGCCGCCGTGGACATAGAGGATGGCGCGCTTGCCGAGCGAATAGTGAAGCCGCGCCGGCCAGATCAATTCGGCGCCGACGCCACCTGCGTCGATTTCCCTGATCTGTACACGTGACGGTCCCGGCGTCTTTTGCATGATCTGTTCGAAAGCGTCGCGACGTTCTAAAAGCGTACCGGCCTTCGCGTAATACTCGCCCATCCGTTCCAGCAGCTTCGCGACTTGTGCTTGCGACGCCTCCGTCTGAACGGCTTGGTCTGCAGCAAGCGAGGGGGCGGCAAGACAGAGCGACAGCAGGGAGACGGCTGCGATGGCACGGCGCGCCGTTACGATCGACCGCCTGACCGCATCTTCATGATGATGGCGTGCGCTTCGCATTTCAAGACACTCCGTGCCGGCCCCTATGCCGATCCGCGCAGACCCTCTCACGACTGGAAGCTGTGTCAAGATGCGCGAGGCGCCTATGGTAAACCGGGCGCGGTACAGCGCCGCCCGTATCAGGCGGACTTGGCGTCTTCCTGGAGATTGACGAAGGCCTTGATCGGCAGATGATCGGAGGCGACGCGCGACAATGGTGTATCGTGAGCCTCGACCGTGGTGAGCACGCCCATGCGGTTTACCATGATGCGATCGAGCGCAAGCACCGGCAAACGCGCCGGGAAGCTCGGCACGGCGAGCGGCTGTGGACCGAAGATCGACTGAAACGAGTGAAGCGACGAGCGGTCGCCCAGCCGCCACTCGTTCAGGTCGCCGAGCAGGATGGTCGGCATGTCGGACTTATCAGCCATCAATTCAAGCAGCACCTTGGCCTGCTGCGCTCTCGAATGCCTCAGAAGGCCGAAATGCGCGGCGATGATGCGCATTGCACCGCCCCGTTCAAGATCAAGTTCCGCGACAAGCGCACCGCGCGGCTCCAATCCTGGAAGCTTGATCTGATGGACGTCTCGTACCAGCCCCTTCTTGAAGAGCACCACATTGCCGTGCCAGCCATGCGCCTTGTTCACGCCGCTGATCGGCACGGGCACCAACCCGCTTTCCCTCTCTAGTCGCGGCAGATCAAGAATGCCAGTCCGTTCGCCGAAACGCGTATCCGCCTCCTGAAGAGCGATGACGTCGGGGTCGATTTCATGGATCACGCGGCTGGTGCGGTCCGGATCGAACCGCCTATCGTTGCCCACGCACTTGTGCACATTGTAGGACGCAATCAGCGTGCCTTCCGGGCGTGACATTGGACTGACATGGTCCAGTTGAACGCGCTTCCTGTGATTTCGAATGGAGGCGAGAATGCTCGCGGGCAAATTGTTGTTCCTGGCATGCATCGTTGCTTTCCGGCGCTCGATAAAGCAAATGGTTTCTTTTGCTTCAGTATAGGCGCTCCTTTTCAAGTTGCCATGTTAAAGCACGCTAAAACGTTCAGAGATAGGGCGAGCCGAGCCATAGGACCTTGTTCAGCAGGCGCACCGGAAACGCCGCGGACCGCAACCCTTGCAGCGTAACCGGCGCGGCCGAGCGGATCGCCTCATCGATATGCTCCTCGATCTCGATGGCAAAACCCTCGTTCAAAACTTCGAGATCGATCTCGAAATTCAGCCGTAGCGAACGTGGATCGAGATTCGACGAGCCGACATAGCACCAGACCCCATCAATCGACAGCAATTTCGAATGGCTGAACGCGCCGCTGGCGCGCCAGATCCGGCAATAATTGCTGACAATCTGGTCGAATTGCGCCGTCATCGCCCGATCGACTAGGACGAGATTGTTGGCAGCGGGAACCACGATATCCACCTCGACGCCCCGGCGCGCCGCCGTCGCTAGCGCGCTGATCAGCTCGCGATCGGGCAAGAAGTAGGGCGACATGATCTTGATCGACTTGCGGGCAACCGAAAAGGCACCCATGAGCATCTTTTGGTTCGTCTCCACCCGTCTATCCGGTCCGGAAGCCACGACGCGCATGAAAACAGGATCGCCCGGGTCTCGCTCGGGTGCCGCGATCCGCCACTCCTCGCCGGTGAGCTCCTCGCCGGTCGTGAACCGCCAGTCCTCAGCAGCGATATCGAACAGGTCCGCGACAACGGGTCCGGTGACCATGAAATGCGTGTCACGCGCCATGTCGTCGCCGGCAAACTCGCGTGTGAAACCCGCGCGGATATTCATTCCACCTGTCAGCGCCACCCGCCCGTCCACGATCACGATCTTCCTATGCGTCCTCAGGTTCGCGTAGGGCAAGCGCAAGCCGATGATGACGTTGCCGTTGAACACGGACACGGAAACGCCGCCATCCTCTAGATAGCCGAGGATGCTCGGCACCGAATAGCGGGCGCCGACGGCATCGATCAACACGCGGACTTGCACGCCACGCTTCGTCGCCGCGATCAGCGCATCGGCGATCCTGAGGCCGATCGGGTCGCGATCGAAGATATAGGTTTCGAGAAGAACGCTTCGCTCGGCGCCGTCGATCGACGCTTTCATGGCAGCATAGCAGTCGTCGCCGGTTTCGAGCATGTCAATCGTATTGCCCGTCGCAATCGGGCTGCGGGCCACACGGTCACCGAGCGTCTGCAAGGCAGCGAAACGACGGCCGAAACTGCTAATGACGATCTCGGCTTCGGCATCGAAGGTTTCCAGTTCATCGAGGTCGGCCTGTGGCATCAGTGCGTCGCGGCGCAGGCTTAAGGAGGCGCGCCTTATGCGGTTGATGCCGGCGATCGCGTATAGCACAGCCCCGACGACGGGGGACAGGACGATGACGCCGACCCAGCCAATCGCGGCTCGCACTTCCTCCTTTGTCATGGTCGCGTGGATTGCCGCGGCAGCCCCCATGAGCAACGAAATAACAAACAGGATATGTGGCCAGTAGGTCGATATGAGATAAAACATGCAAGCAAGATATAGCGGCAATCCAGGACTGTTCAATCATGCCCTTTTCTGGCACGTCCTCGCAACTGCGGTCTGGTCTGATGACACCATGACCGGAATGATCGAGAGCTTGGGACGCCGTTGTTTTTCGGGCAGATGTCCGCCTTGTGCTGCAACGCCACATAAATTTTTGCAGCGTGTCGGAAATGACTTGAAACATTCCGATTCGTCTGGAACTCTTCAATCAGTGTCGCGTTGGAACAATGACATCCGGGCAATGGAGATCGGCGATGACGGAAACTCAACGAGAGTGGGTCCAGAAGCGCGCGTATGCGCTTTGGGAACAGGAAGGCCGCCCCAGCGGGCGTGATCATGCGCATTGGGAGCAGGCGATGAAGGAGCGCGCCGCGCTTGAGGGCTCCGCCGCGTCCGCCGACGGCAACGAAGTAAAGAGCAGGACGAAACGCGCACCTCCCGCGATCAAGGTGACTGGCGCCGCCAAAGCGACCAAAGCCGCGCTCAAGAAATCCACGCCGCGGAAGTCGGCATGATTTCTGCAAATTATTGATTTCAAAGGGCGCCTCCAAGGCGCCCTGTTTTCATTTCAGTCACATCTCTGCATTAATTCAGTCGTATTGAATGAATGCCAGCAAGATCTTCGGTCGCAGCGCAATTTCGGACTCTCTTAAAGGTGCTGTGGCGGCGGTTCCCAATGGAACAAAAGTGACCTTCTGACGGTTCTCCTGCAAAAGTGGGAGAATGGTCATGAACCGCAGCTACTTCGACGTAATCCTCGTTTCCCTCATTGTAGCAGGTTGCTACATGTTCATCGCTCCGGTGTGAGATCAAATGCCGACCCTGGTCCTTGCTGCAACGGCCTATCTGGCGCTCGCCATGCTGCTTGTCGTCGTCGTCGACAATCTCGTTGCCTTCTTCTTCCGAGAAAAGCCAGCCGACATTTCGATGCGCCGATCGGCATTCGAACGCATCGTAGCCGTCTCGCGCTGGTATGGCCGCAAATAACAAATGGCGGCGATGCCAATCGCCGATAATCGAAACAGGCGCGTCTGCACGACGATCCAGCGACCAGGCGCTCTGAGGGAGGCGCCGATGGCCTATCAACTCTACTATTGGAACGGCATTCAGGGACGCGGCGAGTTCGTACGCCTCGCGCTAGAGGAAGCGGGCGCTGAATATATCGACGTCGCAAGACACGAGCAGCCAGGCATGGGCACCGATGCCATGTTGGAGATCCTGGATCACGGCTTGGATGCGACGACCACATTTGCTCCGCCTTTTCTAAAGGATGGCGACATCCTGATTTCGCACGTTGCCAACATCCTCTTCTACATCGGCCCGAAGCTCGGGCTCGTTCCTTCCGATGAAAATCTGCGTTACACCGCGAATGGGCTTCAGCTGACGATCACCGATTTCGTCTCCGAGGTTCATGACACCCACCATCCGATCTCGACAGGGCTCTACTACGAGGATCAGAAGGCCGAAGCGAAGGCCCGTTCGACGGCGTTCATCGATGAGCGGATCCGGAAGTATCTGGGCTATTTCGAACGCGCGCTGCAACAGAACCCGAGTGGCTCGCGACACATCGTTGGTTCGGAGCTGTCCTATGTCGATCTCTCGCTGTTCCAGGTGATCGAAGGTCTCTGCTACGCATTTCCGAATGCGATGAAGGGTTACCAGAACCACTACCCCGCCTTGGCCGATCTGCATGCGGCGGTGCGCGAGCGTCCCCGGATCGCCGCCTACCTCGCCTCCCCTCGCCGGCTCGCCTTCAACGAAGACGGCATCTTCCGTTACTATCCGGAGCTTGACGCAGGCAACTGATCTCCAATCTAATCCCGGCGGGACATGATATTGGCCGGACGCCCGTCGGCCTTTCGATAAAACTGGGAGATCGTTTTCATGGCACATCTTGCGCAATCGCTTGCGGCAATCAAAATTCCCGATCTGGCCGGCAGGGCCGTTTTGATCACCGGCGCCTCGACAGGGATCGGCGCAGCACTCGCCAAGGCGCTCGCGGCGCAGGAGATGAAGGTCGGCATTCATTACAACTCTAGTCGCGAGCAGGCGGAAGCGCTGGCCGACGAGATCAAGGCGGCGGGAGGTCACGCCCATCTCGTCCATGGCGATGTGTCGAAAGAGGGGGAGAGCGAGCGTGTTGTGGAAGAGACTGCCAAGACATTCGGTCATCTCGATGGGTTGGTGAACAATGCCGGCGGCATGCTCGGTCGCAAGCCGACCGCGGAATTCACCGATGAGCATTATGAGAAGGTGATGGACCTCAACGCCCGCTCCGTGCTGGCGGCCACCCGCGCGGCCCACCCCTGGCTAAAAAAACAGGGCGGCTTCATCATCAATACCACATCGATCGCGGCTCGAAACGGCGGCGGTGGCGGCGCCACTCTCTACGCAGCCGCCAAGGGCTTCGTCTCTACCATCACCCGCGGCCATGCCAAAGAGTTTGTTGCAGATCGCATTCGGGTCAACGCGGTGGCCCCGGGCGTGATCGCCACGCCGTTCCACGAGCGTTACACCAACGACGAGCAGATGGAGATGCAGCGCAAGTCGATCCCTATGGGCTTCGTCGGCACGCCCGAGGATTGCGTCGGCGCCTACCTGTTCTTCGCATCGCCGACACTATCCGGCTACATCACTGGCCAGATCATCGAGGTCAACGGCGGGCAGTTGATGCCCTGATCTTTCGCGGCGCAAATCGATGCGGTGCAATGCAATGCAAGGAACTTTTGCAGCGCAACAACGTTCCCTGAAGGCTAACAACCAAGCGGGGGCGTTCCATGAGCTTTTCGTTTTCGGAACTCGACTTTCTCAAGCCTGAACTGGGTGCTGAATTTACCGGCCAGGGAACGCATTTCGCTGTCTTTTCCGCACATGCTGAACAGATGGAGCTCTGCCTCTTCTCGCCCGATGGCCAGGAGGAGGTCGCGCGGATGGCGCTGCCAAAGCGCGAGGGCGATATATGGTCCGGGTATATTGCGGGGGTCGGCCCAGGCACGGTCTACGGCTATCGCGCCCACGGCCCCTACGATCCCAAGGCAGGCCATCGCTTCAATCCGAACAAGCTGCTGCTCGACCCTTATGCAAAGCAAGTGCTGGGCGAACTCAAATGGGATGACGCGCTCTACGGCTACACGATCGGTGCCAAGGACGACGATCTGTCCTTTGACGACCGCGACAGCGCGCCCTTCATGATCAAGGGGATAGTTCAGGATCCGGATTTCGATTGGGATGGCGATCAGGCCATCCGCCGGATGTGGACGGACACGATCATCTATGAAGCGCATGTGCGCGGGATGACGATGACGCATCCCGATGTGCCGGATGAATTACGCGGCACGTTTCTCGGAATGTGCAGCGAACCGATTATCGATCACCTGACCAAGCTCGGTATCTCGGCGATCGAGCTGTTGCCCATCCAGCACTTTCCAAACGATCGCTATCTGCTTGAGAAGGGCCTCACAAATTACTGGGGCTACCAGACGCTGGGCTTCTTCGCGCCGCAGCCGCGATATCTGTCAGGAAGCAAAATCACCGAGTTCAAGTCGATGGTGAAGGCGTTCCATGCCGCCGGCATCGAGGTGATCATGGATGTGGTCTACAACCATACCGCCGAGGGCAGCGAGCGTGGGCCGACACTGTCTTTCCGCGGGCTTGACAATGCCAGCTATTACATCCTCTCGCCCGATGATCCGCGTCACACCTACGACACGACCGGCACCGGCAACACGTTGAACGTCGCCCACCCCATGGTAATGCGCATGGTTCTGGACAGCCTGCGTTACTGGGTCGGGGTCATGCACGTCGACGGCTTCCGCTTCGACCTTGCCAGCACGCTAGGGCGCCAGGACCTCGATTTCGATCGCCAGGGCATCTTCTTCGGCGCGATCCGGCAGGATCCGATCCTGTCGGGTGTGAAGTTGATCGCCGAACCCTGGGATGTGGGCGAAGGCGGCTACCAAGTCGGCGGCTTTCCGCACCCGTTCCGGGAGTGGAACGATAAGTTCCGCGACGACACCAGGCGTTTTTGGAAAGGCGACGGCGGCATGGCGCCGGACATCGCATCGCGTCTCACTGGTTCGCAGCTGCAGTTCAACCACTCCGACCGCGCGGCGACCTCGTCGGTCAACCTCTTATCCGCCCATGACGGATTCACGCTGATGGACACGGTGTCGTTCAACGATAAGCACAACGAGGCGAACGGCGAGAACAACTGCGACGGTCATTCGGACAATCACTCCGATAACATGGGTGCCGAGGGCGCGACCGACGATACGGGCATCCACGACGCCCGCGCCCGCCGCCGCCGCAACATGATGGCGACGCTGCTCCTGAGCCAAGGGGTGCCGATGATTGTGGCAGGCGACGAGGTTGGCAACAGCCAGGGCGGCAACAACAACGCGTACTGCCAGGACAACGAGATCGGCTGGGTCGACTGGTCGGGCCTCGCAGATCCCTTCCTCGACTTCTGCCAAAATATGATCGCGCTGCGCAAAGCACACCCCGAGCTTCGCCAAGAGCGCTTCCTGACGGGTGCCATCGGCCAGAACGAGCGCACCGAGATCGCCTGGTATCGCGCAGATGGTGAGCCGATGGGTGAAGACGACTGGAACGATCCAGAGCTTCGCCTGCTCAGTGTTTACGTGTCCTATAGTGCCAGCACGCCAGACGTCGACAAGAATGCCGGTTTGTTCATAGTGTTGAACGCCGGCGGTGACTGCGAGGTCCGTCTGCCCCAAATAAACGACATCGAAGACTGGAGCCGTGTGCTGGCGACCAGTGCGAACGAGCCATTCACCGGACTTGACGTCACTGAACCGCTGACCGTCGAGCGCGAAAGCGTGGCCGTGTTCGTTGCGAAGAGCCGGTAAGACAAAATCCCAGCGCGCGCAACAGCGGCGATTTGTCTCAACGATTAGCGTCGCTCTGATCGAGCGCAGCCATGGCCTCGGCAAGCGCCGCGCGCACGCGCGCGCGCTCCTTGGGATCCAGCTGACCAAGATCGAGGTGCAGGTCGAGCCCCGAGAAGTGTTCGCTCATGACGCGGATCGCATGATCCTCACCAATCAGCAGGCCGTTTACCTCATAGGGCACGATCTCCCGCTGGATGCCCTTCATGGTGATCGGGGGCAGCGGTGTCGCGTCGACGATGTCTTTCACCAGTGCATAGGTTTCGTAGCTGATCACGATTTTGCCGCCTTCGGCGATCGATTGCAGTCGGGCAGCCAGATTGGCCTCGGCGCCGATGATCGTGTAGTCCATCCGGTCATTGCTGCCGAAATTGCCCACATTGCAGTAGCCGGTATTGATCCCCATCCGGACAACGAACGGCTCTTCGGTACCGTCGCCGCGCCATTTCGCCTTCAGCTCGCCTAGACGCTGCTGCATGTCGATCGCCATCTTCAAACAGGCTTTCGCATCCTCCGCCGCCCCATTGGTCTCGGGATCGCCGAAGAAGACCAGCACCGCGTCGCCAATGAACTTGTCGAACGTGCCGCCATGCTTCAGAGCGATCGCCGACATCTCGGTCAGGTATTCGTTGAGCATTTCCGTCAACGCCTCCGGCTGCAGACGTTCGGTCGTCGCTGTAAAATCCTTGATGTCTGAAAAAAAGATCGTCAGCCGCTTGCGCTCGGTGTGAACCACGACATCCTTTTGCCCGCTGAAGATTCCCTTGTAGATCTGTGGTGACAGATAGCGCGAGATCTTCATCGAGATGCTGGCCAGGAATTCATTGGCGGATTCGAGGTCGCGGTTGAAGCCATTGATCAGCGCAGCCTGCCGTTGCTGCAATAAAATCAGAGCGATGCCGAGACCGGCTGAACAAAGAAAGTAAAGCAATAGGTACTTGAACGCGAAGACGTTGGCTGCGAACGGTTGCCGGATGATGACCTCCTGAATGCCGCGAACGTCGCCAATCTTCCAGTCCCTCTTCGGACTCTCTGGATGCGTGTTATGGCAAGCAACGCAGGCCTGCGCCATTAGTACCGGCGTGACCAGCCGAAAGGTATTCGTGAAACCGCTGCGGTTGATATCGCTCAAGGTCTGGCTCGGATTGGCGCGCAGCGCAGCCAGAGACGCTATCTCGAAACGATCGAGATCATGCGGTGCCCGCTTTTTGAACGGCAGGTCGGAAACGAAGCGATAAGTGATGTTTGCTTGCTGTTGCTTGATCACATCTCCGAGCTCGAGCGAAAGCGTGGCGGGTATGGGGATAGCACCGGGAATGGTTGCGTATTCGTGCGTGACCGGCGTACCGGTATCCATGCCAGCCATATGTGCCGCCAGTATGCGGCCAACGACATTGGTTGCGTAGTAGGATCGAATGCTTGTTATCAGCGAGCTCATGTCCTGAGCCTGCCGCTTCACAGCAGTTTGGGAGAGGTTGCTGACATCCATCCACACGGCAAGCGGCAACCCCGCCAACATCGCGATCACCACGGCCGTGATGAAGTAGCCGCTTTTTCGCGCAATCGAACCATGATCAGCATCGCTTGCCACGCACAACCTCGTTTACAACAGGACTTGTATTGTTAAGGACATCAACCTGAAAAAATGAATGCCATGAAGACCATCGCGAAGAATTGGGCAATCGGGCAGCGGCGCGTTCAGATCATCGCACGACCGAAGACGAGCGTCGAGCAAGAAGGCAGCCGGAAATCCTTCGACTTAAGTGGGATCTGCCACCATTTGCATTCCTGTGTACGAATTCCCATATATTCTTTCGGAAAATCAGGGTTCGGCGCAGCTGACTTGCCACAACCGCAACGCAATTAACCGAAATTGAACCATAAGCTGTTGCTTTCCGCAACAAAACCCGGTTGCTTAAGAAATTGGACCGGTTGGATTGATAGGGTGGATACGGCTTGGCATCAAGTGATGATCACGTTAGCGCGGTGGGTCGGACCATTTTGAAAAAGCGATGAGTAAAGATCTCTTTCAAGTAAAGTTCTGGGGCGTTCGTGGCAGTATACCGGTCTCCGGGCCCGAGTTCGATCGCTATGGTGGCAACACCTCCTGCATCGAGGTTCGCTGTGGCGTACACCGTATGATCTTCGACGCGGGCTCCGGCGCCCGCGAGGCCGGGCTCTGCATGCTCAACGAACAGGTCCGCGACGTTGACCTGTTCTTCAGCCACTGTCACTACGACCACATCATCGGGCTGCCCTTCTTCAAGGCTATCTACTACCCGTCGATCGATCTGCGCATTTGGTCCGGCCATCTCGACGGCAAGATGACCACGCGCGAAATGATCGAGCAGTTCATCAGCCCGCCTTGGTTCCCCGTCAAAACCGATATCTGCCAAGCAACGATGAGTTTCCGCGATTTTCACGCCGGGCAGATCCTTGAGCCGCATCCAGGCGTCAGGATTAAAACCTTCATGCTAAACCACCCCGGTGGCGCAATCGGTTACCGCGTCGAATATCAGGGTCGATCCATCGCGCTGGTTTACGACATCGAGCACACGCCGGGCAGCCTCGATCCCGTAGCGCTGGAAATGATGCAAGACGTCGATCTCGCCATCTACGACTGCACCTACAAAGAAGACGAAATGCAGCGCTTCAAGGGCTTCGGCCACTCCACCTGGGAGCATGGTATCAAACTGGCGAAGATGGCGGGCACCAAGCAGTTCGCGCTGTTCCACCACGCGCCCTCGCGCACCGATGCGCAACTCGAAGACATGGAAAAGCAGGCGCAGGCTGCCTTCCCGAGCTCGTTTGCTGCCCGGGACAACCAAGTTCTGGAACTCTAGGCTTCGACCAAAGCCTCCGACGATGTCCAAGTGGCGGCGGGATGGGCACGCGTCTCGATCAGCAGGTCGGAAAGGAACGCCCAGGCGTTCTCATCATGCACGAGGTGATGCGTGAGGATACCGATCGGCTCCCCATCATCATCGAAGCGCGCCCGCAATTCCCTCACAACGTCAGCTATCAACTCATCCTGCGGCCTGCTGCCACGGACGCCGTGCCAGTTCATGATATCGACGTGGGTGTTCAGCAGTCGTATCGGGCTATCTGCCTTAGCGGCTCCGTAGACGGACAGGGTCTCAAGGCCAACTGCTGGCAACTTAGCGATAAGCGCGCCATTGATCCTGTTCCAGGGCGGCACCAGCATCGAGATAAACCGCGGGCCAAACAGCCGCCGCAGAATGGCAAGGCCGTCGCGCAGTTCACCGAGCACGACTTCAGGCGGGCGATGCGCTCCGAGCTCTTGCTTCTTCTCTTCAGGACCGGCGTGATTGGTATGCGACCATCCATGCAAGGCTACCAGCACCTGCTGCGCATCGCCCAACCTCGCGGCCAGCGGCTCACCCGTGGACGCTGGGATGACGGCGAGCGTCAAGGGCACCTTGGCGTCGGCGGTCAGCTTCAGCAGCTGTTCCAACGCAGACGTCGGCTCGATCGCATCGTCGTCGCGAAGCCAGAACCGGACGGTCTTTCCCGCTGTCTGCCATCGATCGAGCTCATGACGCAATGGAGCCCAGATGTCGTGTGCGGTCATCGTTCTTCCCTATGTATCTGCGTAAAATCTCGTCGATCGCCTTCGCCGCAGTGGCAAGCGATCGTTCATCCACGACGAAGCGGCGCGCCGCACGCGCCATCTCGGTGCGTTTCGAGGCATCTTCGAGCAATTCTCCAATCGCCGAGGCGTAGGCGACAATGTCCCCCTCTGCCGTGAGCAATCCGGTCAACCCGGTTCGGACGACTTCGGGAACACCTGCTGTCCTCTGCGCGACCACGGGCAGACCCGCCGCCTGAGCCTCGAGATAGGCAAGCCCATAGGCCTCGCCGCAGCCCGGCCATGCATAGATGCCCGATCTCCCAAGCTCCTGGACGATATCGTCAGCGCCACGCTCTCCGAGCCAATCGATCCGCCCCGGCTCGAATTCCGCAAACAGGCGCTCCACCGCACCACGCATCGGGCCGTCACCCACGACCGCGAGCGTCCAAGGTCTGTCTCTTATGGTGGCCAGCGCTTGGGCGAGCATCGCGTAGCTCTGCATCTTGTCCCCTGCGCGCATCATCGCGACGGTGATCAACCGCGTCGGGTCGGGCCTGGGCTGGCAACCCTCAAAAGGCGTGGTGTCAATGAAAGGTTCAAGCGCCGCGATGCGCGCCTTGGGGATTGCCTGCTCAAGACCCACTCGGTCGCGCCGTGTGAAGCCGATATTGACCTCGGCATCCCGGACCATCGCGCCGATCCGTGCCTGATACGGCGCCCACTCGGTCTGATCGCGTTTTGGGGAATAGGATGCTTCTGCAGTGACAAGGGGAACGCCAAATGCCGCGCAAAGCGTGGGCCCGAACGGATCAACAGACTTATAGTAGGGGTGATAGCAGAACCAAAGATCAGGTTTGTCTCCGGCCGACCACGCAGCCCGCAACCGCTGCAGATCTGAGGCCGCCTCGTCTTCAACTTTTGCCGCTGCTTCCGGCGTCGGTGAGAAGCTGCGGAACTCCGACGCGATGTCCACGGTATGCCCACCCATTTGCAAGGCTCGGATCAGCAGCCGCGCCATCAGCCGGTCACCCGAGGGTACCGGATGGTTGGGCGATTTTAGCGGTGCGTAAAACACTATGTGCATGCGGTCACGCACTTTAGGACGCAGTGTTCATGACCGGCCCCTGTGCCAGCCGGGCGAAAGTTTGCTATGATCTTCATCCTTACGGCTTGCTGACGAACATGTGACATGCGCGGACGGTCAAAAGGCAGCAATAAACCTCAATTGCCCTACCACTAATGCAAATGTGTTTTGGGTTTCAAGAACGGCATTGAATGGCGAGCGTCGCAGTCACCAGCATTTTTTCGGAACGCTCGATCAGGCGCGCACGGCTCGGCTCCGGCCTTGTCATGTTCGCGTTCGCTTTCTTGCATTTCTCCAATCATGCGCTTGGCCTCATTTCCGTTTCGGCGGCGGAAGAAGGTAGACGGTTTTTCACCGCGCTATGGCGAAATCCGGTCGGCTCGCTCGCTCTATATGGTGCGATCTTCACCCATATCGCGCTGGTATTGCGCTCGATCTACATCCGTCGCAGCCTCGTCATGCCCAAGGGCGAGCTTGCCCAGATCATTCTCGGGCTGGCAATTCCAATATTGTTGATAGACCACGTGATAGGCACACGCGTCGTTCATTCGCTCTACGGGTACCGCGACAACTACGAAACGATCATGCGCACGCTGTGGATCACGGCGCCCGGCAACGGGCTGCGCCAGGTCGTCGCGCTCGTGTTTGTCTGGTTTCACGGCTGCATCGGCATGCACTACTGGCTCCGTTACCGCAACTGGTACACGGATATCGCGGCATCGCTGCTGGTGGTGGCGATCCTCGTGCCGGTCCTCGCTATTCTCGGTTTTATCGAGATGGGCCGCACCATTGCCGAGCCCGCCTACGAGGGGATTGCCGACAATAGCCGCTACGAGGCAAACCTCAATTCGCGCTACACGAAGGATCCAGAAGCGATCGCCGAGTTGACGATGATCCGCACCGGGCTTTACGGCTCGTTCGCTGGCGCCTTGTTCCTCGTCCTCGCCGCCAGAACGCATCGCCGCTGGAAGGAGCGTGTCGATCAAATTACCGTGCACTATCAGGGCGGCGAACTGGTGCGGGTTCCGCGTGGCTTCACGGTCCTTGAAGCAAGCCGACTGGGTGGCATTCCTCATTATTCCGTCTGCGGCGGCAAGGGCCAATGCTCAACCTGCCGGGTGCAGGTGCTAAGCAATCTCGAGGCACTCCCTGCCCCAGACCGGATGGAGCAATCGACACTGAGGCGGATCAACGCTGCAGCCGACGTCCGGCTTGCCTGCCAGCTGCGCCCGACGCAAGACGTCACCGTAGTGCCGCTCCTTCTGCGGGCAACGGAGACCGCCCTACCTGCCAACGTGCAGGAGACAACACCCGGCCGCGAGCGCGAAATCGCCGTTCTCTTCTGCGACATCCGCGACTTTACCGCGCTGACCGAGGAGCGCCTGCCCTTCGATATCGTCTTCCTGCTGAACCGCTATTTCGCGCTCGTCGGCAATGCGGTTGAGAAGGCCGGAGGCCGCGTCGACAAGTTCATCGGCGACGGCGCCATGGCGCTCTTCGGCATCGGCACCTCGCCCGAGGAGGCCTGCCGCCAGGCGCTCACCGCCGCTGCCTCGATCGCCCGCGACATCGAAAAGCTGAGCGAGGAACTGTCGGACGAACTGTCAATGCCACTGCGCATTGCCATCGGCATCCACACAGGCCCGGCGGTTGTCGGAACGCTCGGCTTCGGCCGGGCCCGCAGCACGACAGCGATCGGCGACATGGTGAACGTCGCCAGCCGGTTGGAGGCTGTCGCCAAGGAGTTCGAAGTCGCACTTGTCGTCTCCGAACCGGTTGCGGCACTGGCCGGTGCCAACATGGGCGGCATAGAAAGTCGTGAAATCAGCGTCAGAGGCCGCGCGCTGCCCTTGAAAGTCTATGTCGTTCCAAGAGACAAGGCGATCAAACTACTCGAAGGACAGACTTGATGCCCGGCCAATCGCGCCTGACTGCCAAATATTGGATGAAGCGCTGGCGCAGGATGCGCAACGCGGTCGCACGCAAGCTGTTGGACACGCGCACAGGCCGCCGCATCCTGATCGAAAGCATCGGGCCGCGCGTCGTGTCCATGACAGTCGATGCCGGCGATCACCTCATGACCTTTTCGCCGGCCGATTACATAGGCCGCAAGGTGTTCCGCAAGGATCATTTCGAGCGCGATCATGTCGATCGGTTGCTGACGATCCTGCGACAGCGCGGCCTGTTGATCAGCGACAGCCATCTGCTCGAAATCGGCGGTAATATCGGCACGCAGACAGTCTATTTCTCGCTGAGCGGCGCCTATCGACACATCGTCACTATCGAGCCAGACCCCCGCAACTTTCCGCTTCTGCAGCTTAATCTGCGGCAGAATGGGCTCGACGATAAGGTGACAGCGGTTAACTGCGCAGCCGGCGACATGTCCGGCGAGATTGATTTCTTCCTGAATGCTAACAATCACGGCAAGAGCAGCGCGATCCGGCAGAGCAGCCGGGATACGAAGATCAACGTCCCGGTGCGGCCGGTGACGGAGATCCTCGCCGATCTTTCGATCAATCCCGCCGCGATTGGCTTGGTCTGGATGGACATCGAGGGATATGAACCGGTCGCGTGCCGGTCCATGGTGCCGCTATTATCACGCCGCGTGCCGCTTTACATGGAGTTCACGCCAAGCTTTTACGGTTCAACGCAGACGCGCAAATTTATCGACACGCTCGCCGGCTTCTACGACCGCTGCCTGATCTTCTTTGAGGACGGAGAAAAGGAAGTTCCGGTGAAGGACCTGCCCGGCGACATCGACCAGTACGACGTCTTGTTCCTGCCCTGATCAGCGGCGACGGTATAGATAGTAGCGGCCTTCCTTGATACCTTGCGGAAGCGGCAGCGGTTCGAGCTCGGGTCGGTCGATCGGCAGGCCGCTGACGGCGATCCCGCCCGTTGCCAAAACGCCAACCATCAACTGCGGCAGCCACGTCAGCGTCACCGCGTCGATCTCATCGTGACCCGTTCCGATATCGGCATGCGCGAGAGCGGCGCCGACGCCGAGGAAAGCCTGACCCGATTCGCGAATTTCGCCGGTGACCATGTTCTCGGCTGGGGGCGTCGAGGATGAATAGGAGCGCACCTCGCGGTCGAAAGCGATGATGTTGCGATCGGGAAAATGCTCGCGCAGATGGTCGTAGGTCCGGCCATTGCCAAGCCCGAACTCCAGCACGGGGCCTTCGATCGGTTGAACGAGATCGACGATGGAATTTAGAATATCACGCTGGGCCGTCAAACGGCGAATGAAGCTGTCGAGGCGGCTCATGTGCGATTGTGTCCGTTCATTGTCATCAAAGCGGATGCGAAGACATCGCGCTTATGGAGTTGTTGCATGCCTGCCGTGAGTGCTTGCCGGTGTCGATGCTGCACGGTCTGGCAGCCAGGCGCTGCCAGTATGGATGTTGGCGACAGAGCTAGCGGCAAAGGTCCGAGCGTGCAAGCCAACATCCGGACGCGCGCGGCAAACTCACATGAAGATTATCGCGCTCGCCTCCGCGTGACGCGTTGCGATTGGGCAAGATCGGCTCACGCTGAAAATGCCATTGCCGCCGATCCGGCTATCTGGTCTAACTCTCACATGAACGACATCTCCGACGACAGTTTCTTTGCGAGCGTGCCAGTCTTCGATCAATTCGAGGGCGTGACCGATACCAACAACTACCGTCGCCTGCCTGATGATTGGTTGCTGGCGGTTGCCGATATTGTGGGCTCGACGCAGGCGATCATGGACGGTCGCTACAAGGACGTGAACATGGCTGGCGCGAGCGTCATCTCAGCCGTGCTCAACGCGCTCGAAAAGGGCGAATACCCCTTCGTTTTCGGCGGCGATGGCGCGATCGTTGCCCTGCCTGGCTCGATGAAACAGGCGGCGCGTGAGGCGCTTGCCGCCGCGCAGCGTTGGGCCGAGGAAGATTTGCATCTGACGATGCGTATTGCCCTCGTGCCGATTTGCGACATCAGGCGAGAGGGATTGGACGTGCGCGTCGCCCGATATTCGGCAAGCCCGTTTGTCAGCTATGCGATGTTTGCGGGCGGCGGTGGTAGTTGGGCCGAAAGGCAGATGAAGGAAGGACGCTATGGGATTGACCCAGCGCCGTCGGGTGCGCGTCCTGACCTGACCGGGCTTTCTTGTCGCTGGAACCCCATCGAGTCTAGTAATGGCGAAATCGCGTCGATCATTGCAGTGCCAGGCGATCGTGGCGTGACGCCGGAATTCCGGCAATTGGTCAGCGACGTCGTCGCCATCTCCGCCGAGCAAGGCCGCGACTCGCATCCGGTGCCCGTCGATGGGCCAGCACTTGGCTTCTCGATGAAAGGCATCAACCGGGAAGCTCGCGCGACAGCGCCGCGCGCCGGACGGCTACGGCAGCGCATTTTCATCATCCTGCAGATCGCTCTCACTGTGATCCTTCATAAGCTAAACCTGACGTTCGGCACCTTCGATGCCCGCGTCTACAAACGCGATGTCGCCGGCAATTCCGACTTTCGCAAATTCGACGACGGTCTCAAGATGACGCTTGATATCGATGCTCACCGCCTCGGTCTGATCCGGGCGCTGTTGGAGAAAGCGCAGGCCGTTGGCATTGCGCGCTACGGTCTTCACAGCCAGACATCGGCCCTGATGACCTGCTTCGTGCCCACGCCGCTGTCACGCGATCATATGCATTTCATCGATGGAGCAAGCGGCGGCTACGCGGTCGCCGCCAGCCAGATATCAGGCAAGACGCTGTCGATGGACGACGTCACGCCTTGATGATGGTCTCGGCGGTAATCCCCAGCCGCGCGAAGACGTTGCGCGTGTCGACAATTAACGCGCCGCTTTCGGCAAGGCGCTTGTAATCGATGCCGTCGTGATCTGTTGCGATCAAGATCGCGTCATAGCCGGGAAGCACTTCGTCGGTAATCGCCACGGACCGACGCCCCTTCAGCGCTTGGTACTCACGGGTGGACGGGATCTCGGCCACATGCGGATCATAATAATCCGCGCGGCCACCACGTTCCTCGATCACCTCTATCAGCCGCAAGGACGGGCTCTCGCGAATATCCGCAACGTTTTTCTTGTAGGCGAGGCCGATCAGGAGAACGCGCGAACGACTGAGCGCCTTGCCGACGCGAACATCCAGCGCTTCGGCGAGCTTGCCGACCACGTAGCGGGGCATTGCCGAGTTGATCTCGCCGGCAAGCTCGATGAAACGCGTGGGAAGTTCGTATTCGCGTGACTTCCAGGTGAGGTAGAAGGGATCAATCGGGATGCAGTGACCGCCTAGTCCCGGTCCCGGATAGAAAGGCATGTAGCCGAACGGCTTGGTCTTGGCCGCGTCGATCACCTCCCAGACGTCGATGCCCATGGCCGCGTAGACCGTCTTGAGCTCGTTGACGAGAGCGATATTGACGGACCGGAATATGTTTTCTGTCAGCTTGACGGCTTCCGCGGTCGCATTCGACGAGACCGGAACCACCGTCTTAACGGCAGCGCCATAGAAGGCGCACATCAGCGACAGGGCCTCGGCACCATCGCCTGCAACGACCTTGGGGATCGTGGCCGTACTGAAATGCTGGTTGCCCGGGTCTTCGCGTTCCGGCGAGAAGCCAACAAAGAAATCGGCTCCCGATTTCAGGCCCGTCTGTTCGAGGATGACCTTCACGACATCATCGGTGGTTCCAGGATACGTCGTCGATTCCAGCACGACGAGTTGGCCTTTGCGCAGATGCTCGGCAATCGTGCGTGACGTCGCTTCGACGAAGGACAAATCCGGATCGCGGTGTTTGGTGAGCGGCGTCGGCACGCAGATGACGATGACGTCGCACTCGGCAAGGCCGGGGAACTCGGTCGTCGCCGCAAACCGGCCGGCGTCGATTGCGGCCTGCAGGTCCGCGCTTGCGACAGCGTCGATATAGGAGCGGCGCGCATTGATGGCGACGATCTTCTTCGGATCGACATCGAAACCGGTGACCGCGAAACCGCTACGGGCGATCGCCATGGCGAGCGGCAGGCCGACATAGCCGAGGCCGATAATGCCGGCGCGCGCGGTGCGGGTCTCGATCTTGTTTGAGAGATCGGAGAATACAGAAGTTCTTTGCAAAGCGTTTCTCGCCTGAAACAGAAAGGAACCCTGATCTAGTGTAAGATCGCGGCGAATTAAACCCAGCAAAGTGCTTATTGGACAACTGACGGGAACGTGAACGCCCGATACGATCTCGGCGGTGGCTGATCGCGTTATTGCTAGAAATGGCTCCGCCTCCCCAGGCAGTTGACAATGCAGCGGAATTTGCTCCGCGCCCATCGGCGCGTGCAGATGGCGGACCTGTCTGGGGTGTATAACCGACAATCGAAAGTCAGGTGACCGGCCGAACTCGCCTGTGGCCCGACAAGTTGAGCCGCCGCGATGGCGGATCGTTGACACGATAATGCTGCTCGTTCATCCTTATTCGATCCGGCGCAAATGGTGCGGCTGGATGAATCATGCGACTTTTTTTGGGTAACGCGCCTCATGAGGATAGTGGCAGGAATGAGCGCGATCGATACCCGGGTTTCGTCAATTCTATTGGACCGTGTTGCCGAGTGGCTGACGAATTCGTCGCTTGCCGGCGACGATCTCGAAAACATCGTTCGCGGCTTCTGCGAACGCATCGCGGCCGCCGGCCTCCCGATCGCTCGCGTCCACCTGACCTTCTCGATGTTGCATCCTCTTTACGACGCACTCGGCTTCACTTGGCGGCGGTCAAGTGGTGTAACGATCGAAGGGTATCGCCATTCGGCAGGCGACAAGCCGGATCGATTTGTCCAAAGCCCTTACTACTATCTTCTCGACAACAATCTGCAGCATATCCGTCGCCCCATCCCGGCGGACGGACCGGTAGAGTTTCCCGTTTTTGCCGATCTGCGCGCCGAGCGGATCACCGACTATCTCGCCTTCGTGCAGCCTTTTGGCGATGGCTCGGTGCAGGGGATGATGGGTTCATGGTCGACCGACAGCCGTTCCGGCTTTTCCGACGACATGATCGACGCCTTGCTGCGCATGCAAAATCACCTCGCTGTTGCCGCCAAGATGGCCGTGCTCGGCAAGCTCGCCAACAACATGCTGACCACCTATCTGGGGGGCGACGCGGGCAAGCGCGTCTTGAACGGCCAGATCCGACGCGGCGATGGCGAAACCATTCGCGCAGCGCTCGTCATGGGCGACATGCGCCAGTCGACGGCCTATGCCGAGAAAGAAGGCCGCCAGACCTTTATCGACACGCTCAATCAGTTCTTCGATGCGATCGCCGCACCGTTCAACCGCAACGGTGGGGAGATCCTGAGCTTTGTCGGCGACGGCTTCCTGGCCGTCTACCCCTGCGGCCGCCACAAAGACCCGTCGAAGATCGCCTGCCAGTCGGCGCTATCGGCCGTTCATCAGGCGCAATCGCGGGTGGAGGAGCTCAACATCGAGCGGCAGTCAAATGGCCTCGGCAAGATTGCCTACGGGATAGGTCTGCATGTCGGCAACGTGATGTTCGGCAATGTCGGTTTAAAGGATAGGCTGACGTTTTCTGCTTTCGGCTCCGCCGTCAACGAGGTCCAGAGGCTGCAATCGCTGACCAAGAAATATTCGCGAGAGGTCGTCGCGAGCCAGGCCTTCGCCGCTTATTGCGGCGGCGAATGGACGATGCTGGGTGAGGAAAAGCTGCGCGGCGTGCGCCAGAAGATCACGGTCCTGCAGCCGCATGCGCCGGCCCCGCATCCGCATACCGAGCAGAGCTTTGAAGACGTGGCTCAGGACGCCCTGTCGGAGGCCGAGCAGGTCATCCTTCTGCACCGCGATGCGCGCAAGCACGCCAAGGCGCCAACGGCCGATAAGTTCATGCAGTAACCGCTGCAACCGCATAGCCCGGGGCCGGTAGGATAAAATGGTGAAATCTTCCCAATTTCAATGTGTTCGTCATCAACTGGACACCCTGATTGCCGTACGCTAGTGTCTTCGTAACGGGAACGAAGAAAAACTGGGGAATTTCATTGGTATGGCGTCCGCGTCCGATCTGCTGCGCATCGAAAATCTGGATATCTCCTTCTCGGTTTTCGGCGACAAGCTGCGTGTCGTAAAAAACGCAAATCTGCGCATTTTGCCCGGAAAGGTGACGGCGCTGGTTGGCGAGTCCGGCTCGGGCAAGTCGGTCATCAGCCAAAGCATCATGGGCATTTTGCCCAATCCGGCGCAGGCATCGGGACGTATTCTCTTCACCGATCCGCTGGACGGCAAAGCCACCAATATCCTGGAATATTCACGTGACAGCGCGGAAATGCGCGATCTGCGTGGACGCCGCATGGCGACCATTTTCCAGGAGCCGATGACATCGCTGTCCCCGCTGCACACGGTGGGTAACCAGATCAGCGAGTCGCTGCTGATCCACACGGACGCGACAAAAAAGCAAGCGCGGCAGAAGACCGAGGACATGTTAGGCCTTGTCGGCTTCGCCAATCCGAAGCGCACGTTCGACATGTACCCTTTCGAGCTGTCGGGCGGCATGCGCCAGCGCGCCATGATCGCCATGGCGCTCATCTGCAACCCAGCCCTGTTGATCGCCGACGAGCCGACCACCGCGCTCGACGTGACGATCCAGGCGCAGATCCTTGAACTGCTGCGCGATCTCCAGCATAAGCTTGGCATGGCGATGCTGCTGATCACCCACGATCTCGGCGTCGTCGCCAACATGGCCGACGAAGTGGTGGTGATCTACCATGGCGAGATTATGGAGGCCGGACCGGTGGAATCGATCTTCCGAAATCCGCAACACCCCTATCTCAAGGGCCTCATGGCCGCCGTTCCGCATTTCGACATGAAGGAAGGCGAGCGGCTGAAGGCGCTGCGCGACGTTCCGGTCAATCTCGAATCTTTGGTGGGCAAGAGGAAGGCCAAGGTCGCGATCGAGGGGCCCGAGGTGCTGTTGTCGGTCAACAATCTCACCAAGACCTTCAAGACACGCAACCGCGGCCTGTTCGGCATGCGCGATCAGGCGGGCGTCCGCGCGGTCGATGATGTCAGTTTCGATATTCGTCGCGGCGAATGCCTAGGCCTCGTCGGCGAATCTGGCTGCGGCAAGACCACGGTCAGCAAGATCCTCATGCGGGCGATGACGCCAGACAGCGGCTCGGTGATCTTCAACGACGGCAAGGACGTTGTCGATGTCTTGTCCGTGAAAGGCGACGATCTGCAGGAGTTGCGTACCAATATCCAGATGGTCTTCCAGGACCCGGTCTCGTCGCTGTCTCCACGCATGACAGTGCGCAACATCCTCTCCGAGCCGCTCGAAATCCACGATCGCGGCGACAGCGCAGAGCGCAATCGCAAAGTCGAAGCGCTGATGGCCGCGATCGGACTCGATAAGCGCTATCTCAACCGATACCCGCACAGCTTCTCCGGCGGTCAGCGCCAACGCATCGGGATCGCGCGTGCGCTGGCACTTGGGCCGAAGCTCGTCATTCTCGACGAGCCCGTCTCCGCACTCGACGTTTCAGTGCAGGCACAGATTCTCAATTTGCTGAAGGATCTCCAGACGGAATTGGGGCTCACCTATCTGTTCATTTCGCACAATCTGGCCGTGGTCGATTACATGGCCGACCGCATCGCGGTCATGTGCAAGGGCCGCATCGTCGAGATCGCGCCGCGCGAGATCATCCTACGTGATCCCGTCCACCCCTACACAAAGTCGCTGCTGGCAGCCGTCCCCTTCCCCGATCTCGACCGGCCGCTCGATTTCGAAGCGCTGCGGAGAAACGGCGCTGCCGACAAGCAGAACTGGGGCATTACCTTTACCGCCGAGCACGACGACGCCTCGGAACTTGACTATGCCGACCTCGGCAACGGGCATTTCGTGCGTGCGCGAAAAGGTGCCGATGCTAAGGAGTTGCGCGCATGGTAACGCGTCGTGGTTTCATCGGCGGCCTGGTTGGTGCTGCGATTTCACCATCGCTGGCAAAAGCAGTGGGTGAACGGGATATCGAGCCCGAATTCCTGCGCGACTGGCTGCGGGCGGACCGCATCCCACCGATGGTGGAACGCCTGCCGACCCATCCGAGAATCATCAACATGAAAGCCACCGGGCGGCAGCCCGGCGTCTACGGCGGCACCGTGCGTACGATTATCGGCAGCGCGAAAGACATCCGCTACATGACGGTCTACGGCTATTCCAGGCTGATCGGCTACGATACCAAGCTGCAGTTTCAGCCCGACATCCTGATGGGCTTCACCTCGGAAAACGATTCCGTCTTCACCTTCCATCTGCGCGAGGGTCATCGCTGGTCTGACGGATCGGCGTTTACCGTGGATGATTTCCGCTATTGGTGGGAAGATGTCATCCTCAACAAGGACCTGACGCCGGGAGGCGGCGCGCTAGAGCTTCGCCCGCATGGCAACCTGCCGCGCTTCGAGGTGCTTGATCCCCTGACCGTGCGCTACACCTGGGATCGGCCGAACCCGAATTTCATGCCGGCGCTTGCCGGCCCGCTGCCGCTGGTCATCTACGGGCCGGGGCATTATCTGAAGCAATTCCACATGAAGTATCAGGACGACTTTCGTCTATCCGCACTGATGAAGCAGAACCGGGTCAAGAAATGGGCCGATCTGCACATCAAAATGTCGCGCGCCTCGCGCCCCGAAAATCCCGACCTGCCGACGCTCGATCCGTGGGTGAACACGACGCCGCCGCCGGCCGAGCAGTTCGTCTTCGTGCGCAATCCATTCTTTCACCGGATCGACGAGAACGGTGTGCAACTGCCCTATGTCGACCGCTTCATAATGAATGTCAGTTCGTCATCGATTATCGCCGCCAAGGCGGGTGCGGGCGAGTCCGACCTGCAGGCGACGGGTGTCGATTTCAACGACTACACCTATCTCAAGGACGCCGAAAAGCGCTTCCCCGTGAAGGTCAACCTCTGGAAACAGGTGCGCGGTTCACGGGTCGCCTTGCTGCCCAACCTCAATTGTGCCGACGATGTCTGGCGCAAGCTTTTCCGCGAGACGAGTTTCCGGCGCGCTCTTTCGTTGGCCGTCGACCGACACGAGATCAACATGGTGGCCTTCTACGGCCTCGGCAAGCCGAGCGCAGACACCGTGCTTCCGGATAGCCCTCTTTTCAAGCAGGAATATGCCGACGCCTTCATCGCCCATGATCCTGATGAAGCCAACCGCCTGCTCGACGAACTGGGCCTGACCCAGCGCGACAGCGAAGACATCCGCTTGCTGCCGGACGGACGCCGCGCCGAGATCACGGTGGAAACGGCAGGCGAGAGCAATCTCGATACCGACGTGCTTGAACTGGTGCGCGATCACTGGCGCCAGGTCGGCATTGCTCTTTATACCCGCACCTCGCAACGCGACGTCTTCCGCGACCGGGCCATGAGCGGGCGCATCATGATGTCAATCTGGTTCGGCATCGATAACGGGGTGGCGACCGCCGACATGTCGCCGAGCCAACTTGCGCCGACCATGGATGACCAGCTGCAATGGCCGCTCTGGGGCATGTACCATTTGTCCGCCGGACAGGCTGGAACGGCGCCCGATCTGCCGGAAGCCGAGCAGCTCGTCAGCCTGCTCAGCCATTGGGGCGCGACCTCTCACTTCGAGGAGCGCGAGGCGATCTGGCACCAGATGCTGTCGCTCTACACGCAGCAGGTCTTCTCGATCGGATTGATCAACAGTACGCTGCAACCCATTCTGAAATCAGCGAAATTGCAAAACGTGCCGGAGCAGGGCCTCTACGGCTTCGACCCGACGTCTTATCTCGGCATCTACATGCCCGATACCTTCTGGTTCAAGGAGGCCTGAGAGATGTTGAGATATATTCTTTGGCGCGTCGCAGCTATGGTGCCTACGCTGTTCGTGATCTCGGCGCTGGTTTTCACCATCATCGAACTGCCGCCCGGCGACTTCTTCGAAAGCCAGATCGCCGAATTGCGGGCACAGGGTGAAAGCGCCAACCTACAGGAAATCGAGGAACTCAGGAAGCAGTACGGTTTCGACAAGCCCGCCGTGGTTCGCTATTTCTACTGGGTGGGCGGAATGCTGCACGGCGACTTCGGCTATTCGTTCGAATACCAGCTGCCGGTGTCGGAAGTGGTCGGCGACCGACTGTGGTTGACCATTCTTGTATCGTTTACGACGATCCTTCTCACCTGGCTGATCGCCTTTCCGATCGGCATCTATTCCGCCACACACCAGTATAGCTGGGGCGATTACGGACTGACGCTGTTCGGCCTGCTTGGTATCGCCATTCCGAACTTCATGCTGGCGCTGATCCTCATGTATTTCGCCAACATCTGGTTCGGGGTGTCGATCGGCCATTTGATGGACCAGAAATATCTCGCCGAGCCGATGAGCTGGGAGAAAGCCAGATCGATCCTCTCGCATCTCTGGATTCCCGTGATCATCGTCGGCACGGCCGGTACCGCAGGCATGATCCGAAGGCTTCGCGCCAATCTGCTCGACGAGATGCAGAAGCAATATGTCGTGACCGCGCGCGCCAAGGGTCTTCATCCGCTGCGCGCCCTGCTCAAATATCCGCTGCGCATGGCGCTGAACTTCTTCGTCGCCGATATCGGCTCGATCCTGCCTTCGATCATCTCGGGCGCGGAAATTGTCGCCATCGTTCTGTCGCTTGAGACGACTGGCCCGATGCTGATCAAGGCGCTTCAGAGCCAAGACATGTATCTTGCCGGCTCGTTCTTGATGTTCCTGGCCTTCCTCAATGTCATTGGCGTGCTGATATCGGATATCGCCCTCGGCTTCCTCGACCCGCGTATTCGCCTGCAAGGCAGGAGCACCAAATAATGTCGCCCTTGCCCCCACCCGGCGCGCCGTTGCCGCACTATGTCTCGACCGCGCCGTTCGATCCGATGGCGACGGAAAGCATGACGTCGGCTCAATCGCGCATCCACCTCGCTTCACAAAAGCAGCTGATGTGGTGGAAGTTTAAGCAGCACCGTCTGGCGTTGGCCTCGGCGGTCTTCCTGATCGCCGTCTATCTGATGATAACAGTCGTTGAATTCGTGGCGCCCTACGGGCTGCACACCAAGAACGTTGACTTCATCCATTCGCCGCCGCAGCGCGTTCACTTCTTCAATGACGGCAACTTCGTCGGCCCCTTCGTCTATGGCCGCACCATGTCGCTGGATATGGACACGCTGCACCGTCTTTACAGCGACAAGCCTAACGATGTGCAGCCCATCCGCTTCTTCTGCCGCGGCGACGCCTACAGTTTCTGGGGCGCGTTCGATTCGAACCTGCATCTGGTCTGCCCTGCCGAGGGCGGCCAGATGTTTCTGCTCGGCACTGACCGTTTGGGCCGCGACGTGCTTTCACGCATTCTCTATGGTGCCCGCGTCTCGCTGACAATCGGCCTGATCGGTATCTCGATCAGTTTTTGCCTCGGCATCGTCATCGGTGGCCTTGCGGGCTATCGCGGCGGCGTGTTCGACTTGATCGTGCAACGCCTGATCGAAGTGCTGCAATCGCTTCCTAGCCTACCGCTATGGATGGCGCTGGCGGCGATCATGCCGGTGACGTGGAGTCCCCTCGTCATCTATTTTGGCATCACGATCATACTTGGCATCATCGACTGGACCGGCTTGGCGCGCGCGGTGCGCTCCAAGCTCCTGGCGTTGCGCGAGGAGGATTACGTGCAGGCGGCCCAGCTGATGGGTGCCAGCACCCCGCGCGTGATCGGGCGGCATCTGGTGCCGGGCTTTATGTCGCATCTGATCGCCTCGGCGACGATTTCCATTCCCAGCATGATCCTGGGCGAGACCGCGCTGAGCTTCCTCGGCCTCGGCCTTCGCCCGCCGATTACCAGTTGGGGTATCCTGCTCACCGAAGCCAAGAGCGTGAGCGTCATCGCTTTCTATCCGTGGTTGCTTTTCCCGATCATACCTGTGGTCTTGGTGATTTTGGCGTTCAACTTTCTGGGAGACGGGTTGCGCGATGCAGCTGATCCCTACAAATAACGGCCAACGACTGATCCTCCCCCGATCGGTCGGCAGCGCCGTCAAAGGCGGCGGTGCTAAATGACGTATAGCCCGGAAGGAATGTCCATGGCCCGGCGCCTGGAAGACGCACGCATCCTGATGTACAGCCACGACACGTTCGGGCTTGGCCATCTGCGCCGCTGTCGCACCATCGCGCACGCGTTGGTCGAGGATTATCGCGGGTTGAACATCCTGATCATCTCGGGCGCGACGATCGCCGGTGCGTTTGACTATCGCGCCCGCGTCGACTTCGTAAAGGTCCCAAGCGTCATCAAGCTGCGCAACGGGGAATATACGTCGATGGCAAGCCATATCGATCTTCAAGATACACTGAAGATGCGCGAATCGATCATCCGCCACACGGCCGAGACGTTCCAGCCCGACATATTCATCGTCGACAAGGAGCCGATGGGGCTGAAAGGTGAGGTCGAGGAGACGCTAAACTATCTCAAGGCACGCGGCACGACGCTTGTGCTGGGGCTGCGCGAGATCATGGACGCCCCTCATCTGCTCGACGCCGAGTGGAAGAAGAACGGCGTGATGCAGAAAATCGATCAATACTACGATTCGATCTGGGTCTACGGGCCGCCCGATTTCTACGACCCGCTGGTCGGCCTCGATGTGCCCACCAGCGTTCGCCGAAAGATGGACTTCGTCGGCTTCCTGCAGCGCAGTGTTTCGGCCAACAAGACCTCGATCAATGCCCGCAGCGACAACTATATTCTTGTCACCACAGGCGGCGGCGGCGATGGCTCCGACCTCGTGCACGACGTGATGAACGCCTACGAGCAGGACACGACCCTGCAGCAAAAGGCGCTGGTCGTGCTCGGCCCGTACATGCCGGCTGCCGAACGCACGACGCTGGTGCAAAAGGGATCGAAGATCCCCTACATCCGAGTGATCGAGTTCGACAACAACATGGAAGAATTGATCGCCGGTGCCGCCGGCGTGGTGGCGATGGGCGGCTATAACACCTATTGCGAAATCCTGTCCTTTGACAAGCCGGCGCTCATCGTGCCCCGCGTTAAGCCGCGCGAGGAGCAGTTGCTGCGTGCGCAGCGCGCTAGCGCTCTTGGGCTCGTCGAGATGCTTCTGCCGGAAGCATCGGCCGACGCCGCCGTCATGGCCGACGCGCTGAAGCGCTTGCCGCACCGCCAGCCGCCATCGATGAGCGGCTCCAAAATGCGGCTGGAAGGCCTCAACCACATCTCCGAGACGGTCGGCAGCTGGCTCGACAACCGTGGCCGCCACCTTTCCGTCGTCGGCGCCGAGTGAAAGTCGCATCATTGCCGCCACGCAGGAAATTGCTTATCGTCTTGAAGGGCTATCCACGCCTTTCTGAAACCTTCATCGCACAGGAACTGCTGGGTCTGGAAAAGGCCGGTTTCGACCTGACCCTGATCTCCATGCGCCGCCCGACCGACAAGAAGCGCCATCCCGTCCATGACGAGATCAAGGCGCGGGTCGTCTACCTGCCGGAATATTTGCACGAAGAGCCGCTCAGGGTGTTGAAGGGGCTGTTTGCCAGCTTCAGGAAGCCGGGCTTCGGCGCGCTTATGAAGCGTTTTTTCAAAGACTTGTCGCGCGATATCTCGCGCAATCGCTGTCGCCGGCTTGGACAGGCAATGGCGCTTGCGCGCGAGTGGCCCGATGGCGGACAATGGCTGCACGCACATTTCATTCACACGCCCGCTTCCGTCACCGAATATGCGAGCGTTCTCACCGGCGTGCCGTGGACCTGCTCGGCGCATGCCAAGGATATCTGGACATCGCCGGACTGGGAGCTGACAGAAAAGTTATCCAGCGCCCGATGGGTGGTGACCTGCACCCGCAACGGTTATGAGCACATGCGCACGCTGACTTCGCGCGAGGACGCGGTGCATCTTAGCTATCACGGTCTCGATCTCGCGCGCTTCGGTCATTTCGCCGGCGAACGATCCGGCGGGGATGGCAGCGACCCGACGAAACCCGTCTTTCTGCTCAGTGTCGGGCGCGCAGTGGAGAAAAAGGGCTATGATACCTTGCTGCGCGCACTTGCGCTCCTGCCCAGCGATCTGAACTGGCGGTTCGAGCACATCGGCGGCGGTGATGAGCTGGCCAAGCTGAAGGCGCTGGCGAGCGAACTAAATCTCTCCGAGCACATCATCTGGAAGGGCGCGCTCGCCCAGGAAGAAGTCCTCGATCACTACCGCCGCGCCGATCTCTTCGCCCTCGCCTGTCGGATCGCTTCCAATGGCGATCGCGATGGTTTGCCGAACGTCCTCGTCGAAGCATCCAGCCAGCGTCTACCTTGCATTTCTACCTCCGTGTCCGGCGTGCCTGAGCTTATGGTCGATGGCGAGAATGGGCTGCTGGTCGAACCGGATGATCCCACGGCGCTGGCCACGGCGCTCGAGACAGCCATGCGCGATCCCCACTTGCGGCAGAGACTGGGCGACGCCGCCGAGGCGCGCGTGCGCAGGCACTTCGACTACAACGCAAGCATCGTTCAACTCAGCCAACTGTTTCAACAGGAGTGGCAGAAGGTATCATGAGCGCTCCGAGGGTTTTCTTCTACGTTCAGCACCTGCTTGGGATCGGCCATATCGCGCGCGCTAGCCGGATCGCCAATGCCCTGAAAAATGACGGCTTCGATGTGACTGTCGTCACCGGTGGCCTGCCGGTCGCGGGCTTCCCGGCGGCGGGGCTGAAAACGGTGGCCTTGCCACCGGTGGTGGCCAGCAATGCTGGATTTTCCGGGCTCGCCGATGAACGCGGCGTTGCCGTAGACCAGAACTTCCTAGATCGTCGGCGCGATTTGCTATTGCAGGCGTTCCACGACGCGCGGCCCGACGTTGTCATTACCGAGGCTTTTCCGTTTGGACGCAGGCAGATGCGCTTCGAACTTCTACCCTTGATCGAAGCGATCGAAGCGTCGACCCCTCGACCGAAGCTATTGAGCTCCGTGCGCGACATCTTACAGGAAAACCGCAAGGCCGGCCGCGACGCCGAGACCGTGGGGCTCGTGCAGACTTATTTCAATGGCGTGCTCGTTCATGGCGATCCCGATTTCGTGCGATTGGAAGACACGTTCCCTTTGACTGCGGATATCGCCCACAAGGTCTTCTATACCGGGATCGTGGCACCGCCAGCGCCAGAGCCGGCACCGGAGACGTTCGACATCATCGCATCCGCCGGTGGCGGCGCGGTTGGAGCCGAGCTTTTGAATGCAGCCGGCGAAGCCGCGAAAATGCTGCCAGCCGAGCTTCGCTGGCTGCTGATCGGTGGCCCTAACCTGCCGGAGACCGATTTCGCGACACTGTCGCAGTCAATACCATCCAACGTCACGCTCGTCCGGTTCCGCAAAGATTTCGCCTCGCTGCTCGGCGCCGCGCGTATCTCAATTTCACAGGCAGGCTACAATACCGTCGGCGATCTGCTGCGAACCGATTGCCGCCCGATCCTGATCCCGTTCGTGGCCGGTGGGGAGACGGAACAGACCGTCAGGGCCCAACGTCTTGCCAAGCTTGGATTGGCCGAGCTGCTGCTTGAAAAAAGATTGACGGCAGAGCATGTGGCGGCGGCGGTGTGCGCCGCACTGGCCGCCCCAAAGCGAATTGTGGCCGATCTCGATATTGATCTTGAAGGCGCGAGCCGAACGGCCGAAATCATTCGCGTTATGCTCGCGTGAAACTCTCGCCCTTTTATGAAAATCATGTGATATAAACGGACTCTCGCGTGAATCGGCGTCCAGCAATACACGCCCCTTCGCGTTGTTGTTATTGAGCGATCCGGTAGCTTGATCCTGTTCTCGATATCACCGCCCACTTGTGCAGGATTAATGTCTCAAATTCTCCCGACAATCGACGGTTAGCAATGGAAAAAAGCCTCGCGCGGTATATCTGGTCGAACACGCGGCTGCAGCAGCTTTGGATTTTGGCAGTCGTCGCGCTCTCCATGGTGCCATACTTCCTGTCGTTCGACCTGCCCAAGCAGATCGTCAATGGACCTATTCAGGGCTCGGGCTTTGAGGGTGAAGGCGCCACGCAGACTTTCATGCATCTGTCCTACACCTTCCCGCTGATCGGAAAGGTGGAGTTCTTCCAGGGCGTCCAGCTCGGCCGCGAGCAGATGCTGATGGCTCTCAGCCTGGTATTCCTAGCGCTCGTCGTCCTCAACGGCCTTTTCAAATTTTACATCAATACCTACAAGGGCCGGCTTGGCGAGCGCATGTTACGGCGTATCCGCTTTCAGCTGATCGACCGTGTTCTGCGCTTCCCGCCCAATCATTTCAAGCGGGTGAAGTCCGCCGAAATCGCGACCATGATCAAGGACGAAGTCGAGCCCATGGGCGGCTTCACCGGGGACGCCTTCGTCTCGCCCGCCCTGCTCGGCGGCCAGGCGCTGACGGCGCTCGCCTTTATCATCGTGCAGAACTTCTGGCTGGGCATGATCGCGGCTGCGATCGTCGGTGTTCAAGCCGTTGTCATTCCCCGCATGCGCAAGCGGCTCTTGGAACTCGGTCGCCAGCGCCAGCTGACGGCGCGCGAGCTTTCCGGCCGTGTCGGCGAGATCGTGGATGGTATCGGCACGATCCACGGCAACGACACGTCGAACCTGGAACGCGCCGACATCGCCGCGCGTCTCGGGCTCATCTTCTCGATTCGCTACGATCTTTATCAGTGGAAGTTCCTGGTCAAGTTCCTGAACAACTTTCTCGCGCAGGTCACCCCGTTTCTATTCTATGCGATCGGTGGTTATCTGGCGCTCCAGGGACGGCTCGATATCGGGCAGCTCGTGGCTGTCATCAGCGCCTACAAGGACCTGCCCGGCCCGTTGAAAGAGCTGATTGACTGGGACCAGATGCGCCAGGATGTGCAGGTCAAATACCAGCAGGTCTACGAGCAATTCAATGTCGAGCCCCTTATTGACGACAGCATTCACAAGGTCGCCATCGAGGACGTTGCGGCTTTGGCGGCACCGATCGTTGTTACAAACCTTGCCGTCAGCGACGACAGCGGGGCCAAGCTGATCGATCACGTCTCCGTCGAAATCAAGCCGAACGAGACAGTCGCCGTCGTCGGCCCCAATTCAAGCGGCGCGGAAGCCTTCGCCGAGGCGCTCGGCCGCGTGGTCTGGCCGAATGCGGGCCGTATTACCATCGACGGAAAGGATCTGCTGGAACTACCAGAATCGGTCTCGGGCCGCAGGATTTCCTATGCATCTTCGGATATCTATTTTTTCCAGGGGACGCTGCGCGACAACCTTCTCTATGGTCTAAAGCATGCGCCCCTGAAAGATCCCGAATATGATGAACAGACCGCCCAGGAAGCCAAGTGGCATGCGGCTGAAGCGGTCAAGGCCGGCAATCCGACGCTCGACCCGAACAGCGACTGGGTGGACTACCGAGCGGCTGGCGCGACAGGTCCAGACGATATCCTGACGGCCATGCGGCCAGCCTTAGACGCTGTGCTGATCACCGAGGATATTCTCGACCTCGCACTGCGCTCGACCGTCGATACGCACGTCCACACCAAACTTGCCGAACACATCGTCGATCTGCGCGCTGCGCTGCGCGAGAAAATGCAGCAGTCGGAACTTGGCAACATCGTCGTTCCCTTCGACTTCGACAGCTACAACGCGCAGGCCACCGTTGGCGAGAACCTGCTTTTCGGCTCCATGAAGCGACCGATCATGAACAACCGGCGCCTGGCGGCGCATCCCTATTTCCAGACGCTGTTTAGGGAGACGGGACTGAGCAACGATCTTTACGCCATGGGCTTGGAAATCGCCGAGAATGCGGTTGAACTCTTCCACGACCTGCCCCCGGACCACCCATTCTTCCAGCAGCTGACTTTCATGACGGCGGACGACATTCCGACCTATCAGGCGCTGCTGCAAAAGCTCAGCAGCCGCAAGTTCGACGACGCTACGCCGGAAGAACGCTCGGCAATCATCAGGTTGAGCTTCGCCTATATCGAACCCCGCCACCGTTTCGGTCTACTGACCGACGAGTTAACTGCCAAGATCGTCAGCGCGCGCAAGCAGTTTCACGAGAATATTCCAGATGATCTGGCCGCCGTCATCGAGCGCTACGACCCCGAGCACTTCATTTCGTCGGCGAGCCTGATGGACAACGTTCTCTTCGGCCGTATCGCCTATCAGCGGGCCGACGCGTCGGAAAGCATCCGATCGATCATGGTCGGCCTCTTCGAAACGCTCGAACTGTTCGACGATGTCCTGTCGATAGGGCTCGAATTCGACGTCGGTTCCGGCGGCAAGCGTCTGACAATGGTTCAGCGCCAGAAGCTGAACTTGGCGCGAACGCTGCTTAGGCGTTCGGACTACATCATTCTCAATCGGCCGCTGACCGCCCTAGACCAGCGCGTGCAGGACCAGATCACCAACAACCTCGTCAACCACCTGCATCACGAGGGCGAGCGGCCGGCGATCGTGTGGGTTCTTTCGAACGCCAAACTCGCCGCGCTTTTCGATCGCGTCCTGCTTTTCGACCGCGGAAGCCTTGTCGAGGCCGGCAATTATCCGGAACTTTCCGAACAGAACGGTATGTTCAAGGAACTGTTATCGTAATATTCTACAGGGGCTACAAAAGTGACGTCCTGCCAAAAGGACGCATGTCATTCTAGCAAGCGTGCCACGAGCGCGCAGGGAGAAAAAAAGCTCATGCTGCTGAGAGACGAAGTCGAGATGCTGCGGCGCGTGCCAATCTTTTCGCGGATTGCACCAGCCAAACTGAAACTTTTGGCCTTTACCTCGGACCGCATGACATATAGCGCTGGTCAGGATCTCTTCCGACAAGGTGACCCAGGTGACGCAGCCTACGTGGTCCTGTCGGGAACAGCCGACATTCTCGTTCGCTCGCCCGCTGGCGAGATCAAGGTCGCGGACGTTGATCCCAATTCCATCGTCGGTGAGATCGCGATCCTCTGCGACGTCTCCCGTACCGCAACCGTTCGCGCCACGTCGGCGCTTGAGGTATTGCGGATTAGCAAGGAGCATTTCCTGAAGCTGCTGGGCGACTTTCCCGATATGGCAGTCGAGATCATGCGCGTCCTCGCAGATCGCCTTAACCACACGACCGCCGAACTGACTGCGGCGCGGGCGGCGAAGAAGCCGCAAGCGGTGAATTGATTTGTCGTCTTAGCCGTTCATCATCGAACCTAAAAAAGCCCGCCTGACCGTTCGCTCAGGCGGGCTTTGTCTATTCTTTATGACAATCAATCTCGCTGTTCGAGCGCCCGGCTGAAGGCCAGAGCCGCCAGCGTACAGATCGCGCCTGACAGCAGGTAGTAACCGACGAATGTCAGCCCAAATCGGCTGGAAAGGCTGAGTGCGACAAGCGGCGCGAATCCGGCTCCAACGAGCCACGCCAAATCGGAGGTAAACGCGGCGCCGGTGTAGCGATATCCGCGGCCGAAACGCGACGAGATCGAACCCGTGGCCTGGCCAAAGGACAGCCCGAGGACGCCGAAGCCGATGATCACGAACGCATCATGGCCTTTGGAACCCGAGCCCAGCATCATCGGTCCCACGAAGCTGAAGATCGCAATCAGCACCGCGCACGCCGCAAGCTGCCCGCGCCGGCCAATTCGATCGGCCATCAACCCGGATGCGATGATCGCCAGGATACCGACCATGGCGCCGACCGTCTGCACGAGCATAAAGGCGCCAATCGGCTGATCGCCGTAAAGGCTCATCCAGCCGAGCGGGAAGATGGTGACAAGGTGGAACATCGCAAAGCTTGCCAGCGGTACGAATGCGCCGATCAGGATATCGCGGCCGTGGATGCGCACGACATCGCGAATAGGGGCGGCCTCTAGCTCATGCTGCTCCAGCGCCGTGCCAAATTCCTTTGTCATAACCAGGCGAAGGCGCGCGAAGAGCGCAACCACGTTAATCGCGAAAGCCACGAAAAACGGATAGCGCCAACCCCAGCTGAGGAAATCTTCCGACGACAGGTTGGCGACGAAGTAGCCGAACAGCAGACTTGCCAACGCAAAGCCGATGGGTGCGCCGAGCTGCGGGATCATCGCATACCAGCCGCGGTGATTCTTTGGCGCATTCAGCGCCAAGAGCGACGCCAAACCGTCCCATGCGCCACCGAGCGCGAAGCCCTGTCCCAGGCGAAACAGCGCCAGAAGCGCAATCGACCAGACGCCGATCTCACTATAACCTGGCAGAAACGCAATGGACGCGGTTGATCCACCAAGCAGGAAAAGGGCGATGGTAAGCTTGGTGCCCCGGCCGTAGAGGCGGTCGATCGTCATAAAGACCACCGAACCGACGGGACGTGCGAGAAACGCGAGCGAAAAAATCGCAAAAGAATAAAGTGTGGCCGTCAGCCTGTCCGGCGCGAACGGAAAGACAAGCTGCGGAAAAACCAGCACTGATGCCAGCCCGTAGACGAAGAAATCGAAAAACTCGGATGTACGCCCGATGACGACACCGATTGCAATGCTGCCCGGCGAAACCGGCTTGTCAGCATGTATTTGTCTCGCGTCACGTTCCATCGACGTGGACGAAGGACCATAGTTAGTCACATGAGCCATATTCTAAACGCCTCCCTCGTTAAGACACTTGCGACAAAGCGTCTCAGGTGAGAGTTTGAACGAACTGTCGTGCTTATCAAGGGTGGAACGTCGAAAAAGTTTCACACCACCTTCGAAAATTGGCACCACGAGAAGAAATGTGCGCCAAAGCGTTAAAATAAGGCCCTGGACAGTGGTCGAAGGGGCTCCGAGGGATATATAGTTGCACGAATGCGGCGGCGTGCAAAAAATGCCTACTCTCGCCGATTCAAGTTTTTGACATCGCACGCGCTCCGTCGTATCCCGCACTGCGGCAATTCTGCTGCGCTGCGACCAAACACCTCATGTTGCTAAAAGTTATAGTGCTTTAGTCGCGGATCGGACGAAACAAAAAGAGCAATAACGACGTGCAAAAGCTGTCAAAGTTTTCCCGCCATCTCGTCATCCTGCCGCTATTCCTCATGCTCGCAGGATGTAACCTGGTGGTCATGTCGCCTTCCGGCGATATCGCCATGCAACAGCGAGACCTGATCATCGTGTCAGTCCTGCTGATGCTGTTGATCATCATCCCGGTGATTTGTCTGACGCTGTTCTTCGCCTGGCGCTACCGCCAGTCGAACACCTCTGCCACGTATGATCCGGAATGGCACCATTCCACCCGTCTCGAAGTGGTCATCTGGTCCGCTCCGCTCGCAATCATCATCGTTCTGGGTGCGATCACCTGGATCACCACGCACAAGCTCGATCCGTACCGTCCGCTCGACCGCATCGATGCGGAGCGCACGATTCCCGCCGACGTAAAACCCCTGACCGTCCAGGTCGTCGCTCTCGACTGGAAATGGCTATTCTTCTACCCGGAACTGGGCATCGCGACCGTCAACGAACTGGCGGCCCCCGTCGATGTTCCCATCAATTTCGAGATCACCGCGTCGTCAGTGATGAACTCGTTCTATATCCCGGCGCTTGCTGGCCAGATCTATGCCATGCCAGGCATGCAGACCAAGCTTCACGCCGTGATCAACAAGGAAGGCGTGTTCGATGGCTTCTCCGCAAACTACAGCGGACCAGGCTTCTCGCACATGCGCTTCAAGTTCCATGGCATGAACCAGCAGGGCTTCGATACCTGGGTCGCCCAGGTCAAGAACCAGGGCACTGCGCTGAACCGCGACGCCTATCTCAAACTTGAGCGTCCGAGCGAGCGCGAGCCGGTTCGCTACTACGCGACCGCCGACAAAGATCTCTACAACGCGATCCTGAACATGTGCGCCACTCCTGGCAAGATGTGCATGAGCGAGATGATGCACATCGACATGATGGGCGGCGCCGGCAAGGAAAGCCATGAGAACCGCGACAAGCTGAAGTTCGACGGCGAGCCGATCGACATCAATCTTCATGCACCGGCCACCGAAGCCGGCGAAGCGCCGCATGGCGCCGAGAGCATGGAGAGCATGCCTGGGATGGACGCCAAGCCCGAGACCGACGCCGCACCGGCGATGAATATGCAGCACGAGGGCCATACCATGCCGTCGTCCGACGCACGCGCGCCTGCTGCGACCAAATAATTCAACCTGGCGCTTTGCGTCTTAAAGACACCAATGAACGGGTTACTCCATGTTTTCCAATCCTGACCTTCTGAAGTTGATCTTCGGCCGGTTGACGATCGAGGCAATTCCTTACCACGAGCCGATCCTGGTCGCCACGTTTGGCGCCGTCGTGATCGGCGGGATCGCCGTCCTCGGTCTCATCACCTACTTCAAACTCTGGACCTATCTCTGGAAAGAGTGGTTCACCAGCGTCGACCACAAGAAGATCGGCATCATGTATGTCATTCTTGCCTTGGTGATGCTGCTGCGCGGCTTTGCCGACGCCCTCATGATGCGTACCCAGCAGGCGATGGCCTTCAACGGCAATCCCGGCATCTTCCCGCCTCACCACTATGACCAGGTCTTCACGGCCCACGGCGTCATCATGATCTTCTTCATGGCCATGCCGTTCGTCACCGGCCTGATGAACCTCGTGGTTCCGCTGCAGATCGGCGCACGCGACGTTTCCTTCCCCTTCCTGAACAACTTCTCGTTCTGGATGACGACGGCCGGCGCGATCCTGATCATGATGTCGCTGTTTGTCGGCGAGTTCGCTCGTACCGGCTGGCTGGCCTACCCGCCGCTCTCGGGCGTCGAGTATAGCCCGGGCGTGGGTGTCGACTACTACATCTGGGGCCTGCAGGTCGCAGGTATCGGAACGACATTGTCGGGTATCAACCTGATCGCGACGATCGTTAAGATGCGCGCACCCGGCATGACCATGATGAAGATGCCGGTCTTCACCTGGACCTCGCTCTGCACCAACGTGCTGATCGTCGCCTCCTTCCCGATCCTGACCGCAACGCTCGCGCTTCTGTCGCTCGACCGCTACGCCGGGACGAACTTCTTCACCAATGACCTAGGTGGCAACCCGATGATGTATGTGAACCTCATCTGGATCTGGGGTCACCCTGAAGTTTACATCCTCGTGCTGCCTGCCTTCGGCATCTTCTCCGAAGTCGTCGCCACCTTCACCGGCAAGCGCCTGTTTGGTTATGCCTCGATGGTTTACGCCACCGTCGTCATCACCATCCTGTCGTACCTTGTCTGGCTGCACCACTTCTTCACCATGGGTTCGGGCGCAAGCGTCAACTCGTTCTTCGGAATCACCACGATGATCATTTCGATCCCGACAGGGGCGAAAATGTTCAACTGGCTGTTTACGATGTATCGCGGTCGTATTCGCTACGAAGTGCCGATGCTGTGGACGATCGGCTTCATGGTGACCTTCGTCATCGGCGGCATGACCGGCGTCATGCTGGCTATCCCGCCGGCCGACTTCGTCCTGCATAACTCGCTTTTCCTCATCGCCCACTTCCACAACGTCATCATCGGCGGCGTGGTGTTCGGCCTGATGGCCGGCGTGACCTATTGGTTCCCGAAGGCGTTCGGCTTCAAGCTCGATCCGTTCTGGGGCAAGATGTCCTTCTGGTTCTGGCTCGTCGGCTTCTACTTCGCCTTCATGCCACTTTACGTTCTGGGCTTGATGGGCGTCACCCGACGCATGTCGCAGTTCGAAGATCCGTCGCTGCAGATCTGGTTCATCATCGCTGCCTTCGGTGCGTTCCTGATCGCGCTCGGCATCGGTTCATTCCTGATCCAGCTCGTCGTCAGCTTCCTGAAGCGCGATCAGCTGCGTGACGACACGGGCGATCCCTGGGGTGCCCGTACGCTCGAGTGGTCGACCTCGTCGCCGCCTCCGGCCTACAACTTCGCGCTTACGCCGATCGTCTATGATCATGACAGCTGGTACGACATGAAGGCTCGCGGCCATGTTCGTCCGACGGAAGGCTTCAAGCCGATCCACATGCCGAAGAACACCGGTACCGGTGTCATCCTCGGTGCTCTGAGCGTCGTCTTCGGCTTCGCGATGATCTGGTACATCTGGTGGCTGGTCGCGGCCTCCGCGCTTGCCATGCTCGTGGTCACCATCGGCCATACCTTCAACTACAAGCGTGACTTCTACATCCCCGTAGAGAAAGTCGTGGAAACGGAAGACAAGCGCACCAAGCTGCTTGCTGAGCAGGTGTAAGATCATGAGCAAGACTGCAATCGATACGGCTGAAAAGCCCGAATTCTACCTGACGGAAGAGCATCATCCGGAAAACAGCACGATGCTGGGTTTCTGGCTCTACCTGATGAGCGACTGCCTGATCTTCGCGATCCTGTTCGCCACCTACGCCGTTCTCGGCCGCAATTATGCGGCCGGCCCGTCGCCGGCAGATCTCTTCGATTTGCCGCTGGTGGCGATCAACACCTCGATGCTGCTCCTCTCCTCCATCACCTATGGCTTCGCCATGCTGCAGATGGAGCGGGCCAAGAAGGCAGAAACTCTGTTCTGGCTCGCCGTCACCGGCGTGTTCGGCGCCGTGTTCATCGCGCTCGAACTCTACGAGTTCATCCACCTGATCCACGAAGGTGCGGGCCCGCAGCGTTCGGCGTTCCTGTCGGCCTTCTTCACGCTGGTTGGCACGCACGGTCTGCACGTCACCTTCGGCATCATCTGGCTGGTGACGCTGATGGTGCAGGTTTCGATGCATGGCCTGATCCCCGAGAACAAGCGTCGCCTGATGTGCCTTTCGATGTTCTGGCACTTCCTCGACGTGGTCTGGATCGGCGTCTTCTCGATTGTTTATCTTATGGGAGTACTCGGATGAGTTCGCACGCACCCGCACACGAGGATGCTCACGAGGCCCATCATGGGCACAGCCATGGGCATGAAGCGGCGCACGGCAGCTTCAAGAGCTACATGATCGGCTTCGTCCTGTCGGTCATCCTGACGGCCATTCCGTTCTGGCTCGTCATGGCCGGCGTCTTCGACAGCAAGGCTGTCACCGCTGCCCTGATCATGATTTTCGGCGTGATCCAGATCGTCGTTCACATGATCTTCTTCCTGCACATGAACTCTCGCTCCGAGGGTGGCTGGACGTTGCTGGCGCTGATCTTCACGATCCTGCTCGTGGTCATCGCACTCTCCGGCTCGCTCTGGGTCATGCATCATCTCAATACGAACATGATGCCGATGAGCCCGGAAATGATGAAAAACATGCCCTGACGGGCACAATGGACGGGCGGCGGCAACGCCGCCCGTTACGGTTTAAGACCTTGACAAACTCCCCTGCAGAACAAGCTCCCAAACGTCGTTCGGCGATTGCACTCACGATCTTCTGCGGCTTCCTCGTCGTCGTCCTTTGCGCGGTTTTCGCGCTTGGTGTCTGGCAGGTCGAACGCCGCGCCTGGAAACTGGATCTGATTGCCCGCGTCGATCAGCGCATCCATGCCGAACCGGTGGCCGCCCCCGCCCGTGCTGACTGGGGAAACATCACAAAAGGTACTGACGAATACCGCCGTGTGACGGCTGAAGGTACCTTGCAGAACGACAAGGAGAGCCTCGTTTACGCGGCAACGGCACTTGGCGCCGGCTATTGGGTGATCACGCCCCTGACGCTTGCCAACGGGACATCCGTGATGATCAACCGCGGCTTCGTGCCGACGGACAAGCGCGATGCGAACACGCGCCTCGACGGCCAGGTCTCCGGCCCGGTCAAGATCACCGGCCTGCTCCGCCTGAACGAGCCGGGCGGCACCTTCATCAAGTCGAATGACCCGGCGAACGATCGCTGGTATTCGCGCGACGTGGACGCGATGGCCGCCAAGCGCGGCGTCGCCGATATCGCGCCCTATTTCATCGACGCCGATGACACCGCCAACCCGGGTGGTTTTCCCGTCGGCGGGCTGACGCAGGTCAGCTTCCCGAATAATCATCTGCAGTATGCGCTCACCTGGTTCGCGCTCGCCGCGATGGTGGCCGGCCTTCTGGTTTTTGTCCTGCGCAGCGAACTGCGCCGTCGACGATAAGGGGCCGGGCCTTCACGCCCGGCTCCGTGGCGTTGCCCCGGGCGGTCGTACCGGTCATGATACGCCGATTCCATTTCGGATCATCCGGGCCGCATGATGCGCATCTTTCTCGTTCGCCACGGCGAATCCCTCGGCAATCTCGATGAGCGGGCTTACGGCCAGTTCGGCGATCACAATGTCCCGCTGACCAGGTGGGGACACCGGCAGGCCGTCGGCGCGGCCGAGGCGATAGCTTCCAACCTCAGAACGTTGACCGACGTCCGACAGCTGCAGATCTGGTATTCGCCATTCTTGAGAACGCGCCAGACCAAGGACGCCCTGCTTTCGGTTCTGCCGCCTGACCTCATAGGCAAGGTCCGGGAAGACTATCTGTTGCGCGAGCAGGATTTCGGCCTGTTCACCGAGATATACGACCATGCGGAGCAGAGGCAAAAATTTCCCGACGAGTTCGAGAAATGGGCACGGCTGCGCAACAACAGCGGAAAGTTCTACGCGCGGCCGCCGGATGGCGAGAGCCGTGCCGATGTCGCCCAGCGCATGCGCCTGTTTATCCAGACGGCATTGCACGACGCCCGCGACGGCGACGACACCGTCATCATCGTCGGCCACGGTGTCACCAACCGGGCATTCGAGATGAATTTTCTGCAGCAACCGGTCGACTGGTTCGAGCGCTCCTACAATCCCGGCAATGCCGACGTGACGCTGATCCAGGGATCGCATGCTGCGGAATACACCTCGACGCTGCTCCACCACGCCGCCGATCGCCGGCCGGGCGAGGAAAGCGAGATGCGGGAGGCCTATGGCGCCCAGGTCACGATCGCGACGAGGCCCGATATTCCTGAAGGGAGTGGGACGTGATTTGCGCACATATGGGGCTACGTTGCCCGCGATGATCGACATCACCGCATCTCGCGCTGAACCGCGCTCTTGCGGTACATGCACATTGTGCTGTCGGCTGCCGGAGATCGATCAGCTCTCGAAGCCGGCGAATATGCGCTGCGTGAACTGCGTGACGGACCATGGCTGCCGCATCTACGACGATCGCCCAGAGCTCTGCCGTGACTTCCTATGCTCCTGGATGACCGATCATGATCTCGGCCCCGAATGGGAGCCGACGGTTGCAAAGATGATGGTCTATGGCCAGGGCGATCAGCTCACGGTGCTCATCGACCCCGACCACCCGCAAGCGTGGCGCGAGGAGCCATACGCCAGCCAACTGACGGCATGGGCGACGGAGGCAGCCGGGCGTGGCGGCTATGTCATCGTCTTCGTCGGAGACGACGTCTACAAGGTCGCTCCGACCAACTAGCCGCCGCTGAGCCGTTAAAGCCTCAGTGCCCGACGCGCGACAGCACGTCCGCCTTCAGGAACCGCTCGACGATCAGCATGAAGACGAGCGACGGGATCAGCAACAGCAGCGCCGTGATCGAAGCGATCTGATAGTTGCCGCCAGAGGCCGTCGTATAGAGCAGCAACGGCAGCATGTTCACATCGGGCGCGCCGACGAAGTAGCTGCCGGTGAATTCGTCGAGGCTTTCCAGGAAGACGAAGATCGCGCTTGCCATCAGGCCGGGAGCGGCGAGCGGTAGGGTGATATCGAAGAAGGTGCGCAAGGCCCCTGCCCCGGTCACGCGCGCCGCCTGCTCCAGCTCCGCATCGATCGCAGAGAAGGCCGCGGTGGCGATCCACACAGCGTAGACAAGGCCGTGCGAGACATGCACGAGGACCACGCCTGGGATCGTGCCATTGAGGCCGATCTCATAGAAGATGCGCGCGACATTCACGTAGACAGTGAGGTTCGGGAAGGCCTGCGGGATCAGGAAAGCGAGCAGGATTGCGCTGCGCAGCGGCAGCTTCAGCCTGGCCAGCGCATAACCGGCCGGAATGGCGAGCAGCAGAGAGACGATGACGGTCAGGACGGCCACGACCAGCGAGTTGCGCAGCGAATCCAGCGCCCCGCCGCGCGGCGCGAAGACCTTTACCCAGGAACTGAAGCCATATTCCAGCGGCAAGCTGTGAGGAAAGTACCATTTCTCGGCGACCGTCCACAAAACCAGATTGGCGAGCGGGCCGAAGATGAAGAAGGCCATCAGTCCGAAGATGATGCCGCGCGGCACCCACCATAGCGCTGCGAGAGAGGCTCGCGATCGAGAAATCGTCGTCATCACGCGCGCTCCTTCAGGCTTTGGCGGAGATAAATCCAGGCGACGGATGACGCCAGCACCAGCGAGACCAGGCCGAGCGCATTGGCAACGCCGTAGTCGCCATAGGCGTTGACGCGGAAAGCGATGTCGGCGGTGAGCATGGTCGGCGGTTTCGCGTTGATCATCAAGGGCACCGAGAGCACCGACATCATGGTGACGAAGGAAAGGATCAGGCCGACAGTGAGCGTGACGGCGACCTGTGGCACGATGATCTCGAACAGCAGCCGCAATTTCGACGCGCCGAGATTGCGGGCCGCCTCGATGGTATCGCGGTTGATGGAGGCCATGGCGCCGGCGACGAGCAATGCCACGAACGGCGTCTGCTTCCAGACGAAAGCGATGACGATGCCGCGCCAGTCGAGGAAACTGACGGTGTCGAGCGGGTTCATCAGGCCGAGGCTGACGGCGGTATTGTTCATCATGCCGTTCTTGGAAAGGAAAGTGCGGAGAATCTGGCCGACGACGATGAACGGAATGAACATCGGCCAGCGGTAGAGCCAACGCAGGATCGCAACGGCACGCGGATGCTCGCCGAGCGTCAGATAGCCGCCGATCGCGATCGCGCCGAGGCCGATCAACACGGTCGAGAGACCGACGATGACAACGGTGAAGACGATGTCGTTGGTGTAGAGGTCGAAGGTCTTGACAAAATTGTCGAAGCCGAGCGCTCCACCCTCCACCCTGAAGGCGCCCACCGCCGACATGATCAGCGGAAGAATGAACAGCGCTGCAATGACCGCCAGCGCGGGCAGAACGAGCAGGAGACCGAGTAGGCGTTTCGACATGTTACGACCTTGAGACGCGAGCGAGGCGGATGAGAGGAGGCGGTGACAGAGACGAGCGCCGCCGAAAGGACGGCGACACCGCGTGCCACCTCTCATCCGGTCAACCGAACCGCCTTCCCCCGGGAGAGAAGGCGGTTCGCAGGCTTACTTTACGGACTTTTCGTAGGCTTCGAGGATCGCGGTGTTGTAAGGCGCGATCGGGAAAGGCTTGCCGTTGTTGGCAAGATCATCCGGTGTGATGTCGACGAAGAGCTTGTTCCAGGTCGCGTCGTCGAGCTTCGGCTTGACGAAGTTGGCGTCGATACCCGGATACCAGTTGAAGCGCTTGACGATGCCTTCGGCCTGAACTTCCGGGCTGGTGGCGAGCGCGATGAACTTCTCGGCAAGCGCCTTGTGGCCAGACTTTTCAGGAACGACATAATGCATCGGCTGGCCGGGCATACCGGGTGCCGGCAGCACCAGCTTCATTTCCGGCGGCAGCTGGCCATTGGCTTGCCAGCTGTAGAACATGTCGACCCAGACCGGGCCCATGGCGATTTCGCCGCGGCTGAGAAGATCGAGCGTGCCGGCGTTGCCAGGCGTCAGCGTCGCGTTCTTGGTGAAGTCGGCCAGGCTCTTGAAGGCGCCGTCCCACTTCGTGGTCTCTTCCTGCTTGAACGGACCCGTCATCAGGTTGTTGGCATCGCCGCCGCCGAAGGCATAAACCCAGCCCATGACGAAGGACACGCCGGAGGCGCCGCCCTTGATGCCGTTATAGCCGAACTGCTTCGGGTGGGCCTTTGCCCATTCGGCGAGTTCCGCGTAGCTCTTCGGCGGGTTCGGGACCAGCGCCGGGTTATAGGCGATTGCCGTCTGGCTGTTGAACATCGGCATGACGAAGCCATCGACATCCGAGCCGAGCGCGTTCTTCGCGTTGCCGCGGGTCACGAGCTTGCCGGTGTCGATGTTGCCGCGATACTTCTCGAGGTAACCCTTCTGAACCATCGGGCCGGCGAACTTTTCGTGCACGACGGCAACGTCGACGTCCCAGACTTTGCTATCGGCTGCTGCCTGCGCGTCAAAACGCTCCAGGATTTTCTGCGAGCCCGCATCACCGGGGCCGGTGCCGACGGCGCGAACCGTGTCGCCCGGATTGGCCTTCTCGAACAACGGTCCGAGATACTGGTTGATGTAATCGACCATGTTCTGGTCGCCGGCGGTGGCGACCGTGAGCTCTTCAGCCTTTACCGGCAACGTCGCGAGAGCAATGGCGATAGCGGCATACGTCAATCTCTGCATCAGGCTTCTCCTTGTTATGAAAATGTGCGGTTCTGAAAGTCAGGCATCAAAAGGTCAGGCGTGGACTTTCCCGGGCGAAACCCGGGAAATGGCGTTTGCCGGCTCGGTGCTTGGCGAATTGAAGAGAAACAGGGCGTCGGCAGGCACATGAACGCGGACGCGCTCACCCGGCTCGAATGCGCGGGTAGCGTCGGCCATGATCTCGCGGTCGCCGACACGAACGGCATGGCGCCAATGGCCGCCGGGGTAGCTGACGGCTGCGATCTCGCCATCGAGCGTAACGCCCGACCCGACAACGGCGGTCTCGGCGGAGAGGATTTGGGCCGCTTCCGGCCGGAAGCGCGCCTCGACGGTGCCTTGCACGAGGTCTCGTCCCATCAAAGCAACGCGGCCTGCGGCATTCGTTGGACCTGCGGCGATAGCGAAGTCGTTGCCATCAGGCGCGCCGGTCAGCAAGAGCACGTTCTCGGCGCCCATGAAGGCCGCGACGAAGGCCGAGGCCGGCCTGTTGTAGACGTCTTCAGGGGTACCCTGCTGGGCGATCCGGCCGGCATTGAGGATCACGATTCTGTCGGCCATCACCATCGCTTCTTCGCGATCATGCGTCACATGGACGGCGGTGATGCCAAGACGCTTCTGCAGCGCGCGCAACTCGTGGCGAACGCTGAGCCTGATACGGGCGTCGAGATTGGAGAGCGGCTCGTCGAGCAGCAGGATCTCTGGATCGACCGCGAGCGCCCGGCCGAGCGCGACGCGCTGGCGCTGGCCGCCGGACAAGGCCGCCGGCTTTCGCGCTCCCAGCCCATCCAGCCCCAGGAGGGACTGCATGGCGGAGACCCGCTTGTCGATTTCGCTGCGCTGGACCTTCTTCAGCTTCAGGCCATAGCCGATGTTCTGCGCCACCGTCATGTGCGGCCAGAGCGCATAGGACTGGAAGACGAGCGCCATGCCGCGCTTGTCGGGCGGCAGGTGCGTCACTTCGCGATGACGTACGGAGACCGATCCCGAGGACGGCGTCACGAAGCCGGCCAGAACACGCAGCAATGTCGTCTTTCCGCAGCCGGAAGACCCCAGCAAGGCGACGAACTCCCCGCGCTCGATGTTGAGGTCTATGTCCTCCAGAACCTGCGTGTTGCCATATCTGCAGGCAACCGACCGCAATTCCAGAAACGCGCCTTGGCTCATCTTTCAACTCCCGTTGCACAGCTGTGCAATATGCTCAGGAGCTAGTTAGAATGTTTCCTTTACAGTTAGATGACGGTTGCCGCCTTCTCGCGCTCCACTGCATCGAATGGATGATCCTTGCGCGGTTCTGGCCCCGATTTCAGGCACTAACAAGCAGCCCGGATGCCCAGTGACAATTCGATGACGAAAATGAAACGCAGTTGGAAAGCCGTGTTACGCCCACGACACATGATCGCTCTAAAGAGGCGCCGGAAGACGTCGCTGGCCTGAGTTTGGCCGGCGGCTTGGAACCGGAGAAGCGCCGTGAAGATCATCCATATCACCGATACACATCTGAGCCCCAACAAGCCGCATTTCAACGGCAACTGGGCACCCTTGGTTCGCTGGATCGAGGAAACCGGCGCCGACCTGATCGTCCACACCGGCGACCTCAGCGTTGACGGCGCAGACAAGGACGAAGATCTGACCTTCTCCATGGATCTGATGCGCGAAGTGTCGATCCCCATGCTGATCGTTCCCGGCAATCACGACGTCGGCCACCTCCCGGGCTCCGCTCAGCCGGTCAATCCGGAGCGTCTGGCGCGCTGGCGCAATCTCGTCGGCCCCGACTACTGGGTCAGGGATATCGGCGAGTGGCGCATCATCGGTCTCAACAGCCTGCTGATGGGCTTCGAGGACGCGGAAGAGCAGGCGCAGTTCGATTGGCTGCAGAAGACGCTCGCCGAACGCGGCGAGCGCCGCGTCGCGATCTTCGCGCACAAGCCGCTGTTCGTGGACGACGCCAATGAAGGCGATACCGGTTACTGGAGCGTGCGCCCGACGCAGCGCCGCAAGCTTTACGACCTGATCGCCGCCCACGACGTCGCGCTCTTCGGCAGCGGCCACCTGCACTGGACGTGGAAGGGCGAGTTCGGCCAGACCTCCGTCGTTTGGGCGCCGCCGACAGCCTTTATCCTGGACACGATGGAGCGCGAAATGCCTGGCGAACGCCTCGTGGGTGCGGCCGTGCACGAACTTGGCGACGACGTCACCACCGAACTGGTCGCCGTACCAGGGATGACTGCCTACTTCCTCGATGATGTCGTGGAAGAGGTCTACCCGCAGGCAGCGCCGAAGAAGCAGCGGGAGCGAGCGGAATGAGCGCGCTTTCCCTTCGAGGCATCACCAAATCCTTCTCCGGCAACGCCATTCTCAAGGGCGTCAGCCTTGATGTCGAGCCGGGCGAGTTCATCGCGCTGGTCGGCCCGTCAGGCTGCGGCAAGAGCACGCTGCTGCGCATCCTTGCCGGTCTCGATCATGCCGATCAGGGCCAGATTGTCATCGGCGGCGAGGACATGTCAGCTATTGCGGCCGCCGATCGCAACATCGCGATGGTCTTCCAGTCCTACGCGCTCTATCCGCATCTGACGGCCGGCCAGAACATCGCCGTTCCGCTCGCCATGCGCCGTCTCTCCGGCGCGCAGCGCCTGCCATTCGTCGGCTCCATGCTTCCCGGCCAGCGCGCGATCAGCGCGGCAATCGCGCGCGATGTCGCCGAAATGGCGAAGTCGCTGAGGATCGACCATCTGCTCGACAGAAAGCCCGGCCAGATGTCGGGCGGCCAGCGCCAGCGTGTGGCTCTGGCGCGCGCCATGGTGCGCCATCCGAGCGTCTTTCTTATGGATGAGCCGCTCTCCAACCTCGATGCCAACCTGCGCGTCCACGCCCGTGGCGAGATCGTAGAACTGCATCGGCGCGCTGGCGTGCCGACCGTCTACGTTACCCACGACCAGGCCGAGGCCCTGTCGATGGCCGACCGCGTGGCCGTGATGATCGGCGGCAACCTGCTTCAGCTGGCAAGCCCGCAGGTCATTTACGATGACCCCGCCCATATCGAGGTTGCCCGCTTCGTCGGCCAGCCGCGCATCAATGTCGTGCCGGCGCTCGCCGAAAGCGGCATGGTGTCCTTCGGTGGTGTCAGGCTCGGCCTGCACACCCCGGTTTCGGCCCGCACGCCGGTAAGCCTGGCGATCCGCCCTGAATTCGTCCGCCTGGCGGATAGTCGCGAGGATGGTCTTGCGGCGAAGGTCGAGCGCATCGAGTTCCTTGGTTCCGAGGTCATTCTATACTGTAAGCTCGATGCGGTCGGCGAAATCATGATCGCCAAGCTCTCGCCGGCGGAGGCCAGCGGCGTCTCGGCGGGCATGCCCGTTGCTCTCTCGCTGTCACCGGACAAGGCTATGGTCTTTGCCGAGGATGGCAGCCGCCTGAAGGCAAGCCCGATTACGATCGACGCAACGCTGGAGAAGGCCCATGGCTAGCATCGCCATGGACGCACCCGCGGCGCGCAAGACCACGGCAGCGCGCGAACGCAACGAAGCACGCACGGCCTGGCTTCTGGCACTGCCCGCCATCATCCTGATCTTTGTTTTCGTGCTTTTGCCGGTCGTCGCCGTCGTTCTGCTCGGCTTCACCGATTTTGAGCTCGGCATGGGCAAGTTCCGGTTCGTCGGTTTCGAGAACTATGCGCACCTGATCAACGATCGCGCCTTCCGCAAGGCTCTATGGAACACGACCTGCTATACCGCGATCGTCGCCCCTGTTTCGATCGTTCTCGGCCTTGTCGTCGCTCTGCTGATCGAAAGCGAGACCACCGCCCGCAGCTTCTTCCGCACGGTCTACTTCCTGCCGGTGGCATCGCTGATCGTTGCCATGGCGACGGTGTGGCAATATCTCTTTCATCCGACCATCGGCCCGATCAACGGCCTGCTGGCACTGGTCGGCATCCCCGGCCCCAACTGGCTGGCCGCCTCCAGCACCGTGCTCTACAGCCTGTCGATCATCGGTGTCTGGCAGTCCGTCGGCTTCAACATGGTGCTCTTTCTGGCCGGTCTCACCGCCATTCCGCGTGAGCTCTATGCGGCAGCCGAAGTCGATGGCGCCCGCTCGGCGTTCGACCGGTTCCGTCTCGTGACCTGGCCGATGCTCGGGCCGACGACGCTGTTCGTCACGACGATCAGCATCATCAACTCGGTGAAGGTCTTCGAAACCGTTCAGACCCTGACCCAGGGCGGGCCGAACCATGCATCCGAAGTGCTGCTCTTCAGCATCTACCAGGAAGGTTTCGTCTATCTGCGCGTCGGTTATGCCTCGGCGATGACCGTGGTGTTCCTCGCCATCCTGATGGTGCTCACCTTCCTCCAATACAATGTTCTCGACCGCCGGGTGCACTACTCATGAGCGTAAACACGATGACCGCCAACCGGTGGCCCCTCGGCCGTGTCAGCCGTCTGGCGCTGCTCTCCTTCGGCGCGCTGCTGTTCCTGGCGCCCTATGTCTTCATGCTGTCGACGGCAGGCAAGGCGCAGAGCGAGATCTTCACCTCCGCTCTGTCGCTGGTCCCTGAGACTTTCTACTACGTTGCCAACTTCACCAAGGCGCTGACCCGCGTGCCGATGGGAACGCTTCTGTGGAACGGCGTCGTGGTCTGCGGGCTGATCTTCGTCTTTCAGGTGCTGATCGCCATTCCCTGCGCCTACGCCATGGCAAAGCTGAAGTTTCGCGCGGCCCGGCTGATGATGGTCCTCGTCATGCTCGGCCTGCTGGTGCCGATTCATGCGACAGCCCTGCCGCTCTATGTCGGCTTCAACAGCCTGTCGCTGCTCAACAGCTACACCGCGCTGGTGGCGCCGTTCTCGATCTCGGTCTTCGCGATCTTCATGTTCCTTCAGTTCTTCCGGTCGATGCCCGACGATCTGATCCATGCGGCGCGCCTGGACGGCATGTCGGAACTCGGGATTGTCGCGCGCGTCATCGTGCCGAATGCCTGGCCCGCCGTCACCGCATTCTCGATCTTTTCGGTCGTCGCCCACTGGAACGACCTCTACTGGCCACTCGTCGTCATCACCAAGCAGGATTACGCCACGCCGCCTCTCGGCCTGATGTACTTCCGCGCCGCCGAGGCCGGTGACGACTACGGCGCGCTGATGGCCGCCACCATGATCATCACCCTTCCCCTCGTCGCCGCATTCCTGCTCGCGCAGAAGCGCTTCGTCGAGGGTATCACCATGACCGGTCTCAAAGGCTGACCGGTCGCCCCAACCCAGGAGAACGAGCGATGAAACGTATCACCCAGCTTCTCGCCGCAGCGGCCATCTCGATGGCGACAACCGTGCCGGCTTTCGCCGAGACAACGCTGACGGTCCACTACCCGATGCCGGGCTTCTTCAAGGACGTGATGGACACGATCTCGGAGAAGTTCATGGAAGAAAACCCCGACATCAAGATCCAGTTCGCCAGCCCGTCTGCGACCTATGAAGAAGGCATCCAGACGATCCTTCGCCAGGTCGGCACGTCGGAAATGCCCGACCTGACCTTCATCGGCCTGAACCGCCTGCGCATGATCGACGAGCGCGATGTCGCCGTCGATCTTGGCCCGCTCGTCAAGAAAGACGGCAACATGGCCGAGCAGGGCTTCTCGGACACGATCCTGAAGCTCGCCCAGGTCAAGGGCAAGCAGATCGGCCTCGCCTTCGCGACCTCGACCCCGATCATGTACTACAACGCCGATCTCGTGAAGGCCGCCGGTGGCGACCCCGAGAACCCGCCGAAGACCTGGGACGAAGTCATCGCGCTCGGCGGTAAGATCAAGGCGCTCGGCAACGGCGTCGATGGTATCGACTTCCGCTGGCAGGGCGACGACTGGATGTTCTCCGCGCTGCTCTTCGGCGCCGGCGGCTCCATGCTCAGCGAAGACGAAAGCAAGGTCACCTTCAACGGTCCGGAAGGCCAGAAGGCCGGCGAAGTCATCGAGCGCATGGTCAAGGAAGGTGGCCTGCCCGTGTTCACGAAGTCTGCCGGCGAGCAGGCGTTCGCAGCCGGCAAGGTCGGCTTCGAGTTCCAGACGACAGGCGCTCTGCGCAACACCATCAAGAACGTCGGCAACAAGTTCGACCTGCGCACCGCTCCGCTGCCGTTGCTCGACCCCGCCAAGGGCCACCTGCCGACCGGCGGCAACGCCGTCGTCATCCTGACCAAGGATGCCGCCAAGCAGGAAGCCGCCTGGAAGTTCGCCAAGTTCGCCGCCGGCCCTTACGGCGCCTCGGTCGTCGTACCGGGCACCGGTTACGTTCCCAACAACGAACTGGCCGCCAAGTCGCCTGATTACCTCGGTGACTTCTACGCCAAGAACGCGCTGTTCCAGGCTGCCCTGAAGCAGATGCCGCTGATGGTTCCGTGGTATGCCTTCCCGGGCTCCAACGGCGTCCGCGTCACCCAGACGATCGTCGACAACCTCTCGCGCATCGTCGACCAGTCGTCGGCGCCGAAGGAAGCACTCGACGACGCAGCCGCCGACGTCGAAGGCATGCTGCCGCGCAGCTAAGCGCGACCGAATGGTCCTATCGAGCCGTCGCACCTCGTGCGGCGGCTCTTTCTATTCGTATGGCCTGTTGAGATCGCGCACGGTCCCGCCCTTGTGCAGCGAATAGGCGAGTTCGAGATGCCGGTCGGGCGCGGCGTTCTCGACCATGTCAAGCAGCAGCGACGCCGCCGTCGTGCCCATGCTGGCATCCGGCATGTTCATCGTCGTCAGCGGCGGATTGATCAGTCGGCCAATAACGATCCCATCGAAGCCTGCCACCGACATGTCTTGCGGCACTGCCAGGCCCTCGCGGCGCAGGGCGGCAATCACCCCCAGCGCCAAGAGATCATTCGAGCCGATGATCGCGGTCGGGCGATCGTCCCGGATGGCCGTCAGGATGTCGATCTGGTCGTATTCCGAAACGAAGGAAATCTGCATGGCCGCAAGCGGCGGCTTGCCGGCTTCCCGCAACGCTTCAAGATAGCCCTGATAGCGGCGCGCGGCGCGGTCGGACGCGGCGAAGCTGCCGGAGACGAACAAGATCCGCTCGTGTCCCATCTGCAGCAGATAGCGCGTGAGGTCCCGGCCGGCAGCGAAATTGTCGACGGTAACAGCAGCCGGATGACGCTCCGTTGGCAGATTGTGCAAGAGAACGGTCGGCGGCAGGTCCGCCAGCAGTGCCTGGCTGGTCAGTCCGTTGCAGACGGTCAGGATCAATCCCGTCGGCCGTTCGCTCATCAGGCCCGAAACCGCGTCAGCTTCCTGCAGCGGATCGTAATTGGACTGGGCGATCAGCACGCTGTGACCGGCGCTCAGCATGCGGTTCTGGATACCGGACAGGGATGCGGCGAAGACGGGGTTGGTGAGGCTCGGAACGAGCACGCCGATGACGGGGCGTCGTCCGCCCTTGGCGGTGGCGCCCGGAGCGCGATAGCCGAGTTCGCCGGCCGCCTTGCGCACCTTGCCGACCATCGCGGGGCTGACCGGCCCGCTATGGTTCAGAACGCGGCTCGCCGTCGCCGTGGAGCAGCCCGCACGTTCAGCAACTTGGCGCAGTGTCGCCATGGATCGTTTTCCCGCGTTGTCGGACAGAGCCTCCCGCAGCCGGCTTTAGCAGGGATGGCGCGGCGGGCGCAAGAATACGCGCGGTTGCACTCTGTCGCACCCCTTCACCCCCGATGAGCACAATTCAGCCGCCGCCTTGCCAATCGGCAAATTTGCGCACGTCTAAAGCGGGCATGGGTGTAGAAAACCGGTGAAACGTCGCCTATACCGATCCGTGCATGCGCACGTCAGGGCAGGTAAAACGGTAATGGCAGCAAAACGAGCTTCGGGATCATTCCACGAGCGGGATCGGGGTGTCCGATGTCCCATCGGGGATGGCTTGCCATTCCCCGGTCGTTTACCCGAGGTGATACCCGATGACCGAACCCACACGATTGCGCTGCAGCACCGACATCCGTCTGCTGAAGCTGCCTGAATATTTGCACCTGATCATCGACCGGCTGGCTAGCTTCGATGCCGCCGTCGTGCAGACCGATGACAGCGTAACCTTCGAATTCCCCTTCGCCTCCGCGCGCTTCGACATGGCGCCCGAGCGGCTGACGATGGAAGCCTCGTCGCCTGATGAAGAGGGCCTTCGCCGCGCCAAGGAACTTCTCGGCGTTGCCGTCGAGCTCTACGCGAAGAGCGAAAAGCCGCAATTCGTCTGGACGGGCGATCTCGCCGGCGACACGACGCTCTCGTCCTTCCGGCTCATGCGCGTCGAGTGTGCCTGGCAGGTGACGCCGGGCATGCGACGTGTGCGCCTGACGGGCAGCAATCTCGAGCGTTTCGACAATCCCAACAGCATGCACATCCGCATGTATTTTCCGACAGCCGATGTTCCCGAGCCGGTATGGCCGATCGCCGGACCGAACGGCCTGACATTCTGGCCGTCTGAGGAACGCAAGCCGGTCGCGCGCGTCTACACCATTCGCGAGATGGATGCGAAGGCGGGCTATATCGACGTCGATTTCGTCGCCCACGGCGATGGAGATGGCGCGCACGAAGGTGTCGGCTGCGCCTGGTCCATGCACGCCAAGGAAGGCGACCAAGTCGGCATCATGGGGCCACTCGGGCGCCCGGTGAGGCCGGCGGACTGGTACATCATGGGATGCGACGAGACGGGCCTGCCGGCACTGAGCCGCATCCTGGAGCGGTTGCCGTCCGATGCGCGCGGCCATGCCTTTGTCGAAGTCGCGCGGGCGACCGACGAGCAGCCGATCAGTCATCCCGAAGGCATCGAGCTCCGCTGGATCCATCGCAACGGCGTTCCCGGTGGCGAGCACGGCGAATTGGTCCGCGCCATCCGCGCCGTGGAATGGCCAGAGGGCGTCTTGAGCTTCGGCTGGTTTGCCTCGGAGAACGAGGCCACCAAGGAGATCCGCGAGTATTGGCGCGACACGCTGTCCTACGGACGCGACCAGACGCTGGCTGCCGGCTATTGGAGGCGAGGCGTCACCGGACTAATGGCGGGTTGATCGGGGCGACCTAGCATGCCTTCATAGGGACAGGACATCGGTAAGTCGGTGATGGGGCGAAGCCATCCGCCCCGTTCATCGTCGGCCGGGCGCCAGATCGCAGGCGTACGCTGAGGTGACATTCGGCTTGCGGAACGCCATGCGTCTGCAGTAGGTCACTGCTCTCAACCATTGCGGCCGCGTAGGTCGGTCAAACAACGGCATGCGTCGATAAGGAGTGCTCCGATGAATGAAGCCCAGTTCATGGCACTATGCAAAAGCGGAAAATTCAAGGAAGCACTGGCGCTTGCCCTGGACGGCAAGGAAAAGGCGAAGTTTTCGCCGAGCCGCTTCGCAATCGACAAGAAGTCGGGCACGCCAATATTCTACCGCGGCAACAAACGCGTCGAGATCGGCGCCGATGGCGAGTGGGAACTGGCCAAAAACAACTGGCAGCCTGGCGGTCCACAGGACTGAAGTCCGCCACACCGTCATTTGAAAGCGGCACGTTATGTGCCGCCTCCACTTTGCTATTCATGCAGCGCGGGCTGCGTTCAGCGGGATCTCAACGTCGATCTCCAGGATCGACATATGCTCATCGCGGTCCATCTTCACGTGCACGCGGTCGTTGTCGACCTGGACGTGCTTGGCGATGACGGCGAGGATTTCCTCGCGGAGAACCGTAATCAGATCAGAGCCGGTCGACGACCGCTCGTGAGCCAGGAGCACCTGCAGGCGCTCCCTGGCCGCCGGTGCGGTTCTCTGTTTTCCAAAAAGCCGAAAAATGCTCATGCGGCCTTCCTTCCAAAAATCTTGCCGAAGATGCCGCGCTTCTCGCCCGGCACCGTCATCGCCACATCTTCGCCGGCCAGGCGGCGTGCGGCGTCGAAATATGCCATGGCGGGTGCGCTCTTGCTGTCTGCGAGCGTGACTGGAGCGCCGATGTTGGAAGCGCGCAGAACATCCATGCTCTCGGGAATGATGCCGAGCAACGGGATGGAGAGGATTTCCAGCACGTCGTCGACCTTGAGCATGTCGCCGCGCTCGGCGCGGTTCGCGTCGTAGCGGGTGAGAAGCAAATGCTTCTCCATGCGCTCGCCGCGCTCGGCCTTCAGCGTCTTGGAATCGAGCAGGCCGATGATGCGGTCGGAATCGCGAACCGACGAGACCTCGGGGTTGGTCACGACGACGGCGACATCGGCATGGCGCATGGCAAGCGTCGCGCCGCGCTCGATACCGGCAGGGCTATCGCAGATGACCCAGTCGAAGTGACGCTTGAGGTCGGCCATGACGCGCTCGACGCCTTCTGCCGTCAGATTGTCCTTGTCGCGGGTCTGGGAGGCCGGAAGGAGGAAGAGCGTTTCGAGGCGCTTGTCGCGGATAAGCGCCTGCGACAGCTTGGCGTCGCCTTGGATGACGTTGATCAGATCGTAGACGACCCGGCGCTCGGCGCCCATGACGAGATCGAGGTTACGAAGCCCGACGTCGAAGTCGACCACGACGACCTTCTCGTTTCTCTGTGCAAGAGCCGCTCCGAGTGCGGCGGTGGAGGTTGTCTTTCCAACTCCGCCCTTGCCTGAAGTGACGACGATGACTTTCCCCATCTTTCTCTCCTAATATCTGGCCAACCTGGGCTCAGCTAAGTTTCTCGGCCTTGATCGCGTCGTCTTCCAGCCAGAGCTGGACGGCTTGTCCGCGAAGCCCCGGCTCCAGGTCTTCCGCCATTTTATATACGCCATCGATGGCAACCAGTTCAGCCTCGAGCCTGCGGCAGAAGATGCGCGCCGAGGCATTGCCCAACGAGCCCGCCATGGCCCTTCCGCGCAAAGCGCCGTAAACATGGATCGAACCGCCAGCGATCACTTCCGCGCCAGACGATACCGACCCGATGATGGTCACGTCGCCTTCCGAGAAAATCACCGACTGACCGGAGCGAACCGGCTCCCGGATAACCAGTGACTGCGGAGTTTGCCGCGTCTCGATTGCGTCAGGCTTACGTGGCGCTTCAAGAACGGGTTCGCTCTGTGGCATTTCGAAATCCGAAACCGGACGCCCGCCTTTGAGCGCCGGCGGCATACCTGGTCCGATCAGCGAAGGACGCCCGCCTTCGATGCCCATGATGCTGACGTTACGCTCGCTGAGCGCCGCAATTAGGTCCTTCAATTGCGCGCGATCAATCTCGAGCTCACCGATATCGAGCACGACGGGGCGTCCGAGGAAGAAGCCGGCCGAGCGTGCGGCCAGATCGTCCAATCGTTCCAGCCAGTCATCGAGCGGCAGGTCCGGCGAGAGCATCACCGCCAGGAACGAGCGGCCCTTGATACGGATGGAGCGGGCGTCTGTTAGCAATTTGGTCATCTACGTTAAGAAATCGTTGAGATTTATTAACGATGAATTGGTTAACAAAAGGTTAATGCGGGTAAATCGGCCCGTCGCGAGAGGCATTAACGGCAGGGCATTTTCGAGGGCGGATAAGCAGTATCAAACGCACTCAATTCGCGCCGTTACAGGCGACAAAAACGATAAAGGCCCGCTTAAGCAGGCCCATCGGAAGCAATCAGGTAGGGATGTGATCAGCGACCGTATACGCGGCGCTTCAGATCGGAGCGGTTAACACCGATATCCTTGAGGGCAGCGTCGTCGAGGCGGGAAAGTTCGCGATATGCTTTGCCGAGCTGGAAGTACTCGACGATCTTGTTGGTGATTTTCATTGCATTTCTCCTTTGTGAATGCCCAATTATTTATCCCACTGCCCGGATAATGAGCAGAGATAAATTTGCATAAGAGACATCCGAGAATCGCAATCGACTCTGTGTGAAGACAAGACGCAGACTTTGGCGGTGCGGCCAACGAGATGTGTCGGCCACACGGGTCAAAGCGAATGTTCGACAGACGATCAGGTCATGATGAAGGCAAGCAGATCAGGTTTGATCAAGTCCATTCTTGGGCTTCAAGCAGCCCAGCGCCAAGCTATCCCAAGGCGCGGTCGACAGCTGGTGGCGGCAGGGCATGATCGGCTCGGCCAAGGCGCTTTATGATGGTATCAAGGCCTTCTCGAAGACGGACCAGACCGAAGATCTGAAGGCGATCAACGTGCCGACGATGGTTTTCGGTGGCGTTTGGATATTCGTGCGGGAAAGCGTCGCAGACTGCAAAAGGGCCTCTGCGGGATGAACGCGGAGCTCGTCGACGCGCTCATGGAGGCTACGGCCCGCAAGGCGCAGGCCGTACCTCTTGTTCAATCAACGCTGATTGTACTTCGCGTCGAGTTCGTCCATCGCCTTGACGTTGCCAGCGGAGCGACCGTTTTCGTCGAAGGTCTGCGCCAGGAACGCGTCGGCGATGGCCTTGGCAAGCTCGGGACCGATGACGCGCGCGCCCATGGTGATGATCTGGGCGTTGTTCGACAGCGCCGCGCGCTCGGCGGAGTAGGTGTCATGGGTCAGTGCGGCGCGGATGCCGGGGACCTTGTTGGCGGAGATGCATACGCCGATGCCGGTGCCGCAAACGAGAATCGCCTTGTCATAGGTGCCGTCGATTACGCCCGACGCCACGCGGTCGGAAAGGCTGGCGTAGAACGCGTCCGGGCCCGCGCTCGTGCGCGAGACTTCGGACACTTCATAGCGATCCTTCAGATGGTCGGCGAGAACCTTGGCGAGGCCTTCGCCCGCGCTGTCTCCTGCGATTGCCAGTTTCATGCTTTTTCTCCTTCGAGTTTTGCGTCAAGTTTGGCGGCGCATTTCGCGAGGATGTCGAGATAACCTTCGACGTTCCAGGCCGAACGGCCGATGAAAAGCCCGTCTATATGTGGGCTTGAGATGAGTTCTTCGCAATTGCCGGGGTTGACCGAGCCGCCGTAGAGGCAAGGAATGCGGCGACCCAGCACCTCCTCGGCAACCGCGATGATTTCGGCCTGGCGCGCATCCGCATATTCGGCCGTCGCCGGAATGCCAGCGACGCCGATCGCCCAGACCGGCTCGTAGGCGAGCAGGATCTCCGCCTGCTTCTGCGCGCCGGTTAGCTTGGAAAGTGCGCCGCGGACCTCGGTCGCCAGCACCTCGGCCGCACGGCCGCTTTCGCGGTCGGCTAGAGTCTCGCCGATGCAGATAAGCGGGATCAGTCCGTGGCGAACGGCCGCCTCGGTCTTGAGGCCCACAGTTTCGTCGGTTTCGCCGAAGAACTCCCGTCGCTCGGAGTGGCCGAGCTCGACGATGTCGAGGTTGCAGTCCTTGAGCATCACCGGCGACACCTCGCCGGTCCATGCGCCGTCGTCGGCCCAGTGCATGTTCTGCGCGCCGACCTTGACGGAGGTGTCGGCCAGCATGGCCTTGACCTCGCGCACCGCCGTGAAGGGCGGAATGACGAAGCGCTGGATGCGCGGATCGCGCGCGCCGTCAGCAGCCTTGAGGCCACTCGCGAAGCTTTGCGCCTCGGCAAGCGTCTTGTTCATCTTCCAGCTGGTGCCGATCCAGAAACGTGGTGAGTTGGCCATCTGCAATCCTATTCCCTATCGTCGTCTATCTGATCATCCGGCTAGCGCAGGAGCGCCTCGGCCGTACGTTCGTCGGTAATAAGCCCGTGGAGGCTGCCGCTGCGCAGCACGGCGCGGATTGCCTCGACCTTGCCGCCGCCCCCCGCAAGCGCCACCAACCGCTCCGTTCTCGGCTGCGGCAGGCTGGCCGAGAGCGTTCGCTCGGTCAGCGCGGTGTCGAGAATGCGGCCGTTGGAATCGAAGAAGTAGCCGAGGATTTCGCCGACACCGCCGGCAGCCGCCACTTCCTTGATCTCGCGCGCCTCGATCATGCCCGATTGCACAAGCTGCGCTTGCGTATCGACAGTACCGAGCCCGACCAGCTTCAGCGTGGCAGTATTGGCGAGATCCATCACTTCCTTCACGCCACGTTGGGCCAACAGCACCTCGCGGTCTTCGGCCGTGTTGGCGAAGAACGGAACCGGCATGACATAAGCAGGCATACCGGTCTTTTCGGCAATGCGGTGCATGACGTCGTAGGGGTTGGCCGCGTAGTTTCGGGTCAAGCCGCCGAGAAGCGAGACGAAGCGCAGGTCTCGGGCGGAGACGCGTGGCAAGAGATGCACCGCGGTCGACAGCGTACGGCCATGACCAAGCCCGATCACGGCATTGTCGCCGCGCTCGATCTCGCGCTTCAGGAAATTCGAGCCTGCAAGGCCGAGCGTGCGAAAGATCGACTCGTCTTCGCCGACATAGGGCGTCACTTCGCAATATTGCAGGCCGAAGCGCTCGGAGAGGCTGTTTTCCAGCGCCACGCACTCGATGATGTCGCCTTCGATGCTGATCTTGACGACACCTTCGGCTACCGCGCGCGCGATCAGGCGGTGCGTCTTCACCGAGGGTAGTCCAAGACGCTTGGCCACCTCGGACTGCGTCAATCCCCCGGCGTAATGCAGCCAGGCGGCTCGCACCGCAAGCGATTCTTCCGGATCATTCATCGACAGTCTTCTCCCGATTTGGCCACGCGCATATCCGCCTCGTTTTTCGATTCGCCTTTCGGTCAGATATGCAGGTCGGTGATGCCGGTGTCGATGTGGGGCGCCCAGAACGCGACGCTTTCGGCGATCTGCGAGATGACCTGGCGGTCGTTCGGCTCGCGCTCCTTGAAGGATAGCTCGAGGCAGATCTCGTTATCCTTGGCGCCGCCCTCGGCAAACGCCTTGAGCAGCTCCGGCGGCTGGATGCGGCCCTTGGCGTTGAACTCGGCCGTGAATGGCCGATGCCCGCCCTTGTCCATCAGGCTCTGCTTGATGTGGATGATCGGCGAGACCTTGGGCACGGCGCGCGCCCAGGCATAGGGCTCGAAGTCATCGGGGTTGCTCGAGGTCACGTCACCATGGTCGATATCGGCCATCATCCACATCGGCACGGCCATGTTGGCGGCGGTCAGGCGGTCCTGCAGCTTCATGCATTCGGCGATCGTCTCGCCGAACTCGCGGCCAATGCTCATCGGCTCCCAGAAGACATAGGAAAGGCCCGCCGACTTCGCATGCTCGGCAATCTCGGCCCAGCAGTCGATAGCGATCTTGATCAGTTCCTCGCGCCGCTTGGGATCGTCGAAATCCTTGTAGGTGAAGATCGCGAATTGCGTTCCGACCGAGGTTCCGCCGAGATCGGCGGTGATATCGGCGAACGTCTTGAACCAGTCGACATAGTAGCGGCGAACGTCGGCATCGGGATGGCCGAAGTGGTTGAGCCGGCCGTAAGGCCCGGTCATACCCGAGGTCACCCTGACGCCGGTGCGCTGCAGCGCTGCCGACATGTTGCGGGTCAGCCTGCGGATGACGGGCGCCTGCCAGCTGGGATTGATGAACTCGTGGGTGAGCTGCAGGTCACGAATGCGCAGATCCCGCGCCACAGTTTCGATCAGATCATCCGGCTCGGCGAAACGATTGACGAGCGGATTGGTGTTCAAGGAAAGAGTCAATGCCATGATCGGTATCCTCAGGCGGCCGCAACGAGATTCGCGCCGGCGAACCAGTCGGCAAAGGCGGCCTGCTCGGCCTCGGTCAGATGCAGATAGTGCTTGGTGCGGCGCTTCAGCACGTCCTCAGGCGTCAGCGCCCACTCGGACGAGACGAGATAGCGAACCTCGGCCTCATAGAGATGGCCACCGAAGTGACGACCAAGGCCTTCGACACCTTTTGCATCGCCGACGATCTTGCGCGTGCGGGTGCCGTAGAGACGGCCATAATGGCCGGCGAGCGTACGCGACATCCAGGGATAGCTTTCCTTCAAGCCATTGAAGAAGGTCTCGTAGTCAGCCTTCGGCATATCGCCGCCTGGAAGTGCTGCGTGTTCCGTCCAGTTATCGGACATTTGCGGGAAGATATGCTTCAACCGCTGCATGCCGCGCTCGGCAAGCTCGCGGAAGGTGGTGATCTTGCCGCCGAAAACGTTGAGAAGCGGCGCGTTGCCGGTCTCTTCGAGATCGAAGACGTAATCGCGCGTCACAGCCGACGGATTGCCCTTGCCGTCGTCGAATAGAGGACGCACGCCGGAGAAGCTTTGCAGCACATCCTGGCGGCGGAGCTTTTCCTTGAAGTAGCGATTGACGGCAGTGAGCAGGTACTCGATCTCCTTCTCGTCGGCATTGACATCCTCCGCCCGGCCTTCGTAGGAAATGTCCGTCGTCCCGATCAGCGCTTTGTCGCCTTCATAGGGGTTTATGAAGATCACGCGCTTGTCGTGGTTCTGCACGAGATAGGCGTTGGAGCCCGCCCAGAACTTCGGCACGATGATATGGCTGCCCTTGACCAGCCGTACATTGCGGCTGCTGTTGGCGCCGGCCACGCGACCGATAACGTCGGACACCCACGGGCCTGCCGCGTTGGCGATACAGCGGGCGCGGAAATTGCGGGTTTCGCCGGTGACGCTGTTCTTGGTGGTGATGCTCCAGCCGCCGTTCTCACGTCGGGCGGAGACGGCTGCCGTGCGGGTCAGCACCTCGGCGCCACGCTCGGCGGCATCGACTGCGTTGAGCACGACCAAGCGCGCATCGTCGACCCAGCAGTCGGAATATTCGAAACCGCGGGTGTATTGATCGAGGATCGGCGTTCCCTCGGGATCCCGGCGCAGATCGATCGTGCGGGTGCCCGGAAGCTTCTTGCGGCCGCCGAGGTGATCGTAAAGGAAGAGGCCGAGACGGACGAGCCAGGCCGGGCGATCCTGCGGCGAGTGCGGCAGGACGAAGCGCATCGGCCAGATGATGTGGGGAGCGGCGTTGAGCAGCACCTCGCGCTCGATGAGCGCCTCGCGTACCAGCCGGAATTCGTAATATTCAAGATAGCGCAGGCCACCATGGACCAGCTTGCCGGAGCGCGATGATGTCCCCTGCGCCAGGTCGTCCTTCTCACACAGAACGACCTTCAGGCCACGGCCCGCAGCATCGCGCGCGATGCCGGCACCATTGATCCCGCCACCGATCACGAAAAGATCCACCATTCCGGATTCAGTCATCAACATGCTCCTTAGGATGCTTTTTGCATCAACACATTCATTCAGCGCGGCCGCACATCAATCGCGGCCCGGCGCGAGATTTCCGTTTATTGCGTGGCGACGAGCTGATCCCAGGCAGGCGCTACCGCCTCGCGAACCATCACGTAGGCCTTGAACAAGCGCTCGAAGCGCTCTGCCTGCTCGCTGTCGGGCGCTTCTGCCTCGCCAAGCAGCGGCGTCACCCATTCGGCGATGCAATCGTCCATGTTGCGATAGGCGCCGATCGCCACCGCCGCCATCATCGCAACGCCGGCGGCACCCGCCTCCTCGCGCCGCGACACCCTGACCGGGGCATTCACCGCCGCCGACAGGCAACCGCGAAGCGCGCGCGAACGCGCCGCGCCGCCGGTGATCCGGAGCTCTTCAGGCATATCGCCCATCGCCGCGTAACAATCGCGCGTCGCCATGCCGAGACCCTCCACGACCGCGCGCAACAGATCAGCGAAGCCGTGACGCATGGAAAGGCCGGTGAACCCTGCACGGGCAGCGGCATTGACGAACGGGCCACGCTCGCCGGCATCCGAGATATAGGGGTGATAGAGCACCGAACCCGGTCGGCTCTCGGCGAACCAGCTGTCGATGCGGGCGATCAGATCGGCGTGCGATACCGTCTTGCCGCCGTCGGCCATCAGCGAGCCGGCCATTTGCAGCAGCCAGTCGATGTTGATCGTGGCGCTCATATTGGTCTGTACCTGGGTGACTACCCCCGGCATCGGCAAGGCGATCACATAACCCGTGCCCTCGGCATTGAGCTGAACATCGGCCACCGCCTTAGCGCGCATGTGGACGCCGGTGGAGCCGACGGTCGAGCAGGCAGCATTCTGGCCCGCGCTGCGCACGCCGGCACCGAGCGCGGTCATGACCATGTCGACATAGCCGAGACTGACCGGCGTGCCGGCAAGAAGCCCACAGGCCCGCGCCGCATCGGCGGAAAGCGGATGAGTGACCTCGGTGCCATCGATGATCTCAGGCAGCAGTGAGCGACGGCGCGACAATCCCAGCGCATCGATCGCCGCATCGTCATACTGACGCGTTCGGAAATTGCCGAAGGTGAAACTTGCCTCAGAGGGATCGGTGGCGCGAATGCCCGTGAGATTGAGATAGAGCCAGTCCTTGCAATGAAGCGCGACTTCGGCGCGATCGAGAAGATCGGGCTGATTGCGGTCCATGTGCGCGATCTGCGCGCCCTGCTGGCAGGTGTTGAGGCCGGTCCCGGTCGCTTCGAAACGCGCACGATTGCCGGCGCCAGCACTGAGTCGCGTCACAGTCGGAGCCGCGCGGGCATCGAGCCAGAGCCATGCATCGCCAACCGGCCGATTGTCGGCGCCGACGAGCCATGTGCCGTCGCCCTGCCCCGTAACCGAAATGGCCGCGGTGCGCTCGGCAAGATCAGGCACCTTTTCGCTGAGGCCGCGCAGCGCGGTTACGCAGTCAGCCCAGGTTTGCCACAACGACTGCGTTGCCGAACCATCATCGCCGGTCGCATATTGATTGCGCGCCGAAGCGGATGCGATCTGGCGCCCGGAGAGCTCAAAGGCAACCGCCTTGATCACCGAGGTTCCGGCATCGATACCGACAATGATTTGCCCGCGTTCAGACATCGAAAGCCTCGCCGCCCACGATAATCCATGCCGCTGGATACGGCATCCTCATCCCATTCATGGTTACTCCTCCCAGACGACCGCCGACGGACCGCGCCAAGCGCCACCACTCAGGCAAGTACGTCGCATTGCGACTGCTCCTCGCGAGATCAGACTGAAAGACCTCGCCTCGGGCAGCAACCGGAAACCGGCAAGCACCGGATTTTCGTTTCATGCAGAATATAACACAAACTTATCACCGCAAATGAATTTTTTTTCTGTTGTCGCAATTTTTTTCAGATACAATGCGAACCATCAAATCGACACGATGGGCGAGGGACTCGATTGAGCGCCATTACGCAAGTTCAGCGAGGGCGCCCTCCAGCGTCAACGCACGCGCATTGTGGTGCCAGAACAAATATAACTATATCAATAACTTGTGATGAAATAGCGCGATTGATCTCGCATGCGTTAGTTATGCGATAGATTACATAGCGTTGCCTTGCCAGCCCTCTCTATGGGCACCAGCCTGACCGCTCTCCACAGCCATCAACATCGCCAAAAATCAAAAACGCCGCCGAATGGTCGATTGACAACGTGCAATCTTTATAACATCTTTACTGCCATTGATAACACGGTGATACCATAGCCTACGGACAACTCGGTATCTGCGTGAAGCGCCTGGCGGTTGGAGGAGAAACAAACGCCGGGTTATTCAGGAGGATCACGACGGTGCGAATTTCTGTTCCCAGACATGGCTTGGCGTCTCGCCAGCACTTCCGCCCCGACGCGCGATCGCCGCTTGGCGGCCTCCTCGCCAACTCCTCAACTAACACGCTGGATTGTCGCCCGACCGACCGGTCGCGACGTCGATAATCCCTTATCCCCTCTTCTTTCCCTCAACAGGAAATCCGGCCTCGCGCCGAAGGTTGTCAGAAAATGAGCATAGAAACGGACTACGCGGCTTCCCAGCCGAAGAGCGGCAAACTGAAAATCGCGGTCGGCATTGCGGCCGTCGTGGTTGTCGTCGGCGCAATCGCGCTGGACACGAAGGTTGTCCATATCGGCTCCGAAAACGACGTGCGCCAGCAGGCGTTTTCCTCGGAAACCTACGGCGTGGAGCAGTTCCCGAAGATCGCGGCTGATGTCGAGAAGCGCGCGGTCCCAGCTGCCGAGCTTGCACCGGCCGCCCTCGCCGACAAGAAGGCGGCGGGCGAGAAATACGGCGTCGCAACGACCACCGGCCCGGTTCTGCCCGTGTCCTTCTCGGGCGTCGTTGGCGAGCGCAAGGGCAACATCAACGAGGTGAAGGTCGATGGCCTGCCGCCTGAAGTCGTCATTCGCATGCAGACCGGCCCGGCAATCAACGGCACCGATCTGCGCGATGCCACGGGCGCGATCGAGTTCGGCCAGTTCACCAATCAGATCGAGTACCAGGACGCCGGTTCGGCGATCAACAACGAGATGAAGAAGGCAGTGCTTGGGAGCATCGATCCCGCTCAGCTGACTGGCAAGACGGTCACTGTCACCGGCGTCTTCAAGCTCATCAACCCGAAGAACTGGCTCGTCACTCCTGTCAAGGTTGAAGTCAAATGAGCCAGGCAAGCCAACGCCAGATCAAAGGTGAGATCGGTGAGGTCGTGCTCAGCGCCCGCAACGTTGCCAAGACCTACGGCAGCGTGCAGGCCCTCAAGGGCGTGAACTTCGACATCCATCGCGGCCAGGTCACGACGCTGTTCGGCGAAAATGGTGCCGGCAAGTCAACGCTGATGAAGATCCTGTCGGGCGTCGTTCGCCCGACATCCGGCGAGATCATTCTCGACGGACAGACCGTCAACTTCGTGTCCTCGACGCATGCCCGCGAATGCGGCATCTCGATCATCCACCAGGAACTCAGCCTGGCGCCCAACCTGAGCGTCCGCGACAACATCTTCATGGGTCGGGAGATCATCACGGCCGGAACCGTCGATTTCGCCGAGGAAGAACGCCAGACCCGCGCCCTGCTCGAAGAGCTGGAGGAAGATATCGATCCGCTGACCCCCGTCGAGGATCTCCGCCTCGGCCAGCAGCAGATCGTGGAAATTGCCCGCGCGCTGTCGGTCAATTCGCGTATCCTGATCATGGATGAGCCGACATCCGCGCTGAGCGCCACTGAAGTCGAAGTGCTCTTCAAGGTGATCCGCGACCTCACCAGCCGTGGCGTTTCGATCGTCTATATCTCGCACCACCTCGAAGAGGCGCTGCAGATCACCAACCATGCCGTCGTGCTGCGCGACGGCACCATGACCGCCTATGCCGAGCGCAAGGATATCGACCTCGAATGGATCGTCCGCAACATGGTGGGCGAGAATTTCGACCTCGGTAGCCCGCCTGATGGCTACGAGATGGGCAAGGTCGCGCTGTCGATCAAGGAACTCACCGTTCCCGGCCCTTCGGGTGCCGCCTATAACGCGGTCGACCGCCTGTCGCTCGATGTGCGCGCCGGCGAGATCGTCTGCATCTACGGCCTCATGGGCGCCGGTCGCACCGAGCTTCTCGAATGCGTGGCCGGACGCCTGCACGCCAGCGGCGGCCACATTCTTCTCGAAGGCCAGGACGTGGCCGGTCTAAGCATCGCCAACCGCATTGCAAGCGGCCTCGGCCTGGTGCCGGAAGATCGCCAGCGCGATGGCCTGGTGCAGACCATGACCGTCGGCACCAACCTCTCGCTTGCCAGCATCGGCGCCTTCACCAAGGGGCTCTTCACCTCAGGTCGCCGCGAGCGCGAACTGGTCACGGATTCGATCCGCAAGGTTCACATCAAGACCGACGGTGGCGCGGCCGCCATCGGCTCACTCTCCGGCGGCAACCAGCAGAAGGTCGTCATCGGCAAGATGCTGGCGACGCATCCGAAGGTCATCCTGCTCGACGAGCCGAGCCGAGGCATCGACATCGGCGCCAAGGCCGAAGTGTTCAAGCTGCTGGCCGAACGCGCCAAGCAGGGGCTGGCGGTGATCTACTCCACCTCGGAGGTCGCCGAATGCCTGAGCATCGCACATCGCATCATCGTCATGCATCGCGGCAAGATTTCCGCCGAGTTCAGCTCTGACGTCACCAAGGAAAAGATCATGGCCGCCTCTGGCGAAGCAGTGGTCGCGCACTAGCCCGGAATTATGGAGCACTGATTATGTCAGTCACTGAAGCAAACGACAAAAAGACAGTTTCGAACGGGCCACGGCGGGATTTCAATATCATTCGCCTGCTGCTGGAAGGTCGCGCGTTCTTCGCGCTGATCGTCATCATCGCGGTCTTCTCCTTCCTGTCGCCTTACTATTTCAGCCTCAACAACTTCCTGATCATGGCCTCGCACGTGGCGATCTTCGGGATCTTGGCAATCGGCATGCTGCTCGTCATCCTGAACGGCGGCATCGACCTTTCGGTCGGCTCGACGCTGGGCTTGGCCGGTTGCATCGCTGGCTTCCTGATGCAGGGCGTGCAGCTTCCCACCTTCGGCGTCATCCTCTACACGCCGGTCTGGGCTGTCGTGGTACTCACCTGCGCGATGGGTGCGCTGGTCGGCGCCGTCAACGGCGTGCTGATCGCTTATCTCAAGGTTCCGGCCTTCGTTGCCTCGCTCGGCGTTCTCTACGTTGCCCGCGGCATTGCGCTTCTGATGACGAACGGCCTCACCTACAATAACCTCGGCGGCCGCCCCGAACTCGGCAATACCGGTTTCGACTGGCTCGGCTTCAACCGTCTCGGCGGCATTCCGATCGGCGTGCTCGTGCTTGCGGCTCTCGCCATCATCTGCGGCATCGTGCTCAGCAAGACCGCTTTCGGTCGCTGGCTCTATGCGTCCGGTGGCAATGAACGCGCTGCCGAACTGTCGGGCGTTCCCGTCAAGCGCGTCAAGATCCTCGTCTACGTGTTCTCCGGCGTCTGCGCGGCCATTGCCGGCCTGGTCCTTTCCTCCCAGCTGACGTCCGCCGGTCCGACCGCCGGCACCACCTATGAACTGACGGCGATTGCTGCCGTGGTCATCGGCGGTGCCGCGCTCACCGGCGGACGGGGGACCGTACGCGGCACCATGCTCGGCGCCTTCGTCATCGGCTTCCTGTCGGACGGCCTCGTGATCATCGGCGTCTCGGCCTACTGGCAGACGGTCTTTACCGGCGCGGTCATCGTTCTCGCCGTTCTCATGAACAGCATCCAATACGGGCGTCGGGTCAAACCCTCCTGACGCACGCCACCGAACTTCTCCGCAACAACGCGGAAAGCACCGCCGGCAAGCCGGCACAACACGAACTCATCAATGGGAGAGAGACTATGTTTAAAAAGGGCATGCGCGTTCTTCTGGCAGCTGTTGCCGTAGCGCCGATCTTCGTAAGCTCCGCATGGGCAGAGGGCCTGATGACGGTTATCGTCAACGACCCGTCCAACCCCTACTGGCTGACAGAAGGCAACGTTGCCAAGGCAACTGCTGAAAAGCTCGGCTACACCGCAACCGTCGGCGCGCACAAGGGTGACACCAACACCGAAAGCAACCTGATCGACACCGCGATCACCAACAAGTCGGTTGCCATCATCCTCGACCCGGCAAACGCCGATGGTTCGGTTGGCGCTGTCAAGAAGGCCGTTGCCGCTGGCATCCCGGTCATCCTCGTCAACGCTGAAATCAACCAGGAAGGCCTGGCCAAGGCACAGCTCGTTTCCAACAACGCACAGGGTGCGGCCATTGGTGCGCAGCAGTGGGTTGAAGCTGTCGGCGACAAGGGCAAGTATGCCGAACTCTTCGGCTCTCCTTCCGACAACAACGCCGCAACGCGCTCGAACGGCTACGAGTCGGTCCTGACCCAGTATCCTGACCTCGTGAAGTCGGCCAAGGAAGTCGCCAACTGGGATCGTACCCAGGGCCACAACAAGATGCAGTCGATGCTCCAGGCAAATCCTGACATCATCGGCGTCATCTCCGGCAACGACGAAATGGCTCTCGGCGCGATCGCAGCTCTGAAGGAAGCCGGCAAGCTCGCAAACGTCAAGGTTGGCGGTTTCGACGGTTCGCCTGACGCAGTAGCCGCCATCAAGGCCGGCGATCTGCAGTACACCGTTCTGCAGCCGGTCGCCGTGTTCTCGGAAGAAGCCGTCAAGCAGGCCGACAATGTCATCAAGAACGGCAGCACCGGCGCCAAGAGCGAAAAGCAGCTCTTCGATTGCCTGCTGATTACCAAGGACAACGTCGACAAGTACACGGCTCCCTTCGTTCTCGAGCAGTAAGACACGGAAGGGGACGCCTCGTGGAGGCGCCCCCTTTTTCCTCCACAGTTGCGTATCTTCGCGATACAACGCGCACACCAGTCGTTCGAGCGCAGAGGCCATCGTGACACAGAAGATAGGCGCAGGCGCGCTCCCCATCGACGAACTCCCAAGCGACAGCCGCCAGACACGTCAGCTCGTGCGCCGGCAGATGATCGCCGAGGCGGTGATGGCGGAAGGACAGATGCGGATCGAGGATCTGACCGATCGCTTCGGCATCAGCTTGATGACCGCGCATCGCGACGTCGACGACCTCGTCAGCCGCGGCCTCTTTCGCAAGACGCGCGGCGTGGTGACAGCGGCCGCCTCCAGCCTGATCGAATCCAGCGACGTCTACCGCTCCGGCCGACAATCGGCAGAGAAGAACATGATCGCCGCGGCGGCCATGCAGTTCGTCGAGCCGGGACAGGCGATCTTCTTCGATGATTCCACCACCGTGCTGCCCATGGCCGATCATCTTCCCGCGAAGGTTCCGATCACGGCGATCACCAACTCGCTGACGCTGATCAACGCATTGAAGGGCATGCAGGACCTGACATTGCTGGCGCTCGGTGGGCAGTATTATAACTGGTGCAACGCCTTCGTCGGCCGCACCACCGTCAACGAAATCCACCGTCTGCGCGCCGACGTCGCCTTTATCTCCATGTCGGCGATCACCGACGATCTGGTCTTTCACCAGTCGCCCGAGATGGTCGACACCAAACGCGCCATGTTCGACTGCGCCGCCAAGCGCGTCCTCCTGGCCGACCACACCAAATTCGAGCGGCGCGCCCTGCATCGCTTCGCGGCCCTTAGCGAATTCGACGTCATCATCGTCGACGACAAGACGCCCGCCGTCCACATCGACCGTATGCGATCGCGCGATATCAACGTGATCATCGCGCGAGAGGACAAGGCGCGTCTGCGACCACATCAGCCGGAGTAAAGCCTGAATGCCAAGTCTGCTTGGAATAGATAGCGGCCTCACCGTCACCAAGGCCGTGATCTTCGACGTCGACGGAACCCCGATCGCGGTCGCCCGCCGCCGCGTGACCCAGTTCATGCCGCATGCGCGCCATGTCGAGCGCGACATGAACGAACTCTGGACGCAGACGGCCGACGCCATCCGCGAGGCGATTGAACTCAGCGGCCGTCCGGCCAGCGACATCGCCGCGGTCGCGGCCACCGCGCACGGCGACGGCATCTATCTCACCGACAAGACCAACGCCCCTCTCGGCCGCGCGCTCCTGTCGCTCGACAGCCGTTCCGTCGATATCGTCGAGGCCTGGCTGGCCAGCCCGCTCGCCGACGAGGCCTTGGAATTGACCGGCCAGGTCCCGCATGTCTCGGCTCCCTCGGCGCTGCTTGCTTGGATCAAGAAACACGAGCCGGCCCGCTACAATGAGATCGGCCATATCCTGTCGTGCAAGGACTGGCTGCGGTTCTGCCTGAGCGGCGTCATCGGCACAGATCGTACCGAGGCGAGCACCTCGTTCACCAACGTCAGGACGCAGGATTACGATCTCGATGCTCTGAGATTGTTCGGCGTCGAGGAGATGGCCTCCGCATTGCCGCCGATTTCCCGCTCAGACGAGATCATCGGCTGCGTGACCGCGCAAACCGCCGAACGCACCGGCCTTGCCGTTGGAACGCCTGTCGTTGCTGGCCTGCATGACGTGACAGCCTCCGCGCTCGGCTCCGGCGGCTATGCCGACGACGTCGTTGCCGTCATCGCCGGCACCTACTCCATCAACGAGACGCTGTCTCCGCATCCGCGCATGGACCGCCGCTGGTTCTGCCGCAATGCCATCGAACCCGGCCAGTGGAACAACATGTCGATCTCGCCGGCATCGACGGCCAACTATGACTGGTTCCTCGACACGCTCTGCGCCAGCGAGCGCCAGAGCGTCGAGGCATCCGGCGGTTCGGTCCACGCGCTGCTCGCACCGGAAATCGAGGCCGCCTTCGAGCGTCCGCTGACGGCCCTGTTCCATCCCTATCTCTTCGGCTCGCCCTATGGCGCGGCCGCCAGCGCCGGCTTCTTCGGCCTCGGCGGCTGGCACAATCGCGGCGACATGCTGCGTGCCGTGCTCGAGGGCATCGCCTTCAACCACCGCATCCATGTCGACGCCTTGCGGGATGGGTTCACCTTCAGCGAGGCGCGGCTTGCCGGCGGCATCTCGCGCAACAAGCGCGTCGTGCAGATGTTCGCCGACATCCTCGGCATGCCGGCGACGGTCACCGAGACCGATGAAGCGGCCGCGTGGGGTGCTGCCCTTTGCGCCGGCGCCGGCGCCGGCCTCTATGCAAGCCCTCGGCACGATCCACGCGACACGGCAGCGATCGCGCACCGCTGCTATCCGGATGCGGCGCGAAGTGCTGCATACCAGGAGCGCTACGACCTCTTCCGCGAGATCGCCGATGCCATGGCGCCCATCTGGCCGAAGATCGGGAAGCTCACCGCAGGCAAGCCATCGGCTTGAAATATGAACCGCGCCCGCCGGGCACGGTTTGCAAATGACATTCAGCAGGACGATTTCAGATGATCGATATTTCCGCCGCCAACACGCTTCGTTTCCAAGACCTCGGCGCGATCAAGGATATTGACGTCGTCATTCTCGGCGCGGGTATCAACGGCGCGGGCACGTTCCGCGATCTTTGCGTGCAGGGTGTCGATTGCCTGATCGTCGACAAGGCGGATTTCGGTTCCGGCACGAGCTCGGCGCCGTCGCGGCTGATCCATGGCGGGTTGAAATATCTGGAAACGGGCGAGTTCGGGCTGGTGGCGCAGTCGACGCTGGAGCGCAACCTGCTACTGCGCAACGCGCCGCATTGCGTCGAGCCGCTTCCGACTTTCATTCCAGTGTTCTCCTGGACGCGCGGCATCTGGGCGGCATTGAGGACGCTGACTGGCTCGACCACCGCACCGCGCAGCCGCGGCGCCGTTCTCGTCAAGATCGGCCTGCGGATGTATGACTTCTTCGGCTCTCGCAACCGGGTGATGCCGAACCATCGCTTTCTCTTCAAAAAGAAGGCGCTGAAGGAGATGCCGCATGTTACGCCCGCCATCGTCGCGGGTGGTATCTATTACGACGCCAAGATCAGCCGCCCGGAACGCCTGGTCTACGAACTGGTGGCGGACGGCCTGCAGGCCAATGGGCGCGCGCTGGCCACCAACTTCACGGCGCTGATCTCATCGGAAAATGGCGTGCTGACCTTCAAGCGCGCGAATGGCGAGACGTTCTCCGTTCGACCTAAGTTGGTCATAAACGCCGCCGGGCCGTGGATCGATCATGCCAACGCCGCGCTCAACGCGCCCTCGAAGCTGATCGGCGGCACCAAGGGCTCGCATATTCTGCTCGATCATCCGGAACTGGTGAAGAGCCTCAACGGCCACATGATCTACTTCGAGGCCGATGACGGCCGCATCTGCCTCGTCTACGACTATCTCGGTCTTGCCATGGTGGGCTCGACCGACATACCAGCGAGCGATCCGGAGAATGTGCGCTGCGACGAACCGGAGATCGAATACTTCCTCGAGAGTGTCCGCTCCCTTCTCCCTTCGCTGCGCTTCAGCCGCGATCAGGTGATCTACACCTATAGCGGCATCCGCCCGCTGCCGGCCTCCGACGCCTCCTCGCCGGGTCTCATCAGCCGGGATCACTCAGCACCGGTGATGGAAGCGACGGCGGAGCGTCCCTTCCCTGTCGTGTCGTTGGTCGGCGGGAAATGGACGACCTTCCGTGGCTTCTCCGAGGAGGTTGCCGACCTCGTCCTCGAACGCCTGCAGCGCGCACGCCGCCAATCGACGCAGCAACTGGCTATCGGTGGCGGACGCCAGTTTCCTGGCGATGCCGCTCAGCGCCGCGCTTGGATAGCGGCCGCCGCACAGAAAAGCGGTATCGATATGAAGCGCGCCGAAACGCTGCTGTCGCGATACGGCACCACGGCATCCACGATCCTTGATCACGCGGCAACCTCCGCACATCGCGACAGCGAACGGCTTGCCGATGCAGACCATTACAGCCTGCTCGAGATCGACTGGATCGCCAGACAGGAGTTCGTCGTCCATCTCTCCGACATCGTCCTTCGCCGGACGACGATCGCGATCGAAGGCGCGTTGACGATGGCGGGTCTACGGGACATGGCGAGGGTCACCGCCGAAGCGCTCGGCTGGGATGCAGCGCGCACCGAGAAAGAGATCGACGACGTCGTGACAACGCTGGCGGATTTCCACGGGCAGGATCTCAAGCGCACGACGTGATCGTCGCCGTCCTAGGCCAGTCGTGACATCGCCTGCTCTTCGGACGTCGGATGCTGACCGAACTCCCGCAACAAGCAGGCGGCCGAATGACGGTCGACCGCCTTGTGGAACAGATAGCCCTGCCCCAACATACATCCCAGCGCTCGCAGATGCTCGGCCTGCATCTCCGTTTCTATTCCCTCGGCAACGACGCGGATGCCGAGCTTTTCGGCGATCCCCATCAGACCCTCGATGATGACCGCGCCCGCATCACCTGGCACCAGCCGATCGACGAAGCACTTGTCGATCTTGATGATGTCGACGGGAACGGTTAGCAGATGCGTCAGCGAGGCGAATCCGGTCCCGAAATCGTCGAGCGCGACACGCAATCCCTTTGACCGCATAGCTTTTATCTCATTCGCCACGACGTTATCGCTTTGGCCGAGGTAGACCGATTCCGTGACCTCAATGATAACGTGCTTCAGCGGGATGCCTGATGCCGCAAATGCGCTGCACAACCGCTCCTGAAGATGACCGGCGTGAAAATCGGCAGCCGACAGATTGATACCGACATGCTGGAACGGGAGGCCCATATCGAGCCAACGGCGGACATCGGCCGCAACGCGTGAGAGCATGCGCTCTGTCAACTCCGACGCCACCTGGGCATCCAGCGTCGCATCATGGAAGTTCGCCGCCGAGACGACATCCCCGGCCTGCGTTGTCATCCGGCAGAGCGCCTCGAAGCCGACGACCTCGCGCGTGTCTAAGCGAAGAATCGGCTGGTAGTGAGCATCGATGCGGTTCTGCGCCAGCGCGACACTGACGTCGCGGATGGCGCGGAAGCGCCGTGTCAGAGATGTTCCCAGCCCCGCATGATAGGCTGTGTACTGACCACGATTGCGCTCCTTGCCGTGATAGAGCGCGACATCGGCATTGTGCCGGACCTGCTCGGGCGTGTCGTCGATCTCGGCGATTGCGCCACCAATGCTGGCCGCCGGAAAGATCACGTGACCGTCGCACTGAGCAGGCCGCTTGATCTTTCGCAGGATGTCCTCGGCGTTTGCGGCAAGATCCGGCTCCGGGCCATCGTGCAGAATGACCGCGAACTCATCACCACCCAGTCGGAACGTCGTTTCGGTCGGCATGGTGGCGGCCATGCGGCGCGCGACGACCTGGATAAGCGCATCACCCGCCCCGTGGCCGAATGTGTCGTTCACCAGCTTCAAGTTGTCGACGTCTACAAGCAGCATGCCCCAGCTTCGCTCGGCGGATCGATGCTGTTGCTTCAGCACCTCGTTGAACCGCGCGCGATTGGGCAGCCCCGTGAGCGCATCCGTATAGGTGAGCGCCTCGCGCTCAAGTGCGCGTTCGTTTCTCTCAAGCGCGATCGCGCAAAGATGCACGCATGCATCCACCACATCGCGCTCAAGCTGGCTCGGACCACGTTTCTCACGGAAATAAAAGGCGAAGGTCGCGAGAACCCGATCGCCGCTCATGATTGGCGTCGACCAGCAGGCCTTGAAGCCCAGGGGGAGAACCATGGCCTTGAAGTCCTGCCAGCGCGCATCGTTTTCGATGTCGGTCACCGTCACAGGGACGCCATGATATGCCGCCGTCCCGCAGGAGCCGGCCAGAGGGCCGATGGCCAGATTGTCCACGGCCTGCGAATAATTGAGCGGCAGCGATGGCCCGGCAAGCGGATGCATTCGGCCATCCTTGACCGTCAGCACCGAACAGACCGTCCAGGGGATGGCGGCCTCCACGCGCGTGCAAAGATCATGGACGACGGCGCCGAGCGGCTCGCCCTTGGCGATCATTTCAAGAATGGCATTCTGCAGCGTCAGCATGATTGTCCCACTCGAGATTACGAAACCCACAGTGGCACGCTCATGTTCAAATCGGATTGAATGCATCATTAAACTTCTATCTTTGCACTCTACCTAAATAAGATTTTTCTGATTTCTGTTCCGGCTACCTTTCTTTCACGTAGACATTGGCCTCCACAGCCGCCGCGATGAACGCGTTTCTGGCCTCCGAAGGCGGTCTCTTTCCGCTCAAGACCTGCTGGCAGGTGCGCTTGGCGGTCTTCAGACTGCGCCCCCGCGAGATCGGCCACGCCGTACTTAGCGCTGTCGCGGCCTCGCTTGTATTCGTCACTGTTCGAAATTCGCCGTATCTGCTCGCCTGGAAGTAGATCGGCCGGCTCCATCGTTTCGGGTCCATAACGCAATACCTCCGATATCGGTTAACGCACGCGCGGTTGTGGCGTTCCAATATTTCAACGTCATCATTGATACCGGACGGTCGGCGACGATTTTGCGCGACTGTGCTTCGCCGGTCATAGCGCCCCGGCGGATACGCGTTACGGTGGTGCGAAACGGGGGCGGATGCGATGACGAAGACGGACTGGCCAAAAGAGGCGCTGACATCGGAAGCGATGGAGATGCTGGATCGCATCCTCAAACGATGGTGCCTTGAGCAGAACTGCGACGCGAGCAGTGACCGCGGCCAGGCCACCGCCAAGGCGCTGATCGACTGGTTTGAATTCGGCGTGCGGGACGAGAAAGAGCTCGCGCGGCTGGCGCGCGACGAGTTGCCGCTGAAGTCATGGTCTTCGGGAGCCACGGGCGAAACGGTCACAAGATCGCGATGAAGCAAAAAAATCTCGCGCGCTTGATGCAACGCAATATGCATGTCCGTTCGCATGCACTATCCCTTCTTGCCGGCCGCATGTCGCTGCTCCTCCCAGCAGCGTGGCCGCGAATATGAAAAAGGATAGCGCCCCACATGACCAATACTCTGATTGAATCCATCAAGAAGCGCCGCAGCCAGTATGCGCTCGGCAAGACCCTGCCAATCTCCCAGGAAGAAACCACCAAACTCATCCAGGAAGCCGTGAAGCACACGCCGTCGTCTTTCAATTCGCAGAGCTCGCGTGTTCTGGTTCTTTACGGCGCCGAGAGCGACAAGCTCTGGGGCTTCGTGATGGACGCACTGCGCAAGATCGTTCCCGCCGATGCTTTTGAATCGACCGAAAAGCGCATCAACAGCTTCGCCGCCGGCGCCGGCACCGTTCTCTTCTTCGAAGACCAGGACGTCGTGAAGGGTCTGCAGGAAAAGTTCGCGCTTTATGCTGACAACTTCCCGATCTGGTCGGAACAGTCGAGCGGCATGACGCAGTTCGCCGTCTGGTCGGCACTTGCCGCATCCGACATCGGCGCCAGCCTGCAGCACTACAACCCGCTGGCCGATGCCGAGATTGCCGCCGCCTGGAACATCCCGGCGTCGTGGAAGCTGCGCGCGCAGATGCCGTTCGGCGCCAATTCCGCTGCCTTCGGCGAAAAGGCATTCATGGACGACAGCGACCGCTTCAAGGTCTTCGGCTGATAACATCTGCCGGCGGCGTCATGCGCCGCCGGTTTGTTTCCTTGGGCGGCACCCGCTCTCACGGCAGCAAGTTGGTAGGGATACAGCGACTTGGATCGTCTCGAATGCGACCGCATGTTTGTTGCCGTCATCGATACGGGAAGCTTCGCTGGCGCGGCAGCCCGCCTCGGCACCAGCAGCGGCCAGGCGTCGAAGCTGGTCTCGCGCCTGGAGGCAAGCCTCGGCGTGCAGCTGATCATGCGAACGACGCGCGCGCTGTCGCTTTCGGAGGCCGGCCGCGCCTACTACGAGCGCGTGAAATCGATTCTCGAGGAATTCGATGCGCTTGATGCATCGGTGCGCAATGCCTCGCGCGCGCCGTCGGGCAGATTGCGGATCACCGCGCCGATCACCTTCGGCACCACGCAGCTCACGCCAGTGCTCAATCAGTTCGCGATGGCTTTTCCGGACATCAATCTCGACGTCAGCTTCTCGGACCGGACGGTCAATCTCGTCGATGAAGGATTTGATGCTGCCGTGCGCATCGGGCGCCCCGATGATAGCAGCCTGATCGCGCGCAAGCTCTGCGCCGCGCGCATCGTGCTCGTTGCCGCCTCATCCTATCTCGACCAGCGCGGCGTGCCGGTGACGCCGGCGGATCTCGCGGCCCATGACTGCATCATCGACACCAATTTTCGCGATCCGCTCACCTGGCGGTTTCGAGACAAGGCCGGTTCGCAGCCACTGGTGACGGAAGTCCGGGGGCGCACTCAGTTTTCGAACGCCGAGGCCTGCGTCGCCGCAGCGGAAGCGGGACTGGGGATCGCGCGTGTCCCGAGCTGCGTTGCCGGTGCGCGACTTCGTCTTCACGCCGTGCACCCGCTCTTGTCCGATTTCGAGGATGAGCCGCGCGGCCTTTACGCCGTCTATCCCTCTGCCCGGCATCTAGCGCTGAAAGTCAGAGTGCTCGTCGACTTCCTGGCCGACGCCTTTCGCGGACAACCGGTGTGGGACAAGGGTTGGGACTGATTACTTCCATTTCGGAAGGAAATATTCTCTTCATGGCCGGATAATCATCCACCTGGAATTGCGCCACATCAAATTCCAACACCGCGCAAGAACAGATCAGGAGTTCAGTCATGCTCGTGGATGGCAAGTGGACCGCCGATTGGCACCCCGTACAGGCGACCGACGCCAAGGGCGGCTTCGTCCGGCAGATTTCGGGTTTCCGCAACTGGGTCACGCCCGACGGCAGCGCCGGTCCGACCGGTGACGGCGGATTCGAGGCCGTGGCAGGCCGCTACCATCTCTATGTCGCGCTGATTTGCCCCTGGGCCTCGCGCACGCTGATCGGCCGCGCGCTGAAGAAGCTGGAAGATGTGATTTCGGTCTCGGTCGTCGAACCGGCTCTTTCCGATCAGGGTTGGCGCTTTGGAGACTACCCGGGCGCCAATCGCGATGAGCTCAACAGCGCTACCTACATGCACGAGATCTACACCAGCGCCGACCCACATTACACGGGCCGCGCCACCGTGCCCGTGCTCTGGGACAAGGAACGCCGCACCATCGTCAACAACGAGTCGGCGGATATCCTGCGGATGCTCAACTCCGGCTTCGGCGCGCTTGCCGATGGAGCGGTCGATCTTTACCCGGAAGATCTTCGCGCGGAGATCGATGCCCTTAACGAGCGCATCTATCCGCAGCTCAACAACGGCGTCTATCGTACCGGCTTCGCAACGACACAGGTCGCCTACGAGGAAGCCTTCGCCGACGTCTTCACGATGCTCGACGAACTGGAGGCGCGCCTCGACGGGCAGCGACCGTTCCTCTTCGGCACGCGACTGACGGAGGCCGACGTCCGCCTCTTCGTTACGCTCATCCGCTTCGACGCTGCGTACAATGGGCTTTTCAAATGCAACCTGCGCCGGCTGGCGGATCATCCCAACCTCAGCCGTTACGTCGAAGACATGCTCGCCATACCGGGCATCCGCCAGACGGTCAGCATCGATCACATCAAGCGCGGCTATTACTCGATCAAGGCGCTGAACCCCACGGGGATCGTGCCCGTCGGTCCGCAGCTTCCGTTCGTAATCTGAGAGGAAACAGCGATGTCGACAATCGCATCACATGCACTGGTCATCATGCTCCACGGCGTCGGTTCGAGCGGCGCGGATCTCGCACCTTTGGCCAGTGTCTGGAAAGACGCCCTCCCCGGCGCCGTCTTTGCTTCGCCGAATGCACCGAGCCACTCCAGCTTCGGCGCAGGCTACCAGTGGTTCAGCGTTGCCGGTGTGACCGAGGAGAACAGAAGCGGACGCATCGAGGAGGCGCGCCCGGCTTTTGACGCCACCATATCGGCGATCATCAAGGAAAACGGTTTTGCCGATCGGCTCGATCGCGCCGTTCTGGTCGGTTTCTCGCAGGGCACCATCATGGCGCTCGACGCCGTGGCGTCTGGGCGCTGGCCAGTCGGCGCCGTCGTCGGCTTCTCCGGCCGCCTTGCCTCGCCACTCCCACTCGCGCCCGTGGTCAAGACGCCGGTGCTCCTGGTGCATGGCAGCGCCGATCCGGTCATTCCATCGGCTGAAACGACCCGTGCCGCGGCGGCTCTCCAGCCGCTTGGCATGAACACGGAGACGATCATCGTTCCCGGGCTCGGCCACACCATTTCAGCCGATGGCGCTGCCCGGGCGGGTGCCTTCATGGCTGAAGCGTTGAAGTGATCCAGACCTCGGAACGATACAAGGCGTTGCGCCAAGCTCGACGCAACGCTTTCTCTGAAGGCTAGGCCGAAGCCTTTACGGCATATTTCAGATGCAGCAGACCGTCGTCCAGTCTGTCGCAGGAGAGCAGCGAAAGCGCGCATTTGCCCGCCAGGCCATCCTGCCCGTATTCGATGAAACGGTCGCTTCCCTTGCGCGCATCGACGGCAGGGGCAACGAGTAGGCTCAGTTCATCGACCAAGCCCGCCGCGAAGAACGAACCGTTGACACCGGCTCCGCCTTCCAGCAGCAGACGGCGAATGTTGAATTCGCGGCCGAGCGTTATGAGCAGGTGAGCGAGATCCATTTCGTTGCCGTCGGAGACGATATAGGACACGCCATCGGCGACGAGTTCGGCGAGATGCTGATCGGCGACGTCCTTGCCGAGCAGCACGATCACATGATCGCCATCGAAATCGCCGCCGTTGAAATGCAGCTTGCCGTGCTGATCGATGGCAATGGCAAAGCTCCTGGCGTCGCGGCTGGCGATGTGTAGCGATCGATTGACGTCAAACGGCCCCTCTGGCGCATGCGGGCCAGCCTTCGACATTTCCGCCATGGTGACACGGCCAACCAGCCAGCCATCGGCGCCAAAGCGCTTGTGTATATCCTCGTATGTGGCCGACCATCCGGCGCGATTGCCATCCGGGCTGGCGGTCCAGCGGCTCGGATGCAGACCGCCGTCGAGCGAGGTGATCATGTGGCAGATGATGTACGGCTTCATGATGCGCTTCGGCCCTGGTAGTCTTCGTCGGCCACCTTCTCCATCCAGGTGACGGCGGTGCCGTCTTTCTTTTCGGCTATCGCTAGATGGCTCATCGCGCAGCTCGGAGATGCGCCATGCCAGTGTTTCTCACCGGGTTCGAACCACACGATATCGCCGGGGCGAATTTCCTCGACCTTGCCGCCCTCGCGCTGAACCAGGCCCAGGCCGGAAAGCACGACCAAGGTCTGGCCGAGAGGATGCGTATGCCACGCGGTGCGCGCGCCCGGCTCGAACGTCACGGTTGCTCCGCTAAGCTCGCCACTGCCACCGAAGGGCGCGTCGATGCGCACGGTGCCGGTGAAATAGTCTTCAGGTCCTTTCGCGGAGGCCTGCGCTCCACTCTTTCTGATTTCCATGGATGTCGCTCCTGAGATTCGAGGCTCTATGAGGGAGCGAAATAGGCCACCCAAGAGCCATCGACTAGAGGCACTCTACGGCATGACGTTATGCGAGTGGCTCATAAGCGGCTGACCGCGCTCACCGATAACGCAGCGCGTCGACAAGAAGGGCGAAGGCTGGCGAGGCGAGACGACGGCTGGGATAATAAAGGTGATAGCCCGGAAACGGTGGCGACCAGTCGTCCAGGACTTTGACCAGTTTTCCTTCTTCAACCAACGGACCAAGGTGATCGTCCGGCAGACATGTCAGCCCCAGGCCGCTGATCGCCGCGTCGATGATCATCGGCACGTCGTTGCAGATGAACTGCCCTTCGACGCGCACGTTGAGCGGGCGACCGTCCTTCTCGAACTCCCAGGTGTACAGGCCGCCGAGTGTGGGTAGCCGCAGGTTGATGCAGGTATGGTGCGTCAGGTCATGCGGCGTCACCGGCTTTGGATGCCGCTCGAAATAATCAGGCGATCCGGCGACCACCATCCGCAATTCTGGCCCGATCTTGACCGCGATCATGTCCTTCTCGACCCGTTCTCCAAGCCGAACGCCGGCATCGTAGCGCTCTGCCACCAGATCGATCAGCCGCTGCTCGATCGAAATCTCGATGCTGATATCAGGATACTCCGCCATCAGCCGCTTGGCGGCCGGCATCAGAATGGTCTCGGCGGCATGCCGGCTCGACGTGATGCGGATCATGCCGGCGGGCTTTTGCCGCATCGCGCTCAAAGCGTCGATACGGCCGCGAATATCGTTGAACGCGGGCCGTAACGTCTCTACGAGCTGCTCGCCCGCTTCCGTCGGCGACACGTTGCGCGTCGTCCTCGTCAACAGGCGCACGCCCATCCGCTCTTCGAGACGGCGAACGGTGTGGCTGAGCGAGGATTGCGAAGTGCCAAGCTGCGCCGCCGCGCGCGTAAAACTGCGCTCTTCGGCCACCATCAAGAAAGCAGCAAGGTCTCCGAGTTCGTCGCGCTTCATACATGAATCCATCGCATTAGTTCTGTTCGAATTTAGCATCCCGGATATCGATATCACCAGCGTTAATTTCGATCGGAAGATGGCGCGATCCCGCGTCCGGTTCGCGAAAGCCGGTTGAATTCGATCTCGGCATCGGCTTAGCTCGCACGCGTCCTTTCAGCAGCGAGCATCCCATGACATCGACGGCCGACATCATCGTAATCAACGCCCGCGTTCTCACCCTCGATCCGGATCACGCACGCGCACAGGCAGTGGCGCTCGGCGACGGAAGGATCATCGCCGTCGGTGCGAATGAGGAAATCGAAGTGCATCGCGGTCCGGAGACACGGGTCATCGACGCGCGTGGAAAGACGGTATTGCCGGGCTTTTCGGAAAATCACATGCACCTGTTTTCCGGCGCTGCCGAGCTGGATCATCTCCAATTGAAGGGTGTGACAGGACTGGCTGAACTGACCGAGGCCATCCGCGACTATGCGCAGGGCCGCCGGACGCAGAAGGTGCTTTTCGCTCAGGGCGTCGACTACAATATTCTCGGCGAGACAGAGCCGCTGACCCGCCAGCATCTGGATGCCATCCTGCCCGACCAACCGCTCGTCCTCTTCGCGCCAGACCATCACACGGCATGGGCAAACACTGTTGCGCTCGAGCTGGTCGGCATTCTCCACGGCGCCGACCTCAGGCCCGGCAACGAGGTCGTGATGGGCGCCGACGGGCTGGCAACCGGCGAACTCCGGGAAATGGAAGCCTTCAGCCCGCTTCAGGCCGCCGGCGGTTTCGATCGATACCGGCTGGGACTGTCGACCGGCGGCGAGCCTGAGCCTTATCCGGATGCCGACCAGTGGGCGCAGGATATTGTCGTGATGCGAGCTGGCCTTGCCTATTGCGCCCGCCACGGCATCACTACGGTCCAGAACATGGACGGCAATCTCTATCAGCTGCAGCTGCTCGCGGCGATCGAGAAAGAGGATGGCCACCTGCCCTGCCGCGTGCAGATCCCCTTCCATTTCAAGAATTTCATGTCGCTCGACATGCTGGAGAAAGCCTCAAACATGGCGGCCAGCTACAAGAGCGACTGGCTCTCCTCCGGCCTTGTCAAACTCTTCTACGACGGCGTGATCGAAAGCGGCACGGCCGTGATGGTCGAGCCATACGCCGACAAGCCCGGCGATCGTGGCGAGGGTCTCTTCACGCCGGAAGCGTTTCGCGCGGTCGCAGTCGAGGCCGATCGACGCGGTCTGCAGATCGCCGTTCACGCCATCGGCGACGGCGCCGTCCGAGCAGTGCTTGATGGATACGCGGCGGCGCGCGAAGAGAACGGCGTACGCGACAGCCGCCATCGCATCGAACATATCGAGGTCGTGCATCCGGACGACATCAATCGCTTCGCCGAACTCGGCGTCATCGCCTCCATGCAGCCTCCCCATCCGCCAGGCTGCGCCGGCCTGCCGCTGGAGCCGACGATCTCGCGCATCGGCAAGCAGCGTTGGCCGGTCAGCTACGCCTGGCGCACGCTGAAGGACGCCGGCGCCCATATCTGCTTCGCCTCCGATTGGCCGGTTTCGCCGATCGATCCGCTGGTCGGCCTCAAGGCCGCGGTGACGCGCAAGCGGTGGAGCGACAGCGATCCCGACCAGTCGTTCTCGCTGGCGGAAGCGCTCGCCGCCTATTGCGTCGAGGGCGCTTACGCCGAGTTCAAGGAGGATCGCAAGGGCATGATCCGGCAAGGCTATCTGGCCGACATCGTCATTCTCGACAGCGATATCGAGACGATCGAGCCCGATGATCTCGACACCATCAAACCGGTCACGACCATCTGCGGCGGGTATATTAGTTTTTCCGATTGATAAATATTTTCTACCAGAAGCGTAAAATCTGGTTGTCAACGCAGAACGCGTGTGGTCACCTAGCCAAAAGCCGAAAAGGCGGGAACAGCAGCATCAGCAACCACGAGTGGGCCGCATATGGCGGGATTGAACGCGATTGAGATTCGCAGTGTTTCCAAGGTGTTCGGCTTTGGCGAGTACGCCTTTTCCGCGGTAGACGACGCATCGGTTTCCATCCGGCAGAACGAGTTTTTTACCCTTCTGGGACCGTCTGGCTGCGGCAAGACAACGCTCCTGCGCCTGATCGCCGGCTTCGAATACCCCACGTCGGGCGAGATCATGTTGAACGGCGATAACATCGCCGCGATGCCGCCTTTCAAGCGGCCGATCAATACGGTCTTCCAGAGCTACGCGCTGTTCCCGCACATGACGGTTGCCGAAAACATCGGCTTCGGCCTGACCATGCTCGGCCGACCGAAGCAGGAGATCCGCGACCGGGTCGCGGCGATGCTAAAGCTGGTGCGGATGGAAGCGCTCGCCAACCGCCGCACAAGCCAGATCTCCGGCGGCCAGCAGCAACGCGTGGCGCTTGCCCGCGCGCTGGCGCCGCAGCCAAAGGTGCTTCTGCTCGATGAGCCCTTGTCGGCGCTGGACTACAAGCTGCGCAAGGACATGCAGATCGAACTCAAGCGCCTGCAAGCCGAAACCGGGATCACCTTCATCTTCGTCACCCACGACCAGGAAGAGGCGCTGACCATGTCGGACCGCATCGCCGTGATGTCGGCGGGAAAAATCCTGCAGGTCGGCAATCCCAGAGAAATATACGATGCGCCGACCGACCGCTTCGTGGCCGATTTCATCGGCGAGACGAATTTCCTGAAGGGCCGCATTCACGCGGTGAATTCAGGCATCGCGGACGTGGAAACCGCCGCCGCCGGCCGCATTTCGGCGACGATGCCCAGCGACTTTTCCGATGACGGAGAGGTCACCTTGGTGCTGCGGCCGGAACACGCGGCCCTTTGCGGGCCGGCGGATCATGCGCGCTGCCAGATGACGGGCACGCTGGAGACGATCGTCTATTTCGGCACGGATACGCATTATCACGTCCGCCTCGCCGACAACGAAACGCTGTTCACGCTGCGCGAGCAGAACAAGCCACTACAGGCGGCCCGGTATGCCGAGGGTGACAGGGTTGGCATCGCGATCGAGCCCAATGCCGCCAGGGTGCTGAGGAGCTGACATGACCCATGTGGCGGACGTGATCGAAGCGGAAAAGAGCCGGGACATCCGGACGCGCTGGCTTCTTTCACTGCCCGCCCTGCTGATCATTCTCGCGGCCGCCAGCGGGCCGCTTCTGATCGTCGTCGCCTATTCGTTTCTGACGCCAGGCCCCTATGGTGATGTCGTCTGGGTGCCATCCATCGAGGGCTGGATCAACGTCGCGCTGCAGCAGGACATTTTCGACGGTTCGCTGTCCATGGCCGACGCCCATGTCTCGATCTTCATCCGCTCGGTCGCCCTGTCGCTTGCCACCACGCTGCTGACGCTCGCCATCGGCTTCCCGACCGCCTATTTCATCGCCACCCGCCGCGAGACGACCCGCGAGCTCTGGCTGCTTTTGATCACCATTCCCTTCTGGACCAATCTCCTGATCCGCACCTTCGCAATCCTGGAGATCATTCGCAATGAGGGGCTGATCAACGGCTTGCTCATGCGCTTCGGGCTGATCTCGAAGCCGATCCAGATGCTGTTTACCGACGGCGCGATCCTGACCGGCATGGTCTATGTCTACTTGCCGCTGATGGTCCTCCCGCTCTATGCGAGCATGGAGAAGATCGATTTCCGCCTGGTCGAGGCGGGATACGACCTTTATGCGACACCGTTCAAGGTCCTGCGCCGCATCATCATTCCGCTGGTCAAACCGGGCATCATCGCCGGCTCCATCCTCGTCTTTATCCCCGCGCTCGGCGCCTATGTAACGCCTAGCATCCTGGGCGGCGGCAAGAACCTGATGCTCGGCAACCTGATCGAGCTGCAGTTCGGCCAGGGCCGCAACTGGCCGCTCGGCTCGGCATTGTCGATCACGCTGATGATGATCGTGATGATCGCCCTGCTCTTCTACGTGCGCAATGCGGGCGGGCAGGAGAACCGGCATGGCTAGATCCTTCTCCATCAGGCGCCAGCGCGGCTTCACCACGATCGCGATGATCTGCTTCGCGGCGCTCTATCTGCCGATCGGCGTGCTGGTCTTCTATTCGTTCAATGCTGGCGAGTCGCTCGCTTCGTTCGACGGCATATCGCTGCGCTGGTTCCAGAAGGCCTTCGAGAACAAGCAGGTGATCGACGCCTCGCTGCGCTCGCTGCAGATCGCTGCGATCGCCGCCGTGGTCTCGACGATCGCGGCGACGATGGCGGCGCTTGCGACCACGCGGACGGCGCCCTATCGCGGCCTGACGATGAAGTATGCCTTCATCAACCAGCCACTGATGATCCCTGAGATCGTCACCGCTGTCGCCCTTCTGATCTTCTTCGCGCGCATCAAGATCTGGACCGGTTACGCCGGCATCGGCTATCTGATCGCCGCCCACACAGCCTTCTGCATACCCTTTGCCTATCTGCCGATCCGCGCGCGGCTCGAGAACATGGACCTGACGCTGGAGAAGGCGGCTGCCGACCTCTATGCCACGCCGTGGAAGGCGTTCCGCCATGTGACGCTGCCGCTGCTGTGGCCGGGCATTCTCGCCGGCTTCATGCTGGCCTTCGTCATTTCGCTCGACGACGTCGTCATCACCGAGTTCGTCAAATCCGCCGGCCAGGACACGCTTCCGACCTACATGCTCGGCCAGATCCGCCGCTCCATCACGCCTGAAATGAACGCGATCTCGACGCTGTTTCTCGGCCTGTCGATCCTCGTCGTCTCCATCTTCTTTGTCGTCAATCGAAAACGTGCCTGAAAACAAGAGAGGGAACATGCGCATGAAACGGATGACTTCGACAATCGCCCTTGTGGCGGCACTTCTTGGCTCAGCCAGCCTCGCCCACGCCGAGGGTGAGCTCAACATCTACAACTGGGGCAATTACACCAGCCCGGAGATGATCAAGAAGTTCGAGGACAAGTACAAGGTCAAGGTCACGATCACCGACTATGATTCCAACGACACGGCGCTTGCCAAGGTTCGCCAGGGCGGCTCCGGCTTCGACATGGTTGTGCCCTCGCAGAACTACATTCCGATCTGGATTTCCGAGGGCCTGCTGCTTGAGACCGACCCGGACAAGATGGAAAACTTCAAGAATGTGGCCAAGGAATGGGCCAATCCCGACTTCGATCCCGGCCGCAAATACACCGTTCCTTGGGCGATGGGTATCGTCGGCACCGTCGTCAATACCGACGTCTACAAGGGTGACATCAACACCTGGGGCATCATCTTCGACACACCGGCGGAGCTGAAGGGCAAGGTCAACGTCGTCCCCGAAATGACCGATGTCATCGACGCGGCCGTGCTCTACAACGGCGGCAAGAAGTGCACCGGCGACCTGGCGATACTCAAGAAAGTGCGCGACACGCTCTTGAAGGCCAAGCCCGACTGGGTCGCGATGGAATATGGCACCATCGAGAAGATGGGTTCGGGCGACTTCGCGGCGTCGAGCGACTGGAATGGCTCGGCCTTCCGCCAGCGCCTCAAGAACCCCGCGATCAAGTTCGGCTATCCCAAGGAAGGCTACGTCAACTGGAGCGACAACCTTTCCGTCCTCAAGGATGCCAAGAATGTCGAGAACGCCAAGCTGTTCCAGAATTTCATGATGGACCCTGAAAACGCCGGCATGAATTCCGGTTTCCACCGCTATGCAAACGGGATCGCCGGCTCCGACAAGTTCATGCCCGAGGATATGAAGAACGCACCGGAGATCAACATTCCGGCGGAATTCGCGTCCGTCGGCGTGCCCTCCCAGACCTGCCCGCCTGACGTTCAGGCGCTCTACACGAAGATCTGGACCGAGTTGCAGAAGTAGGCCTGATCTCGGCACCCCGGCCTTGATGGTGCGGGGTGCCGCCGTTTTCTAGCGAATGGATGTTTTGATGAAGACCGTCTTTTCCCCCCGCCATCGCGGCCACGCCAACCAGCTTGAGCTTGTGGCGGGCGACATCGTTCCGGGCTTCGAGCTGACATCGCGGGCGGAATATATCGCCGCCCGTGTCGCGGCGGTTAAACTCGGCGCGATCATCGAGCCGGCGGAGCATGACCTAGCGACAGCGGCGCGGGTTCACCGTCAGGACTATCTCGATTTCCTGCCGACGATCTGGGACCGCTGGACGGCGGAAGGACGCAGCGGGACGGCCCTGCCCTTCACATGGCCAACACGTGGCCTGCGCGGCGACGTGCTGCCCGAATTCATCGATGGCCTGCTCGGCTATTACTCCTTCGACGCCGGCTGCGGCATCGTCGAGGGCTCCTGGGATGCGATCAAGTCCTCCCATGACGTGGCGCTGACGGCCGCCGGCCTCGTACACTCCGGCGAACGCGCCGCCTTCGCGCTCTGCCGCCCGCCCGGCCACCATGCCGGCGCCGGCTTCATGGGCGGCTATTGCTATATCAACAATGCCGCCGTGGCCGTGCAATGGCTGCGCGACAACGGCGCCAAGCGGGTATCGATCCTCGACGTGGACTACCACCACGGCAACGGCACGCAGGAGATTTTCTACGTGCGTGATGACGTGCAGGTCATCAACCTGCATGCCGATCCGATGCAGGAGTATCCCTATTTCCTCGGCCATGCCGACGAGCGGGGCATCGGCGCCGGCGAGGGTTTCAACCTCAACTACCCCATGCGCTTCGGCACCGACTGGACGAGGTGGAACCAGTCGATGGACGACGCCTGCGGCAGACTGCTTTCCTACGCCCCAGATGTGGTGGTCGTTTCGCTCGGGGTCGATACGTTCGAGAAAGACCCGATCAGCAAGTTCAAGCTCAGGACGGAGGACTTTCCGAAGATCGGCGAGCGGATCGCCAAGCTCGGCCTTCCGACCTTGTTCGTCATGGAAGGCGGCTATGCCGTCGCGGAAATCGGCGTCAACGCGGTAAGCGTGCTCACCGGTTTCGAAGGTGCCTGATTGCCGGCGGAGGGAGTTGGAATGCCTGAGACCACCTTCAATCGCGCGGACGTGACGCTCACCAACTGGCGCACCGTCCCCTACAGCCGCTGGTCCTTCGAGCATGTCGGCGAGATCGTCCCCTCGGCGGTCATCCCGGGCACGCGCGGGCGAGAAAGCACCGTGCCAACCGGGCTAAACGCGCTGTCAGGCGTGTCGTTCGCGGGCTTGAAGGATGCGCCATCGTCGCTGCGCGACTTTCTTACCGAAAGCGAGACCGACGAACTCGTCGTCATGAGAGACGGGCGCGTCATCGCCGACTGGTCGGCGCCGCACTCCGATCCATCCTGCGCCCACATCATATTCTCTGTCTCCAAGTCGCTGACAGGGCTGCTTGCCGGCATCCTTGCGGATAAGGGCGTTCTTTCCTTTGAAGCACCGATCAGCTACTTCGTGCCCGAGGTCGCCGGTTCGGCCTATGCCGACGCAACGGTGCAGCAGCTGTTCGACATGGAGATCAGTGTCGATTTCGTGGAGAGCTATCTCGACACCTCAGGTGGTTTCGAGCGCTACCGTCGCTCCACCGGATGGAACCCTGAAAAGCCTGGCGATCCCACACCGGATCTGAAGACGTTCATCTGCGGCATCGGCAAGGGTGCCGGATCACACGGGGAGCGGCACGCCTATCGTTCACCAAACACTGACCTTGCCGGGATCGTTCTCGAGCGGGCAGCCGGCGCGCGGTTCGCATCGTTGATCAGCGAATATCTGTGGAAGGCCGTAGGAGCGAAATCGGACGCCATGGTCACGGTCGACCGTATCGGCACCGCGCGCGCGGCGGGCGGTATTTCAGCCACCGCGCGCGACCTTGCCTTGGTGGGCGACCTTGTCCGCAGGCGCGGCGGCGAGATCGTTTCGGCCGACTTCATTACCGACCTCTGGTCGCGCAAGCGTCGCGAAGCGTGGAAGAACGGCGATCAGCTGGAGCTGTTTCCGGAGGGCAGCTATCGCAATTACTGGTACGAGACGGGCACCGGCGAGCTGGCGGCGATCGGCATTCACGGCCAGTGGATCTGGGTGCATCCGGCGAGCGAAACGGTTATCGCCAAGCTGTCGTCGCAGCGCTTGCCCGTTGATCCGGCGCTTGATCAGGCGATCGTGCGGATGATGCGGGCGATCTGCGGCTCATAGCGCGTTATCGGTCAGCGGGATGCCATGCCTTGCGGATGATAGACACCTTGCTTCGATGCCGACTGGCTGATCGGCAAGGATAGTTCGGCAATGCGCGGATCAGGCGCCTCGACCCATCGCTCCGGCGAGAAATAGGCCTTGGTGCGCATCTGCGGACCGGAACCGGCGGCAACGACAAGCATGAAATTGAAGCTATCCTGGCTCTCGGTATCGCGCCGGAAGCTGAAATAGGCGCCGAACCGCTCATTCTCGAAATCGCGAAGACTGCGTATGGGCGCCAGCGCGTCCTGGAAATCACTCCACCCCGCCTGCCTGACCAGGGTTTCGAATATTTTCATGTGACCGGCGTCCAGCCGCCCCTCGGCGTCTGTCGGCGGGCCGACAAGCCTTCCTCGGATTTCCACGATGTCGCCGCTGGCATTGCCTTTGACCCTCACGAATACCGAGTTCAGTGGCCGAACGTCGTTCTTTTTGTATATGCGCTGGAAATAGCACTCGTGGCTGGTGCTGCGCATCGAAGGCGCGCGCCATTCGCTTGTCTCGATACCGGCATCGCGAAGCGCCTTGCAAACGGTCGGCCCGGAGACCCGCCACATGCGCAGGAACTGAGCCGCCACGTCGGGTTCCGGGGGGTCGATCAGGCGAACGGGAATCACCACCGATTGCGCCGGAGGCAGCGTGGAGGTCGCTAACGGCTCGACAATCGTCGGCGGCTGTGGCGGTTCGCCGAAGATTTGATTTCCGAGATGGCCTTCGAACCGCTGAAGATCGCCCAGAAATATCGCCGCGACCGCGAGGCACGGCAGGATCAGGAAGAATAATGAAAAGACGGATCTGCGGATATTGTTCCGCAACGGCACCTTCGCCTGTTCTTGTGATGCGTTACTCACCAAATCCATCACCTTTGCGGCTGGATTATAAGTTAAAGCTCATACTCACAATGATTAAATACATTCGATATGGCAATCACTTGTTCGCGAATTCATGCTGCGACGCGAAAAAAATCATCCGGCGATACAATATGTCGTGAACCCTGTGCGGCACGAATACATCGCCAATCACTTCGGGGGGATCCAGCTCGGGACCTATTGAATTACGGCGTGCGTTATTAAGTTTCGGTTGATTTGAGTTGAACGGACCGCCATGAGTGATTTGATGTTGTTATCAAAATCGGAAATGCGCCGTATCGAGCCATATCTTCCGCTATCCCATGGCGTTCCTCGCGTCGACGACAGGCTTGTCTTGAGAGGCATCGTCTTTTGCGTAATGGTTTGCGGTGCCGTGATGTTCCCAAGAAATATGGGCCGCACAAGACGATCTATGATCGCCTCATGGTGGAGCAGGCTTGGCGTGTTTAATCGCATCCTGGCCAAACCGACGGCCAAACGGGGCAAGCCTGCGCACTTTATGATCGATGCTATACATTTGAAAAAAACACCGTACCGCAGCCTGTCTGCTAAAAAAGGCAATGTTCCCCGACGTATTGGACAGACTAGGGCGGGTTGAACTCTAAGCTGCATGCTGTCTGCGATAGTCACGGTCGACCACTGATCCTGCTTCTGAGCGAAGGGCAGATGAGTGACCACAAAGCCGCCGCGCTGATGCTGCATGCTTTCCTAAGGCTAAGACGATTTTAGCCGACAAGGGATATGACGCTGACTGGTTTCGAGATGCGTTGGCGCAACGAAAAATAACGGCCTGCATTCCATCGCGGGCCAATCGAAAAGTGCCGATTCCACACGATCCGACACTTTACAAAAAATGCCACAGGATCGAGAACATGTTTGGCAGGCTCAAGGACTGGCGCAGTATTCACACCCGATACGACAGGTGCGCTCACAATTTTTGCTCGAGCATATGCATCGCAGCCGCCGGCGTCTTCTGGCTCTGATTTAACGAATCCTGAGCGTGGGGACCGAGCACTCGCCGGTACGCGTGGAAGAGCCATACGAGGAAAGCTCGCATTCCGTTATTGTGCCAAAGGGCCCGAATCGGGCCATCGCCGCATTTACGGCCCGAGATCACGGGCTATCTTGGCCCTGGGGGGCCGGCCGAAGGCCGACCCTCTCGGCTAAGCTGATTTGGACCCGGCCATCGGCCGGGCGTGGAGGGTCGCTTGGCAAACGAATCAAGTTCAACTACGCCGCCACACGCTGGCGGCGCTGCTGGCGGATCTCTTACACGCCAGTCTGCCGGTA